>JAFIEO010000013.1 GCA_020832445.1 Paracoccaceae bacterium
CTGATCGAGAACTACTTTGCGAAGATCAAGGAATTCAGGGGTATAGCGACGCGATACGACAAGACAGACTGCAGCTATGCCGCCAACTGGAACCTTGTCGCAGCCCTCATCGCATCACGTTAATTGTCCACAGCCCCTAGACCATGTTGCTCAAAAGTGGGAACCGGTTTTGAGCTTCTCGAACATGCGAAATCAATACGTTAGAGCATGTCTTGTGAATGCGAATGAACGTGATATGCTAAACGCTAAGCTGCACAACAGAATGCGTGTCGCATGACGTCGAATTCATGCGACACGCCTAACATTTGACGCAACAAAAACAGGCCGAAATGGCCGTGTCATCCAGTCAGTCAGGGCAAGCTGCCCTCGACCCCCTCGACATAGAAATCCATCGACAACAGCATCCCGTCATCGGGTAATTCGCCATCTGCAACCTTCTCGGTGCCGTCTTGTGCAACAAGCGGCCCCTGGAACGGATGGAACGCCCCGCTGCGGATTTCTTCCATCTTGGCATCGACAGCGTCGCGGACATCCTGCGGCACGGAGTCATTATAGGGTGCGATGGTCATCATGTCGGCGCTGATCCCTTCCCATGTGTTGGCGGTTTCCCATGTTCCGTCCAGCACCATACGCGCGCGCTCGACGTAATATGGCCCCCAGTTATAGACCAGTGCCGTCAGATGCGCGTTCTCGCCATATTGCGCCATATCGCCCAAGGCCACAACATATTTTTCGCGATCTTCTGCGGCTTGCACCACGGCGGGGCTGTCGGTGAAATGCGCCAGCACATCGACACCCTGATCCAGCAACGCATCGGCGGCAGTGCGTTCAAGTCCGGGGTCGAACCATGACGAAATCCAGACAACGCGCGTCGTGAAATCTGGGTTGACCGACCGCGCGCCCAGCGTCATGGCGTTGATCCCGCGCAGCACTTCCGGGATGGGATAGGACGCAACCACGCCCAGACTGTCGCCCATCAGGCCCGCGACCATGCCCACCAGATAGCGGCTTTCATACGCGCGGGTGTGGTAAATCGCCAGATTGGTGTCCTGCGTGTAGCCGGTGGCATGTTCAAACGCGATGTCGGGGAATTGCGCAGCCACGCGCGCCATCGGGTTCATATGGTTGAAGGATGTGCCGAAGATCAGCCCGAAATCCTGACTGGCAAACTGGCGGATCACGCGTTCCGCATCCGCGCCGCCATCGATGCTTTCGACATAGGCGGTTTCAACGCGGTCGCCGAATTCTTCTTCCAGCATCAGGCGGCCCAGATCATGCTGGAATGTCCAGCCCGCATCCCCGATCAGGGATGAATAGACAAAACCGATTTTCAGCGGATCGTCCGCGGCGGCCGGCCCGGCCAGACCAAGGCCAAGCGCGGCGGCCAGAAATATGGATGTTCTTCTAGGTGTCATGTTTACTCTCTCCTGTTGTGGTTCAGTTCTTATGCAGTCGGGCGGAAGGGTTTACCCAGACATCCGGGGGCATTCAGGCGTATGCGGGTTGCATCGCGGCTGATCAGGACAAGGACCAGAATGGTCACCAGATAGGGCAGCATGGCCAGCACATGTGACGGCACCGCCAGCCCCAGCCCCTGACCATGGATCTGCATGACAGACACAAGGCCGAACAACCACGCCCCCAGCACCAGACGCGCGGGTTTCCATGTCGCAAAAACCACCAGCGCAACCGCGATCCAGCCGCGCCCCGCAGTCATCCCTTCAATCCACAGCGGGGTCATGACGCAGGACAGATATGCCCCGCCCATTCCGGCAAATGCCCCCCCGAAAGCGATGGCGGCAAAGCGCACCTTGACGACCGAAAACCCCAAAGCATGCGCGCTGTCATGGTTTTCGCCCACTGCGCGCAGGATCAGCCCGACGCGGGTGCGCGTCAGGATCAGCCCGACAATGACCGTCGCGGCAAGTGCCATGTAGACCACCACATCAAGGCGCGTGAACATGACCCCGATCACCGGCAATTCGGACAAAACTGGCAACTCCACCGGTTGCAACCCGCGCATATTGCGGCCTTGCCAGGTTTGCCCCCAGAACGCGGACGCCCCACCGCCCAGAATTGTCAGTGCCAGCCCTGCTGCATATTGATTGACCTGAAACACCAGAACCAGCACGCCGTAAATCAGGCTGAACCCCGCGCCCGCCAGCGCGCCCACCATAAAGGCCAGCGCGAAATTTCCGGTCGTCAACCCTACGGCAAACCCTGTCACTGCGCCCACCAGCATCATCCCCTCGACACCAAGATTGACGCAGCCCGCCTTTTCGACGACCAACTCGCCAAGGGCTGCCAGTATCAACGGGGTCGCGGTGCGCATGGCTGATACAAGGATGGCAATCATCAATGCTGAATCGATCATCCGCGCGCCCTCTCACCAAGGCGGCCTACCCGCACAACGCGGTAGCGCACCAGAACATCACTGGCCAGAAGGGTGACAAGCAGCACCCCTTGAAACAACTGCGCCACGGCCACAGGTACGCCCAGCATCTGTACATTTTCCCCGCCGATAAGGATCAGCGCCAGCAAATGTGCGGCCAGCACCACGCCAACGGGGTTCAACCTGCCCAGAAACGCCACGATGATGGCGGCAAAACCATATCCCGGGCTTATTTTCGGCAGCAATTGCCCGACAGGGCCTGCAACCTCCATCGCGCCCACCAGTCCGGCCAGCCCGCCTGTCAGCAGAAAAGACAGCCAGACCATACGTGAGCGTGAAAAACCGGCATAGGTCGCGGCATTTGCCGCATCGCCGCCCACGCGCAACCGGAACCCTGCAACCATATGGTTCATCAAAAACCAAACCGCCAATGCGGCAACTGGCAGGGCCAGCCAGCCGATATGCAACCGCGTGCCCGGCCATAGCAGGGGCATGACGGCTTCGGGACTGAACAAGCGGCTTTCGGGAAACCCGAAGCCCTGCGGGTTGCGCAAGGCCCCATGCACCAGCCATCCCAATAACTGGTCGGCCACATAGATCAGCATCAGGCTGGTCAGAATTTCATTGGCGTTGAACTTCGTACGCAGCAGGGCCGGAATGGCCGCCCATGCCATACCCGCCAATGCGCCCGCCACACAGACCAGAACAAATGTTCCCGGCACATCTTCGCGCCACAGGGCAAGCGCCACCGCACCGCCCCCGATCGCACCCAGAACCAGCTGCCCCTCGGCCCCGATATTCCAGATATTGGCACGGAATCCTACGGCCAGCCCCAACCCGATCAGGGCAAGCGGCAGCGCCGCCAGCAACCATTCACTTAACCCGAACGCAGAATTCACAGGCGCTATGAAATAGGCATAAAGCGCCGCCCAAGGGTCACGCCCTATCCCCAGAAACAGGAAAAACCCGAATGTCACTGTCAATGCGATGGCCAGCACAGGCGCGCCATACAGCGCCACCGGCGACGGCTTCAGGCGCGGAACAAGCCTAAGCCGCATCCACATCTCCTTGTGCGGGGGTGCGTGCTGTGTCCAGGGGTGCAGCGCCACTCATCAGCAGGCCCAGATTTTCGCGTGTGCATTGGTCGCGAGGAATGGGCGCGGACAACTGGCCGCGATACAGAACCGCAACACAGTCTGACAGCGACAGCAATTCATCCAGATCCTCGGACATGACAACAACCGCCGCGCCCTTGTCGCGCAGGGCAACAAGTGCTGCATGAATGGCGGCCACGGCGGCCACATCCACCCCCCATGTCGGATAGGCCACGACCAGCGCGCGCGGGTCCGACAGGATTTCACGCCCCACAATAAAGCGTTGCAAATTCCCGCCCGAAAGCGCCTGCGCCGCTGTAGACTGCGAACGGGTGGCCACGCGGAATTCATCAATCACACGGTCGGCAAAGGCGTTGCGTTTGCGTGTCGAGATAACCCAGCGCCATGTCAGGGGAACGCGCCAATGTGCCGTAAGAAAACCGTTCTCTGCCAATGACATGGGCGGAACAGCGCCGCGCCCCAAACGTTCGCCGGGCACAAACCCCAGACCCAGTTTGCGCCGCGCGCCCGGCCCCAAGCGCCCCACCGCCTGACCGGCCAGCGTCACAGCGCCCGCAGTGCGTGTCAGCCGTTCGCCCGACAATGCCGCCAGAAGTTCTTCCTGCCCGTTGCCAGCGATACCGGCAATGCCCAGAATTTCCCCGCCGCGCGCGCGCATTTCTAACCTGTCCAGCGCGGTTCCATGCGGGTTTGCCGGTTCCAGACTTAAGTTATGCGCGGCCAGTTGCACCGGCCCGCCCTGTCCTGCGGACCCTGCACCAAGGGCGGGCATTTCCTGCCCGATCATCATACGCGCCAGATCGTTGACGCTGGCCCCCGCAACAGGCACGGTGCCCACGACGCGCCCGCCGCGCAATACTGTGGCGCGGTCGCACAGCGTGCGGATTTCTTCGAGTTTATGCGAAATGAAAATGACCGCGCGCCCTTCGCGGCGCAATTGGTTCAGGGTTTCGAACAACCCGAGAATGGCCTGCGGCGTCAGCACCGATGTCGGTTCATCAAAGATCAGGATCGACGGATCTTGCAGCAACACGCGCACGATCTCGACGCGCTGCTGCTCGCCCACCGACAGATCGGCCACAACGCGGTCGGGGTCGATGACCAGCCCATAGCGTTCGCCAATATCGCGAATGCGGCGCGGCAGGTCGCGGCGGCGTGCGGCATCATCCAGCCCGAGGGCAATGTTTTCGGCCACGGTCAGCGACTCGAACAGGCTGAAATGCTGGAACACAACCCCGATACCCGCAGCGCGCGCCGCCGCAGGCGAGGTGATGGCCCGTGCCTTGCCGTCAATCTCAATCATGCCAGAATCTGGCGCGACAAGCCCGTAAATTACCTTGATCAGCGTGGATTTTCCCGCGCCATTCTCGCCCAGAAGCGCAAGTATTTCACCCGCGCGCACATCCAGTGACACATCATCATTGGCCAGACAGCCGGGATACTGTTTGGACACGCCGGACACGCGCAAACGTGCAGGCCGGGTGTTGCCTTTTGCATCATCAGACGAAGGGGGTATGCGTGCGTTCATAACAACACCCGATCATGGGATTTATGGACCTGTCCAGCCAAAGACACCCCTGCCCGCCCTGCCCGCATTGTTTGCATTCGACTTGGGCGCGATGGTGTGCAAATGCCCGAAAAGCGGGCATTTTCTAGTTTTGGGCTAACAGCCCGAGCAGCGTTTTTGCCAGCGCATCGGGCGCGGCCAGCATAGGGGCATGACCGCATTCCAACCGCCGCAGACGCGCGCCGGGCCATGCGTCGCACATGGCATCCTGAACCGCAGGCACAACAGACCGGTCAGCGCCGCACCGGATATAGGCGCGCGGCACACGCCCTGCATTCGCGGCGGTGTGGAACACGCGCGGGGCGCGCACGGCTTCGCCCTGGATTGTCAGGCGCATAGCGGCACTGCGCGCAGCGTCAGGGGGGCAGTCATGGTAGAATATTTTAACCGCTGCATCTTGCGGCACAGATGACCCTTCCGGCCCCATGTGCAAAAACGCCCCGATTCCAATGGCCGCCGCATCCGTGGCCGCGAAGGGTGCGACCATTTCGGGAAATGTTACCCCCGATGGCAACATCATGCCCGCAACATAGATAACCTGCCCCACCTTGTCGGGGTGGTTTTCAGCCAGTTGCGTGGCCAGCACGCCTGCGCCGCTATGGGCCACGATGTGAACAGGTTCGGACGCGGCCAGAAGTGCCGCGCGCGCATGTGCCACATGATCGGCGAAATCCACTGTGTCCGGCGCGCGACCATCCGCCCCGTTTCCGGGCAGATCAAGCGCAACAGGGCCAAAACCGGCGGCCACCAATGCGGGGATCTGGCTGTCCCAGACCCACGCCCCCTGCCATGCACCATGCAGCAGCATGACCGGCCTGTCGGATAAATCACGCATAGGTGCGCGCATACATTTCGCGCAAATGCCCTTCGACTGTGGTGGGGGCATAGCGGGGCGGGTCGGATTCGCTGGCGCAGCCCGGCAGGCAGGTCACCGGTTCGTCCGGATTGCCAGAAAAGAAGAACGGCACCGAATAGCGTTCCCGCCCCGACAGGTTCACCACACGGTGCAGCGTCGAGCGGTAGCGGTCATTGGTCCAGCGCGCGATCATGTCGCCCAGATTAACGATATAGCTGTCGGCCACGGGCGGCGCGTCCACCCAGCCCGCAGTTTCGTCCCAGACCTGCAAACCGCCAACATCATCTTGCATCAACAAGGTCAGGGCACCCCAATCCGTATGCGCCCCACACCCCTTTTCACCGGGCAAGGGGTTGGCGGGCTGTGGCGGGTAGTGAATCAGGCGCAGATTGGCCATAGGTGATTGGCAGAACGGCGCAAAATGATCCTGAGGCAGGTTCAGCGACAGCGCAAGACCCTGCATCAACCGCGCGCCCAGAACCTGCATCTCGTCAAAATAGCGTTCCATGGTGGCACGAAACTGGTCCATTCCTTCGGGCCATTGGTTGGGACCATGGTTGAACTTGCCCGCGACCACCCTCGGGTCATCAAGGGGCAGATCTTCGCCCGAATAGAAGCTTTCTTTCAGGTCCGGCGGGGCGCCTGCTTCCAGTGTCTGGCCGCGCATGGGTTCATAGCCACGGTTGCAAATGCTGCCCGCCATGCTGATGGCCATTTTACGCGCCACCGGCTGGTCAAAAAACAAAGCCGCCTGTTCCAGCACACTGGCGCGCAGGCCCGCGTCAATGCCGTGGCCGGTCAGATACATGAAGCCCTTGTCCTGACACGCCGCGCGTATGGCGTGGCCAACCTCTGCGCGGAGGGCGGGGTCATCACTGGCAAGGCCGCTGATATCGACAATGGAAAGCGATGGTGTTTTTTCGTTCATGACATTATCCTTCAAGGGTGTTGGGCTGGTTTCAGGCGTGTTGAACCCGCGCGCTGGCGCGCTGGTGGTCACGGCGCAACGCGGCAATATCGAATCCCGGAATCTGGCCATCCCAGACGGTCCAGCGCCCCGCAATCATAACCCTGTCGGCGTGGTGCGCCCCGCAATTGACCAATGCCGCAATCGGGTCGCCATGACCGGAAAACCGCAATTCATCCAAGGTATAACAGGCCAGATCGGCGGCCATCCCCACGGCGATGCGCCCAAGATCGGCCCCGCGCCCAATACAGGCGGCCGAACCTTCGGTGGCCCAACGCAATGCGTCCAGATGGGTGACTGCTGACACCCCGTAATGATGGCGCTGCAACAGGAATGCCTGCCGCACTTCCTGCATCAGGTTGGAACTGTCCTGCGCGGCAGACCCGTCCACCCCAAGGCCCACAGTCACGCCAGCCGCTTCCAGTTCGCACACCCTGCAATGCCCGGAATGAAGGATCATGTTGGAACAGGGGCAATGTGTCACCGACGTACCCGCATGGGCCAGCCGCGCAATGTCAGGGTCTGAAAAATGCACCCCATGCGCAAGCCACACATCCGCACCCAGCCAGCCGGTTTCGTCCAGATAATCAAGCGGGCGCATGCCGAAGGTTTCCAGACACCACGCTTCTTCGTCATGGGTTTCGGCCAGATGGGTGTGCAGCCGTGCATTATGCCTGCGCGCCAGATCAGCCGAGGCTGTCATCAGATCGCGGGTTACCGAAAACGGTGAGCACGGCGCCAGCGCGATCTGGATTTGCGCGCCATCAGCGGCATCATGGTAGGTCGACAGCAGCCTTTCGCTGTCGGCCAGAATGTCGTCGCGGTCCTGCACCACACTGTCGGGCGGCAAACCACCATCTTTGGCTGACAGATTCATTGACCCGCGGGTGAACACACCGCGCATGCCAAGGGCGCGGGCCTCATTCACTTCGATGTCGATTCCGTGTTCGCACCCTTTTGGAAAGACATAATGATGGTCTGTTGTGGTGGTGCAGCCTGACAGCATAAGTTCGGCCAGCGCCACGCGCATACCCAGCGCCAGATCTTCCGGTGTCATACGCGCCCAGACCGGATACAGCGCCTGCAACCATGGAAACAATTCACGGTTCAAAGCAGGCGGAAACGCGCGTGTCAGGGTCTGGTAGAAATGGTGATGCGTGTTGATCAGACCGGGAATGACAACATGCGCCGACATGTCCACCACCTGATCGACCGGGGTTTCGGGTGTGCCCCCTGCGGGGACCAGTTCGACAATGCGCCCCCCCTCAATCACTATGCCACCGCCCGCATCAGTGGCCAGCACGGCAAGCGGATTTTTTAACCAGATACGCATGTTTTCAGGCCCTTTTCTTGCGGCAAGCTGGCAGGTTCGGGGTCAAAGCCCACTCCAGAACCCGTTATGAACAATCGCGGATTCTTCAGACAGAAGCGGACCCAGAACTTCAACCCTGCGTTGCCCTGAAGCGAACACCTGCACGCAAGGCAGATCCATTGTCAGGTTCTCGGGGTCCGGGCCAATAAGGTCTTTCAGCGCCTGCTCACTCAGGCCATGCACGACACGGCCCACGCCCGCCCAATAGACCGATCCCGAACACATCGCGCACGGTTCGGCAGAGGTATACATTGTGCAGCCGGACAGGAATTCCGCAGTGTAAAGTTTTGACGCTTCGGTCATCAGATTCCGCTCTGCATGGCCTGTGCGGTCCCCTTCGGTGGTGCAGGTATTCATCGCCTCCAGCAGAATGGACCCGTCAGGCCCCGCCAGCAGCGCCCCGAAAGGGTGATCACCGCGCGCGCGCGATTGCTGTGCCAGCTCGATGGTGCGCCGCAAAAGCTGCAAGTCGGTATCGGTCGCGGGAATCGGGGGGGCTGTCATGGCGGATGGTCCTTTCAGGGTGACTCGGGCCTATGGCTTCAAGGTCGGATTCGGTGCAAAAAACGCAACACCGTTAAGCTGTGCGGCGCGGCACTTCTGCTGTCAGCGCCTGAAATCTGGGCAAAAACCCGCAAATCTGACTGAATTTTCGCCGTTTTGCCGCGCAGACCTGCCCGCCTGTCGGATTTTTCTGCACTGCGGCCAGAACCTGCCCCAATTTGAACGTGTCGCAAGGTAGAAGCGGTCAGGACAAAGCTGTGTTCGGGACATTGCCAGCGGCGTGTAACCAACCCGGGGTCAAACCCATGATCGCTTCATGTCCAAGTGTCATATTGCCAAACTTTATTCATGTCGCATTCGGCGGCAGCAACTCCGGCTGCCACCTGCCCAGAACAAGGACCAGCCCATGAAACTTCACTTTACCGACTCACCCGTCAAACGCGCGCTCTGTGTTGCTGGCCTTGCCTTAGGGCTTGGAACATCTGCAGCAAGTGCCGCCGATCAGGTCACCTTCCAGCTGGATTGGCTGCCCGGTGGTGACAAAGCGCCAATCTATGTGTGTGTGCATCAGGGCATTTGCGCCGAACACGGGCTTGATGTCACAATCAATGGCGGGCGCGGCTCGTCCGAGGCGATTACCTTTCTGGCGACGGGACGTTCCGATATCGGCACTGGCGGCATAGAGGCATTGATGGCTGCGGTCGCCAATGATCAGGTCCCGGTCAAGGCGGTTGCGTCGGTCTATACGCGCGCGCCCCATGCATTTTACACGCTGAAATCATCTGGCATCGACACATTGGAAGGTGTCGCGGGCAAACATATTGTCACATCACCCTTCACATCATCCAATGTGTTCCTGCCGCTGGTATTGCAGGAACTTGGCCTGAGCGAGGATGATATCGAACTGACACGCGCAGACCCCGGCGCCCTTGGGCCTATGCTGATGACAGGGTCCGCCGATGTCATGATCGCGTGGATGACCGATGTGACACGCTACAGCAATCAGGCCGCCGCTGCGGGACATGAACTGAACATCATGCCATGGTCCACAGGCGGGCTGGATCTGTACGGGCTGGTTCTGATTGCGGCCGACAAGTTCGTCGAAGAACGCCCCGAAGTGGCGCAGCGTTTTATTGATGCGTATCGCGAGTCGGTCCGGTTCACCTATGAAAACCCCGAACTGGCCGCAGAATCCGTGGCGGCCATGGTGCCCGAACTGGAAATGGAAAATGTGGTCGGGTCCGTGCGCGACATGCTGGTTCTGGCCTTCAACGAAGTGACCGAAGCGGACGGGCAAGGCGCATTGACGCCCGAACGTCTGGCACAGACATGGGAATGGGTGTCACAGGCACAGGAACTGGCCCCCGATGCCCTGGACCCCGAAGCTGTTGTTGACCGCCGCTTCCTGCCCGGAAACTAAGGCATGGCAGGGCAAGAACCGGCCAGTATCCGCTTTTCGGGGGTCGGACAGGTTTTCGAAACCGAGTCCGGCCCGCTGGAAGCCTTGCGCGGGGTCGATTTCACGGTTGCGCGGCATGAATTTGTTGCCGTGCTTGGCCCTTCGGGCTGTGGCAAATCGACATTGCTGCGCATCATTGCAGGCTTGATTGCACCCACATCGGGCACTGTGTCGGTATTCGACGTGCCCGTGACCCGCCCGCGCGATGATATCGGCATTGTGTTTCAGAAACCCACCTTGCTGCCTTGGGCCAGTGTGGAAGATAACGTGGTGTTCCCCGCCCGGCACAAAACCGGCCGCGTAAGCCGCGCAGACCGCGAAAAAGCCCGCGAGATACTGGCCACTGTGGGACTTGCCGGTTTTGAAAAGCGCCTGCCCGACGAATTGTCGGGCGGGATGCAGCAACGCGTGGGAATTGCCCGCGCGTTGCTGATGGACCCTGACATCCTGCTGATGGACGAACCATTCTCGGCGCTGGATGCGCTGACCCGTGAAGAAATGGGGTTTGAATTGTTGCGCCTGTGGGAAGCACGGCCAAAAACCGTGCTGTTCATCACCCATTCCATAAGCGAGGCCGTCTTGCTGGCCGACCGTGTTCTGGTGATGGGCGCACGGCCCGGCACCATTATCGACGACAGCCCCGTTCCGCTACCGCGCCCGCGCGGAATTGAAACCACAAAAGACAAGGTGATGCATGACTTTGCAGGACACCTCCGCGGCCTCCTCCTCAAGCGGGCAGCGTAAGATGAAACAGCCGTTGGGCCGCCGGATCAGCCGCGCGCTATTGCGCGTGCCGGGGCTTTTGCCCGCATTAACCTTCATTCTGATCCTGACTGTGTGGGAAATATCGGTCTTGGTTTTTTCGGTTCCGTCTTATGTGCTGCCCGCCCCCTCGCGGATTGCGACGGGGTTTGATGCGGTGTCCACGCATCGCTGGTTTCAGCATATCTGGGCGACATTGCGGGTGGCGCTGACAGGGTATGTCATTTCCATCATCGTGGCCTTGCCGCTTGCCATTGCGCTGACGCGGTCTGAACTGGTGAACAAGGCGCTGTATCCGATTCTTGTGGTCATCCAGTCCACGCCGGTTGTGGCAATTGCGCCCATCATCATTGTGGTTCTGGGCGCGGGTGATGCGCCGCGCGTGGTCATCACCTTCCTGATTGCCTTCTTTCCGCTGGTTGTCAGCACGGCAACCGGATTGCTGGCCACCCCGCGCGAATTGATAGAATTGTCAAAATCCCTGCGCGCGCCGGTCTGGCGGGAAATTACGCAAATTCGCCTGCCCTATGCCATTCCCTATGTGTTTTCAGCGCTGAAAATTTCCATCACGCTGGCGATTGTGGGCGCGGTGGTGGCCGAATTCGTTGCCGCCGACAAGGGGCTTGGCTTCTTCATCCAGTTTTCGACCTCCATGTTCCGCCTGCCGGAAGCGTGGGCGGGGCTGGGTATTCTGGTGTTGCTGTCATTGTCGCTGTTTCAGGCCGTGTCGCTGGTGCAGCGGCTGTTCTTTCCATGGTCGCTGCCGAAAAAACTGCTATGACAGATTTCCTGATCACCAATATAGAACATGGCCTGACGGGCGCGGATGGCGGCGCGCAGGCGCGGTTTTCGGGCGCGCTGCGTGTGCGCGGGGGGCGCATCGCTGCCATGGGCGCGCTGACCCCCGACCCGGCCGAGCGTGTGATAGACGCGCGCGGGGCCGTGGTGTGCCCGGGCATGATAAACACCCATCACCATTTGTTCCAATCCGTGCTGAAAGCGGTGCCTGCAGGCATGAACACCCCCCTTGACCCTTGGTTGATGCATGTCCCCTTCACATGGTGGCCGCATCTGGATGAACGCGCATTTCGCACCGCTGCCACCATTGGCATGGCCGAACTGGCGCTGTCGGGTGTCACCACTGTGTGCGATCATCATTACATCTATTCGGACAGGTATGAATTTGACCCCAACGACGTGCTTTTTGATGTCGCGGCACGTTTTGGTATGCGGTTTGTGCTGGCACGGGGTGGCGGCACCAAGGGGCGCGTCTTTGACGACCCGTCAGTGCCCCCCGTCCCGGTGGAACCGCTGGAAACATACCTAGACGGGGTGCTGTCCGCCGCCAGCCGCTGGCATGACCCCGCCCCCGATGCCATGACCCGTGTTGTGATGGGACCAAACACACCCATCTTCAACTTTGCCGCGGGCGAATTGCGCGAACTGGCCCAAACCGCGCGGGCGGCGGGGTTGCGGTTGCATGCGCATTTGTCCGAAAACCACGCCTATGTCGATTATACGCTGGCGCATTACGGCCAACGGCCCGTGCCATGGCTGGCAGGGCAGGACATGCTGGGACCGGATGTGTGGTTTGCCCATCTGGTCGAAATTGACGCAGCGGAAATTGCGCTTCTGGCAGGCACCGGCACGGGCATGGCGCATTGTCCGCAAGCCAACGCGCGCCTGGGGTCCGGTGTGGCCCCGGCGGATGCGCTGCATGATGCGGGCGGGGTTGTGTCGCTGGCCGTGGACGGCGCGGGCGCGAATGAAGCCGCCGACATGGGGTCCGCGCTTTATGCCGCGTTCTGCCTGCACCGCGCGACAAAAGGGGCCACGGCCCTTGCGGCGGAAACGGTGCTGCACTGGGCCACCATGGGCGGGGCGCGTGTGCTGGGCATGGGGGCCATTGGCCAGCTTGCACCCGGTATGGCCGCCGATATTGCCATCATCGACATTTCCGCACCGCGCTATATGGGCCAGCATGATGCCAGTATTGGCCCCATCATTTCCGGCGGTGGCCTGCATATCCGGCACAGTTTCGTTGCAGGCCGCGAAATCGTGCGCGATGGCGCGGTTGCAGGGCTGAACCTTGCTGCACTGTCGCATGACGCACGCCAGATCACCCGCGACCTGATCACCCGCCAGAAAGGAGGATATGCGCCGCACAGGGCTTGCGCCGCCCAATCGTAATGCACCCGCGCGAGGGCCGCCATGCCGCACCCCGCGCGTGATCTGCTTCAAAACCGGAGTAGAAGCTGTCAGCGCCCGCGCGGCGCAGGTCATTGCTCCACTACCCCCCTTGCTGCCCTGCCGGTTTGTGCAGGGCCGGAAACTGGAGAAAAGACATGAACACCACCACAGCAACCGGATATGGACTGGCCGAACTGGATAAGGAAACCCGCATTGGCGGCACCGGAATAGAAGTGCAACGCGACATTCCCCAGATCGACATGAGCGATTTTTTCAACCGCCGCGCCGAAATTGCAGATGCCCTGTGGGATGCGGCAACGGGTATCGGGTTCTTCCAGCTGACAAATCACGCCATTTCGCAAAAGCTGATTGATGAAGCCTTTGATCTAAGCGAAGCGTTCTTCGATCTGCCCGCAGATGTGAAGGCGAAATATCCGCTGGCACCGGGCACCAATGCAGGCTGGGAATTCAAGGAACAGGTCCGCCCGTCCACCGGCACGGCGGATAACAAGGAAAGCTATCAGATTACGCTGCCGCGCATGTCCAGGCTCTGGCCCACGGGCGAGGAACTGGCAGGGTTCAAAGCCACTATGCTGGAATTTGAACGGGCAAACTGGGCGCTTGGCATGAAAGTGTTGTCGTGCTTTGCGGACAAGCTGGGGTTCCAGACAGATTTCTTCACCCAGGCCCATGATCCGCTGCGCGCCGAATACCAGTCCACCTTGCGGTTGATCCATTATCTGGGCATGGAAAATGCCAAGCCAGAGGATTTCAAGTTCTGGCGCGCGGGCGCGCATACGGATTTTGATTGCCTGACATTGTTGCACCAGCGCCCCGGACAGGGCGGGCTGCAATTGTGCCCCGGCAAGGATTCCAACGGTCGCGCCATCGCATGGACGGATGTGCCCCCCCTTCCCGGTGTGATTACCTGCAATATCGGCGACATGCTGATGCGGTGGTCCGATGACAAATTGCTGTCAAACCTGCACCGCGTGCGCATGCCAAAGCCCGAAGAATACCTTGGGCCGCGTTATTCCATGGCGTTCTTCTGTCAGGCGAACACTGATGCAATGCTGGAAGGTCCGGAAGGCAAATATGACCCGATGACCGCGCATGACTATATCCAGATGCGACTGGGCGCGAATTTCAGCAAGAAATAACACCTGCCCGTTATCATGTGGCGCGGGCACACCGCGCCACGCATTTTCCTATGTCAGATTGTCATGCAAACTGTCTTCGTTTCCAGATAGTTTTCCAGCCCTTGCGGCCCGTTTTCGGTGCCCCAGCCGGATATGCCATGCCCGCCTTTGGGCAATTCCGGCGAAAAATAGCTGTGGCAATTCACCCAGACCGTTCCCGCGCGTATATCGGCCGCCATACGATGGGCAGCTGACAGGTTTTCGGTCCAGACACTGGCGGCCAGACCATATTGGGTATCATTGGCCATGCTCAACGCGTCCTCCACCGTATCGAAGGGGGTGATGGCAAGCACTGGCCCAAACACCTCTTCGCGCATCAGGCGCATGTCAGGGCGCACATCGCTTACCACTGTGGGATGAAAAAACGCATCGCCCTGCGGGGCAACGCCGCCCCCTGTCAGCACCTGCGCACCACTGGCACGGGCATCGGTGACAAAGCCCGCGACATGGGCCGCATGGCGCGCATGAATAAGCGGCCCCAGGTCCGAAGCCGGATCCAGCCCATGGCCCAACCGCAAGTTTTGCGCCTGCGCCACCAGCGCATCGGTGAAACGGTCGTAAATGCTGCGATGCACATAAACGCGCGATCCTGCCACGCAGACCTGTCCGCAATTTCCGAAAATACCCCGCGCCACGCCGGGCACCGCCAGCGACAAATCGGCGTCGGCCATAACCACAGCAGGGGATTTGCCGCCCAGCTCCAGCGTCAGTTTCTTCAGGTTCCCGCGCGCCGCCCCCAACAACAAACGCCCCGTTTCCGTCGACCCCGTGAAACTGACCTTGGCCACATCCGCATGTTCGGCCAAAGCCGCGCCCACGTCATGGCCAAACCCCGTCAACACATTCACCACGCCCGCAGGCAGGCCCGCACGCTGCAAAATATCCGCCAGCATCAGTACGGTCAGCGGTGTTTCCTCGGCCGGTTTCAGAACCACGGTGCAGCCCGCAGCCAAAGCAGGTGCAAGTTTCATCGCGGCCATCAGCAACGGTGAATTCCACGGCACAATCGCCGCGACCACGCCCACCGGCTCGCGCAGGGTGAACGCAGTGACGCGCTTGCCCGCAGGCTGATAGGTGATAGAGGGGGTGATGGTTTGCCCCATGATTTTGGTGGCAAACCCCGCATAGTAGCGAAATTGTGCGATGGCACCGGGAATTTCCCCCATGCGGCCTGTGCGCAGGGTTTTGCCCTGATCCAGTGTTTCCACTTCGGCCAGTGCATCGGCACTTTGTTCGATCAGATCGGCAATGCGCCACAGCAATGCACCGCGCGCCGCCGGGGTCATACCCGCCCAATCAGGGCGTGACAGGGCCGCACGGGCCGCCCCGACGGCGGCATCTGCATCCGCTTTGGTGGCGCGCGCCACCTCGGCAAGGGGGGTGCCGGTGGCGGGATCGGATGTGGTAAAATACCCCCCTTGCGGGGTCACCCAATCGCCCCCGATCCACAGTTTCTTGGGGGGGGGCGCCAAAAATGCACGCGCAGCGTCTGTTGCAAGGGGTGGGGTTGAAACTGTCATGTCGACCTTTCCGCGCGCAGCCGTGCACGCGCTTGTTGCGCGCCGTGCAAGATGGACTGGTAGCCCGTGCAGCGGCATATATTTCCTTCAAGCGCGGTCATCAGGCCAGCGTCATCTGTATCAGCGCATGCATCCAGCGCCCCTGCCAGCGCAATGGTCACCCCTGCCGCGCAATACCCGCATTGAAAGCTGTTGGCCTGCGCCAACGCATCCAGCACGGGTGCGAAACGGGGGTCTGCGCGCACCCCCTCGATGGTGTCTATGCGCCGACCGGCAACCTGCCATGCCATCAACAGGCACGAATTCACCGCCACCCCGTCCAGCAGCACCATGCACGCGCCACACCGCCCCACCCCGCAGGCAAGTTTGGTGCCGGTCAGGGCAAGATCTTCACGCAGGATGGTCACAAGCGGGCGGTCTGGCGCGCAATCCAGCGCGGTTTCTGCCCCGTTAAGCGTGAATGCAACATGGGTCATGAATGCCCCTCCAGCATGTTCAGGATTACCTCGGGCGGGAAGGGCGTGGTTGCGGGCCAGCGCCCCAGCGCCGCGCCCACGCCATTGGCGATGGCTGCGGTTACAGCGCCGATACCCAACTCCCCCACCCCGCGCGGGCCAAGCGTGTCATCTGCGTCCAGCCCTTCCAGTGCCGTGACATGAATATGCGCGGGCACATCGCGGATGCCGGGCAGAATATAGCTGTCCAGATTGCGCGTGATCATATGCCCGCCGGTGATCAGGGTGTCTTCGCTCAGTGTCAGGCCAAGCCCCTGCACCAGCGCCCCTTCGATCTGGCCAAGATAGGCCGAAAGGTCTATCACCGGACCGGCAGCCGTGTGCATTTCCAGCGCGGTCACGCGCACCATGCCGCTGATGCGGTCAATGGACACCCGTGCCAAAGTTGCGCCGAAGCAATGGACAAATCGCGCATTGCCCTTGGTGTAGGGTGTTTTGGGGAAATCGAATGCCGTGGTTTCAGCCGGCAGGCGGCCTTTGCCCAGATACGCGGCAAGGCGCGCGAAATCCAGTTCAGGCGGGGTGGCGCTGTTTTGCCCCTTATGTGCGATACCCCCCGCAACAATGCGCAGATCATCGGCGTTTATGCCCAGAATATTTGCGGCCGCATCCAGTAGCTTTTGGGCCAGCGCGGGCGCGGTGCGCGCGCCGATCTGCCACGCAACATACCCGCCGCGTGATGCCGATGTAGATCCTGAATCGGGGCTGTGCGCTGTGTCGCCAACAATGGCACGCACATCGGACCGCGCGCAGCCCAGATGGGTGGCAACTGCCGCTTGCAGTGCGGGCAACAGGCCCTGCCCCATTTCATCCAGCCCGCAGGCAACCTCGATCATGCCATCTGCGGCCAGCGACAGCCGCCCTTCGGCACTGTCATGGGGCAAGGACCCTAACCCGTTTCCCTGATAATTCAGCGCCATACCGGTTGCGTGGATATCATGGGCGGTTGCGCTGACCGGACGCCACAGCGCACTTGCCGCCGCCGCCTGCACCATTTCGTGCAAACGTTCAGACCCTGCCACAACATGGCCCAGATACCCCGGACTGCCCGGTACACGCAGGTTACGCCGCCGCATTTCAGCAGGGTCCAGCCCGCAGGCTGCCGCCAGTCTGTCGATCTGGCACTCAACCGCAAAGGTCATCTGGTTCGCCCCGAACCCGCGAAAGGCCCCGCCGGTGCCGTTATTGGTGTAGACAAGCTGGCCGTGGCTTTTGACATGCGCAATGCGGTAGGGACCCGCCGCATGTTCCATCGCCGTTTCCACCACCGCAGGCGAAAGCGAGGCATAGGCCCCGCAATCAGCCAGCAAGCGCACATCCTGCGCCAGAAGATGGCCCGACGCATCGCAGGCCGTGCGCATGGTAATACGCATGGGGTTACGCTTGACGCCCGCCAGTGTCGATTCGGACCGCGACAGGTGCAACCGCACGGCCCGGCCCGCCTTGATCGCCAGAAGGGCCAGCGCGGGCTGCACTGTCAGTTCGTCCTTGCCCCCGAACCCGCCCCCTGTGGGGCTGGTGATGACGCGTATCTTGTCTTCTGGCAAGGCCAGTATGCGGGCCAGTTGTTCGCGGTCGCGCGCCCCGTGCTGCCCGCCCACGGCCACAACCACGCCCCCGTCAGGGGTGGGCGCGCACCACCCCCCTTCGGTTTCCATGAAGGCATGCATCTGGCGAGGGGTGACATAAGTCTCTTTCACCACATGCGCGGCTGTGGCGAATGCGGCTGCCGGATCGCCCTTGTCCAGACGGAATTCGGCAACCAGATTGCCGCCCTCATGCAGCGTGGGGCTGGCGGGGTCCAGCGCTTTCGCAGGGTCGCTCACTGTTGGCAGATCGGCATAATCCACAACTATGGCGGCCAATGCGGCCTCGGCGGTGTCCGCATCAACCGCGGCGACTGCGGCCACGGCATCGCCTTGATAGCGCACAATATCTGCACAAAGTGCGGGCTGGTCCTGCCGCACGATCCCGAACGCGTTCAGCCCCTCAATATCGGCGTGGGTGACAACGGCATAAACCCCCGCCATCGCCCGCGCGGCGCATGTATCGATGGACCGGATGCGGGCATGGGGGCGACCTGCGCGCAAAATGCGCCCCACCAGCATATCGGGGCTGCGCAAATCGGTCAGATAGCCTGCATCCCCTGCCACCTTGGCGGGCATGTCAGGGCGCATATGCCAGTCAGGCGATGAAGGATCGCGCGCAAGCGTGCGCAGCCCTGCGGGGGGCGCGCCCTTTGGCAAGTGTCCCTGCGCGGCAATAGGTGAGTTGCGCTGTTCAGGCCCCAGCCCCGCAGCCAGCGCGGCCGCACCCACACGTTTGCGATAGGCGCCAGATCTAAACGCGCAATCCGGGGCCTCGATTTCGTCCATCAGCAGGCTTTGCAATGTGGCCATATCCGCGCCATTGTCCAGCGCCGCGGCCGAAGCCGCCAGCACCTGCGCACGAACGGCCCCGCCCCCTGCCGCCAGGCTGGCACCACCTGTCGGGGGCACAACCCCTGCCACTGAAATGATGGAGGGGGTGAATGCCGCGCGCAATCCTACCTTGCGCCAGCACCAGCGGGTTCCGGTGGCCTGAACGGGGACATCCAGCCACAGCACCAGCCCCGCAGGCGCGGCCAGCCAATGCACCAGCGGTGTTTCAGTCTGTCCTGCTTCGGTGGCATGGCCGACCCGTGCACCAAGCGCCAGCAAGGCTGGCAGCAAACACCCGACGCCCCAGCCCACCTGCCCGCCAATCGTGGCAAGCCTGCGCACCGATGGCGCGGCCACATCGCGCACAGCGCGCGCCAGAAGTGGCAGTTGCGCCGCAACAAGGGGGCTGTGGTCCAGCGTGTCAAATGTCGCTGTGGCCCCGATGCGCAGGCAACCCCCTTCGGTCATCCGGACCGTGTCAAGCCCAAGCGCCCCAAGGGTCACCAACACTTCCGGCCGGGCCTTGCCCTGCGACCAGTCGATCTGAAACGCGCTGCCCCCCGCCACAACACGCGCGCCCGGTTCGCGCAGCGCGGCCAGGGCGTCACTCAGGGTGGCGGGATGAAGAACCTGCATGATCTAAGCCGCCCCCGTTGTGCCAAAGCGCAAGCCTTTTTCCTTCAGCCAGCGCCGATACGCGATGGACGAACTGTCTGCGCGTGTGGGCGTTTCGCGTCGCGGTTCCAACGGCAGGCGCAACGGGCGCTGGTTTTCCACGATGATGCGGTCCTGAAGGAATATAACCTGTTCGAACCGCAACAATTCGGCCTGCGCGGTGCGGTCATCCACCAGCCACATCAACGGAATGGCGCGGCACAGCGTTTCTTCCATAGGCTGTATGAACAGCGCAATCGCATCCAGCCGGTCCGGCGCAGACGGACAGACGCGGTATAGCATAACTGTAAAGGGCGTGGGCACACGGTAGGTCAGGCGCACGAAATCCCCTGCGGATTCCGTGGCCGCAATGCGCGTCTGAAAGAAGGTGCAGTTGGTGGCCCACACCTCATCTACATCGCGGCGGATTTCGCTGTCATAGCGGGGCACTTCGGTATGCGGTTCTGATCCCAGAATATCGGTATGGACAAAGGGAAAATGCGCCATGTCCAGAAAATTCTCGACCACGCGCAAGCCTGACGCGCGCATGGTGACCCAGCCGCAGGGCACAAAGCGGCGGTCGCTTTCATGCGCTTCGGCGATGTCGAACAATTCCGCGGCGGGGGCGCCGAATGTCGCAAAGACCAACCCCCATTTCTGCCGTGTTGCCAGCACCGCGCCCGTATCACAACGCCGCACCACTGGCCCGTTTGCGCCAGCCGAAAGCTCGATTTCCTGCCCCAGCAACCGCGTGATCTGCGCCACCACCGGCAGGCTGCCCACGGCATACCATTGATCCAGCGCAACAGGGTCAGTCGTCAGTGCCATGAATGCCCCCTTTTGGTGCGATACTGCGCCATATGTTTTGCCAGAACCTGCATGTTATGCCCCCTGCGTGTCGGTCCATTGCACTGACGGGTTTTGCGCCAGCCATGCCGCGCGGCGGGCAAACAGGTCTGGTGCAACTTCATGAATGCGTGCCAGTATTGCGGTCATGTCGCCGGTTTGCAGCTGGCCATCGTCGACCACAATTGCGCCATCCACCATGGTCAGCACCACATCGGACCCGCGCACGGCATGGACGATATTATGTTGCAGGTTGAACCATGGCCCATCGGGGAAAAACGGGGTCATGCGTGGCGTGTCCTTGCGCAGGGCAATCAGATCGGCGCGCTTGCCGGTTTCCAGTGACCCGATCATATGATCCAGCCCCAAGGCGCGCGCCCCCCCGATTGTCGCCATGCGCAGGCATTCCCAACTGTCCATCGCGGCGGCATCCCTGTGGCGCAACTTTCCCAGAAGCGAGGCCGTTTTCATTTCCTCGAACATGTCGAAATTGTTGTTTTCCTTCTCGCCATCCGTACCAAGGCCCACGGGCACACCGGCGGCCAGCATTTCAGCAATGGGGGC
This sequence comes from Paracoccaceae bacterium, assembly GCA_020832445.1. Classification (GTDB taxonomy): domain Bacteria; phylum Pseudomonadota; class Alphaproteobacteria; order Rhodobacterales; family Rhodobacteraceae; genus Roseinatronobacter. The sequence continues at coordinate 20,903 of JAFIEO010000013.1, forward strand.
AATGCCTGACGCCAGTTTCATGTTCGACACAGGGTTGTGCGCCACCGCGACCGCGTGGCGCGAAATCAGGTCTATTTCGGCATCATCCAGCCAGACCGCATGCGCAATCAGGCTGCGCGGGCATTCAAAAAAGCCCAGATCCGACAGCACATGCATCGGCGCCTTGCCATAACGGTGCCGGAATTCGGCCAGTTCAATTTCCGCTTCGCTGCAATGGGTATGAAAGCCGGTGTTGTGGTGTTTGGCCATGTCTATGGCGCGGGCCTGTCCGGCCTCGTCGGCATAAAACAAATGCTCCAGCCCGACCCAGACCTGCACGCGCCCATTCGCGCCCCCGTGCCAGTTTTCGATCAGTGCCTCGTTCTGGTCCAGCCGGTCGAAATAGTCGTAATCGGGGTGTTCGCCCACATAGGGAACCGCCACCAGCCGGTTGCCAAGCGCCTGCGCCGCCCGCGCAGACCCGTCCATGAAGCGCCACATATCCAGAACCGTGGTTGTCCCTGACAACAACGATTCTGCATAGCACAGCCAGCTTGCGGCTTCGGCCTCATGGGGGCGCAGCATGCGATGCATGGGGTTGATATGCTGCGCCAGCCAGTCCCAGACGGGCAAATGTTCAGCCGTACCGCGCAGGAAACCGGAATGGGCATGCGCATTGATCAGCCCCGGCATGATCACGCAATCGCCCATGTCGCGCAGGGGCGTGGCGGGATGGGCGGCGCATAATTCCGCCTTGGTGCCAATGGCGCATAATGTATTGCCGGAAATGGCAACTGCGCCATCCGCAATAACACGGTTTTCGGTGTCCATGGTCACAATAGCAGCCGCAGACAGGATCAGGTCAGGTTGTGTCATAGCGCATCCTTGATGAATGTTGCGGCGCGTTCGCCGATCATGGTGACGACCGCATGGGTGTTGCAGGACGGAATTTCCGGAATGACCGACGCATCAGCCACCCACAGCCCACGCGCCCCGCGCAGCCGCAGGTCAGGGGCAGTGACCGCGCCCGCATCGCTGCCCATGCGCGCGGTGCCGCAGGGGTGAAAGAAGGTCGAACATGAAAGGCGCGCAAATTCCACACGCGCCGTGCGGTCAGATCGGGCAAGGGGCGCAAGCGGGCCATCCGTCAGCGCCCGCAACGCAGGGCGCGATGCCAGATCCAGCACAAAATCAATGCCGCGCAGTAGGGCGGTCATGTCATCCGCGTGCGTCAGAAAACCGGGGGCCAGATGCAAGGGGGCGTCGGGATCGGGGGATGTCAGCCGCATATGCCCGCGACTTCTGGACCCCATAAGCCCCGGCGCAATCGCAAACAGGCCGGTTTCGGGCAACCCGTAGCGCTGCACCACATCAGGACCGCCGCTGCGCCCGGCCACGGGAAACGCATGCAGGTCGGGGCGCGCAAGCCCCGCATCCGACCGCCAGTTCACAATTGCACCGCCGCCATTGTCGCGCGGGGGCGGCAGGGTGTGGCGCGACCTGAAATTGACCGCGCGCAGCAACGGATGGTCTTGCAGGTTGCGACCCAGTTCGGGCGCATCGATCACTTGCGCGACACCCAGCGCACGCAAATCCTGCGCGGCACCCACGCCCGACAACATCAGCAGGCGCGGCGTTTCAAATGCCCCTGCGGCCAGCACAATGCCGCGCCGCGCGTGAACCATCTGCACCTGACCCGCGCGCGCGATTTGAACAGCAGCGGCCCGGTCGTCTTGCCACAGTATGGACAGGGCGCGGGTGTTCAAGGCAACAGTCAGGTTAGGCGCATCAAGGATGGGGGTCAGATACCCGTCAACCGGACCGAAACGCCGCCCCGCATGAATGTTGAAATTTGACAGCGCGGCCCCTTCGTTCGACGGGCCGTTTGCATCCGCGATCACCGGCAATCCCGCCTGATCTGCGGCTTCCATCAGCGCCAGCGCCAGCGGGTGGGGGGTGGCGGGGCGGGGCGCCGATATCCGCCCGGCCCCCCCCCCCCCC
>JAFIEO010000024.1 GCA_020832445.1 Paracoccaceae bacterium
GGCTCACATGAGGAGGATCGGGTCAAGCAGGGTTTCTTATGCCATCAGTTGCTCCTTCCCTGACGTTTCGGATCTCGGGTCCGGCCCACTGACGGAACGCGTGTCGCAGACCTACGCGCTCAAGCTCACATACGGTCGCCGGGTGTACCGGCTGCACCATTATCCCGCATCCTGCGGTTGGGGCTCGGGAGGACGGGACCATTCTTAACTCCGGCTGTGTCGTGCCATGCCATTCGCCGGTCCGTCCGCCCGGATCCGCCGAGGCTGATCAGGCCTCAAGGGAACCTGGGAATTTCGACGTTCGGGCTATGGATCACACTGTCTTCATGGCTGCGCCCTCGAGCACGACGCCGTGGGTCACGTATTTCCACAGAGCAACAAGCAGCTTCCGCGCCAGCGCGACGATCGTGACCTTCCTGGCGCGGGCACCAAGCCGGCGGACCCGGTCGTGGAACCATCGAGCGAGCGCCGATCCCGGTTGGTGTCGCAACCAGAGCCAGGCCATTTCCACGGCGATGGCGCGCAGGCGGGGATTACCTGCCTTGGAGACGCCCTGCTCGTGGTTGATCGTGCCGCTCTTCCACGGTGTCGGTGCGAGCCCGGCATAGGCCGCGACCTGGCGCCTGTTGTCGAACGTTCGGAACAACCCTTCGGACCACAGAGCACCGGCAAAGCCTGGGCCGATGCCCTTGAGGTCAAGCAGCATGCGCACCGGAGCCGGTGTCGAAACGACCGCCTGCGTGTCGGCCAGAAGCGCGTCGCGCTCCATCTTCACGGTCTCGATCTGCTGGTTCAGCAGCTCGATGATCTCCAACTCGCGCAAGACCAGGGACTTGAGGTGTCGTGGCAGGGGGCGACCCTCTCCGGTGCGCAGCTCTTCCAGCCGGGCCCGGCGATCCTTGTTCCGAGGCTCATAGTCTCCAATACCTTGTGCGAAGAGCAACCCCTTCACGCGGTTCACGTGCCGGATGCGTTCGCCGATCAGGCTCTTCAGTTCCCGGCAAACGCGGCGACGATCCTCTTCTTCTGGGGTCGGCACGCGCACCATGGCGCAAACCCGTGGTTCACCGCGCCTCCAGGCCATGAGCGTGCGGACAAGGGCTTCACCGTCGATCCGGTCCGTCTTGGCGCGGCGGTGCCGACGGGAAACCGCGATGGAGGCTGGGTCGACCACATGGCTCTCGAGGCCCGCCGCCACCAATGCGCGGTGAATCCAGAACCCGTCCAGCCCAGCCTCCTGTATGACGATCACGGGGACGACCTCGCCGGTCCGCTGCTGGACTGCGCCCTGCAGATCTGCGCAGCGCCTCAGCAGGCCCGGGATATCGCCGGCACGAAGTTGATTTCGCGACATCTTCGCGCCCAGAGGCGCGGCAAGTGCCGTCACCAGCCAAACTGATCGGCTCAGCTCCAGAGAGATGAAAATCGCGGCGCTGTCGGAGGCCGGGATGGGGGCTGCAGTGGTGATCGCGAGTGTCGGCATGGCAATGATCTCCATAGAGGAAGCGCGTAACCCGACTTTTCCAGAGCCAGGGCCGTCGGTCTCCTCCTCATGGGATCTTGACGCAGGACGGCGGGATCAGGCGGACCTCATGGCCGAACTTCGCCAGTTCCCGCGCCCAGAAATGTGCCCCGGCGCAGGCTTCCATGCCGACCAGGCACGGCGACAGGCGCGAAAAGAACAGCGGCACCTGCGCCCGCCGGACCTGCCGCCGGATGACAACCGCCCCGGCGGAGTCGACCGCGTGAATCTGGAACACGTTCTTGGCCAGATCGAGGCCAACAGTGGTAATCTCGTTCATGGATGGCTCCCTTCATGGGTCATGAGTGACAGCACCCAATGTGGCACATTGCGATGCCGGGAGCGGGAGCCATCCACTCCATCAATGGCGGACAATGCTCGCTCTGGCTGACCATCGAGGCATCCATGCCCCCATACTTGGCCCGCCATTTGTAAAACAACGCATCGCTCATGCCATGCTCACGGCACAACTGCGCCACCGGCACACCGCCTTCATTCGTTGGGAAAACAGTCCCCCGGACTGTTTCCTTATCCGCCTCATTGGCGCAAGATCGCGATGATCTGCGCCTCAGTGTATCTGCTTGTCTTCATTCGAATTCTCCTCATGCATCTTGCCGAGAAAATTCTACTTTTGCAGCCCCTTAAATTCGGGGGGATTACCGGCTGCAGCCCAAAGGCGTTCCAGATGCGGCGGATTGTGGTGTGTGACAGACCGATTTCTTCGGCCATCGACCGGATCGACCAATGAGTTGCATCCTTTGGTGTCGTTTCCAGCGTTCGCTTGATCACATCGGCAACCTGTTCGTCCGAGATCGTGCGCGGGCGGCCCGCGCGATACTCGTCAGAAAGGCCTTCGATGCGATGCCTGGCAAACCGCCGCCGCCACTTGCCGACCGTATGCTCGGAATACCCGAGTTCGGCGGCGATCTCTTTGCTGGTCAGACCGTCAGCGCACCTCAACACGATCCGGCACCTGTCGGACAGTGACCGCGCCGCCTTGTGCCTGCGCAACTGCGCTTCCAGAAAACCGCGCTCCTCGTCGCTGAGTGCAATCGCAATAGATGCCCGACCACGCATGCCATACCCCCCCCAAAATTTGCCTCACATCAATGATGGAAAATTTGGTTCCGGGTGACTAGACCGCAAGACAGCGGCGATGATGCCCACGCGCGACTTCCCCCTCGTTCTGCGCGACGAGTGGCGCGCGGACAAGCCGAACCCACGGCTGGGCCGACTTCGCGCCCTCGAGTGGCTGCGCACGCGCACGACGCGTCTCGTGCTTTGGGCGCCAATGGCTGCCGAATGAAGGACGACGAGCAATCTATCCGCGCCATCTGAAGTGCACCCTGTCTATACGGTAACTGGCGTGGACTGGCTTGCGCGCAACCGCCCCGAATTGCGCAAGGTGGCCCTGTGCAGCCAGAACGATGCATTCGACCTGCCGTCGCCGGCCACCTACTGCGCTGCGTTCAAGGTCGCAGGGTATGATATCTGCCGTGAAGTTCAGTATGATTCACGAAGGAATGGCATCGCGGCCATTGTCCAACCCATGCTGGACGCGGACCCTGATATATTGTGCTGGTGCACAAGCTACACGCCTATGGTCCATACAATGACGGAATATGCTTTTGCGCAGGGGGGGGGCGGAATGATCCTGTCTTGCGTCATGGACCAATATGAAAGACTGGTTGCGCGCACATCCGTAGAATTCATGGAAGGGACACTCTTTCAGTTTCCCGATTTTGATGACCCGCGCCTGACCGAGAAGGCGTTTTTCTTCAATCAACCCAATTTGTCCTAAACGGAATACAACCGGCGTTTCCCCGACAGTTGGAGTGCGGTCAGCTGGGAATATGCGGCGATTCTGGACATCTGGCTTACGGCTGTTGAAAAGGTTGGCACGCTGGCTGCGCCGTCTGTGATGGCCGCGATGAAGCAGATTGACAAGGTCAACCATGCGTTTGGTCCGGCGAAATAGTGGGGCCAGTCCCTGTTCGGGATCGTCAACGCAGTGATCGGGGGCTGGCCGGTTGTCCGCATTTAAGAGGGCAAGGCCTGCATTGTAGCTTTTGATTCTGTGCCCGACTGGCTGTCGCGGCAGGAAGCGGCGCTGCACCGCGACATGTCGGCGCTTGGGCAACTTTGGGCACAACGTCAGGACCGGGGCGGCCTGTCGCTACAGGGGCTTGCCCCGCGGCAGGCCTATCCTGCGGCGTGAAAGATGCGTCAGGTTTCGTGCATCAACAGCTTTTGTTCTTTGATCAGGTGCAGCTTGGTGTATTCGACCGCCGCTTCGACATCACGCGATGCGATGGCTTTGAAAAGCGTGTTGTAGTGTTTCTGATAATCCTGAATGCGGTCCGGCGTCAGATGGTGGCGCATCAGGACTGAACGAAAGCTTTGACGGCACGCTTGAATCGTCAGATTATGGCACGATTGCAGAAGCGGGTTGCGCGTGCCGCTGGCGATGGTGCGGTAGAAATCTTCTTCATATCGGGCAAATTCATCGGCATCATTGCGCACCTGTCCGATGCGCGCCACGATGTCGTCCAGATCTTCCTTCAAGTCTCGCGCGGGGACATCTTGATGATGGCAAGGCGCGCCATTTCAGGCATCGATGATGCTGCGCACGATCAGATGGTCCAGCGGGCTTGTGCGTTCTGCCACGCTGCCGCGGTCGCCATCATCGGTGGCTTTTGTTCGGAAAATAACAAAACTGCCACTTCCGGCGCGGCGGCGGATGATTTTCTTCGTTTCCAACACTTCCAGCGCTTCGCGCACGGTGTTGCGGGACACGACAAGTTCGGCGGCAAGGGACCGTTCGCTGGGCAGGCGGCTGTCAACGGGATAGTCCTGTGACTTGATTTTCTGAAACAGCGTGTCGATGACAACCTGAACGGTGCCCCCGACAGAATGCCCTGACAACATTTCCGCATCCCATCTGCTGGTCATTTCGATCCCCAATCCCTGACGCGCCATGCTCTGGCGCCTTCTTAAGCGTGACAATAGCGAAATGCCGGTGCGTTCGCGCATCAAGCGGTCCCGCGATGTTGGTCAAACGGGCTATGAGTCGCATCTGCCGGCACCAATTGCGCAATGCGATCTGGAATCGGGGCGGGTGTTCGTCCTACGATGGGTTTGGCGGGGCAGGCCGGAAATGGCACGGGTTCATGTATTTGCGGTTGTGGTGTGTATTGCGCAGAAATACCCTGAAAAGAAATTTCAGAACAATGAATTAGCGCGGAATGGATAACGCGGTGGCAAAAGCTGCTTTGATGAAATCCAGTATGCGGAGTCGCTTTTGAACACAGGCTTGTCCGATTTCACAACATGAACACCGCTTTGATCCGCTAATACCGAACTGCAAGGAGTGTTTCGCATGCGCTATTCCGGTTTCAAAATTCTGAAAGAAGCCCTGAGCGGCCATAAAGGCTGGACGCCCGCGTGGCGCAACCCGGACCCCAAATCACATTACGACATCGTCATAATCGGGGGCGGCGGCCATGGTCTTGCGACGGCCCATTATCTGGCCAGCAAGTTCAGCCAGTGCAATGTCGCCGTCCTTGAAAAGGGCTGGATCGGCGGCGGCAATGTCGGGCGCAATACCACGATTATCCGGTCAAACTATCTGCTGGACGGGAATGAACCGTTCTATGAATTTTCCCTGAAACTGTGGGAAGGGCTGGAGCAGGATCTGAACTATAACGCGATGGTCAGCCAGCGCGGCATTCTGAACCTTATTCATTCCGACGCGCAGCGCGATGCATTCATCCGCCGCGGCAATGGCATGATCTTGCACGGCGCGGGCGCGGAATTGCTAAGTGCCGATCAGGTCCGCCGCGAATATCCGTTCCTGAATTTTGATGATGCGCGCTTTCCCATCAAGGGCGGGCTTGCCCAGCGGCGCGGGGGCACTGTGCGCCATGATGCTGTCGCCTGGGGCTATGCGCGCGCCGCCGACAGCCGTGGGGTTGATATCATCCAGAATTGCGAAGTGACTGGTTTCCACATTGAAAACGGCACATGTGTGGGCGTTGAAACCACGCGCGGATATATCGGCGCGGGCAAGGTGGGGGTCGCGGTGGCGGGCAATTCCTCGCGCGTCATGGCGCAGGCTGGCATGCGCCTGCCGATCGAATCTCATGTCCTGCAAGCCTTTGTTACCGAAGGGCTGAAACCCGTTCTGCCCGGTGTCATCACCTTTGGCGCAGGGCATTTCTATTGCAGCCAGTCCGACAAGGGCGGGCTGGTCTTTGGCGGCGATATTGACGGCTATAACTCCTACGCGCAGCGCGGCAACCTGCCCGTGATCGAGGATGTGGCCGAGGGTGGCATGGCGCTGTTTCCGGGCCTTGGGCGTGTCCGCCTGCTGCGCATGTGGGGCGGCGTGATGGATATGAGCATGGACGGATCGCCCATCATTGACCGCACGCATATAGATGGCCTCTATTTCAACGGCGGCTGGTGCTACGGGGGCTTCAAGGCGACACCCGCATCAGGCTGGTGTTTCGCGCATCTTCTGGCGACGGACACCCCGCATGACGTGGCCAAAGCCTATCGGTTTGACCGCTTCAGGCGCGGCCGCATGATCGATGAAAAAGGGATGGGCGCGCAGCCCAACCTGCATTGAGGGGCACCATGCAAGCTTCATCTTGCCAAAAATACTCAAATACCACGGCCCCGTTCTGGGCCACCCGCCAAAGGGGGCGTGCATGATCATCAACCACCCGCTTCTTGGCCCCTGCGATGCGCAGGAATTCACCTATCTGGGCGATGCGCGCCTGATCGATCGCCCCGATGGAATGGCAGGGGACGCAGAAGATGCGTTCTACCACTACGCTTACCTACGCGACAATCCGGCGGGCGAGCATCGCGAGTTGTGGTTTCACGAACAAGGCGACCGCAGTTGGCTGGTTGTCACCCGCAACACCGTGACCCATCAGATCACTTCTGTGGAACTGGCGCGCGATGTGGCACGCAAACAAGGGCGGGGCGTATGAACAGGTTACCCACAGGCGGGCAGATCGACCGCACAACACGGCTGCGTTTCACCTTTGACGGGCTGCCCTATTACGGGCATGCAGGCGACACGCTGGCCTCGGCATTGCTGGCCAACGGGGTGCGGCTGATGGGGCGGTCGTTCAAATATCACCGCCCGCGCGGGGTGTTGTCTGCGGGCAGCGAAGAACCCAACGCCCTGGTGCAGTTGCGCAAGGGCGGGCGGCAGGAACCCAACACCCGCGCCACAGTGGCGGAATTGTTCGACGGGCTGGACGCCGCGTCGCAAAACGCATGGCCCGGCCTGAAGCTGGACGCACTGGCCATCAATGACCGGCTGTCAAATTTCCTGACAGCGGGGTTTTATTACAAGACATTCATGTGGCCCGCGGCCTTCTGGGAAAAACTGTATGAACCCATCATCCGGCGCGCGGCGGGTCTGGGGGCCATCACTACAGACGCTGATCCTGACGGGTATGACCGGGGTTTTCTGCATTGCGATCTGTTGATCATCGGGGCGGGGCCTGCCGGTCTGGCTGCCGCGCTGACCGCAGGGCGGGCAGGTGCGTGCGTCATCCTTGCGGATGAAGATTTCTGCATGGGGGGGCGGCTGAATGTCGAAACCCATGCGTTGGGTGACCAGTCTGGCGCGGATTGGGCGGCGGGTGTTGTCGCGGAACTGGCCAGCCTGCCCAATGTGCGGTTGCTGGCGCGCACCACTGTGCTGGGCGCGTTTGATCACGGCATTTACGCCGCCGTAGAACGTGTGGCCGACCATCTGGGCCAACCCGAACAGGGCAAGCCGCGCCAGATATTGTGGCGCATCTATTCCGGACGGGCGGTTTTGTGCGCGGGCGCGATTGAACGGCCCATAGCATTCGCCAATAATGACCGCCCCGGTATCATGCTGGCGGGGGCAATGCGCGCCTATGTCAACCGCTGGGCTGTGACGCCCGCGCAGACTGTGGCCGTGTTCACCAATAATGATGACGGTCATCGCACGGCGCGCGACCTTATGGCGCAGGGCGTTGATGTGGCCGCGATTATCGACACCCGCGCTGATGCGCCCGCCTGTGATGGTGTGCAGGTCATGGCGGGCGCGCAAGTGGTGGACAGTTCGGGGCGGCTGGGCCTGAAATCCATCACAGTGCGACAGGCAAACGGGCAGGAACACCGGCTGAGCATTGGCGCACTTGGCGTGTCGGGCGGCTGGAACCCGAATGTGGCGCTAAGCAGCCACCAACGCGGGCGGCCTGAATGGGATGATGCCATTGCGGCCTTCGTGCCGGGCGGGGCGCTGCCACAGGGCATGCAGGTTGCGGGCGCGGCGCTTGGACAGTTCAGCACGCAGGGCGCGCTTGCGGCGGGGGCAGGGGCCGCCATACAGGCCCTGTCCGATCTGGGCAAAACTGCACAGGCCCCCGATTTGCCCATGGCCGAGGATGGGGAGGTCCGCATAACGCCGTTTTGGCATGTGGGCGGCACGAAAGCGCGCGCATGGCTGGATTTCCAGAATGATGTGACTGTCAAGGATGTGACGCTGGCCCATCAGGAAGGGTTCCGTTCTGTGGAGCATTTGAAACGCTACACCACGCTTGGCATGGCCACCGATCAGGGCAAAACCTCGAACATGGGGGGGCTTGCGGTCATGGCCGAGTTGACGGGCCAAAGCATTGCGCAAACCGGCACAACCATGTTCCGCCCGCCCTATACGCCGGTTGCCTTGGGCGCGCTTGCGGGCCGGTCGGTGGGGCGCGATTTCCGCCCCACACGCCTGACACCCAGCCACGCTTGGGCCGTGGAACAGGGTGCGGTCTTTGTCGAGGCCGGCATGTGGCTGCGCGCGCAATACTTCCCCCGCACGGGCGAAACTGGTTGGCGGCAATCCGTGGACCGCGAAGTGCGCGCGACGCGCGGCAGTGTTGGCGTGTGCGATGTCACCACACTGGGCAAGATCGATGTGCAGGGCCGTGACGCGGCGGCATTTCTGAACCGCATCTATTGCAACGGGTTTGCCAAACTTGCCGTGGGCCGTGTGCGCTATGGCCTGATGCTGCGCGAAGATGGCATTGCTATGGATGACGGCACTGCCGCACGTTTGGCGGATGATCATTTTGTCGTCACCACCACAACCGCGAATGCGGTCGCGGTATTTCGCCATATGGAATTTGCCCGCCAGTGCCTGTGGCCGGATATGGATGTGCAACTGATTTCCACAACCGAAGCATGGGCGCAATTTGCCGTGGCCGGGCCACAATCCCGCGCGTTGCTGCAAAAGATTGTGGATTCTGAATTTGACCTGTCCAATGACGGGTTCCCCTTCATGGCCTGCGGTGAAATTACCGTTTGCAGCGGGTGTCCTGCGCGGCTGTTCCGCATCTCGTTCTCGGGCGAGCTGGCGTATGAAATTGCCGTGCCCACGCGCTATGGTGATGCGCTGATGCGCCGGTTGATGGACGCGGGCCGCGAATTCGATGTCACCCCCTACGGGACCGAAGCACTGGGCGTCATGCGCATAGAAAAGGGCCATGCCGCCGGAAACGAACTGAACGGCCAGACAACGGCGCTGAACCTTGGCATGGGGCGCATGGTCAGCGACAAGAAAGACAGCATTGGCGCAGTGCTGTCGCGCCGCGAAGGGTTGCAAGAAGAAAATGGTCTGCGAATGGTGGGGTTCATGCCCACATCCCCGCAAGACCGTGTGATTGCAGGCGCGCATCTGCTGGAAAAGGGGGCTGCCCTGCGCGCCGCCAACGATCTGGGCTATGTGACATCGGCCTGCTATTCGCCCACGCTGGACAGCTATATTGCCATTGGGTTTCTGAAGGCGGGTGATACGCGCCTTGGCGATGTGCTGCGCGCGGCGTCGCCCCTGACGGGACATGATACCGAAGTGACTGTCGTGTCACCCCATTTTGTCGACCCAGACGGAGGACGCCTTCGTGCATGACCTTGCCCCCCTGACTGCGTTGGGGTCCAGTGCGCCGCAACGCGACACCATTGGCCCCGTCACGATCACCGAAAACCCCGACAGGGCGCTGGCGTCCGTTGCCGCGCGCCTTGGGCAGGACGCGGCCTGCACCAAGGCATTGGCAAGCGTTCTTGGCACATCTGCCCCCGATGTGGCGCAATGTGTCCAGGGACCTGCGCTTGGGGCGTTCTGGATGGCGCAACATTGTTGGATCGTCGATGGCCCCTATGACCTGGATGACCCGCAAACCGATCTGGCCGCCCGCCTGAAGGCCGAATTGGGCGACATGGCCAGTGTCACCGACCAAAGCGGGGCTTGGGTGCGGTTTGATGTGCATGGGGACGGGCTGGGCGCGTTGTTTGAACGGCTGTGCAATCTGGACATGGCGCGCATGACGGATGGGACCGCGCGGCGCACCATGATTGACCATCTAGGGTGTTTCGTGCTGTCCCACAGGGGCGGCAATACCGTCTACGGCCCGCGGTCGTCAGCGCAAAGCCTGCATCATGCCTTGATCACCGCCGCGCGGTCGGCCTTCTGATGCGCGGTCACGCCGACGGCACGGACCGGTTGTCCTGCACACGGAACACATTGATCTTGCGGCGGTCTTCTTCGGGCGGCAGGCCGTAGGTTTCCTGATAACGCTGTCGGAACGGACTGGCCGAAGAATAGCCGATCGCCAGCGCAATTTCACGCATGGATTTGTTGGAATACAGCACCAGTTGCCGCGCCGCCGCCAGCCGCAGGTTGCGGTAATAGGCCAGCGGGCTTTTATCCGTCAGCTTCTTGAACAGCCGTTCCAGATGGCGCGGCGACACATTGATCTGCTCGCAGATATCGGCAATGCAGATCGGGTCTTCCAAATTATCGGACATGATCTGCACCGCGCTGGCAACGGGTTCGGGCATCATATCGGCGGTGGCTGCGGCGCGCAGGGCTGGGATGCGTTGTCTGGTTCCTTCGCCGCGCCCTAGCTGGTGCTGGAACCAGCAAGCCACTTCGGTCATGATTTCCGGCCCAAGGCGCGCGTCTATCAGCATCAGCGACAAATCAAACGCGGCGGCGGCACCCGACACTGTCACCCGCCGCCCGTCTGTCATGATGACATCATCGGTGGTCGCATGGTCGGGGAATTCATCTGCGAAGGCGGCTGCATAACACCAATGCACCGAACATACGCGATCTGCCATGACACCCGCACGCACCAGCGGAAAAACCCCCCCGCTGACCGCGCCAAGAACTGTGCCATGGCGTTCCAATGCGCGCAGGGCGGCATTGCCGCTGCGCGGGTTTTCAAACTGCGCATTGGGCGGGCTTAGCACGATCAGGTAATCCAGCGCCCCGCTTTGCGCCAGACTGGCCGACGGGTGAAACGCCACTTGTGCGCTGCTTTCCACAGGTGTTCCCGTTTCTGACAACAAGGTCCATCGAAAGCGTGTGTGACCTGCAATTTCATTCGCCGCGCGCAAGGGTTCAATCAGCGACGTCAGGCAGGCCATTGGGAAGCCTGGAAAAATCAGGAAACCCAGATGCATATTTTCATTTGCGGTTGTCAAATCTATACTCTGATGAAACATAGCTGCTGTGTTCCGGTTCGGTTAGGGAATGTTTGTGCCGTGCCCTGTTGCGCAGTCAAGGAGGAATTATCTTGAAGCATGCCCAAAGCGCCCCGCGCAAGGATACGAAAACAGCGCTTTCCCAAGACCCGCACCTTGTGCGCGAAGAACGCGAAAAGGTGCTGGAAGTAGCCATCGGGCGTGAAGTGCGCGGCTACAGGCACCAGAAGGGCATGACGGTGGCCGATCTGGCGCAGGCCACCGGCCTGTCGATCGGCATGTTGTCCAAGATCGAAAACGGTAACACCTCGCCTTCGCTGACCACGTTGCAAACGCTGGCCAACGCGCTGAGCGTGCCGCTGACATCGTTCTTTCGCCGCTTTGAGGAACACCGCGAAGCTGTGCATACCAAGGCTGGCGAAGGGGTCGAGATCGAGCGCGCAGGCACGCGGGCGGGGCATCAATATAACCTGCTGGGGCATATCGGGGTGAATGCCAGCGGGGTGATGGTCGAACCCTATCTGATTACGCTGAGCACCAGCGCTGACATTTTTCCAACATTTCAGCATGGCGGGATTGAGACGATTTACATGCTTGAAGGGGAGTTGCTGTATCGTCACAGCGACCAACTGTACCATTTGCAACCTGGCGACACTTTGTTCTTCGATGCAGATGCCCCCCACGGCCCCGAAGGGCTGGAGAGATTGCCCGCTCGCTATCTGTCGATCATTGCTTATCCGCAAAACGGCTGACCTAACGTTCAAGGGGTGGTTCCGTGTCCAGATCGGGCCAGATACCGGCTGATGTGAGTTTGCCATTATAATATTGCGCTATGCATCACCGGATGGGCGTTCGGTCGGTGCGGTAGAAGGCGCAATCCTCAATAAACTCGCACTCGCTATTACTGCGGTTTGCTGGTTTGTATTTGGTCAATATTTCACCCTGAATGGGAAGGAAATAAGGGGCGGGGTTATCATTCGGCCCGAATCAATATGCTGCAATCACGGATGGCCGAGCCGGATTTCGCGACTATGCGCGTGCAGTGCCGCGCTTTGGGCGGGGTTTCGGGCCTGAATTGCGCGAAATTTCAGCGAAACGGAAACTGAAGGGAAAAATATATTCTTACCAGTTGATTCCGGTGGGGCCACTTGATAGCGTTTGCCCAAGCGCAATTTGCAAGGGAATTGGTGATGTGCGGAATAGTTGGGCTGTTTCTGAAGGATCGTTCGCTGGAGCCGCAGCTTGGCGCGATGCTGACAGATATGCTTGTGACAATGACAGATCGCGGCCCCGACAGTGCGGGGATCGCGATTTATGGTTCAGGGCAGGCGGGACAAGCCAAGCTGACTGTCCAGTCGGACAACGCGGATGCGGATTTTGCCACATTGGCCGATGATCTGGGCCAGATACTGGGCGCTACGGTCGCTTTGCGCCGTGCTGATACACATGCGGTGCTGACCCTGCCTGCCGCACAGGCACAGGCCGCGCGCGATGCCCTGGCCACATTGCGCCCCGGTCTGCGCATCATGAGTGATGGACATAGCATCGAAATTTATAAGGAAGTCGGCCTGCCGCGCGATGTGGCCGCGCGGTTCGATGTCGCGTCCATGTCGGGCAGTCACGGCATCGGCCATACGCGTATGGCCACCGAATCTGCCGTGACGACCCAAGGTGCGCACCCGTTTTCAACCGGTGCTGACCAATGCCTTGTGCATAACGGGTCATTGTCCAACCACAATAACCTGCGCCGCACCCTAAAGCGTGCCGGCGTGCGCATCGACAGCCAGAATGACACCGAAGTGGGCGCAGCCTATGTGACATGGAAAATGCAGCAAGGCGCCACTTTGGGCGAGGCGCTGGAAGGCACACTGGACGATCTTGACGGGTTTTTCACCTTCGTTGTGGGCACCAAGGACGGCTTTGGCGTGGTGCGCGACCCGATCGCGTGCAAGCCTGCGGTCATGGCGGAAACCGATCAATATGTGGCCTTCGGGTCCGAATACCGCGCGCTGGTCAACCTGCCGGGCATCGATGCCGCGCGCGTCTGGGAACCCGAACCCGCCACTGTTTATTTCTGGAGTCATTGATCATGCAAACTATTGATCTTGCCACCCAACCCTTGCGCGAGTTGAACAGCACACTTCAGGCGCAATCCGCACAGACCAACGCCACCGCATGGGAAGTGCTGAACCCGCGCGGCGCGCATGCCATCGCCGTGGGGCTGGATGCGCCCATTGATGTCACTGTGCGCGGTGTCACCGGCTATTACTGCGCGGGCATGAACAAGCAGGCGCATATTCATGTGACAGGATCGGTTGGGCCGGGTGTGGCGGAAAACATGATGTCGGGCACCGTCATCATTGATGGCGATGCCAGCCAGTATGCAGGCGCCACAGGGCGCGGCGGCTTGCTGGTCATCAAGGGCAATGCCTCATCACGCTGCGGGATTTCCATGAAAGGGATCGACATTGTCGTGCATGGCAATGTGGGCCATATGTCGGCCTTCATGGCGCAGGCGGGTAATCTGGTCGTGTGCGGGGATGCGGGCGATGCGCTGGGCGATTCCATTTATGAAGCGCGCCTGTTCGTGCGCGGGTCGGTCAAAAGCCTTGGGGCGGATTGCGTGGAAAAGGAAATGCGCCCCGAGCATCTGGAAATCCTGCGCGATCTGCTGGAGCGCGCCGGTGCGGATGCAAGGCCCGAGGACTTCCGGCGCTACGGGTCTGCGCGCAAGCTTTATAATTTTGATGTTGATAATGCGGCTGCATATTGAAGGATATGACAATGAACGATCATGACACCCGCATTCCCCGCACAGTGCCGATTCAGTCCGCCACGTTTTCCAACCCCATCAATGCAGAAATCCGCCGCGCGGCGGCAACGGGCATTTATGACATTCGCGGGGGCGGCGCAAAACGCAAGGTGCCGCATTTTGACGACCTGCTGTTTCTGGGCGCGTCGATCAGCCGCTATCCGCTGGAAGGCTACCGCGAGAAATGCGACACGCGCGTGACCCTTGGCACGCGGTTTGCGAAAAAGCCCATCGAATTGGACATACCCGTCACCATCGCGGGCATGAGCTTTGGCGCGCTGTCGGCGCAGGCCAAGGAAGCGCTGGGGCGCGGGGCATCCGCTGCGGGCACATCCACCACCACCGGCGACGGGGGCATGACGCCCGAAGAACGCGGCCATTCCAGCAAGCTGGTATATCAATACCTGCCATCGCGCTACGGGATGAACCCCGATGATCTGCGCCGCGCCGATGCGATTGAAATCGTTGTGGGGCAGGGCGCAAAACCGGGGGGCGGGGGTATGCTGCTGGGCCAGAAAATTTCCGACCGCGTGGCCGAAATGCGCACCCTGCCCAAAGGGATTGACCAGCGGTCTGCCTGCCGTCACCCCGACTGGACAGGGCCGGATGATCTGGAAATCAAAATTCTGGAACTGCGTGAAATCACCGGCTGGCAGGTGCCCATATATGTCAAGGTCGGCGGCACGCGGCCCTATTACGACACGGCGCTGGCGGTCAAGGCGGGCGCGGATGTGGTGGTGCTGGATGGTATGCAGGGCGGCACGGCTGCCACGCAGGATGTGTTCATTGAACATGTGGGCCTGCCGACGCTGGCCTGTATCCGGCCCGCCGTGCGCGCGTTGCAGGATCTTGGCATGCACCGCGAAGTGCAGCTTGTCGTCTCGGGCGGGATTCGCACCGGCGCGGATGTGGCCAAAGCCTTGGCGCTGGGTGCGGATGCGGTCGCGATTGGCACGGCGGCACTGATTGCGCTTGGCGATAATGACCCCAAATGGGAAAGCGAATACCAGAAACTGGGCACGACGACGGGGGCCTATGATGACTGGCATGAAGGGCGCGATCCGGCGGGCATTACCACGCAAGACCCCGAACTGGCCGCGCGCCTTGACCCTGTCGAGGCTGGCCGCCGTCTGAGCAACTACCTGAAGGTAATGACGCTGGAAGCGCAGACCATCGCACGCGCCTGCGGGCACAATCACTTGCACAATCTGGAACCCGAAGACCTGTGCGCGCTGACGATGGAGGCGGCTGCCATGGCACAGGTGCCGCTGGCGGGCACGGACTGGTATCCCGGCAAACCGGGGACCGGCTACTAAATCTTTTGGCGCGGGTCGGACGGGTGTCCGGCCCGCGCAGTTACTTTAAAAACACGCGACCAACAGGGACAGGACAGCATGACACAAGATCTTGCAAAATTCGCGGCAGAACGCGGCGTCAAATACTTCATGATTTCGTTCACCGATCTGTTCGGGGGGCAGCGGGCAAAACTGGTGCCCGCACAAGCCATCGCCGACATGCAGGTTGATGGCGCGGGGTTTGCGGGCTTTGCCACATGGCTGGACCTGACACCCGCCCATCCCGACATGCTGGCCGTGCCCGACCCGTCATCGGTGATACAACTGCCGTGGCAGCCGGATGTGGCATGGGTGGCGGCAAACTGCATCATGGAAGGGCAGGATGTGGCGCAGGCCCCGCGCAATGTGCTGCGCCGCCTGATTGATGAGGCCGCAACCGAAGGGCTGCATGTCAAGACGGGCATCGAGGCCGAGTTCTTCTTGCTGACCCCCGCAGGCGATCAGATATCAGACCCGTTCGATACTGCTGCCAAGCCCTGCTACGACCAGCAGGCGGTGATGCGCCGCTATGATGTGGTGCGCGAGATTTGCGATTACATGCTGGATCTGGGCTGGGGCCCGTATCAGACCGACCACGAAGATGCCAATGGCCAGTTCGAAATGAACTGGGAATTCGATGATGTTCTGGCCACGGCAGACAAACACAGCTTTTTCAAGTTCATGACCAAATCTGTGGCCGAAAAGCACGGCTTCCGCGCCACATTCATGCCCAAACCCATCGAAGGGCTGACCGGCAACGGGTGCCATGTTCACATCTCGGTCTGGGATGGCAAGGGCAAGGACGCGAAAGCCAATGTCTTTGCCACTGACAAGGGGCAGGGCCAGACGGGCGAATTGGGTTTGTCCGACAAGGGGCGCGCGTTTCTTGGCGGTATCATGAAACACGCATCTGCCCTTGCGGCCATCACCAACCCCACAGTGAACAGCTACAAGCGCATCAATGCACCGCGCACCATTTCAGGGGCGACATGGGCCCCCAATTCCGTGACATGGACGGGCAATAACCGCACCCATATGGTGCGCGTGCCCGGACCGGGGCGGTTTGAACTGCGCCTGCCTGACGGGGCGGCGAACCCCTATCTGTTGCAGGCTGTTGTCATTGCCGCGGGGCTTAGTGGCATTCGCACCAATGCCGATCCGGGCAAACGGTGGGATATTGACATGTATGCCGAAGGCCACAAGGTCGAAGGGGCACCCAAACTGCCGCTGAACATGCTTGATGCCCTGCGCGCTTATGAAGCCGATGACGCGTTGATGGCGATGATGGGGGCGGAATTTTCCAGCGCCTATCTGAAACTGAAAAAGCAGGAATGGAATTCCTTTGTGTCCCATTTCAGCCGCTGGGAACGTGAACACACGCTGGATATCTGATGCGGGGATCGGGGTGGTAAGTTCAGGCGGCTTTGCCGGACGACAGGCCCCGCGCCATCTGCGGCACCGCCCCGCAGGTGGCGCAGACATAATTTTGCCGCCCTAGCTGCATGCTGCTGCGCGCGACAACCGGCAGACAGCGCTGTTCCATCTGGGCGGGTCATGGTCTAGCCTGCGTCAGACATGACACACAAAGGGCATCTGATGACAAACCCGCTTCTTTCCGACTGGCAGACAGAGTTTCACCTGCCGCCCTTCGCCGATATAGATGACGGCGATTTCGCACCCGCCTTTGACGCGGCCCTTCAGGCGGGCCGCGCGGCCTACGCTGCCATTGCCGACAACCCCGATGCGCCCACATTCGCCAACACCATTGACGCGATGGAACGCGCCGATGACCTGCTGGACCGCGTGGCGGGGGTGTTTTTTAACCTGTCGGGCAGTGATTCCAACCCCGTGCGCGAAGCGCTGCAACGCGAACTGTCCCCGAAACTGTCGGCCTATTCGTCGGAAATCATCAATAACCGCAAGCTGTTTGACCGCATTGAAACCCTTTGGGCCAGCCGCGACCAGCTTGACCTGAACGCCGAACAGGCGCGCGTGTTGATGTTGTATCGGCGCATGTTCGTGCGCGCAGGGGCCGCGCTGGAAGGGGCGGATGCCACGCGCCTGACCGATGTGAAATCGCGGCTGGCCAGTTTGGGCACGGAATTTACCCAAAACCTGCTGGCCGATGAACGCGACTGGATGATGCCGCTGGAGGATCTGGCGGGCCTGCCGGATTTCGTGATTGCCAATGCAAAAGCGGCTGCCGAAGAACGGGGGCGCGACGGCTATGTGGTAACACTGAACCGGTCGCTGATTGTGCCGTTCTTGCAGTTTTCAACGCGGCGCGACCTGCGCGAAAAAGCGTATGAGGCATGGACCGCACGCGGCGCAAACGGGGGCAAGACCGACAACCGCGCAATCGCGGCCGAAGTGCTGGCCTTGCGCGCCGAACGCGCGGGCCTGCTGGGGTATGACAGTTTCGCCCGCTACAAACTGGAAACCGAAATGGCGGGCACGCCCGATGCGGTGCGCGATTTGCTGATGCAGGTCTGGACGCCTGCGCGCGCCAAGGCCATGGAAGATGCCGCCAAGCTGGAGGCGATGCTGCATGCAGACGGGTATGATGGCCCGCTGGAGCCGTGGGACTGGCGGTTCTACGCGGAAAAACTGCGCCGTGCAGAACATGATCTGGATGAGGCCGCGCTGAAACCCTACCTGTCGCTGAACAATATGATCGCCGCCGCGTTTGACTGCGCAAACCGGCTGTTCGGGCTGGAATTCCGCGCGCTGGATGTGGCCCTGTATCATCCGGATGCCCGCGCATGGGAGGTGACACGCAATGGCCAGCATATGGCAGTGTTTATCGGCGATTATTTTGCGCGCGGGTCCAAACGGTCGGGCGCGTGGTGTTCCACCATGCGCAGCCAGCGCAAACTGGGCGGCGAGGTGCGGCCCATCGTGGTGAATATCTGTAATTTCGCCAAGGGCGATCCGGCGCTTCTGTCCTATGACGATGCACGCACGCTGTTTCACGAATTCGGCCACGCGCTGCATCAGATGCTGTCAGATGTGACTTACGGCCTGATTTCCGGCACATCGGTGGCGCGCGATTTTGTGGAATTGCCCAGCCAATTGTATGAACACTGGCTGGAAGTGCCCGAAGTGCTGGCCCGCCATGCCCGCCATGTCGATACGGACGAGGCCATGCCCCAAGATATGCTGGATCGCCTGCTGGCCGCGCAAAATTTCGATCAGGGTTTTGCCACGGTCGAATACGTGGCATCTGCCTTGGTGGATCTGGAATTCCATGACGGCCCGCCACCTGCCGACCCCATGCAGAAACAGTCGCAGGTGCTGGACGGCTTGGGCATGCCACGCGCGATACGGATGCGCCATGCAACGCCGCATTTCGCGCATGTATTTTCGGGCGATGGCTATTCCAGCGGATATTACAGCTACATGTGGTCAGAGGTTATGGATGCCGACGCGTTCGAGGCGTTCCGCGAGGCGGGCAGTGCGTTCGACGCAGGCACCGCCGCGAAACTGGAACGCTTCATCCTGTCCGCCGGTGGCCGTGACGAGGCAGAGGCGCTTTATACCGCCTTCCGCGGGCGTATGCCGGGGGTGGACGCGCTGCTGAAGGGGCGCGGGCTGGCGGCATAAATGAAACGGGGCCGGAAAGGGACGCCCAAAGGCGCGGAACAAAGGCCGTAGGCCGCCGCGCCATCGGCGGGCCGTCCCGCGGCCTGCCGATTTGACCAGAGATAGGCCAAGCCTTGGATGTCGGAGTATGCCGCCTGCATAAAGTGAACCCCTATCCCGTCGGATCGGCAACCCCCGGCCCACCGCTGGCGCGGGCTTTCTTCATGCCCCCGCGCCCCATTCAGGCCAAAGGGCCGGGAAACTCCCGGCCCTGCTTCGTTACAAACGGGTGTAACGGGATCAGATCGCGTAGCGCAGCACCGCCGCAAGTTCTGCTTCTTGCGGGATATCCGCGCGGCGCACGGCGATGACCTTGCCACCATTTGCCAGAACACGGCCTGCGATTTCATCAATCACGCCATAGCTGACGGCGCTTTGATCGGTGTCAAATGTCACCTCGCCCGTTGTTTCATCAACAACGCCCGGCACAACAGTGTCCATATCCACCAGAAGGGTGTCCACTGCCCCGAAGGTTGCAGCACGCGCGGCACGCGCCACTTGTGTGGTTGCACGCCCTTCGTTTTCACGTGCGGCATAAAGCTCGCCAAACGCTTTTACCGACGCGTCGTTGATACCATCAACGATTTCACGGGCCTGTGCGCCCAACTCATGGGCGGGCACGCGCACGGGGCTTGTGGTAATGGCGTGTTCGGCCAGATGCGGGTAGGTGTTGATCGAGCGATACATCGACAAAAGCGGGTCAGTCGCCGCCAGAATCAGCGGCTCGTGGCGGCCTGACAGCAGGGCACGCAGGCCTGCATCAACCGCGCGGGCATATTGGCGCAGATGGTGTTTCTGCCCTTCGCCACCGCCCTGACGCCCCGAATAGCTGCGCGAATTAACGTTCGCGGTGCCCGCAACCGATGCGGCATCCTTGGGCAGGTTGGGCACCCTGATTTCCTGCGCGGGCTGGTCGCCCAGCAATTCGATCACGCGCACCTCGTTTTCGGCCAGCGCCAGCACGAAGGCGTGCTGCGGCATGGACACGGCACGCAACAACGGTTTCAGATGAAACCTGTCGGCCACTTGTACGGTTTCAGACAAATGATTGGGCAACCGGTAGCTGCGCAGGCTGTCAGGGGTCACGAAAATGGCCAGAGAATTGGCCTGCAAGCGCCAGAAATCGTCATCATCCATCAGGTCATGCAGCTGTTCTTCAATCGGCCAGATGGTGCGCTTGGCAACGCCTGCCTGCTGCAACTGCTCTACCGCGTCCTGCGTCAGTTGCTTCAGCGTCGTGCGGGCCGCATCAATGTGCTGCGTTTCCGGTGTGGTTTTCAGATAGATACTGATTTGTGCCTCTCCGCGGGCGGAAACAAGTTGGCCCAATTCGGTTTGGCTTGGAATATCAACGTATAGCATGATCACTTTACTCCTATTTCGATGGTCTTGCTGTTCAATGACATGTCAGATGCAGCGCCGCAAGCGCGACCCTGCGACGCGCCCAGAGGAAAGAAATTGTACTTTTCGTGCAATTTCACAGCTCTGTTATGGTTGCAGCCCTCAAACCCCCTTCCTATATAGCGCACAAGACACCCCAGCGGGGTATTGCAAAGAAAAACAGATGGGCCGGGGCCTGACAGGACCAGCCCGCTGCCACATCGCTTGAAGAAGAGGATGCAACATCATGGCTAAAGTCATCGGGATCGACCTTGGGACCACCAACTCCTGCGTTTCCATCATGGACGGGGCAAGCGCACGGGTCATTGAAAATGCCGAAGGCGCGCGCACAACGCCGTCCATCGTGGCATTTACAGAAAACGAACGCCTTGTCGGCCAGCCTGCGAAACGTCAGGCCGTGACCAACCCGACCAACACTGTATATGCCGTCAAGCGCCTGATTGGACGCCGCCTGACAGATGCCGAAGTGGAAAAGGACAAGAACCTTGTTCCCTACAACATCATTGATGGCGGCAATGGCGATGCATGGGTCGAATCACGCGGCGAAAAATACAGCCCCAGCCAGATTTCGGCATTCATCCTGCAAAAGATGAAAGAAACCGCCGAAAGCTATCTGGGTGAAAAGGTGACACAGGCTGTGATCACCGTGCCTGCCTATTTCAACGACGCCCAGCGTCAGGCCACCAAGGACGCGGGCAAGATTGCCGGTCTTGAAGTGCTGCGCATCATCAACGAACCCACCGCTGCCGCACTGGCCTATGGTCTGGACAAGAAAGAAACCCGCACCATCGCGGTCTATGACCTTGGCGGCGGCACGTTCGACATTACCATTCTGGAAATTGACGACGGCCTGTTTGAAGTGAAATCCACCAACGGGGACACGTTCCTTGGCGGCGAAGATTTCGACATGCGCATCGTCAATTACCTGGCATCCGAGTTCAAGAAAGAGAATGGCGTTGACCTGACGATGGACAAGATGGCGCTTCAGCGTCTGAAAGAAGCCGCCGAGAAGGCCAAGATCGAGCTGTCCAGCTCCAGCCAGACGGAAATCAACCAGCCCTTCATCAGCATGGACAAGAACACCGGCCAGCCGCTGCACCTTGTCATGAAACTGACACGCGCCAAGCTGGAATCGCTGGTGGGCGATCTGATCAAGAACTCGTTGAAGCCCTGTGCGGCCGCGCTGAAAGACGCCGGCCTGTCAAAAGGCGACATTGACGAGGTGATCTTGGTGGGCGGGATGACCCGCATGCCCAAGGTGATTGAGGAAGTGACCAATTTCTTCGGCAAGGAACCGCATAAAGGCGTGAACCCTGACGAAGTGGTTGCCATGGGCGCGGCCATTCAGGCCGGTGTTTTGCAAGGCGACGTCAAGGATGTTGTGCTGCTGGACGTCACACCGCTGTCGCTGGGCATTGAAACGCTGGGCGGGGTGTTCACCCGCCTGATCGACCGCAACACCACCATCCCGACCAAGAAAAGCCAGGTGTTCAGCACGGCTGAAGATCATCAAAGCGCCGTGACGATCCGCGTTTTCCAGGGTGAACGCGAAATGGCGGCCGACAACAAGATGTTGGGCCAGTTCAATCTGGAAGATATCCCGCCGGCACCACGCGGTATGCCCCAGATCGAGGTGACGTTCGACATCGACGCCAACGGCATTGTTAACGTGTCCGCCAAGGACAAAGGCACTGGCAAAGAGCAAAAGATCACCATTCAGGCATCGGGTGGTCTGTCGGATGAAGATATCGAAAAAATGGTCAAGGATGCCGAAGCCAATGCCGAGGCCGACAAGCAACGCCGCGAATTGGTCGAGGCGAAGAATCAGGCAGAAAGCCTGATCCATTCGACCGAAAAATCCGTGGAAGAGCACAAGGACAAGGTTGACCCGACCACCGTTGAAGCGATCGAACTGGCAGTGGCCGCGCTGAAGGAAACGGTTGAAGGGGATGATGCGGGCAAGATTAAGTCCGGCATCCAGAACGTGACCGAGGCATCCATGAAGCTGGGCGAGGCCATCTACAAGGCGCAGGCAGAAGCTGCTGACGGTGCTGATGCCGGTGAAGATGAACCGCGCAGTGTTGATGATGACATTGTCGACGCCGATTTCGAAGATCTCGACGACAACAAGCGCAGCTAAACCCCTTGGCAGGAAACCCGCAGCCGGTCTGAATTCGTTCAGGCCGGTTGCATCATTGGAAAGTAAGCCCACATGGCCAAACGCGATTTCTATGAAGTTCTGGGCGTCAGCCGTTCCGCCTCTGCCGAGGAAATCAAGAAAGCCTATCGCAAAAAGGCCAAGGAACTGCACCCCGACCGGAACTCTGACAACCCCAATGCCGAAGCGCAGTTCAAGGAAGCCAATGAGGCTTATGACGCGCTGAAAGATGCCGACCGCAAGGCGGCCTATGACCGCTTTGGTCATGCCGCATTCGATGGCAGCATGGGCGGCGGCGGCGGTCATCCGGGTGCGGCGGGTGCACGCGGCGGATTTGGCGGCAATGGCGATTTTGCCAGCGCATTTTCCGATGTGTTCGAAGACCTGTTTGGCGATTTCGTCGGTGGCGGGCGTGGCGGCGCACGCACGCGTGCCAGCCGCGGGTCGGACCTGCGCTATAATATGCGCATCTCGCTGGAAGAAGCCTTCAGCGGAACGCGCAAGACCATCCGTGTGCCGCGCCTGTCACAATGCGAATCCTGCAATGGCACCGGCGCCGAAGGCGGGGCCGAACCTGTTACCTGCCCGACCTGTTCGGGAATGGGTAAGGTGCGGGCACAACAGGGTTTTTTCACTGTTGAACGCACCTGTCCGACCTGTGGCGGGAATGGCCAGATCGTCAAGAACCCGTGTGCCGCCTGCGGTGGCGCAGGGCGTGTGGAAAAGGAATCAACCCTGTCGGTCAACATTCCCGCAGGCGTTGAAACCGGCACGCGCATCCGCCTGTCGGGCGAGGGCGAGGCGGGGCTGCGTGGCGGTCCTGCGGGGGATCTGTATATTTTCGTCAACGTGGCCGAGCACCAGATATTCAAACGTGATGGCGTCACGCTTTATTGTCATGTGCCCGTCAGCGTGGCCCGCGCCGCCCTTGGCGGAGAGGTCGAGGTGCCGACCATCGATGGCGGGCGTTCGCGCGTCAAGGTGCCTGCGGGCAGCCAGTCGGGGCGGCAGATGCGCCTGCGCGGCAAGGGCATGCCCGCGCTGCGCGGCGGTGGTCAGGGCGATATGCTGATCGAACTGGCGGTGGAAACGCCGGTTAATCTGACGGCACGGCAAAAGGAATTGCTGGAAGAGTTTGAAAAGCTGAGTGCGGAGAACAACCCCGAAAGCAGCGGCTTTTTTGACAAGGTCAAAAGCTTCTGGGATGGCATGAAAAACTGATCCTGGGCCTGTGCCATTATGCGTATCGCGCAAAGGTGGGTGCCGGTTTTGCACGTCCAGACCATGCGAAAACAAAAGATCAGAGTGTATCATGTGACTGCGGTACACTCTGGTTAACGGTTTCTTAGCCAATGCAAGCTAGGCTTGCGGACATGGCACAGGACACTTCAGGATTTTCAGATGCAGCATTGCCCCTGTTCGGGGCGGTCGCCGGTGCAACTGTTCCGTCCGCGCCTGTGCCGTCCTATCTGCGCGATCACCGCAAAAGATTGCGCGCGCGGTTTCTGGATGGTGGCGCGGATGCCATGCCGGATTATGAATTGCTGGAATTGCTTTTATTTCGCGCCATCCCGCGACAAGATGTCAAGCCATTGGCCCGCCGCCTGATTGATACATTTGGCGATCTGAACCGCGTGATTGCCGCGCCTGACGCACGGTTGCGCGCGGTCGGCGGGGTGGGGGATGCCGTGATTGTCGAATTGAAACTTGCGCAAGCCTGCGCGCAGCGCATGGCGCGCGCACGGGTGATGAACAGGCCGGTCATTTCCAGTTGGGCCGCATTGCTGGATTATTGCCACACCGCCATGTCGCACCGTGAAACCGAACAGTTCCGTGTGCTGTTTCTGGACCGGAAGAATGTTCTTGTCGCAGATGAAGCGCAAGGGCAGGGCACAGTTGATCATGTGCCGGTCTATCCGCGCGAAATTCTGCGCCGCGCGCTGGAACTGAATGCCTCGGCGTTAATTCTGGTGCATAATCACCCGTCCGGTGATCCCACCCCGTCGCAGGCAGATATCGACATGACGCAAACTATCCTTGCGGCCTGCGCGGCCCTGTCGATTACCCTGCATGACCATATTGTTATCGGCCAATCCTGCGAATTAAGCTTTCGCAGCAGCGGGTTGCTGTAGGGCTGCACCCCTGATAATGCGCGCCCCCTGGCCTGCGTGCTCAGTCCTGGCCGGCAGCTATCAGAAGGGGGGTGTCTTGCACATCCAGCGGCAGCGCATGCTGGGCATGTTCAAACGGCAGCGCGATCACAGCCACCCCTTGATCAGGGCCGCAGTCCGGCATGGCCAATGACAATTCCTTCAGCCCCGCTGTCTGCCCGCCATCGCTTTGCAGGACATAGGCCGACAGATCCTTTCCGCAGCTGCGGAAATCATGGGCGGCTTCCAGTTCCACGCGCGACTGCCCCAACATGGCGACCGGCACAGAATAGATATGTGCCATCATCGCGTCGGGGCCATGGGTTTCGCCCAGACTGATGACAAAGGCTTCTTGCAGGTCAGGATCAAACGGACGGGATGCATGGATATGGCCGCTGGTCCCATAAGCCGCCCCTTGATGAAACGCGTGCAGGCTTAGGCCGAAATCCCCTGTCCATTGGACGATGACACGGTGATGCAAACTGACATCAGGCACGGTGGCACTGGCCTGCAACAATGCGCCATCTTCAAGAATGGCATCGACACTGGCATCTTCGGCCAAGGCAGGAATATAGGCCGAGAATGCCCCGTCTTCATCGGTGTAGGCGCTGAACGCCAGATCGCCGTGACTGATGACAACGCGTTGCGATGCATTGCACGGGGCCGACAGGCGCATGTTCAGCAGGGCATCGACGCTTGCTTCCAGGGTGATGTTTGTCGTGCAATCGGCGTGATGTTCGTCATAATCATTCAGGCTTGCTTCGGCCAGCGCCAGTTCCGGACGAAAATCGGCATCGAGACGCAATGCAGTATCGCCGCGCAGGTCCGGCTCCAACGCGCCCAGCAGAAGCTCCGGCTTTGTACTGTCCGCGCTTTCGGTGGTGGGGCTTTCGGTCGTGGCGGTATCGATGTTCAGGGGCAGGTCGGGTTCAGCCGATGATGCGGCAGGCGTCGCGCCTTCATCCTTTGCGACCGACGATCCCGCCCCGATCAGGCTGGCGCCAACCACTGTGCCATTCGCGCTTTGAGGCGTGGATTGGGTCTGTGCCTGAGACTGGGGCTGGGGCTGCGATGGATCGCCGATGAATTCCTTGGCCGCGAATATGGACGCAGCGATACCGGCAATGGCAATGGCGGTTCCACGGATAATGATTTGACTGTTCATGACATGCTCCAGACACAAGTACTCTGCCCGTCAGATGACAGCAGAATCTGGCTGTAATTGGGCCAAAGAATGTCGATTACGTCAGATTGTAGACAGTCAGGCGCGGCCAAACCAAGCAACCGGAATGGTCAGCCCGCGCCCAGTTTCTTCCATGTCTGCGCGGCGAACTTGTCCAACTCCAGCACCAACAGTAATGCGGCGCCCGCCAGCGTGCATTGCGCAACCTGCCACGCGCTAAGGGCGACCGTGTCAAACAGGGCCTGCATGAAGGGCAGATAGGTGAAGCCGGCTTGCAGGACCACGACCAGCGCGACCGCAATCAGCACAGCCGGTGTGCCCTTGACCCCTTCCCATGAAATCGATCCCCCTTGCCGGTAGCGCACGGAAAACAGGTAGAACACTTCCATGGCGACAAGCGTGTTCAGCGCCATGGTGCGGGCTTCATCAAGACCTGCTCCCTGCGCCTGTGCCAGACCGAACTGGCCGAAGATGCCCATAGCAAACAAGCCCGACACCAGAAACACGCGCCACAGGATGAAGCGGGACATGATGGGCGCATTGGCCGCGCGCGGGGGCTGGCGCATAATGCCTGCCTCGGCGCGTTCAAAGGCCAGCGACATGGCCAGCGCCACCGAACTGACCATATTGACCCACAGAATTTGCAGCGGCGTGATGGGCAGCATCAGCCCGAACAACACGGCTATGATCAGGGAAATCGACTCTCCCCCGTTTACAGGCAGCAAGAAGGTGATCACCTTCTTCAGGTTCGCATAGACCGCGCGCCCCTGTTTCACCGCTTCCGCGATAGAGGCGAAATTGTCATCCGCCAGCACAAAATCAGATGCTTCGCGCGCGGCCTCGGACCCTTTTTTACCCATCGCGATGCCAGCATCGGCACGTTTCAGGGCGGGCGCATCATTCACCCCGTCGCCGGTCATGGCCACAACTGCACCGCGCGCCTGAAGGGCCTGCACCAGTCGCAATTTATGTTCCGGGCTGGTGCGCGCGAATATGTCGGTGCGGCGAATTGCAGCTTCCAGTGTGGTATCATCCATCTGGTCGATTTCCGCGCCGGTCAGGGGGGTATCAGTCTGCTTCAGGCCGATCTGGCGGCCAATGGCTGCGGCAGTGCCCGCATGGTCGCCCGTGATCATCTTGACGGAAATTCCGGCGCTGTGGCATTCGGCGACGGCGGCAATCGCTTCTTCGCGTGGCGGGTCGATCAGGCCTGTAAGCCCCACCAGCACAAGCCCCTTCGCCACCGTGTCATGTGTCAGATCATCCCCGTCATGGGCCATTTGCGCCAGTGCCAGAACACGCTGGCCGTCATTGGCTATAGAAAGGGCCGCATCATTCCAGTAGCTGCGATCCAGCGGTTGCGCGCCGTCCGGTCCCAGTTGCTGGGCACAATGCGCAATCACCTGTTCGGGCGCGCCCTTCAGCAGGATCAGTCCGCCCTGCAATACCGCCATATAGCGGTAGCGCGCATCAAACGGAATGCTGGCGCGGGGCTTTGGGCGTTGGTCAGGGTCGCGCCCCGCACGCGCAGCAAAGGCCAGCAGCGCGCCTTCCATCGGGTCCCCCTCGACGCGCCAGCCCTTGTCATCGTGCACCAATGCGGCGGTGTTGCACAATGCAGCGATCCTTGCCATGGCGTCCAGCGTGGCGCGGTCGCCGCCCTCGACATGGCCTTCGGGGGAATACCCCTCGCCGGTGACCTTTAGGGTGTCGGCTGCGGTGACAACCGATGCCACCATCATTTCATTGCGTGTCAGCGTGCCGGTCTTGTCTGAACAGATCGTCGATACCGCGCCCAGTGTCTCGATAATCGGCAAGCGGCGGATAATGGCGTTGCGCCGCGCCATGGTCTGCACGCCGATGGCCAGTGTCACAGTCAGTACCGCTGGCAAGCCTTCGGGGATCGCGGCGACAAACAGGCCCACAACGATCATGAACGCTTCGGCAAAGGGCATGTCGCGGAAGGTCAGCGTGAAGCCCAATATCACTGCCGACAGCGCCATGATGAACCCTGTCAGATATTTGGCAAACACTTCCATCTGGCGGATAAGCGGGGTTTTCAGGGTCTGGACCTGCGACATCATGGTGCTGATGCGTCCGATTTCCGTACCATCGGCGGTTGCGGTGACAACCCCTGTTGCGGTGCCTTCGGCAACCATGGTCCCGCTGAACGCCATGGTCTTGCGGTCCCCCAGATCGGCCGCTGCATCCACAGGCGTGACGGATTTGCGCACCGGCACGGATTCCCCTGTCAGAATGGCTTCTTCCACCGACAGCCCAGCCACATCCAGCAACCGCAGATCAGCGGGCACTTTGTCGCCCGCTTCCAGCAAAACAATGTCCCCCGGAACCAGATCAGCGCCGGAAATGGCCTGTCGTTTGCCCGCGCGTATGACATTTGCCTTGGGCGCCAGCATATCGCGCAAGGCATCCAGCGCGGCCTCGGCACGGCCTTCCTGCACAAAACCGATGACCGCGTTGATGATGACCACTGCCATGATCACGCCCGTATCGATCCAGTGGCCCAAAGCTGCCGTTATCAGGGCCGCGCCCACCAGCACCAGAATCAACAGGTTGTTGAACTGCCGCGCAAGGCGCATCAGCGGGCCGGGGCGGGGGGCATCTGGCAACCTGTTGGGGCCATGAGTTTCCAGCTTTTGGCGTATCTGATCCGCGTCCAGCCCGTCGGGCTGGCTGTCAAGCTGGGTCAGAACGTCCTCGGCGGGGGTGGCCCAAGGGGTGCCGTGATCGCGCATGATGGTGTTTTCCTGTGCTCTGGTCATTGCTGTGCTTCTATCAGGTTAGGCTGGCTTTCGAATTGATCCTGCGCAACCCCGTGATTGGCAGGTGCGGCATGATATGGATCGACATGCCGTAAGATCGGGCTTAGCATGACCGAACCTGCCAAATGGGAGGGTGCGCTTTCGCGGGCATTGACGCAAATTAAGCCAAGGGCCATTCATGCTGGAACCGGAAGAGTCCACGCTGTTGCTAAGACTGGGTGATGTGGCATCCCAGCTTCTGGACTGGCCGGTTTTCCTGCGCGATTTTGCTACGCTTTTCCAGACAGACGCCGCGCAGTTGTTTGTGCCGCAGCACATTTGGGGCTGGGACAGGACTGGCGCGGCGCAATCGCATGCCACCCCATTGCCCCTGCTGTTTTCGCGGCTGCGCGCGGGCCGTGTCTATTCGGGCGAAGAATTGCGCGACCGTGCCCTGGCACAGGATATGCGGTGGCTGGGGGCAGATAATCGTGCGATTGGCCTGAATTGCAGGCATGGCCCTGCCTGTCTGGTCCTGCGCCGCGACAAGGGCGCGTTTCGGGCCGCTGATGGCGCACGGCTGGCCGCTCTTGCGCCGCATGTGGCGCAAGCGCTGGATCAATGGCACGCCACGCAGGCAATCACCGCGCGGCTGCACCGGATGCAGGATCTGGCGCGCCGGATTGGCGTTGGTGGGATCGTGCTGGATATGAGCAAGCCCGCAATCGTGACTTTGGACACGGTCGCGGCCAGCCTGCTTGCAGATCACGGGCTGGACGCGCGTGCAGTGCTTGACACTGCCAAACCGCAGGCTGCGCCTGCCTTGCACACACTTTCTGCGGGGCTTGAGATGCTGGTTTTGTCCCAAACATCCGGACAGGGACTGATGCCGGGGCAGGTGGTGGCCTATTTGCGCCGGACAGATGCCCCGCTACCCGACCCTGTTTTTATTGCCGCAGCCCTTGGTATTTCCCGCGCCGAGGCGCGCCTTGCCCGCGCGATGGGCGAAGGCGCATCGCTAAGTGCGGCTGCCGCGCGGCTGGGCCTGACTGTGGAAACCGCGCGCAATTATTCCAAGCGTATCTATGCCCGCACCGGATTGCGCGGGCAGGCGGCATTGGTGCGGTATCTGTGGTGCAGTGCCTTGATGCTCGCGCGCTGATCAGGGGCGCGCGCGTGCAACAGAAAGATTGTGCCATAAGCGACGAGGCGTTAAGACTTGTGGGATAAGATGTTTCAGCAATCCTGATGTGCCCGAGCAGAAGGCGCGCGGGGCATTATATGGCGGGCAAGGAATAGGGCGGATCGGAATGACAGAAGCAATGTCGCGGCGTGAAATCGAAGATGTCTTGTCATCAATCCGCAGATTGGTCTCGCAAGATCAACCCCGACAGGAACATACGGCCCCCGAACATAACGGCAGTGCGGCACCTGGCAAGCTGATCCTGACATCGGAATTGCGCGTGTCTGACGATCCGGCTGAACCGGAATCCGATTTACCTGCTGGCAGTGATGATGCGCAAAACGGCGAATCTAACGGTGCGCAGGACGCTTTGATCCCGAATGCGGAAACAGATGATGCGGCGGGCGATAGCGGGCCCGCAGGCCCGACTGCGACAGATGACACGCCCAGTGCAATTCACATGCTGCGCGCGATGAACCAGCGCGATTCGGACCAGAAAACTGCCACCGCCGCTGTGGACGATGCGGCCCGGCCGGACAGTTCGGCGTTGCCGGCCGATGCAGATGGCGATCTTGTGCTTGAAGCCACATTGGCGCGGCTTGAACGTGTTTTGTCAGAACAGAAAACGCAATCCCACGCGGACGGTGACCACCCGCATTCCGTGACGCCGGACACATTGCAGCCCGCGCCCGATGCACATGCGGGCGATCTGACAGATCCGCAGCAGACGGCCGCATCATCAGATGATCCGGTGATAGATGAAGCGATGCTGTATCAGATCGTCGCCAATATCGTGCGTCAGGAATTGCAGGGCGAACTGGGCGAACGGATCACGCGCAATATCCGCAAACTGGTGCGTGCCGAAGTGGCACGCGAATTGCAGTTGCGCAAGTCCTAGGGCGGGTTGCGGGACCGCGAATATGGCCTGAAGCTGCCCTTCACACTGGGACTAAGCCCGCGCCATCGGTGGGCCGGGGTCTGCCGATCCGACATTGTAAGAATGCACTGTATACAGGCTGCATACTCCTGAGATCAAAGGCTTGGACTGTCATCAGCCAAATCGGCAGGCCGCGGGACGGCCAGACCGATGGCGCGGCGGGCTTCGCCCTTGTTTCCGCGCCTTGGGGAACCCCAACCTCCCCTTCAGGCCACAATCACCCCAACCAGACTGCCTCAGCCGAACCAACACAGCCAAGCCCATCAGTTTTGTCAGGCATCATCTTCCAGCAGGTGATCTTCCCAGTCGTCCAGCGGGATCTGGGCTTCTGACACAGTGCGGTCCTGCATGGAAATGCCTGCCGCATGCACCGAATGTGCATCGCCCGTGATCAGCGGGTGCCATTGGGGCAGCTTGCGCCCCTCATGAAGCCGCCGGTAGGCACAGGTTGCGGGCATCCAATATGCGATATCTTTCAGGGTATCTGGTGTCAGCACAACGCATTCCGGCACGATTTGCTTGCGGATCTCATAGTTTCCGCACCGGCATGTGCTGTCGTCAAACAGGCGGCAGGCCACGCGGGTGAAGACCAGTTCTTCTGTGTCAATATCTTCCAGCTTGTTCAGGCAGCATCTGCCACAGCCATCGCACAGGGCTTCCCATTCTTGCGGGGTCATCTTGTTCAGGGGCACAGTGTCCCAGAAACGG
Organism: Paracoccaceae bacterium; assembly: GCA_020832445.1. GTDB lineage: Bacteria > Pseudomonadota > Alphaproteobacteria > Rhodobacterales > Rhodobacteraceae > Roseinatronobacter. Next base: position 31,318 of record JAFIEO010000024.1, read on the forward strand.
GGGCGCATTTCATCACTCATTCGGGGCATGTAAGGCGCCAGCAGGCCAAGGGAAAGGTGAAATTCCCGTGCGGGGCCGAATTCGTTACGTCTGGCGCAGCAGTTTTCCGGGGTTCATAATGCCTTGCGGGTCCAGTGCCGCTTTCACACTGGCCATCACGTCCCAGCCTGCACCATGTTCGGCGTCCATGTATTTCAGTTTGCCCATGCCAATGCCATGTTCCCCGCTGACCGTGCCGCCCAGCCGCAACGCGCGTTCGGCCATTGCATGGGCCAGCGCATGCGCCTTGGCAATCTGCGCGGGGTCATCCCGGTCAGGCAGCAGCAGGGCATGAAAATTCCCGTCGCCCACATGGCCCAGAATTGGCCCCGGCAGGCCGGAATTTGCAATATCGTCGGCGGTTTCGCGGACGGCCTGCGCCAGTTTGGAAATCGGCACACAGACATCCGTGGTGATCGCACATGCATTGGGCCATGCCGCGCGCGCGGTGTAATAGGCGTTGTGGCGCATTTTCCACAGGCGGTTGCGGTCCTCAGGCCGGTCTGCCCATTGAAAGGCGCTGCCGCCCATATCAGCAACAATTTCGCCAAAGCTTTCGGCCTGTTCGCGGGTGCTTTGGGACGAGCCGTGGAATTCCACCATCAGATGCGGCTTTTGCGGCATATCGGTGCCGTTCTGCGCATTGAACAGCCGCACGAATGTTGCGTCGATGAATTCGATGCGCGCCATTGGAATGCCGGACTGGATGGTCAGAATAACCGTCTGCGTGGCGGATTCCATGTCGTCGAACGCACAGACCGCCGCAGATATGGCGTCCGGCTGGCCCCGCAGGCGCAAGGTCAGTTCGGTGATCAGCCCAAGCGTGCCTTCGGCGCCCACAAACAACCCAGTCAGATCATACCCTGTCGAGGATTTGGGCGCGCGGGTGCCGGTGCGCAGGGTGCGGCCATCGGCCAGCACCGCTTCCAGCGCCAGAACATTGTCGCGCATCGTGCCATAGCGCACGGCGGTCGTGCCCGATGCCCGCGTTGACGCCATCCCCCCGATCGAGGCGTTGGCACCCGGGTCCACCGGGAAAAACAGCCCCGTTGCGCGCAAATCCTCGTTCAGCTGCTCGCGCGTGACGCCGGGCTGGACAACGGCCAGCATGTCGTCAGCACAGATGTGCAGCACACGGTTCATGCGGCTGAAATCAACGGTAATCCCGCCCCGTGGGGCCAGCGCATGCCCTTCCAGCGACGTGCCCGCGCCCCAGCCGATAACCGGCATGCGGTGTTCGGCGCATATGGCCACAATGCCAGCGACATCAGCGGTGGTTTCGGGATAGGCCACGCCATCGGGCGGCATATCGGCGAAATGCGATTCCGATTGCCCGTACAGCGCCCTGTCCGACGCGCCGGTGGTAAACCTGTCGCCCAGCAGCGCATTCAGGGCATCAAACGCGGCTTGCATGGGGGTCACACCCGTTCGACAGTGACTTTTCCTGCATCAAAGGCCAGATACCCCTGCACCTGGGCTGCCGCTTCACTTGGCGCGGTCAGGCTGTAGGCTGCGTTTTGCAACAGCCCTTCGGGGCTGGAAATATGGTAGAATTCGCCTGCGCCGCGATCATCGCAGATCAGCGTCCGGTCTGAGGGTTCCAGAACCGCTGCGGCAATATCTTCGCGTGGGAAATAGATGACAAAAGGGTAGTCACGCTGGATAAGTTCCAGCGCCGCGTTGCTTTCCCCGATCACGGCCCCATTGGCGCGCACCACCCATGTTCCTTCGGCGGGATATATCTTCAAATGCCGCATCATGCTGTTTGTGTCCTTGCTGTTTTCCCTGTCGCGCGCACTATCGCAGTGTTTGGCCTGAAGGCAAAGTGCGCAAATTGTCCGCGGATATTCGTATTACACAGGACTGCACGCTGCGGCCAGCCAACTGCGCGCATGCTCTCGCAGCAATGGCGACAGCAGCGTGACAACCCGTTCATGGTAATGATTCAGCCACGCGCGTTCGTCTGTGCTTAACATGTCGGTCATCACTAGGCGTGTGTCAATCGGGGCAAGTGTCAGGGTTTCAAACCCCAGCCAGTCGCGCGCATCGCCGCCTGCAGGGGCGGGGTCCATACGCACGCTTACAAGGTTCTCGATCCGTATGCCAAAGGCCCCTTCGCGGTAATATCCCGGCTCGTTGGACAGGATCATCCCTTCGGCCAGCGGCACTTGCGATATGCGTGACAGGCGCTGTGGCCCTTCATGCACCGACAGAAATGCGCCAACGCCGTGGCCGGTGCCGTGGTCATAATCCAGCCCCGCCAGCCAAAGCGGATAGCGCGCAAGCGCGTCCAGATGCCCGCCTGCCACGCCACGCGGGAACCGCGCGCGCGAAATTGCAATCATGCCTTGCAGGACGCGGGTGAAACATTCGGCTTCCAACTGGCCCACAGGGCCAATGGCGATTGTGCGGGTGATGTCGGTTGTCCCGTCCAGATATTGCCCGCCCGAATCCACCAGCATCAGATCACCGGGAATCAGGCGGCGGTTGCTGTCTTCAGTCACGCGGTAATGCACAATCGCACCATTGGGGCCCGACCCCGCGATTGTATCAAAGCTCAGGTCTTGCAGCGCGCCGGTATCGTGGCGGCATGATTCCAGATGGCGCGCGATGTCGATCTCGGTCAGGACATGGTCGCGGCTGGCCACCAGTTTGGCGGCCTGCGCATCCAGCCAGCACAGGAATTCCACCATTGCTGCCCCGTCGCGCAGATGGGCCGCGCGCGCGCCTGCAAGTTCCGCCTGCGTCTTGCACGCTTTGGGCAGCAGGCAGGGGTCTTGCATGAAGCTGGTGGGAACATTGTTGTCGCGCAGTATATCCAGCACCCGCAACGGCACAGACCCCTTGTCCAGACGCACTGGTCCCGAAAGCGTGCGCAGCGCAGGTTCAAACGCTTCAAAGGGGCGAAGTTGCACACCACTGCCCAAGTCCACCCCATCCAGTTTTTCGGGCGGCGCAAACAGGTCCACGCGGCCATCATCATGGACAATCGCAAATCCCTGCATCACCGGCAGGCGTGGCAGATCGCCGCCGCGTATGTTCAAAAGCCAGCAAATGCTGTCAGGCTGCGTCAGAATGGTGGCGCGCTGGTCCGCGTCGCAAAGGGTTGCGCCAAGGCGCTGGCGTTTGGCGGATGCGTCCGCGCCTGCCAGATCTTCGGGATAGGCACGCGCAGGCGCGGCTGGCCGGGCGGGGCGGTCGGCCCACAGCGCATCTATCTGGTTTTCCATACGCTGAAGGGAAATGCCACTGCCCTTCAGTCCCTGTTCCAGCGCGTCGATTTCATCAGGGGTGTGCAGCCATGAATCAAACCCCACGATCCCGCCCGCAGGCAAGGCATCTTGCAGCCATACGGCGGGTTTGGTTTCGGGCCAGTTGACGGGGGTAAAATCAGGCGCGCATTGCAGCCGCGCCTGCACACGGTAGCGCCCGTCCACAAACAGACCGGCGCGATCTGGCAGCACGATGCAGAACCCCGCCGAGCCGGTGAACCCTGTCAGCCATGCCAGCCGTTCATCGCAGGGCGCCACATATTCACCCTGATGGGCATCGGCGCGCGGAATGATGAACCCGTCAACACCCTGATTTTGCAGGGCGCTGCGCAAGGCGCGCAGGCGGGGCGGGCCATCTTCCGGGCGGGTGGTGGCTGTGTAGCTTTGGAACATGGCGCGCGCGCTCCTGATGATGCGTGCGCCCAGTGGTAATGACGGGGGGCAGGGTGGTCAATGGGGCGGCTGCACGGGCGTGGCGTTTACCCCCTCCCAGTGCACTCCGGGCCGGTAGCGTGCCTGAATGCGCCCGTCTTTTAGGACAAGCAGGTGCAGCCAGCCATTGTCGAACAATTCACGCAGCCCGTCATGGCGGGCCAGCACTTCGGCTATGGCATGCTCAGGTGCTTCAATCAGCACCGACAGCCGCAAGGGCGTGTGCATGAAGTTCTGCCCGTCATGGACTGCCTGCCATGGCAGCCCAGGGCGCAGAATGCCGCCGTTGCCCTGCACAACCCCGATGCCGCCGACCACATTATGAATCAGCTTGTTGCCGCCCCCGAAGGCTTCGGGGGCTACGCAAGACCCGTAATATTGCAGACTTATCCAACTGGCCACCACCACCGGCGCTGTCAGAATTAACTCCAGCGTGGAAAAGCCATGATCCGCGCGCCAGTCGTAGCTGTGCAAGAATGCCCGTCCCCCAAGATCCGCGCCCGCAGTGGTGGCGCGTGGTGCGGCAATGAAGGCCGCACATCCCGCAAGCCCCCATTCCGGGCGGGTTTCGGCCCAATCGGCTGCGCGGGCGGTTATATTGGCGGCTGTCGCGCGGGGCAGGCGGGGGGCGCGCTGCGCGCGGGTCAATGCGCCTGCGCGTTCCAGCCATTGCGTGGCCTGTAGAATGTCGTGCTGGTGGTCCGGCGCTGGGGTGTCGTGAAACAGGGTGACCGTGTCGGTGGTGGTGTCATGCAGTCCCGCCATGAATATTGTGTCATCCGGCAGTGTTATCCCCAGCGCGGGCAGTCCCGCACGGGTGTCTGCATCGTTCAGAAGCTGGGCAAGCAGACGGGCCGACACGTCGCCCGATTGCCCGCCGCAGGCCCCGCATTGATAGGCGCTGGCATGGGGGTTGTTGGTGACATGCGCGCCATGACCCAGCAACAAGACCAGCCGCGCATGGCCGGTTTGCAGACTCATGGCGCGCAGGATGGTCGCAGCGATGCGGGATTTGTCGCTGGCGGCAAGGGGCGTTTCAAGCCGTGGTGCGGGCGTATGTGGCGCGGTTTGTGTTTTGCGCGCCAGTGCGGATTTTATCAGCTTCACGCCATAGACCGGCCCTGCCGCCTCGACAAAGGCAAAAGAAGATACCGCCGCCTGCCGGAACCTGCCCCATGCACGCACCGCGCGCGCCCCGATGCGCGCAGTATGTTCTTTTGCGGGGGTGTCATGGCTGCAAGATGTCATCGCGGGCGTCAACAAAACCGGCAAATGCGCCTGCACATCATCTGTGCCATGGGGTTTGTGCCCCATGGGCAGGCCAAAAAAACCCGCAAAGCCAATGGTTTCTATGCCGGTGTTCACGCTTTCAAGCTGCCGCCGGAACACTTCCGACCGCACGTCGATACAAAACGCCGCCTGTAGCGTTGCACGCCCCGTGTGGGGGCGCGGGCCGGTCAGTGCTGCGGCCAGCTTGCGCTGATAGGCGCGTTCCGCGGCATCCTGGACTATCGCATCAACAATGTCGCCTGAATCCGCACTGACAGGGGATGCATGTGCCGCACAGGTTTGCGCCCATGGGGTTGCCAGTTCCGGCGCATGCGCCAGAAGCGCTTCTTCCCAGATCAGGCGAATGGCCAGCAGATCGATCAGGGTGCTGTCGGTGCCGCCCTTAAGTTCGGCCTGCCATAGCAGCCAGCGTGCGTGCTGCGACCAGCCGCCCAGATCCATCAGCAGGCGGTGAAATGCGGTTTCAGCGCCACTATCAGGGATGTCCAGCGCATGACAGGCGCGCAGGATCGCGCGTTCGGCCGTGTCGGGGGCGGCTGCAACATGGGCGCAAAACCCCGACAGGCCCGAAATTTCGGGCGTCAGGTCATGACTGGCCCAGTCGCGCCAGGCGGTGAACGCGCTTTTGCCGGGTGCTGGCGTCCAAAGTGCCTGACCCCGTTCGAAATGACCGGCAGCCCATAACCCGAAGGACCGCGCGATGACGGCAGGCCAGTCAATGCCGCTGGCCTGCGCGGCGTGATGGGCCAGCGTTGGCAGGGCATGGGGCTTTGGCTGGGCATTGCGCAACTGCGCGTGCAATTCGGCCAGACCAGCGGGTTTGTCAGGGCTGGCACATGCCTGCAATGCCGCGTGCAGATCGTCGTCGCATATGGTGCCGCTGCGCAGCGTGGCGGCGTAGTCCGCGCGCGCCTGTGTCAGACGAACGCCCGCAACCCGTGCCAGTCTGGCCTGTGTTGTGGCAAGGTTCTGGTTTGCCTGCCCCATGAACGGATTGACCGCAACGGTCGCATCCAGTGGAAATGCGGGCGGAATGGCGCGCGCTGCCGCTTCGGCCGCGCCCAGCAAGGCTGCGATGCGATCAGGTTTGATTTCATCATGTTTTATGAACATCTGGTGGGCTTCCCTGGATCAAATGTTGAAAGTTATTGGCGCTGCGTCAGTCGCAACCCGCCGATCATCCGGTCAAGCACCGCGTTCAGATACAGGCCGTTGGCCAGATGAACCCGCAACCCTGCCGCTGCGGGGTGATGCGCCCAGATCGGAAATAACGCTTGCGCAACAGCGACCAGCCCGAATGTCAGGATCGCCAGCGTGATCAACGCCCATTCCAGCGGTCCTGCAACCGGGGGGGCGGGCAGGTGCGGCCCCCAAACCGCGCCCGCGCCAAGGTGAAAGCCGAAATACGCGATGGCCGCGCCAAAGGCCGCCGCAACAGTGCGTAGTGTCAGCGCCTTTGGTGCGCTGTCTGCCAGCCCCTGCGCAATAAGATAGGCCACACCAAGTATCAGGATGGCGCCCAGCGCCAGCGCCTGTGGCGATTTCGGACCAGAGAGCACAGCAAACCCCACAGCCACGCCCGCATACAGCAACAGCGCCAGTCCAAAGGCCCGCATGACCGCCCCCCCGCCGGGCACGGCGACGGGGCCGGGCCTGCGCAGTTGCGCGACATGGGCGACTGCACCGCCAGATGCGAGGAAGGCATGTGCCTTATACAGCGAATGGGCCACGATATGCAGCAGTGCCAGCGGCCATAGGCCAAGCCCGCATTGCAGCAGCAAGAACCCCATTTGTGACACAGTCGACCAGGCCAGCCCGGTTTTGACTGCGCTTTGCGTCAGCATGACAACCGCACCGAACAGTGCTGTAAACCCGCCCAGAATGACCAGCGCGGCCATTGCCGACGGGCTTGCCTGTATCAGCTGTGCCAGCCGTATCAGTATAAACCCGCCTGCGTTGATGATGCCCGCATGTAGCAGCGCGGACACGGGCGTGGGGGCCTCCATCACTTCGGTCAGCCAGCCATGCAGGGGAAATGCGGCGGTCTTGAATGCGGCGGCCAGAACCAGCAGGCCGGTCGCAAACCCGGCCATAAGCGGCAGGGGCGCGTCACCGGCAAACGTGGTCAGTGCAATGAATTCCATCGTGCCGAAGGCGCCCCACAGCAACCCCGCTGCCACAACCAGTGCCACATCGCCTATGCCCCAGCAAAGGGAAAATTTCGCCGCCGCGCGTCGGGCCTCGGCGCGGTCGGGATAAAACAGCAGCAAATGACGCAAGCCTTGCCCCACAGCAAGCGATGCCAGCACCAGCACCGGCAAACTGCCCGATTGTACCAGCACCAGAACCGCGGCCAGCGTGGCCAGCATCAGGGCATGAAACGCGCCTTCGCGATATTCGCCATCCAGATAGCTGCGCGCATAGCGCGTGACGATCCAGCCCACAAACGCAACCAGCAGCGACATTGTTGCGCTGATAGCATCCAGCCGGAAGACGATGACCGATGCGCGCCCCGGCAACTCCAGTGTGACCGGACCGCTGGCCCATAATTGCACCGTGGCACCGAGCGCAAGTGTCACACTGACAAATGCCGCGAGTTCGGCCAGATGCGGTATCCTGCCCGGTCGGCGGCCGGGATGGCGTGCGGCCAGTGCCGAGACTGCCAGCAGCAAGATGGGGGCAAACAGTGTCAGCGGCAGAAGTGTCATCATCGGTGATGTCCTGTGCAATATGTGGTGTGGCCAGATACTGCTTGCATCGCTTCTATAAAATTACATATTTTAGCGATAACCGTTCTGTTTGGTAAAAGAATGACCGCAATCAATCTGCATCACCTGCGTTTGTTTCGCGCTGTCGCGCTTGACGGAACCCTGACAGGTGCCGCGCGGGGGCTGAACCTGTCGCAATCGGCACTGTCCACCCAATTGCGTGCGCTGGAAGCATCGCTAGGGCATGCGTTGTTTGAACGGCGCGGGCGCGGCTTGCACCTGACTGAAGCAGGCCAGATCGCGCTGGATCATGCAGAGGCGATTTTTCGCACTGCCGAGGATCTGACCGCGACATTGCACCAGACCGGCACCGCACGGCGCGCTTTGCGCGTGGGTGCATTGGCCACGTTATCGCGCAATTTCCAGATGCAGTTTCTGCGCCCCGTTCTGGGGCGTGCAGATGTGGACGTTGTGGTGCGATCAGGATCACAGGCGGAATTGCTGCGCGGGCTGGAAACGCTGGCGCTGGATGTGGTGCTGACAAATGCGCCGCCGGTTCATGACACAAGCAGCCCGTGGATGGTCGCATCGCTTGCGGAACAGCCGGTCAGTCTGATCGGTACACCGGCACGTGTCGGTGCGCAGTCGCGCCATATACGGGATTTCTTGAGCACCGAGCCCTTGATCCTGCCCGCACCCGACACGGCTTTGCGCGCAGGGTTTGATGCACTGACCGCGCGGCTGGGTGTGGTTCCCAATATCGTTGCAGAAGCCGATGATATGGCCATGTTGCGCCTGCTTGCGCGCGAAAATGCGGGGCTTGCGGTCATTCCGCCTATTGTCGTCGCGGATGAACTGGCATCGGGCATGTTGCGTGAAGCGGCGCGGCTGGACGGGATGCGCGAATACTTCCTTGCAGTGACCCGAAAGCGGCGTTTTCCGAACCCGCTGCTGGCACAGGTATTGGACATTGCGCAGCACGGATAGCCTGTATGCAGGCGCACCCGACTGTTGACCAATCTTGACAGATCCGCCTATTGTAAAGTTTCATGGTTTGCGCGTGTAAAGCTGTTTTTTGACAGTATCGCTTTGCACTGCACGACCTGACAAGGCGATGGAAACGGACAGGAAAAATGTTGATGGGCCAATGACCAAGATCAGAAACATGGAAGAATTCGCCCGCTTGACCGGCATTTCGCGGCCGACCGTGTCCAAGTATTTCAATGACCCCGAAAGCGTGCGCAAAACCACCCGCGACCGGATTGAGCAGGCATTGGCGCAATATGACTACCGCCCGAATATTTTCGCGGTCAACCAGAACCGAAAGCTGACAAAGAATATAGGCATTGTCGTGCCCTATCTGGCGGACCCGTTCTTTGCCGAAATTGCGCGCTGTATTGAACGGCGCTGCATCGAATCCGGCTTTTGGCCCATTTTGTTCAGCTCGCATGGCGATCAGGCATTGGAGAATGACATTCTGGACAGCCTGCGGTCGCTGAAACCGGCGGGGGCATTGCTGGCCCCGCTGGGGCGGCGGTCTGACAGGTCCAGCATCGAGAAATTCTGCAATGACGTGCCCACAGTGCTGTTTGACAGCTATGTCGAAGGCGTGGGAGAGGCTTTTGTCGGGTCTGATAACGCGCAATTCGTGGACCAGATTGTGGAATATCTGTGCCGCACGGGTGCGCCGCCATGCTTTTTCGAAATGCAGCCGGTGAATCCCAACGCAAACAAACGCCGCAACGCCTATGTTTCGGTGATGGAACGCCTTGGGCATGCGCCGAATGTCGTGCGTGTCGCAGGCGACGGGTGGGAGTTTGAAAAGGTCGGCTATGAAGGCGCGCTGAAGGTGATCGATGGCGGGCAATTAAGCACGAATACAGTGCTGTGCAGCAATGACCGCCTTGCCATCGGGTTTCTGACCGCGTGCTATGAACGTGGCTTGCGGGTGGGGCATGCCGCAGGGTGCGCGCTGCGTGTGGCGGGAATTGATGATCACCCGTTTTCGCGGTTCACCTGTCCGCCCCTGACAACCGTGGCGCAGGATTACGAAGCTGTGTCCAATCGCAGCACCCGAATTCTGTTTGATCTGATTGAACGTGGTCGCTCCGGGCAGGCCCGGTCCGAGACCTTGTTTGAGGGGCGGCTGGTGATGCGGGCATCAGCATAAAATTTGCGCGCGTAAAATTTATATTGACTGCGCGGCGCGATTCGACTTACCTTGCGTTGCATCATCCAATCAACCAAGGGAGGAGAACGGATGTCTATCAGAACGTCACTCGGTATCGCGAGTGCGCTGGCCATTGCTACGGCTACAGCAGGGCATGCACAGGATTTGTCCGGCACCGTGACCATTGCCACCGTCAATAATGGTGACATGATCCGCATGCAGGGCCTGACCGCCGATTTTAACGCGCAATATCCCGACATCACCCTTGAATGGGTCACACTGGAAGAAAACGTGCTGCGCCAGCGTGTCACACAAGACATCGCCACCCGTGGCGGCCAGTTCGATGTTATGACCATCGGCACCTATGAAGTGCCCATCTGGGGCGAGAATGGCTGGCTGGTATCGCTGAATGACCTGCCGGACGAATGGGATGCAGATGATCTGTTGCCTGCCATCCGTGATGGCCTGACGGTAGACGGCGAATTGTATGCCGCGCCGTTTTATGGCGAAAGTTCCATGGTGATGTATCGCACCGATCTGATGGAAGCCGCCGGTCTGGAAATGCCCGAAGCGCCCACATGGGAATTTATCCGCGAAGCCGCAAGCGCCATGACCACGGACAACACCTATGGCATTTGCCTGCGTGGCAAGGCGGGCTGGGGCGAGAATATGGCTTTCTTGTCGGCCATGGCCAACAGCTTTGGCGCGCGCTGGTTCGATGAAGACTGGAACGCGCAGTTCGACAGCGAAGAATGGGCCAATACGCTGAATTTCTACATGGATATGATGGGCGAATATGGCCCCCCCGGTGCGGCAAATAACGGGTTCAACGAAAACCTGTCGCTGTTCCAGCAGGGCCGTTGCGGCATGTGGATCGACGCAACAGTTGCTGCCAGCTTCGTGACCAACCCGAACGATTCCACTGTGGCGGATCAGGTTGGCTTTGCGCTGGCCCCCGATAACGGCCTTGGCAAGCGGGGCAACTGGCTTTGGGCATGGTCGCTGGCCATTCCTGCCGGTTCGCAACAAACGGATGCGGCAAAGGCGTTCATCGCGTGGGCAACCAGCAAGGACTACACCGCCCTTGTTGCCGAAAACGAAGGCTGGGCCAATGTGCCGCCGGGCACGCGCACCTCGCTTTATGAGAATGCGGAGTATCTGGAAGCGGCCAGTTTCGCGGAAATGACCCTGCGTTCGATCAATTCGGCAGACCCGACGCAGCCAACGGTTGATCCTGTTCCTTATACGGGCGTGCAATTCGTGGCCATTCCCGAATTTGCCGGTTTCGCAACCGAAGTCGGCCAGGAATTCGCCAATGCGCTGGCAGGCCAGCAATCGGTCGAAGTTGCGCTGGAACGTGCGCAGGCCCTGACCACCGACGCGATGGAATCGGCAGGTTACTGACGTTTTCCCTCCCCGGCCAGGGGGTGGCATGCGCGCCACCCCCTGGCTTTTCCTCTGACGTGCCCCCCCCTCATCCATTCCTTCGGCGGCGCCCTGCCGCCTATGGCGGAGATATGACCATGGCAACCAAGGCCTCCAGAACCGCCGCGCGCCTGATGCTGGCCCCCGCAGTCATTCTGCTTCTGGGCTGGATGATGGTCCCGCTGACGATGACAGTGATTTTTTCCTTCAAGCGCTATTTGCCCATGCGCGGCGGCGATCTGGGCTGGGTGGGGTTTGAAAACTATGTCCGGTTTGTAAATTCCAGCGCGTTCTGGCCTGCCGTTCAGTCCACATTGATGATCGTGGGCGGCGTGTTGCTGATTACGGTCGTGCTGGGCGTGCTGCTGGCGATTTTGCTGGACCAGCCGATGTGGGGGCAGGGGATTGTCCGCATTCTGGTGATTGCGCCGTTTTTCGTGATGCCCACTGTGTCCGCGCTGGTGTGGAAAAACATGTTCATGGACCCAGTGAACGGGTTGTTTGCGCATTTATGGCGGTTTTTCGGGGCAACGCCGGTTTCATGGTTGTCCGAGGCATCTATGCCGTCGATCATTTTGATCGTGTCATGGCAATGGCTGCCCTTTGCGACGTTGATTTTGCTGACGGCCATTCAGTCGCTGGACAGTGAACAACTGGAAGCCGCCGAAATGGACGGGGCATCGCCGCTGTCGCGGTTTATCTATATCACCCTGCCGCATCTGGCGCGCGCCATCACGATTGTCGTGCTGATCCAGACCATTTTCCTGCTTGCCATCTTCGCCGAGATATTCGTGACGACCCAAGGCGCATTCGGCACCCGCACACTGACCTATCTGATCTTCCAGCGTGTGCTGGAAAGCCAGAATGTGGGGCTGGGGTCCGCAGGCGGCGTCTATGCAATTATTCTGGCCAATATCCTTGCGCTGTTTCTGATGCGCATTGTTGGCAAAAATCTGGACAGGTGAGGAGGACATCATGGCCCGCGCCGCCACAACCCAACGCAAGATCATCAATACCGCATTTGCATGGATGGTGGGTCTGCTGATCTTCTTTCCGATCATGTGGACCATCCTGACGAGCTTCAAGACCGAAGCCACCGCCATTGCCGACCCGCCCGTGTGGTTCTTCTTTGACTGGACGCTGGACAATTACCGCGTGGTGCAGGAACGGTCAGATTACAGCCGCTTCCTGTGGAATTCGATCATCATCGCGGGCGGGTCCACCTTTCTGGGCATGCTGATCGCCATTCCTGCGGCGTGGTCCATGGCTTTTGTGCCGTCCAAGCGCACCAAGGATATTCTGCTGTGGATGCTGTCCACAAAAATGCTTCCTGCGGTGGGGGTGCTGTATCCGATCTATCTGATTTTCATCAAGTTCGGGCTTCTGGACACGCGCATCGGCCTGACCATCGTGTTGATGTTCATCAACCTGCCGATCATGGTGTGGATGCTGTATACCTATTTCAAGGAAATCCCCGGTGAAATCCTTGAAGCGGCGCGCATGGACGGGGCGGGGTTGCGCGAAGAAATCCTGTATGTGCTGACACCCATGGCCATCCCGGGTATTGCGTCCACGGTGTTGCTGAATGTGATTCTGGCCTGGAACGAAGCGTTCTGGACCCTGAACCTGACCGCCGCCAAGGCCGCTCCCCTGACTGCCTTCATTGCCAGCTATTCCAGCCCCGAAGGGTTGTTTTACGCCAAGCTTTCGGCGGCATCGACCATGGCCATTGCGCCGATCCTGATCCTTGGCTGGTTCAGCCAGAAGCAACTTGTGCGCGGCCTGACGTTTGGCGCGGTGAAATAAGGATAGATGACATGGGACGCATTGTTCTTGACCAGGTGACTAAAAGCTTCGGCGATGTGACGGTCATTCCACCGCTGGATCTGACCATTGAGGATGGGGAATTTGCGGTATTCGTTGGCCCTTCGGGGTGTGGTAAATCCACGCTGCTGCGCCTGATTGCCGGGCTGGAGGATGTGACATCAGGCGCCATCCGCATTGACGGGCAGGATGCGACCGACATTGTCCCCGCCAAACGCGGGCTGGCCATGGTGTTCCAGTCCTACGCACTTTATCCGCATATGTCGGTACGCAAGAATATCGCCTTTCCGCTGCGCATGGCGGGCATGGACCGCGCCGAACAGGACCGGCGCGTGGATCTGGCCGCATCGGTGCTGAACCTGACCGATTATCTGGAACGCCGTCCTGGGCAGTTGTCGGGCGGGCAGCGCCAGCGCGTTGCCATTGGCCGTGCCATTGTGCGCGAACCGGCGGCGTTTTTGTTTGACGAACCGCTGTCTAATCTGGATGCCGCGCTGCGCATGGGCATGCGGCTGGAAATTTCCGAACTGCACAAGCGGCTGGAAACGACCATGATCTATGTGACCCATGATCAGGTTGAAGCCATGACCATGGCGGACAAGATCGTGGTGTTGCGCGCAGGCCATATCGAACAGGTGGGCAGCCCGCTGGATCTGTATCGCGCACCACGCAACCTGTTTGTCGCAGGCTTCATCGGATCGCCCAAAATGAACCTGATTGCGGGGGCCGAGGCCGCGAAGCATGACGCCCACACAATTGGCGTGCGGCCCGAACATATTACCGTTTCGGCCACTGACGGGGAATGGTCGGGCGTGGTGGCCGTGTCCGAGCATCTGGGGTCGGATACATTCTTTCATGTCCATGACACCGGACTGGCCGACACGATTACTGTGCGCGCCGATGGCGAAGTGGGCTTTCGCCACGGGGACCGCATTCACATGACCCCGCGCGCAGATGTCATTCACCGCTTTGATGAACAGGGACTTCGTATCGCATGACACGACTTGCAGGCAAAACCGCGCTGATTACGGGGGCCGCGCGCGGCATCGGGCTGGCGTTTGCGCAGGCCTATATCCGTGAAGGGGCGCGCGTGGCGATTGGCGATATCGACATGGCCCGCGCGCAGCTAGAATCCGCGCGTCTGGGCGATGGGGCGCTTGCGGTGGAAATGGACGTCACGCAGCAGGCCAGCATTGACCGGGCGGTGGATGCAACAGTTGCGCAGTTTGGCCAGATTGACATATTGATCAACAACGCCGCCATCTTCACCGCAGCCCCCATTGCCGAGATTACGCGCGACGATTATGCGCGCTGCTTTGACATCAATGTAGCGGGCACGCTGTTTACGCTACAGGCGGTGGCGCGGCACATGATCGCGCGCGGGCAGGGCGGCAGGATCATCAACATGGCGTCGCAGGCCGGCCGGCGGGGCGAGGCGCTTGTGGGCGTCTATTGCGCGACCAAGGCCGCGATCATCAGCCTGACGCAATCGGCGGGGCTGGACCTTATCAAGCATGGCATCAACGTGAATGCCATAGCCCCCGGCGTCGTGGATGGCGAGCATTGGGACGGCGTGGATGCGTTTTTTGCGAAATACGAAGGCAAGGCGCCGGGCCAGAAAAAGCGCGAAGTGGGCGAGGCCGTGCCTTTGGGCCGGATGGGCCGTGCCGATGACCTGACCGGCATGGCCGTGTTTCTGGCCTCAAGCGATGCAGATTACATCGTTGCGCAAACCTATAATGTCGATGGTGGCCAATGGATGAGCTGACACCCCTGACCCTTGCCACACTGGACCGGCTGCCTGCGCAAGTGCGGGTGCCGCGCTACGGGCGCGCGCAGTTGTCGGCGGGAATTGTGCATATAGGCTTGGGCAATTTTCACCGTGCGCATCAGGCGTGGTATCTGCACAGGCTGTTCGATCAGGGTCTGAATCATGACTGGGCGATACTTGGTGCGGGCGTGCGCGCGCGCGATGCTGCCATGCGCGACAGGCTGCTTGCGCAGGATTGTCTGTGCACGCTGGTCGAGTTGGACCCCTCCGGCAAATCCGCAGAAGTGACAGGCGCGATGATCGGCTTTCTGGCCGTGAAGCCTGACAATGCGGCACTGGTGGCGCAGATGGCCGACCCTGCAATTCGCATCGTCTCGCTGACCGTCACCGAAGGGGGCTATTTCATTGACCCTGCCAGCGGGGGCTTTGACAGCGCGCATCCCGATATTGTGCATGACGCGGCAAACCCTGCGCGCCCGCGCACGGCATTCGGGGCCATGGTTGCGGCACTGCGGTTACGGCGCGCACGCGGGGCAGGGCCGTTTACAGGGCTGTGTTGCGACAACCTGCAAGGCAATGGTGCGGTGTTGCGCCAGAGCGTGGTGTCGCTTGCGCGCCTGTCCGACCCCGATCTGGCGGACTGGATAGATGCCCGCTGCACCTTCCCGAATTCCATGGTCGATTGCATCGTGCCCGCCACGGGGGCGCGCGAAATCGCACTGGCGCACGGGTTTGGCATAGATGACACCGCGCCCGTGACACATGAGAATTTTCGCCAATGGGTGATCGAGGATGATTTCTGCGCAGGCCGCCCCGACTGGGACCGCGCCGGTGTGACATTCACCGACAACGTCCATGATTACGAGGCCATGAAAATCCGCATCCTGAATGGCGGGCATCAGGTGATTTCCAACTGCGGTGAATTGCTGGGGCTAAACACCATTGCGCAAACCATGGCACATGACCGTATTCGCGCGTTTCTGCGCCGCGTGGTGCGTCATGAGATCGCCCCCCATGTCGCGCTGGTGCCCGGTGCCACACCGCTGGCGTATCTGGACCAGATCGAACGCCGCTTTGCCAACCCTGAAATTGCCGACACTACGCGCCGCGTGGCCTTTGACGGGTCCAGCCGCCATCCGGGATTTATTGTGCCGTCGATCCGTGACGGGTTGCACAGCGGCGCGCCGGTTGCAGGGCTGGCGCTGGTTTCTGCGCTATGGGCACGCTATTGCACAGGCACCCGCGAGGATGGCAGCGCCATTGACGCAAATGACCCGAACTGGGACGCGCTTCAGTCGGTGGCGCAGGCGGCCGCGCAAAACCCGCGCCTGTGGCTGGAACAACGCCAGTATTATGGCGATCTGGCGCAGCAGCCGCGTTTTGCCGACGCGTTTTGCGACTGGCTGGACATGATCTATGCCGACGGCGTTGACGCCAGCCTTGCGCAGTATCTGCACCAAGCGAAGGCATAGCACGCTTCGTGAAATCGCGCAGAAATGCGCCTGTGGGCTGGATGGGTTTCGTGTGCAAGTAGTGCCTAAATTTCGGGCGCAAGGGTCAAAAAACAGTCAACGCTGATCAGCCCTTGCGAACCCGCTGATACCGCACCGCCGCCGCCAGACAGGGTATCACGCAACCAGTGGCTCGCATTCCACAGGGGTTTTCCGGCAGATACGGGTTGTTTGCAGCGGCGCTGGTGGCAAATTTGCCCAAATTGTGACGGATTGACCAAGATGCAGTGCGGTGTATGACAAACTTACGCAATCGTCATACTGTGCGCTTACCCGTCCATCCGCCCAAAGGACCGCCCATGTTCAAACCCGTTATCAACGCATGGCCTGCGGACCTGCCCATTATAGCTGGCGGGTTGCATCCGGGCCATGTGGGCAAGGGGCATTGCCATGTCACGACACGGTAATCTGGTGGGCAATAGTCTGGCAGGCGTGGCACTTTGCGTTGCGGCAGGGATTTGCGCGCCGCAGGCGGCCTTTTCCCATGCCGCCCTGATGACCGCCGAATCCGCGCAGGCCATCCGCCTGCAAGCGCAATATGACACCGGCGCGCCCATGGCGCATGCACAGGTCATCATCTACGCACCCGACACGCCGTCCGATGTGTGGGGGCGCGGGATAACAGACCGTGACGGGCGTTTTGATTTCATCCCCGATGATATTGCAGGGCGCTGGTCGGTGCAGGTGCGTCAGGCCGGACACGGGGTTATGGCCCATGTCGATATCAGCGCGGGCGCGCCTGTCATTATGGCCACATCACCGCAAGACACATGGCTGCAACGCGCTGTGATGATCGCGCTGGTGGCTTGGGGCGCATTGGGGACGGCGCTGTTTGCCTTGCGCAAAAAAGGCAGGCCAGATGCATCTGCCTGACGGAATTGTTCCGGTTGAATTTGCGCTTGCGGGGTATGCGGCCAGCGGGGTGCTGACGGCGTTTGCCCTGTCACGGGTGAACCGCCAGCCTGATCCGCGCGCCGCAATCCCGCGCGCGGCCATGTTGACGACCGTGTTTTTCGCAGCCTCGCTTGTCGCAATTCCGGTGCCGCCCGTATCGGTGCATCTGATGCTGTCGGGGCTTATGGGGGTGATGCTGGGTTGGTTTGCCATGCCCGCCATCATGGTGGGGCTGTTTTTGCAGGCGGTGCTGTTTGGTCATGGCGGGGTGACTACATTGGGGCTGAACGGGCTTATTCTGGGGCTGCCTGCGTTGCTGGCATACGGATTTTGGTGCGCGGCGGGGCGGCGCTGGCCGGATACGGCGGCGCTGGTGGCGGGCAGTGGCGCGGTGGCCCTTGCGCTGGCGATATTTACCGCGATCGTGCTTTCGGGCCTGCCGGTTGCGCTGGATGCAGGGACGGAAACCGTGGCGATCAAGGCGTTCTTGCTGGCGCATCTGCCGCTGGTTCTTGCCGAAGGGGTGGTTGTGGTGGCGCTTTTGCGGGTGCTGCGCCGGGTTGAGCCGGGACTGGTGCCGCATGGCTGACATCACGTCCGCCCCGAAAACGCACGCACCTGCGCAGCCCGACCCGCGCGCGCGGCTGGTCATGGCCCTGATGCTGGCGTTTGCATTTTCAGCGGTCGGCAATGCGCTGCTGCTGCCGGTTCTGGGGGCGGTGGCGCTGGCGGTGCTGGCGCGCTCGGGTATGGGCGCGCGGCAGGTCGCGGTGCGGTTGCGCGCGGCAGGTGTGCTGGCCTTCGGTATTGTGCTGGTGCTGCCATTGATGGCAGGAACACAGGTGCTGTTTCAGCTTGGCCCGTTGCGCTGGCACGCCGAAGGGCTGGCGGCGGGGCTGTTGATCGCGGCGCGGCTTTTGGCGATTGTGACCGTGACGCTTGCGTTACTGGCCCCTTTGCCGCCGTATCAGTTGGTCGCGGGCGCGCGTGCGCTGGGGGTGCCTGCGCTGATGGCCGATCTGGCACTTCTGACGCTGCGCTATGTGGATGAATTGCGCGCTGAACTGTCGCGCGCGCTGCTGGCGCGGCGGTTGCGTGGTGGCAAGGGCGGCGGCCGCGGCTTGCCCGATTATGGCGTGATACTGGCGGCAGTGCTGATCCGCAGCCATCGCCGCGCCGAAAACCTGTGGGCGGCGATGCGCCTGCGCGGCTATGGGGCAGGCGGCGCACCCGTTTTAACACCGTTTGGCGCGCGCGACATTCGGGGTATGGGGCTGGCCGCAGCGACAGGCATCGCGCTTGTCCTCGCGGATCGCGCATTGTGAACAGGGATGGGCCGCAGGCAATGACGGAACTGCTGTATCTGGACACGCTGACTGCGGGCTGGCCGGGGCAGGAACCGGTGCTGCACGACATTTCGCTGACGCTGCATCGCGGCGAACGCGTGGGGCTTGTCGGTCCCAATGGGGCGGGCAAAAGTAGCCTGTTTCTGTCTATCGCGGGGGTTTTGGCGCCGATTGGCGGGGTCGTGCGCCTGAACGGGCGGCAGGTGCGCAGCGGGCAGTTTCTGCCCGATGTCGCGTTGGTGTTCCAGCAGGCCGAAGATCAGCTTTTCTGCCCGACACTGGCTGAGGATGTGGCTTTTGGTGCGCGCAATATGGGGCTGGCAGGCCCCGCGCTGGAGCAGCGTGTGGCGCAGGCTTTGGCGGCCTGCGATCTGACCGCGCTGGCCGATCGTCCGGTGCATCAGTTGTCAGGCGGCGAAAAGCGGCGCGCCTGTATCGCGGGGGCGCTGGTGATGCAGCCTGCGCTGATGTTGCTGGATGAACCCAGCGCAGCGCTGGATTTGCGCAACCGCCGCAAGCTGATTGCAGTGCTGCGCCAGATCGATCAGGCGCTGGTGATTGCCAGCCATGATCTGGAACTGGTGCTGGAACTGTGCCCGCGTGTGATTGTGATGGATGCGGGCCGCATTGGTGCCGACGGGCCTGCGCGCGATGTGTTGGGCGATGCGCGCCTGATGGCCGCGCATGGGCAGGAAGTGCCCCATTCCCTGACCCCGCATGAAGATGACGCGCAGATGCACCGCACGAAAACGGGGCGCGTTTGTTGAGGGGCAGGTTCAGAGGCTTTGGTTGACGCGCAAGATCAGAAGCTGTCCTTGACGTGCAGATGTTCATGCGCGGTTTCGGGCCTGTCGCCATGGTCATGGGTGTGCTGGCGGGCCTCGACCGGGATCAGAAACAGGTTGCCATGCATGACCCCGCGCTGGCCAAGAACCCCGTCGGCATAGGCGCGCAGCGCGGTCACCGGTCCGCGCAAAATAGCAGTTTCCAGACAGGTTTCATGGTCCAGATGAACATGGTTCGTGGTCACGCCCAATGCGTGGTGGTCGTGGTGATGGTGCATCAACCGGCGTGCCAGATCGCGGGTGTGATGGTCATAGACGTAAGCAAGAACGCCTATCGCATCCCCGTCTTCCGGTCCCTGACCCTGTTCGCGCAACCCTGCGCGCAGCAGATCGCGCACAGCTTCGGAGCGGTTGTCATAGCGCCGCGCCGCCACGAAAGCATCCAGATCGGCGCATAGCGTATCGGGCAGCGTAATGGTCACACGTTGCATCTGCATATGTCCTTTTCGTGTTCAGGCTGGCATGGCGGGCCGCAACAGGCAGAGGGGCAGGATGTTCATGTAGCGCGGGCGCACAAGATCGGCCAGATTGCCATTTGAGGTTGCGCTGGCGCGGACGGAAAAGGGGGGCGGCTGCCCCCCTCTTGGGCCTTGTGGCCCAATTCACCCCCTGCGGATATTTGGCCCAGAATGAAATATGAACCGGTTTTGCACAGGAGTGTGGGATTGGGCGATGCTGTCTGTGGACATCAGGGTTCTGAACAGAAGAAAACGGGGGTGAGAAACCTCACCCCCGTTTAAATGTCAGTCTAGCCGGAAACCGGTTCAGGCCAGAGCGAGATTTGTCGCGGATTCGCGGCCATTGCGGTCGCTTTCCAGATCGAATGTGACGGCTTGGCCGTCATCAAGCTGGCGAATGCCTGCACGTTCCAGAGCGGTCACATGAACGAAAACGTCCTTGGAGCCATGCTCGGGTGCGATAAAGCCGAAACCTTTAGTTGCGTTAAACCATTTCACGGTGCCATTGGCCATCGTGATATCTCCTTATTAAGTACCACCCGCAGTATTGCGATGGATTGGCTCAGTGTCGTCAGAGTCGCAACTGAAGCCGAAAGGAGACAGAAGATCGAATGAAGAAGCTTTGCCTGATCCGTATGCCTGTTTGCGCATGCGATTGCAAGGGGCGTTATGGATAAACTTGCAGGCCGTATCTGGCCGCGCCCCTGTGATGATGTGACTCTGCGCCAATGGGCTGTCAGGTTTAGGATGTCGGGAAAGCGGTGTATTCATGTGCGATGAGCGCGACATGGCCGGGGTTTTGTAAGCGTGGTTCTGGCCGGCAGGGCGTGGGCGTGGTGTGACATGCCAATGTGTTTTTCCCGGTGTTAGAGGCCAGACGCGCTGTCACGCAGCCTGTTCAAGTGCCGGGCAAGGGGCTGTTTCGGGTGTGTGGGAACTTCCAGCGCCAGTGGCAGATCGGGCGGCAGGGCCGCCAGAATAGCCGCGATGTCGATTTGCCCGGCACCGGGGGGCAGGCGGTCCTCGCGCGCAGTGTGCAGCAACTGCTGCGTCGTGTAGGGCGGGTGGCGCAGTGCATCGCAGATATGAATGAGGGGCAGGCGCGCGGGGGGAATTTGCGCGATCTGGCCCAATGTGCTGGCGGACCGGTCGAAATGCAGCACATCCAGCAACACCCCTACATGCGGCGCGCAGCCCTGCACCACATCCCAGCAGGTGGCAAGGTCAGGCACGGGTGTCCACGGAAAGAATTCCAGCACCGGCGACAGGCCACGCGCGGCGCAATGCGCGCCGATCTGGTCCAGTTTGTCGCCAAGCCGCGCCAGATCGTCATCATAGGGGGCGCAGATCAGGTGGCGCGCGCCCAGTTCGGCGCCTGCATCCAGCAGGGGGCGCAGCGTTGCGGGGTCCAGATCCTGCGTGATGCGGACAAATTCGATATCAGAGACGGAAAGTCCGGTTTGCGCCAGTGCATCGCGGGTGGCGCGCATCTGCGCAGGATCATCCATCAGCGGGTAGCCGGGACTGTCATCTGTGACGCGCAGCAGGCGCAGGCCAACTGCATCAAAGCCTGCATCTGCCGCTGCATGCACCAGATCGGGCGGGGGCAGCGTAATCGCGCTGAGATGGGCCAGCGATATCGTGCGGGTCATGGGCGTTCCCCTTTGGTGGCATGGTGGCCCGCGACAAAGCCGAAGGTCATGGCGGGGCCAAGGTTGATGCCCCCTGCGGGATAGAACCCGCCGAAAGGGCTGGCGGCATCTGCGCCCGCGCAATAAAGGCCTGCGATGGGCGCGCCCGCGATGTCCAGAACCCGCGCCGCCCCGTCGCAGGCAAGCCCCGCGAATGTCCCGAAACTGCCGGGCGTGACCCTGACTGCGTGAAAGGGCGGCTTTGCAATGGGGGCCACGCAGGGGTTCGGGCCGTGGTCGGGGTCGCCTTGCAGGCGCATATAGGGTGTAGCTCCCCTGCCGAATTCGGGATCGTGTCCGCGTTCGGCATGGGTGTTCCAGTGCGCAATGGTCCGCGCCAGCGCGGCTGCATCAATGCCGCAGGCGCGTGCAAGGCCCTGAACTGTGTCCGCCGTGTTCAGATAGCCGCGTTTTTGCCACTGCGCCCATGGCACAGGCGCAGGGCGCACGATGCCCAGACCATAGCGGCGCAGAAAGCGGTGGTCGCAGACCAGCCATGACTGTGCGGGCTGGTCAGGTGGCGTTGCGTCCAGCAGGGCGGTGACGTAATCATGATATCCCAGCCCTTCGTTGCAAAACCTGCGTCCGTTGGCCAAAACCCCGATGACACCCGGTTTGCCCCGGTCAATGATATGCGGAAACAGGCCGTGTGCCCCGTTGGGGTAGGGCACCTGTGACACGGGGCAAAGGGCGGCAGGTGCGGCGGTGCTTTGGTCGAATTGCGCGCCGAGTGCTGTTGCAAGTGCCGCGCCACCGCCTTGCGCGCTGGGCACCGAAAGGCTGTCATGGCTATCGTTGCGGGGGAAGGTTTGCGCGCGTCGCGCGGTGTCATGGTCATAGCCGCCCGTTGCCAGAATGACGCCCTTGCGCGCAGTGATGATCTGGCCACAGGCCAGCTGCACGCCATCCACAGCACTTTTTCGGCGCAGCAATGCCGTCACGGTGGTGTTCACGCGCCACTCCACCCCCAGATCAAGCGCGGATCGCATCAGCCGCGCGGCCAGTGCCGCGCCATTGCGCAGGTCCATTCCGCGCCCGTGCAGGGCCAGATCGCGGGCATGGCGCAGCACCCGCCCTGTCACATGCAAAAACGACCGCGCATTCCGCGTCATGGTCATGAAGCTGCGCAGGTCTGTCCCTGCCTGTATGGTCATCCCGTGAAAGGTGGTTTCGCGCAGCGGCAGGCGCAACAAGCTGATGTCGCGCTTCAGCTTTCGCCCGTCATAGGGGCGCGCGATGACGGACCGCCCGCCCATGCCTGCGCCCGGCACATGGCTGTAAGTGTCTGGAATACCCGCGCCAAGGTCGAATTTCACGGCGGTATGGTGATGAAAGAAATCCACCATTTTGGGCGCTGCGTGCAGAAAGGCGTCCACCCGCTCGGGATTGAAATGGTTGCCAAGAACATGTTGCAAATAGCGGCGCGGGCCGTCATGTGCGGTATCAATGCCTGCCGCATGTGCCAGTGACGTGCCGGGTGCCCATATCCAGCCGCCAGACCACGCGGTTGTGCCGCCCAGAACAGGTGCGGTTTCCAGAACAAGCACTTTTGCGCCGTGCGATGCGGCGGTGACCGCGGCGGCAAGCCCCGCGGCCCCGGACCCCAGAATGATGATGTCATACGATTGTGGGGTCACGCGCAACTCCCTTGTTGCAGGCAGCATTCAAATGAAAATGCGTTAACGTCAATTATCGATTTTGCGCAATGCGTAACGCTATGTTAATCTGCGCACCGGAGGACATCATGAAAGAACTTACCCTGCGCCAGATCGAGGTTATTCGCGCGGTCATGCTGCGTGGCACCATCAGCGGGGCCGCAGAGTTTCTGGGCGTGTCGCCGCCCGGCATAAGCCGCCTTGTCAAACATACCGAAGAAACCCTTGGCCTGCGCCTGTTTGAACGCCGCGAGGGGTTGTTTATCCCCGCAGTCGAAGCAGGCGCGGTTTTCGATCAGGTGCGCGAGGTGCATCGCGGCGTCGAAAACCTGCATGATGCGCTGTTCAACCTGCAAAAGGGCGACGGGGCCGATCTGGCTTTCGCTTCAGCCCCATCTGTGGCGCAATTTATTGCGGCGCGGGTTTTGCGGTCGGTGCGGGGGCGCTATCCTGACTTGTTCATTGATCTGAACATCCTGAAAATTGAAGAAACGGTTGAATACCTGCTGCTGGAACGGGGGGAATTCGTGATTATGTCATCCGCGATCCAGAACCCCGGGGTCGAGAATATTGAACTGGCGCGCGGGCGCATTGTGGTTGTCCTGCCGGAAGGGCACCGACTGGCCGAGCGGCCCGTTTTGTCAGTGCGCGATCTGGCCGGCGAGCCGTTGATCGGTGTGGACCCGTCCGACCCGTATGGCGCCATTCTGGCCAAACCCTTCAAAGATGCAGGCGTGCCGCTTGAGCAAAGCATGCGCGGGCGTTTTGCGCAAACCGTGGTCAGTCTGGTGCGCCATGGGTTGGGGGTTGCGTTGATCGACGAATTTTCGGTGGCGGAAGTCTATCTGCCCGGTCTGGTGCGCCGCCCCTTGCAAGAAGAAGCGACTGTGCATGTCAATGTGGTGCGCAAAAAAGGGCGCAACCTGTCCAATTTTGCCGAATACACGATAGAGCGTTTCCGGCGCGAATTGCGGCGGGCCACGGACCAATGGAGTGATACGGAGCAGCACAAGAATTAACATCAGGTTCATAGAACGTCATATTTGATATTTGACGTTATGCAGATATATCGCAATAACAGGAACAAGGCGCGGTGGTCGCGCCGTTTAGGGAGGATATAATGAAATATACTGTATTTGGTGCAGTTTCCGCCGCACTTATCGGGGCAGGGGGCGCTATGGCGCAGGATTTCCCCACCAAGGAAATTCAGGGCATTATCCAATGGGGGGCCGGTGGGTCAACCGATGTGGTGATGCGGTCTGTGACCCCGCATGCCGAAGCGGTGCTTGGCGGCACGGTTGTGATGCAGAACATGACAGGCGGCGTGGGCGCGATTGGTCTGAACCATGTGGCCGATCAGGCGGCAGATGGCTACACATTGCTGATGGGCGCGGAAAACCCGCTGCTGTACAAGGTCATGGGCCTTGGCGACAAGGATTACAGCGACTTCATCGCGATCAACCTGCTGGCACGCGGCACGCCTATTCTGGTTTCCGGCCAGGACACACCGTATAACGATTATGCTGAACTGATGGAATTCATCGCGGAAAACCCCGGTGAAGTGCGCTTTGGCGCAACTGGTCCGGGCGGTCTGCCATCGGTTATCACGGCGATGATGAACGCCGTCGAGGGCGAGTTGGATGTGATCTCCGTTCCCTTTGATGGGGATGGCCCCGCACTGACCGCGCTGCAAGGTGGCGCGATTGACGTGATGCCCGCCGTTCTGGGGGCCGCGATCGAAGGCATTCGCGCAGGCACAATGAAGCCGCTTGCCGTGTTCGATGTGGAATCGAATGAACGCCTGCCCGACGTGCCGACCGTTACATCGTTCAATGACGCCTATGATGATCTGCTGCCATGGGGGCCGTTTTTCGGAATTTTCGTGAAAAACGGAACACCTGATGATGTGGTAGGCGCGCTTCAGGCTGCGTATTCCGAAGCCGCGCAGAATGCCGATTTTGTCGAGATGATCGACAATCGCGGCTTCACCATGATGAATATTGCCGGTGACGAAGCCGCCGACTTCATGAACCGCTGGCAGCAAAACACCACATGGCTGCTGCATGATGCGGGTGTGACACAGAATTCGCCCGAAGATTTCGGCATCGAACGGCCCTGAACGCCTTGGACCAGACCCGTGATGCGGGTCTGGTTTCACCGCCCGTCTGCCTGATGGGCGGTATATTATTCTACTGGTTTGCGGCTTGATACTGCCAGCCCGACCTGTGGACGCTTGATTTGTCGCAATTTCAGCTCGCTGATCCTTGGTGGATTTCCTGAAATTGCTTTACGCCCGTGTTGTGCAGGCGACCATTCGGAATGCCAACACATGATCCGCAGCCGGACGCGCGATGTGCCACAAAAGCTGGCTTTTGTAGGGCACGACATGCGCCGGTTGCTGGCTCGCCCGATGCAGGGAGGATGCAATGGACCCCAATTTCCGCGGTGACGATGATCATCATGACGGAACCTCGGACGCGACACCGGGGGGATATCCGCAACAACGCCGCCCCGGAGAGGTTTTCTTTACCTGCTTCTTGCTGGTGGCAAGCGCGGTTTTGCTGAATGAAGCCTTTGGCATATCGGGGTTTGACAAATTGTCAGCACCCGGCACTGTGCCGGTTGTGACCGCAGCCATCATGGTGGTGTGCATGGCGATTATTTTTTTCCAGACAATCCGCCTGCCGAAAGTCACCGGCGAAAGCATTGCGCGCGACATTCTGCCATGGCGGGTGCTGGCCTTTGTCGGGTTTCTGGTCGGCTATGCGCTGGCCGTGCGCCCTTTGGGTTTCTTGCCCACAACGGCTTTGTTTCTGGTGTTTGGTATCCGGCTTCTGGGGCGCGGGTGGGTGTTTTCCGTGGGCGTGGGTCTGGGGGCGCTGGTCTGTATCTGGATCGTGTTCCGCATTATATTCACTGTGCTTATGCCACCCGGTATCGTGCCTGAAGCGGAACTTGTGCAGATCATCCGCAATCTGTTCAGCGGGGTCCGGTGATGGAGGCGCTTTCAGCATTTGTAACGGTTCTGGCCCAACCCCAGCTTCTGGCCTTGGTTGCGCTGGGCACATTCGCGGGCATCTATATCGGGGCCATTCCGGGCCTGTCGGTGACGATGGCGGTGTCGATCCTGATTTCGTTCACCTTCTCATGGTCGGTCTATCCGGCGCTGGCGCTGATGGTGGGCATTTATATGGGGGGCGTGTATGGCGGTGCGCGCACCGCGATTTTGCTGAACATTCCCGGCGCACCGTCGGCCATTGCCACAGCGCTGGACGGCTACCCCATGGCCAAACGCGGCGAGGCTGGTCAGGCCATCGGGGTCAGTACGGTCATGTCCGTGATCGGCGGCTTTGTTGGGATTGCGGTGCTGGCCGTGGCCGCGCCGCTGGTGTCGGATTTCGCGCTGCGGTTCCAGCCGCGTGATTACATGTTTCTGGCGGTGCTGGGCATTTTGCTTGTGGGGTCACTGTCGACGGGATCGCTGGTCAAGGGCATTTTTGCCGGTGCGCTGGGCATTGCCATTGGCGCAGTCGGGCGCGACCCGCTGACATTCACGCCGCGCTTTACCTTTGATCTGTCGCTGCTGAACGGGGGCATTTCCTTTATCGCGGTCATGATCGGCATGTTCGGCGTGTCGGAGGCGCTGTTGCAACTGCACCATGTCGACAAGAAGGCCATTCGCCAGAAGGTGGGCCGCATCATCCCGTCATGGAAGGTGGTGCGAAAACACCTGCCCTTGTCGATGCAGACATCGACCATTGGCGTGACCATTGGTGCCTTGCCAGGCACGGGCGGCGATATTGCGGCGCTGATGGCTTATGACCATGCGAAACGTGTCACCAAGAACCCTGAACGCCCCTTTGGTGATGGGGCCATGGAAGGGCTGGTTGCGCCAGAGGCCGCGAATAATGCAGCCGTTGGCGGCGCGTTCGTGCCCATGATGACACTGGGCATTCCCGGTGATGCGGTCACCGCCATCATGATCGGCGCGCTGTTCATCCATGGCCTGAACCCCGGTCCGATGCTGATGATTGACCGCCCCGAAATGTTCTGGTTCATCGTGGGTGCGCTGACATTTGCCAATATCTTCTTGCTGATTTTCGGCCTGACGGGGATACGGCTGTTCACCAAACTGGTGGAAATGCCGCGCGCCGTGCTGATCCCGCTGATCCTGATCCTGTCGATCGTGGGGGCCTATGCGGTCAATAATGCGATCACCGATGTCTACTGGATGCTGGGTTTTGGTGTGCTGGGCTATTTCATGCGCCATTACGGTTACCCGCTGGGTCCGGTCATTCTGGGGGTGATCCTGTCGCGCTTGCTGGATGACAACTGGCGGCGTGCGATTATCACCGCACGCGAGGATTGGGGCCGCTTCTTTGACGGCGTGTTTTCAAGCGCGCTGTCCTCGGTCCTGTTGGCCGCGATCATCTTTATTTTCCTGTCCCACACGCCGCCTTGGAAATGGGCGAAAGCGCGGCTGTTTGCACGCCCCAAACCAAAAGAGTGACCTATGACCCCTGATCTGCTGCTTGGCCTGATTGGTGACAATATCGCGGCATCGCGTTCACCGCTTTTGCATGTTCTGGCGGGCAGGCAGAACGGCAAGCGCGTGCAATATGACCGGCTGGTGCCTGCCGCGCTGGGTAAGGATTTTGCAGCCGTGTTTGCTGGTGCCGCAGCGCAAGGGTATCGGGGGCTGAACATCACCTATCCCTATAAGGAAAAGGTGGTGGCGCATGTCACGGTGCCCGATCCGCAGGTGCGCGCGGTGGGCGCGGTCAACACGGTGCTGTTCGAACCGGGCGGGCCAATGGGCCACAACACTGATTATTCGGGTTTTATCGCGGCCTATCGCGGTCTGCGCGGGGATGCGCCAACCGGCGCGGTGTTGATGATCGGCACGGGCGGGGTGGGGCGTGCCGTGGCGTTCGGGCTGGTCGCGCTTGGGGTGCAGGACTTGCGCCTTGTGGACCGCGACCGCGCCAAGGCCAGCGCGCTGGCCGCGGATTTGCAGCGCGCCGCGCCGCAATTGTCGGTGCAGATTGCTGATTGTGCCGAAACGGCGGCATCGGGCGCGCAGGGGGTGGTCAACTGCACCCCTGTTGGTATGGTGGGCTATGGCGGCACGCCGCTTGCGCGTGGCGCCTTGGCGGGAACGCAATGGGTGTTTGATGCGGTCTATACGCCGGCAGAGACGCAGTTTCTGACAGATGCCCGCGCGCAAGGTGCGCAAGTGCTGTCGGGCTGGGAATTGTTTTTCTGGCAGGGCGTGCATGCATGGGCGCTGTTCTCGGGCGGGTTGGGGCTGGATCTGGCACGCCTGCGGGCCGACCTGCTTGCCCCTGCGGAGGATGCTGTATGAAACTGTCCCTTGCCACTGTGTCCATTGCCGGCGATCTGCGCCAGAAACTGGCGGCCATTGCCGCCGCAGGGTTCGACGGGGTCGAGATCTTCGAGCAGGACCTGATCGCGTCAGATGCCAGCCCGCGCGAAATCGGGCGGATGGTGCGCGATCACGGGCTGGAGATCACGCTGTTCCAGCCCTTCCGCGATTTTGAAGGGCTGCCGGAGCCGCTGCGCAGTCGTGCGTTTGCGCGGGCGGAACATAAGTTCGACCTGATGGGGGAGTTGGGCTGCGATCTGATGCTGGTGTGTTCAAACCTGCATCCGGCGGCGCGCGGGGGGGGGGACCGGTCTGCCGCTGATCTGCACGCGTGGGGGGAACGCGCCGCACGCCGTGGCCTGCGCGTTGGGTATGAAGCGCTGGCCTGGGGGCGGTATGTGAATGACCACCGCGATGCATGGGAAATTGTGCGCCGCGCGAACCATCCGGCACTTGGGCTGGTGCTGGACAGTTTTCATACGCTGGCGCGCGGCATAGATGTGGACACCATCCGCCGTATTCCGGGCGACCGCATTTTCTATGTTCATCTGGCCGATGCACCGCGCATTGATATGGACCTGCTGTATCTGTCGCGCCATTTCCGGTGCATGCCGCTGGAAGGGGAGATGGATGTTGTGGGCTTTGCGCGGGCGGTTCTGGCCACAGGGTATGACCATGTATTCAGCCCCGAAATTTTCAACGACCAGTTTCGGGGCGGTGTCGCAGGCGTCATCGCGCGCGACGGGTTGCGGTCGCTGAAGGCATTGCTGGATGCGGCGCGCCGGGCGGAACCGGACCTGCCGCAGCGCCTGCCCGCCATGCCCGCGCCCCAACAGGCGCAGGATGTGGCGTTTCTGGAATTCGCCACATCAGCGGATGAAGAACACGATCTGGGGGCGTTTCTGGCGCGGGCAGGGTTTGAACATGCCGGAAATCATGTGTCCAAATCCGTGTCCCTGTGGCGGCAGGGCAATATCAACATTCTGATCAATACAGAAACGCGCGGCCATGCCCATATGACATGGGTGAACCACGGAACCAGCATCAGCGAGATTGCCCTGCAAGTGCCCGACGCTGCCGCCGCGCAGACCCGCGCGCGCGAACTGGGCGCATTGGCCGATGATGAAACCGAACATGGCCCCGGTGAATTGTCGATCCCTGCGCTGCACTCTCTGGGTGGCGGGCTGCTGCGCTTGCTGGATGACGGGCCGGAACTGCGGCGTATCTGGGAACGTGATTTTGCGGTGCAGCCAGTATCGGGCGGGGCCGGGTTGAGGCGCATTGACCATATCGGCCAGACCATGGCCTATGACGAAATGCTGAGTTGGTCGTTATATTACACCACCTTGTTTGATGCGCAGAAATCGCCCATCGTTGATGTTATTGACCCCGGCGGTTTGGTCCGGTCACAGGCCATCAAAAGCGGCGGTCTGCGCCTGACATTGAACGGCGCTGAAAACCACCGCACTTTCGCGGGGCGCTTCATTCAGGACAGTCTGGGCGCATCGGTGCAGCATGTGGCGTTCAGCACCGACGATATATTCGCAAGTTCTGCCAAACTGGCCGCATGCGGGTTTGAACGGCTGCGGCTGGGTGCGAATTACTATGCCGATCTGAAGGCCCGTTTCGGGTTGCCGCAAGACCTTGTGGACCGGCTGGAGGCCGAGAGCATTCTGTATGATGAGGATGAGGGCGGCAGCTTCTTTCAACTATTCAGCATGCCGCGCGGTGACGGGCTGTTTTTCGAGGTTGTCCAGCGCGATGGCCGCCATGATGGCTATGGTGCGCCAAATGCGCCCTACCGTATTGCCGCTCAGCGCCGTGTGACACGCGGACAAGGCATGCCAATACGCTGAACGCCGGTCAGGGGTCGTGCAGGTCGGGGTGCAGCGCTGTTTCCAGCACAAACACCCTGATGGCAGAGGCCAGCCCGATATCGCCGCGCGTGGCGTCGATCTGCGCGGCCAGCACATTCAGCGCCACCCCGCGTTCGCGCGCGATGCGGCGGAATTCCCGCCAGAAGATATCTTCCAGCGACACGGATGTGCGATGCCCGCGCAATGTCAGCGAATGTTTGACGGGCCGCCCGCTCATGTATCGGGGTCGCGCCTGTGCGCGTCAAGTTCGGCGCGTGCCTTGGCGGTGCGGGCGTCTTGCAAGCTGCGCTCGGCCTTGCTGCGGCCATGTTTGGCGGCATTGGCATCCGCCAGTTGCCGCCCCTTGTTCCGGGCGGTCTGCTTGCGGGCGGTGCGAAGGTTGATGATCTGGCTCATGGTTGCCAAGGTAGCGGTGCAGGCGCAGGGGGCGCAACAAGGAAAGTGGGGGGCGACCGAACACCACACATCAAGATGTGCCCGCGCCCGAACCGAGGGGTGGGCGAGAAGCGCCCGCCCCGTGGGGGTGGTTCGGGCGCTTCCCGTGCGTTGCACGGGCAAAAGTTGCCTTGTCGCCAAGTGATATTTCATAGCGGGGTTGCGGCGCATTCAGGGGGCATTGCTGGCTAACGTGCCTGTCGGCTATGGCGCCCTTGCGCGAAACGTCAGCGCGCCCTTTCGGGCGCGCCAGACCGTCAGTCCTTGGGGCCGATCATATCCTCTGGCCGCACCACGCGGTCGAAGGTTTCGGCGTCCACAAATCCCAATGCGATGGCTTCTTCTTTCAATGTGGTGCCGTTCTTATGCGCGGTCTTGGCCACTTTGGTGGCGTTGTCATAGCCGATGGTGGGGGCAAGTGCTGTGACCAGCATCAGCGATTCCTTCATCAGGCGGTCGATGCGTTCCACATTCGCGCGGGTGCCCACGACCATATTGTCGGTGAAGCTGGAGGCCGCGTCGCCCAGAAGCTGCATGGATTGCAGCACATTATAGCTCATCATCGGGTTATAGACGTTCAGCTCAAAGTGTCCCTGCGACCCTGCAAAGCCCACTGCTGCGTCATTGCCCATGACATGCGCGCACACCATTGTCAGTGCCTCGGCCTGTGTGGGGTTGACCTTGCCGGGCATGATGGAACTGCCCGGTTCATTTTCAGGCAGGATCAACTCCCCCAGTCCCGAACGCGGGCCAGACCCCAGAAGCCGCATGTCATTGGCGATCTTGAACAGTGACCCCGCCACGGTTCTCAGCGCGCCTGAAAACATGACCATCGCATCATGCGCGGCCAGTGCCTCGAATTTATTGGGGGCGGTCACAAAAGGCAGGCCGGTGATTTTTGCGATATGGGTTGCGACATTCACATCCCAGCCCTTGCGGGTGTTCAACCCCGTGCCCACAGCCGTACCGCCCTGCGCCAGTTCATAGATATGGGGCAGGCACATTTCCACGCGCGCAATGCCCATTTTTACCTGATGGGCATAGCCGCCGAATTCCTGCCCCAGCGTCAGGGGCGTGGCGTCCTGGGTATGGGTGCGACCGATCTTGATGATATCCTTGAACTCGTCGGATTTCGCGGCGAGTGCTGCATGCAGCTTGTGCAGCCCCGGCAACAGCACATCGCGCGCCAGCATGCCGATGGCCACATGCATGGCGGTGGGAAAGGTGTCATTGCTGGACTGGCCCATATTGCAATGATCATTGGGGTGAACAGGTTTTTTGGACCCCATTTCACCGCCCAGAATTTCAATCGCGCGGTTCGAGATCACCTCGTTTGCGTTCATGTTGGATTGGGTGCCTGACCCTGTTTGCCACACCACCAGCGGGAAATTGTCGTCAAACTTGCCTTCAAACACTTCCTGTGCGGCTGTCGTGATGGCGTCTGCCAGTTCCGCATCCAGCGTGCCTTGTTCGCGGTTGACCAATGCGCAGGCCCATTTGACAGCGCCAAGCGCGCGGATGATGGGCACGGGCTGGCGTTCCCAACCTATGGGAAAGTTGATGATAGAACGCTGCGTCTGCGCGCCCCAATACTTGTCTGCGGGAACGTCAAGCGGGCCGAAACTGTCGGTTTCAGTGCGGGTGGTGGTCATGGGCAGGCTCCATTGTCTTGGACAGGATTTGCCCAGTGCTTAGCGGCTTGGCGGGGGGAAATCAATCAGTATGCGATGGCATACTAAGCGTGCTGTGTTTGGTGCTATGGCCCGCGCGGGGAAGGGTGTGCTGTCTTTGGCCCTTTGCGGTCAGTGGGAAAGCCCCAAGGCGCGGAGCAAAGGGCGAAGCCCGCCGCGCCATCGGCGGGCCGTCCCGCGGCCTGCCGATAACCTGATGGCAGGCCAAGCCTTTGAAGTCAGGATTGTGCAGCTTGCATAAACTGCATCCCGATAACGCCGGATCGGCAGACCCCGGCCCACCGATAGCGCGGGCTTGGTTCCAATGCGAAGGGCAGCTTCAGGCCATTCCTGCCGGGCTTTCGGGGTTCAGCTGCGATGATCTTGCCCGCGAATTTGTGCTGCGCGGACCTGTTTCCTGCTTTCCCGCGAAAATGCGCGCGCAGGGGCAGTCACCTGATCACTTGCGAAACTTGTCTAGACTGACGACTTCGCCGCTTTTCTCCTCTGACGGGGCGTCTTCCATCATCGGGGCCTCGTCAAAGCTGTCGTCTTCGTCCTCGTCGTCTTCATCGCCCTGCAATTCGAACCGCAGGCCGAATTCTACCGACGGGTCAACAAATGTCGAAATCGCATCGAAGGGAATATACAGCGGTTCGGGCGAATTGCCGAAATTCAGCGTGATCGCAAACCCGTCAGGATCGACCACCAGATTGTCGAACCAGTTTTGCACCACAAGCGTGATTTCTTCGGGATAGCGGTCGCGCAGCCAGTCGGCCATCTGCATGTCAGGGTGGCCGGTATCAACGGTGATGAAGAAATGATGCGCGCCGGGCAGGCCGTTTTGCGCCACACCTTCCATCACGCTGCGGATCAGGCCGCGCATGGCTTCGTGCATCAAATTGCCGTAATCTATGCCGCGTGTCATGTCTGGTTCAACCTTCGCATTTTGCCGTGCCCCATGTGACGTATTCCATGTGACATGTCCCTTGCTTTTGCAGCATAAGCAAATCATCCCCGAATGAAAGAGGGGGGACGCGCTTTTTGCCACTTTTTGCCAGCCGCCTGCCAGTTGTGCAAACAAGCTGTCAAAGCTGGCTATATGTATGAAAATGCAGGCTTCTGTTGCCAGGTGCCTGCGAACCCCGCCTTACGCGGCTAAGCGCAAGGGCTTAAGTTTCGGTTTGGTTACTGCTTACGCAGCAACTGCTACCGGAGCACGGTTGTCATTTGCAACTGTACGATTTGCACCGATAACGGTGGTGGCTCACCGAGACAAAGCTAACCCCTTTAGACGTTCGTCGATCCTGTTTCGGCCCCATTGTCCCCAAATGAAGGATGAATGGTGGAGCCGCCGGGTACCGCCCCCGGGTCCGATCCGCTTATTACGAGCGCGTTTATGTCCATAGTCCCTTGCGGAACATCCCTAATGTAGGGGGCGACGGGGGCGGATGCAAGGGGCGTGACGCGATGCGTCGTGCGATCATCGGTTCTGGATTGGCGCGCATGACGGGCGATTGCAACATTTCCTCAAGCAGTTCCCCGACTGCTGCATGGGTCACATCGCCGCAGCCGCGCGTGCGGCCTGATCATAGGCCCCTGACAACGTGCGCAGCATGGCCGCCATGCGGCTGATATCGGCAGGGTCATGGCCCATCTGACGGGCGGCGCGCACGACCAGCGCTTCGCGGATTTCGGCGTAGCGGGTGCACAGCGCCTGCCCCTCATCGGTGATGGCCACGGTTTTTTCCTTGCCTGCGCGCCCTGTTCTGACCAGCCCGTGCTGCACCAGTTTGCGGATGGCGTAATTGGCCAGATGCGTGTCCTCAATATTCAGCACAAGGCAGATATCGGCCAGCGTCTTGGTGCGGTCGCGGTGGTTGACCAGATGCACGATCAGCACGTCCAGCGGTGACAAGCCGGGCATGCCTGCGGCGGTCATGCACCGCACCATCCAGCGATGAAAGGCATTATTGGCCATGGTCAGGGCAAATTCCAGTTCGGACAGCGCAGGCAGGGACGAATTCGCCAGATGCACCGAACTGACGATCGGCCCGATATCTGCGGGAAACCTGTCATGTTGCGGTGCGGTATCAGGGGGGCGCGTCATGGCATTACATCCTGTCAGGGGCGGAGCGGGAGAGATAGATTGACAATTTGACGATAAATTGTCAATGTAAATGCTGGCGAGTAAAGGAAAGGGGCTTGCGTGGCTGACATTACCGACATGGGCGATGCGGCAGCGGGCCTGCCGTCGATCAAGTCGATTGGTGTCGACGGGCTGCTGGTCAGCTTCGGGGTGCAGCTGAACGAGGCCGCAAACCGTGCGGCGCTGGCGTTTCGCGCCGCGATCGAGGCGGAGGACCTGACAGCGGTTGTGGAAACGGCAACCTCGCTTACGTCAACCTATCTGCGCTTTGATCTGGACGGTGCGGATCATGCGCAGTTGCGTCGCAAACTTGCGGATATGCTTGCGCATCGCGACTGGTATCAGGCCCCGTTGCCGCAAGGGCGCAGGCTATGGCATGTGCCAGCGGTGTTTGGCACCGATCTTGCGCCGCAGCTGGATGATGCCGCCGAACTGGCGGGCCTGTCGGCCAGCGACGCCATTGCCGCGATCTGTGCGGCCCCTTTGCGTGTGCAGACCATTGGTTTCGCGCCGGGCCAGCCTTATCTGGGCGAATTGCCGCCCGAATGGGACATCCCGCGCCAGACCAACCTGACACCGCGCGTGCCCGAAGGGGCGCTGGCGGTGGCCATTCGACAGATGGTGCTGTTTTCCGTCAGCACGCCCACGGGCTGGCGCCATGTCGGCCAGACGGCGCTGCGCCTGTTCCGGCCGGACCAGCCCGACCCGTTTGTGCTGCGCCCCGGCGACGAGGTGCTGTTCAAGCCCGTCACGCGCGAAGACTATGAAAACATCCGCCAGTCGGATGACACCGGCGGTGCCGTGTCGGAGACGCTGGGCTGATGGCAGGGATCACGGTGCAACGCGCAGGGCCGGGGGTCACGCTTCAGGATCGTGGCCGCGCGGGATATCTGGCGCAGGGCCTGTCACGCGGCGGTGCGGCTGATCTGCTGGCACTTGCAGAAGGGGCGGCATTGCTGGGGCAGGATGACAGTTTCGCGGCGATCGAAGTGGCGGGCAGTTTTGTGACCTTTCAGGTGTCAGACCCTGTGCGCATTGCGCTGACGGGCGCACCGATGCGCGCGCACTGTGATGGGGCGGCGCTGGCATGGAATGCCAGCCACATGCTGCCCGCAGGGGCCACGCTGGATGTGGCGGGCAGTGCGGGCGGCTACAGCTATGTGCATATCGGCGGCGGGATTGATGCGGATGTGATGCTTGGCGCGCGCTCGGCCCATCTTGCGGCGGGGGTGGGGCGGATGCTGGCAGACGGGGACAGCCTGACGACCGGTCCTGACAATGGCACACGCGTGGGCCAGACATTCACGCCCTTGCCGCGCTTCGACGGCGGCACCTTGCGCTTGGTGCAAACCCCGCAAACGCGACTGTTTGCGCAGGCGGAACTTACGCGGTTCCAAGGCACCACCTTTCGCAAGGATGCGCGCGGCAACCGCATGGGTCAGCGGCTGGTGTGTGACGGTGCGGGGTTTGGTCTGGATGCGGGGCTGAACATCCTGTCGGAAACCATTGTTCCGGGGGATGTGCAGATCACGGGTGACGGTGCGCCGTTTGTGCTGCTGGCTGAATGCCAGACAACGGGGGGGTATCCACGCATTGGCACGGTGCTGCCGTGCGATCTGCCGCGACTGGTGCAGGCCCCGCAGGGCGCTGCGCTGAAATTCGCCTTTGTCGATCTGGAACAGGCCGTGGCGCTGGAACGCGCAGAGGGGGCGCGCCGTGCCGGATTGCGCGGGGGCTTGCGCCCGATGATCCGCGACCCACATGACATGGCCGATCTTCTGGCCTATCAATTGATCAGCGGCGTTACGCGCGGCGACGATCTGGAAAGGGAAATGCCATGATCACACGGATAGACCTGAACGCCGATATGGGTGAAAGTTTCGGCCCCTGGCCAATGGGGGCGGATGCAGACCTGCTGAAGGTGATCACATCGGCCAATATCGCATGCGGATTTCATGCGGGCGACCCTGATGTGATGGCACAGGCGATGGGGCTGGCGGTGGAAAACGGGGTGGGGATCGGTGCGCATCCGGGTTTGCCGGACCTGCAAGGTTTCGGGCGGCGGCGCATGCAGATCGCACCTGTTGAGGCGCGCAATCTGGTGGCCTATCAACTGGGTGCAGCGCAGGCCATGGCGCGTCAGGCAGGCGGGCAGGTGCGCCATCTGAAACTGCATGGTGCGCTGGCCAATATGGCCGCCGAGGATGAAGCCCTTGCGCGCGCCTGCTATGAAGGGGCCTTGGCCGTTGATCCGCAGATCATCCTGATGGTGATTTCCGGCACCGCACAGGCCGTTGCGGCCCGCGCCCTTGGCGCGTCCATGGCATCCGAGATTTTTGCCGACCGCGCCTATACCGAGCAGGGATTGTTGATGGATCGCGGGCTGCCCGGCGCGGTGATCCATGATCCAAAACAGGTTTGCGCGCGTATTCTGGCCATGTTGAAGGCAGGTGCGATTATCACGGCGCAGGGTACGCATTTGCCCGCACAGATCGACACGATCTGCCTGCATGGCGACACAGACGGTGCTGTGGCGCTGGCCCATGCCCTGCATACGGGCCTAAGGGCGGCGGGTATCAGCGTGCAACCGCTTGACAGTTCGCGCGCCGCGCCGCCGGACAGATGAATATTTCGAAACCGGCGCAAGGCATTTGCTAGTGCGGTGATACGTTCAGGGGCGTGCCGCAGCCATGGTGCGGGTTTGCGCCGTGAAAACCGAAATGCAAATTCGCCATCGTGTCTGACATCTATACGTTGGGATTGTCTGCGCGACCCGACACCTTGCCTGCAACAAGGCGTATCCGGGCAAGGCCCGGCTTTCGCATGCCTGCTGCTAGTTGCCGGTGATGCGCATGGTATTTGATGGGAATGGTGCCGCGCGCGGACGATAATTTCCTGCGCAATGGGCCGGTTGTAAATGACAGGCGAATCAACGCGCCGTGATTCGCCGTGATTTCAGGTGATTTACGCTGGAATCCGCAAAATTCACCATTCGATCGGGTATTTCATTGTTGCCGATATGCAACGGTGGGGCAGTTGCGTAAAAATATTCCGAACTTTCTTCAGGTCTGTGAAGTGCTGAATGGGACGGCATGGGCATGCGGCATTTGGGGCGGTTCTTGGAATGTTCACGCAACATGTAGTGATTTTTGGAATTCCATTACTGAATACAGTAGGATTTCCGCGTGGTCCAGCCGTGGACTGCCCGTATTTTCCAGTTGATTACCATGCATTCCCATGTCATCCCTTTGTGCAAGATAGACGGGCAGTAAAGGGGCAGCAAAGACCCCGATCGAGGCAGACAGTTTCATACAGGCACCCGCTTTATCTTGAAACAAACAGATCCGGCGCGCACGCAGGCAGCATTTCCTCCCCCAAGGACGCAGCGCAAACCGGGCACCCAGCGATGGGACAGTCGGCGGATCGGGCAGTGGCAGCAGCTCGATCCGCCGTTTTAATTTTCAGATCCCGCTGGACGGGGTCCATGACAAAAAGGGACCGCCGGGCAGTGGCACGCAGGTTCAGAGGCTCCTTCCACCAAAAGGTGGACAGCAAGGGAAGGGTATCAATCCCGGCCTCGTTCCGTCGTGTTGTCGAAACCGGAGATCCCGACTGGACCGACGGCCTGCGTCCCAATCTGGTGATCGTCTACGGCCTGGACGACCAGAACTGGCTGGATTGCTACACCGTCAATGCCATCGAGGATATCGAAGAACGCATCGACCAGATGCAACCCGGCAGCGATGACCGCGAAGCGCTGGAATTGCTGTTTCACGGGCTGGCGCAGGACATTCAGATTGACGAAGACGGCCGTATCGTGCTGCCGCAAAAGCTGCGCGACAAGATTGGCCTGGATGGTGATGAAAAGGCGCTGTTCATTGCGCTGGGTGACCGGTTCCAGATCTGGCGCGAAGACACGTTTGAAGCGACCAAGACAGCGGCAACCCGCGCCTATATGGCCGATCAGGGGCCGCGCTTCAATCCGTTGACGAAATTGCCACCGCGCCCCAGTTCGACATGACACCGCAGGACCAAGCCCCCCATATTCCGGTTCTGATACGCCCCATTCTGGCCCATCTGGCCCCTGTTTCAGGGGTCTGGCTGGACGGCACATTCGGGGCGGGCGGGTATGCCCGCGCGCTGCTGGATGCGGGCGCCGAACAGGTAATCGGCGTGGACCGTGACCCGCTGGCGCTGGACATGGCGCGCGACTGGGCGGGACGCTATGGTGACAGACTGCGGCTGGTTCAGGGCAATTTTGCCCAGCTTGACCAGCATGCGGGCGGGCCTGTGGACGGAATTGTGCTGGATCTTGGCGTGTCGTCGATGCAGCTTGATCAGGCAGAACGCGGCTTTTCCTTCGGCAAGGATGGCCCGCTGGACATGCGTATGTCGCAATCGGGGCCAAGTGCCGCCGATCTGGTGAATACCGCACCCGAAGCCGTCCTGGCCGATATCCTGTATCATTACGGCGAAGAACGTGCATCACGCCGGATTGCGCGCGCAATCGGTCGCGCGCGCGCTGAAAGTCCCGTCACAACAACGCTGCACCTGTCCGAAATTGTTTCAAGCTGCCTGCCGCGTCCGAAACCCGGCCAAAGCCACCCCGCCACCCGCAGCTTTCAGGCGCTTCGCATTGCGGTGAACACCGAATTCGAATCC
Organism: Paracoccaceae bacterium; assembly: GCA_020832445.1. Classification (GTDB taxonomy): domain Bacteria; phylum Pseudomonadota; class Alphaproteobacteria; order Rhodobacterales; family Rhodobacteraceae; genus Roseinatronobacter. The sequence continues at coordinate 70,828 of JAFIEO010000024.1, forward strand.
CTTGTGCAGGGGTTGGAGGCAGCGGAACGCGCGCTGCGTCCCGGCGGCAAACTGGCGGTTGTCAGTTTTCATTCGCTGGAAGACCGTATCGTGAAGCGCTTCTTGCATCTGCGTGCGGGGCAGGGCGGGCGTGCCAACAGATATGCGCCCGAAGCGCCGACAGATGCCCCGCGCTTCAGTCTGGTTGAAAAACGTGGGGTCAGTGCGGATGCCGATGAACTGGCGCAGAACCCGCGCGCGCGTTCTGCGCGGTTGCGCATGGCATTGCGCACCGATGCCCCCGCCGCAAAAGCCGACCGTGCCGCCCTTGGGTTGCCGGGACTTGCCCTTGATAATCTGGAATAGGACATCATGCGAAGTTTTCTGTATTTCCTGACTGCTTTGGCCGTGATCGGCCTTGCCGCATGGGCCTACCGTGAAAACCACCTGACCCAGCAGGCCATGAATGAACGCCGCGCGCTAGAGCGCGAAGTTGCAAGCCTGAGCAATGCCATAACCATCCAACGCACTGAATGGGCCTATCTGAACCGCCCCGACAGGTTGCGTGAACTTGTGGATGTGAATTTCGCGCGTTTGCGGCTGGTGCCGATGACCGCAGACCATTTCGGCGAAATCGGACAGGTTGCCTATCCGCTGCCGGTGCTGCGCAGCGACTATTCCACCGCAGTCGAAGTGTTCGGTGATCTGCAATCCACCCCCCCCGCGCGACAGGAGGACACGCCATGATGCGCACCCCGCTGCGTCCGCTGGCGCGAGTGCTGAAAGCGCGCGAAACCGGCGAAAACCCTGACTATATCGAACAGGAAAACCGCCGTCTGCGCCTTGAAAACATGCGCGACGCGGCCCGCAATCAAGCCGAGGGGCGCTTGTTGACGCTGGCCTTGCTGTTCTTGTGTGGCTTTGTGCTGCTGGGCGCGCGCATGGGGCTGCTGGCCGCGACCGCACCGCTTGAAATGAGTGTGGGCCTGTCCGAGGATATTTCCAGCGCGCGCGCCGATATTCTTGACCGCGAAGGGCGCGTTCTTGCCACGAATCTGCCCACCCATGCGCTATATGCCGAAACCCGCCGTATGGTGGACCCGGTGCGCGCGGCCCGGGAACTGGCGCGTATTTTCCCCGACATTGATGCCGACCGCATGGCTGCACGGTTTACCGACCCGCAGCGCCGCTTCATCTGGATACGCGCCCAGTTGTCGCCCGAACAGCAACAGGCCGTGCATGACATTGGCGAGCCGGGCTTGTTGTTTGGCCCGCGTGATATGCGCGTCTATCCAAATGGCCGCATTGCCGCTCATGTGCTTGGTGGGGCGCGCTATGGCCAGCAAGGCGTGCGCGCGGCGGAACTTCTGGGGGTTGCGGGAACAGAGTTGTATTTTGACAGCCGCCTGCGCGACCCCGATATGGTAAAAGAACCGTTGCATTTGTCCCTTGATCTGACGGTTCAGGCCACAGTGACGGAAGTGCTGGAAGGCGGCATGCGCATGTTGAATGCCAAAGGCGCATCGGCGGTGTTGATGGATGTCTATACGGGCGAAGTGATCAGCCTTGTATCTCTGCCCGACTTTGACCCCAACCAGCGCCCCGCCCCCCCGACCGAAGGCGAACCCGCAGACAGCCCGTTGTTCAACCGTGCGGTGCAGGGGTATTACGAACTTGGGTCGGTGATGAAAAGTTTTGCTGTGGCGCAGGGGCTGGATTCGGGCGCGGTCACACCCGACACTATGATCGACACGCGCGGCCCGCTGACATGGGGTCGGTTCCGCATCAATGACTTCCGCAACTATGGACCGGAATTGTCGGTCAGGGATGTGATGGTCAGATCGTCGAATATCGGCACCGCGCGCATCATGCAGGCCATCGGTGTCGAAGCGCAGCAGGACTTCTTGCGCAAGTTCGGGTTTCTGGACCCGGCCCAGATTGAACTGGCCGAAGCGGCGCGGTCGCGCCCGCTGTTGCCTGACCGCTGGTCGGATTTGTCGGTGATGACCATTTCCTACGGGCACGGCATGTCCACAAGTCCGCTGGCGCTGGCCGCAGGCTATGCCAGTCTTGTCAATGGTGGCCGAAAGATCACGCCCACATTGCAGCGTCAGGACAACGTGCAGGCGGGCGCGCAGATTATCTCGGCGCAGACATCGCAGCAGATGCGCCTGATGCTGCATCAGGTTGTTCAGCAAGGCACGGCATCATTCGCGCGCATCGCGGGCTATCCGGTGGGGGGCAAGACCGGATCGGCCGATAAACCGGGGCCACGCGGCGGCTACATGAAGGATGCGGTTCTGGCGACATTTGCCAGCGTATTCCCATCGCATGACCCGCGCTATGTGCTGATCGTCACCCTTGATGAAGGGGCGGACACCACCGGACCCGAACCGCGCCGCACGGCTGGCTGGACCGCAGTGCCCGTATCCGCCGAGATTACACGCCGCATTGCGCCCTTGCTGGATATGCGGCCCATTCGGCTGGAAGCCGCCAACGCGGCATTTGACGCAGCACTTCATTCGTCCGTCGGCCATTGAACAGCGGTTGCGTTTCGGGCTAACAGGCAGCACATCCACCCCGCAAGGAGCCAATGCGCGTGACTGACCAGCCGCCCCCCCGCCCGCTTTCCGCGCTTGGCCTTAGCCCGACGCGCGGGGGAAACGTGTCTGTCACCGGGTTGGCGCTGGACAGTCGGCAGGTGCGCGAAGGGGCATTGTTCGCAGCCTTGCCCGGCAGTCGTGTGCATGGCGGCGAATTCATCACCTATGCGCTGCGCATGGGGGCAGGGGCAATCCTGACCGACCGCGCAGGGGCCGAAATCGCGCAAGACGCGCTTGCCGCATCGGACGCGGCTTTGGTGCTGGCGGAAGACCCGCGCGCGGCCTTCGCGTCGGCCTGTGCCTTGTGGTTCAAAGCGCAGCCGGAATACATGGTTGCCGTGACTGGCACGAATGGCAAAACCTCGGTTGCCAGTTTTGCCCGCCAGATCTGGACATTCCTTGGCCATGACGCCGTCAATCTGGGCACGACAGGCGTCGAAGGGGCGTATTCCGCCCCGCTGGCCCATACCACGCCGGACCCCATTACGTTGCACCGGCTGCTGGCCGAAATGGCGCAGGCAGGTGTCACACATGCCGCGATGGAGGCCTCTTCGCACGGGTTGGACCAACGCCGCCTTGACGGGGTGCGCCTGCGCGCGGCTGCGTTCACCAATCTGTCGCAGGACCATCTGGATTATCACGCCACGATGGATGCCTATTTCGCCGCCAAGGCGCAGCTTTTCGACAGGCTTTTGCCCGATGACGGTGTGGCCGTCATCAATATGGATGACCCGCGTGGTGCCGATATTCTGGCCATCGCCGAAGCGCGCGGGCAGGGCACGCTGACCATCGGGCGCAACAGGGATGCAGATTTGTGCATTCTGGGCCAGCGTTTTGACGCGGCGGGCCAGACGTTGCGCTACAGTTATGCGGGCAAAATCTATCAGGAATACCTGCCGCTGATTGGCGGGTTTCAGGCTGAAAATGTGCTGGCCGCAGTCGGGCTGGTGCTGGCGTGCGGGGATGACCCTGATGATGTGGCGTTGCGCCTGTCGCTGCTGGACGGGGTGCGCGGACGTATGCAGCTTGCGGGAACGCGCGCCAATGGTGCCCCCGTGTTCGTTGATTATGCGCATACGCCCGCCGCGTTGGAAGTTGCGCTGAAAGCACTGCGCCCGCATGTCATGGGGCGGCTGCTTGTCGTATTCGGCGCAGGCGGGGATCGCGACAAGGGCAAGCGTCCGTTGATGGGACAGGCGGCCGCGAACCATGCCGATCTTGCCTATGTGACCGATGACAACCCCCGGTCCGAAGACCCTGCGCAGATCCGCCATGAGGTTTTGCAAGGATGCCCGGAGGGCCTTGAAGTGTCCGACCGCGCCGAGGCGATCTTGCGCGCGGTCGATGCGCTGCGACCGGGCGATGCGCTTCTGGTGGCGGGCAAGGGCCATGAAACCGGCCAGATCGTTGGTGACACTGTCTACCCCTTTGATGATGTCGAACAGGCAAGCGTTGCCATCGCCGCATTGGAGGACCGCGCATGACCCTTTGGACAGCATCTGATGCCGCGCGCGCAACAGGCGGGCAAGCCAGCGCCGACTGGACTGCCAGCGGTATTTCGATTGACACGCGCAGCTTGCAGCCGGGGGATTTGTTTGTCGCACTGAAAGCCGCACGGGACGGGCATGACTTTGTGGCGCAAGCCCTGCAACAAGGGGCGGCCGCGGCCATGGTGGACCATATTCCAGACGATGTGCCGCATGATGCACCCCTGCTGGTCGTGCCCGATGTGATGGCCGCGCTGAGTGCACTTGGTGCGGCGGGGCGTGCGCGCAGCCGCGCCAAGGTGATTGCCGTGACAGGGTCTGTGGGCAAAACCTCGACCAAGGAAATGCTGCGCGAAATGCTGTCCGCGATTGGCAAGACCCATGCGGCGGAAGCCAGCTTCAACAACCATTGGGGGGTTCCGATAACCTTGGCGCGCCTTGCGCCCGATGCGGATTTCGCGGTCATTGAAATCGGCATGAACCAACCGGGCGAGATTGCACCGCTTGCGCAACTGGCCCGCCCGCATGTGGCAATGATTACCACAATCGCGCCGGCGCATCTGGAAGCGTTCGACAGCATTGACGGAATTGCGCAGGAAAAGGCCAGTATTTTCAAGTCTCTGGGGCGTGAAGGTCATGCAATATTCCCCTGTGACCTGCCGACAAGTCCGATTTTGCGGGATGCGGCGGCGCGGTCGGGCGCAACTCTTTGGCCGTTCGGGTATGGCGCGGATGCTGTCACGCCCGAAGACATGACCCAGACCGAGGCCGCGCTGGTCTTGCGTGCCAATGTTGGCGGGATGCGCGTGTCCGTCAGGCTGGCCAATGCCGGTGCGCATTTCGGCATGAACGGGCTGGGCTGTCTGGCGGTGGCGCAGGCGCTGGGGCTTGATTTGGCGCGCGCAGCCCTTGGCCTTGGTCGTTGGCAGCCGCCTGCGGGGCGCGGATTGCGCCAGACCATCATGCTGGACACGGTCGAAGAACTGAGCTTCACATTGATCGACGATGCCTTCAACGCCAATCCCGCATCGCTTGAAGCGGCGCTGGACATGCTGGCAAAAATTACACCGGCCCAGACCCAGACAGGCCGCCGCGGGCGGCGCATTGCCATTTTGGGTGACATGCTGGAACTGGGCCCGCAGGAACATGCCCTGCACGAAGCCATCGCGCAGTATCCGGCCATCGCCAGTGTGGATCTGGTGCATTGTGTCGGGCCGCGCATGGAAGCGCTGTCGCGGAAATTGCCATTACGCCAGCGTGGACGCCATGTGGCGAAAGCGCAGGATCTGGCCGCAATGGTTCATATGCTGGTCGCCCCCGGCGATATTGTTCTTGTAAAAGGGTCCAAGGCCAGCCGCGTTTCAGGTGTCGTGGATGCGCTACGCGCTTTGGCCGCACCCACGCACGGCAATCGCGACCGCAAAAGAAGCTGAAGGAAGCACCATGTTTTACTTTTTAACCGAATTTGCAGGCACCGTGCCGGGATTCAACCTGTTCCGGTTTATCACGGTGCGCGCAGGTGCGGCCTTCTTTACGGCGCTGATTTTCGGCTTTGTATTCGGCAAACCGCTGATCAATATGCTGAAGCGGCGGCAATCCAACGGACAGCCCATTCGCGAAGACGGACCCGAAAGCCATTTGCTGACCAAGACCGGCACGCCCACAATGGGGGGGTTGCTGATCTTGTCGGCGCTGACGGTGTCAACTCTGCTTTGGGCGCGGCTGGATAACCCTTATGTCTGGATCGTGCTGCTGGTGACCGTTGCATTTGGCGCAATCGGGTTTGCCGATGATCTGGCGAAAGTGTCCAAGGGCAACGTCAAGGGCGTGCCCGGGCGGGTGCGTTTGGGGCTTGGCATTCTGATCGGCCTGCTGGCCAGCGCGGCTGCGATGTATGTGCATCCCGACGATTTACAAGGCCAGTTGGCAGTCCCCGTGTTCAAGGAAGTGTTGTTGTCGATGGGGTGGTTCTTTATTCCCTTCGGGGCGTTTGTTATTGTGGGGGCGGCCAATTCGGTCAACCTGACAGACGGGCTGGACGGGCTTGCCATCATGCCGGTGATGATTGCCGCAACCACGCTGGGGGTGATTGCCTATGCGGTCGGTCGGGTGGATTTCACGGCCTATCTGGATGTGCATTATGTTCCCGGTGTGGGCGAATTGCTGGTCTTTACCGCCGCGCTGGCCGGCGGGGGGCTTGGGTTCTTGTGGTATAACGCCCCACCTGCTGCGGTGTTCATGGGCGATACCGGTTCGCTGTCGCTGGGTGGTGCGCTGGGGGCGATTGCCGTGTCGATCAAGCATGAAATCGTTCTGGCAATTGTGGGCGGTATCTTTGTGGTCGAAACCCTGTCGGTTATCATTCAGGTTTTGTATTACAAGCGCACCGGCAAGCGGGTTTTCCTGATGGCGCCAATTCACCACCATTTCGAGAAGAAGGGCTGGGCCGAACCGCAGATTGTCATCCGGTTCTGGATTATCGCGCTTGTGCTGGCGCTGATCGGGCTGGCCACGCTGAAAGTGCGCTAGTGTGGGCCTTGGTCGGCATCAGTCGCGCAACAGGTCGTAGTAGCGTTCCAGCCTGCTTTCGACTTGTGCAACCCAGTTGCCACGCGTGGATGTCAGGCTTGCATGATGCCCTGTCCAGTCGCTGGCCAGCGCGTCCAGTACATCGGGTGTGGTGGCAACCCGTTCAACCAGAACCCAGCGGTTCCATTCATAGGCAATGCTCCAGCCGGGTTCATCCACGCGGGCATCGGCCAGCCGGTAGTGAAAGGTTGGCCGCCCGCCCTTAAGCTGTGTGTCCGGCACGTCTGTCAGCAATTCGGGGCGCAGATGTTCCAGCGCGGGCAGCAGGTCCAGCCCGTATTGGCGTGACGGTGCGTGGCGCGCATAGGCAATCGCCAGATCATCGACACTCCAGTTTTCGCCCGCGACAAGCGCTTCAACCAGTGCATTGGGCCAGCGGTCCACAAACGGCATGATGTTGCGCGCCGGATCAATCGGGTCGGATGCGCGCAACCAGTCTTCCAGAAGCGCATAGGCGCGGGCAACAGCAACAAGGCCACTGCCATCGGGTGTGGGCAGTTCAGGGTTCAGATGCAGGCCAAAGCTATAGGCCAACGCGGCACGGCTGCCTTTTGCACCGGCTTTGCGCAGTGCACTGGTCAGATGCTCGGCATGGCGCAGGTCAGATTGCGCAAGCGGCGGCGTGACAATTTCCACGGGAACCAGATCCCCAAGCGCCTTGGCGGCAATGTCTTCGGCCCATTTGGTTTTCAGCGCGATGTCCAGCTCGATCTTTACATCGCCGAACTGCCCGCCCTTTACCTGTATGTCGCGCGGCCCCTGCGCGCAGATTTCCCCACCCCAAAGCGCGCGCACCAGTTCTGCGGCATCATCTACGCTAACCTCGGCGAATTCAATTTCCAGCCCGACGCGGCGCGGCGCCTGTGATGCGGCTGAATGTGCAGGCAGGGGCCAGAAATACTCGCGGGGCAGGGCGGTATGCAGCTTGTTCATAGGGTCGATCCGTAAAGTGCAAGTTCAAATAAGGTCAGTCGGCCAGTGCCTCTGGTCCGGTGGTGCCAATCAGGCGGTAAACCCACGCGGTTTCGCCGTCTTCCAGTGTCATCAGATCACGGCGATATTTTCGCCCGGTGCGTTCATAGCGGTCAAGGCGTATCATTTCTTCGGGCGTTACCGTGAAAACCACGCCTTTTAACATGAAATCCTGCGTGGCGCGCAGGTCGCGGCGGTTGCGGTCCCAGCCGCGCAGGATCGCGGGTTCTGCGGGGGCAGCACGCCCCAGCACGACCAGCCGCACCAACGGGTTGGTCAGTGTGGCAAACCCGAAAACGCGCGCGTTCTCATCTGGTGGCGGCGGGGCGCTGTCATCCAGACGGGGCAGATAGACAGGCGCGCGTGTGAGCAGAAACCACAATCCGGCCAATAGTGCTGCGATTATAACGATGGTGATAATCGGGCGACTAATCAGAAATGTCATGCGACTTATGTATCTTCGTTTCCGGCCCTGTCAAAGCGCATCACTGCAATTCTGCGCGTCGTTTGCGCAGAATTTCCAGAATATACAGCGCCATCGCGGCCCATATCATGGGAAAGGCAATCACGCGCGCCCCCTCGAACGGTTCACGGAAAATGAACACCGAAATCAGGAAAATCATTGTTGGAATCGAATATCCCGCAATGGCGATGGTCGACAGGCGCAACGCTTTCGCCCCGTTCGCATACAGCATCAGGGGGGCCGCAGTGACCAGCCCGCAGCCGACAAGCAGCGCCCAGTCAAACGCACTGGCCTGCGCGCTGAACGTCGTTCCCTGAAGTTGTGCCCAGACCATATACGCGATCGCGAAGGGCAACAGGATCAGCGCTTCCAGCGCAAAGCCCTGATTTGGGCCAATGGGCAGGGCGCGCTTGAAATACGCATAGCTGCCCCAACTGAACACGATCAGCAAAGTGCCAAGTGGCAGCGCGCCCGCATCAACCGTCAGCACAACAACTGCGGCCACCGCCAGCCCGACAGCCCCCCATTGTCGCGCACTCAGTTTCTCGCCCAGCAGCGTTGCCCCCAGAAACACATTGAAAATGGGGTTTATATAGTAGCCAAGCGCGGCATCCATTGCCTGACCGGACTGTATAAGCCAGACATAGGTGCCCCAGTTGATGGAAATCAACGCCGCAGTGACCAGCGCCATGCCCAGCATGCGCGGCGTGCGGATGGCCGTGCGCAGATCATCCGTGCGCCCCAGCAAAACAAGGGCCACCAGCGCAAAGGGCACGGCCCAGATGACGCGATGCGCGATTACTTCGACTGTCGGGACATGATCCAGCGCCTTGAAATAGAAGGGCAGCATGCCCCAGATCGCAAATGCAGCACCCGCGAAGGCAAAACCGCGCAGGCTGTCGTCACTGTTCATCCGGCGTGCCTTGCTCCGATACGCGCATGGTGACAGCATCGATAAAGGCCTGACCACGGCTTTCGAAATCCGTGAACTGATCAAAACTGGCGGCGGCAGGCGCCAGCAGAACCACATCGCCCGATTGCGCGTCACTCATGGCGCGGGCAACGGCGCGGTCCATGGTTTCGCAGATTTCATGGGCCGTGTCGCCCAGTTGCAGGGCAAATTCGCGCGCTGAATGGCCGATCAGATAGGCCTTGGTCACATGTCCCAGATGTGGCGCAAGCGAGGTAATGCCGCCATCCTTGCCCAGTCCGCCCGCGATCCAGCGAATGCGATCAAACGCCTGTAGCGCCTGTGCCGCGCTTTCGGCATTTGTGGCCTTGCTGTCGTTGATGTAGCGCACGCCACCGGCTTCGGCGACAAGCTGGCTGCGATGGGGCAGGCCGCTGAAGGTATGCAGCGCATCTTCGATCATGCGCGGCGCAAGGCCAAGACTGCGCGCCACGGCATAGGCGGCGCAGGCATTCTGGTGGTTATGTGCCCCGGGCAGCCCCTTGACTGACCGCAGGTCAACTGATGCAACCTGCTTTCCGCGCCTGTATTCGGCCAGAAACCCCTTGCGTGCAAACACGTTCCAGCCCGGTCCGGCCAGTTTCTGACCAGAGGAGATGCGGATCACCCGCATGTCTTCGGGGTTCTGCCCCAGTTGCCCTGCCAGAAACTGCCCCTCGAATTCGTCAACGCCGATCACGGCCCTGTCCGGCCCGCCTTCGGCAAACAGCCGGCGCTTGGCCGCAAAATAGCCGCCCATGCCGCCGTGACGGTCCAGATGGTCCGCTGACAGGTTGGTGAATACCGCGATGTCGGGGGTCAGGGCGCGGGCCAGTTCGGTCTGGTAGCTGGACAGTTCCAGAACCACCACTTCCCCGTTTTGCGGCGGGTCGATGGACAAGACGCCCTTGCCGATATTGCCCGCCATCTGTGTGGGGCGTCCGGCCTGTTCAAGAATGTGGTGCAACAGGGCGGTTGTCGTGGATTTGCCGTTTGACCCGGTGATGGCCACAACTTTGGGCGGCAATTCGAATTCCATGGTCTGCACTGTCGCAAAGCTGCGGAAAAACAGCCCGATGTCGTTATCAACGGGCACACCCGCTGAAATTGCGGCGGAAATGATGCGGTTGGGTGCCGGATAGAGATGCGCAATACCCGGGCTGACGATCAGCGCGGCCACGCTGGACCAGTCTGTTTTGGTCAGGTCATGCAGGGGTATGCCCTTGGCTTCGGCGGCAGCGCGGGTTTCCGGGCTTTCATCCCATGCCAGTGGAATGGCGTCACCTGCTGTAAGTGCTGCGCAGGTCGCCATACCCGACCGCCCCAGCCCCAACACGGCAACGCGCGCCCGTTTATATCCTTGGATCGGGATCATGGTTGTGGCCCTTCCTTGCTGGCGCATGCGACGTCTTTTGCGTTTTGGGCCATGTGGGCGTGGCTTGCAAGGATAGCTTTGTGGCTGCGCATGATTAGCGCGTATGCCGCAACGTCCCGAATCACTTATGTGCGAATTTGGCTGGAAAACTTTTCACTTGTTGCGTGCGCGGTGTTTGCGCTGACATGCCTTGCCCTGTGTTTCTGATGTCAGGAATGTGGCGAAATTGTGGTAACATATATGTGTGGAAAACAATATAAAAACAATGGTTTCCTGCGGTGCAGCGAAAATTTATTGACAATATTGACAGTCGTATTGTGAATAAATTTACAAAAAAATCCTTTAGTTAAAAAAAGTTACACAATCTTTGACGAATGCGTTATACAGGCGTCGGGGAAGGGCGTCGGCCATTGTGTCACGCCGGAAATTTATGGGGGGATCTGTCGCATATTTTGGCGATTTCAGCCCCCCCGGAGACTGGAGGAAGATTCATGTCAAATGTCTATCCCGCTTCTGACGAGTTTGTGGCGAATGCGCATGCCGACGCAGCCAAGTACGAGCAGATGTATGCTGCATCCATCAATGACCCGGACAGCTTCTGGGGCGAGCACGGCAAGCGTATTGACTGGATCAAGCCCTTTACCAAGGTCAAGAACGCGACGTTCGAGTATGGCAATGTCGACATCAAGTGGTTTGAAGATGGCACGCTGAATGTGTCGGCCAATTGCATTGACCGCCATGTGCGCACGCGCGGCGACCAGACGGCCATCATCTGGGAACCGGATGACCCCAAGACGCCTGCCCGGCACATCACCTATCGTGAATTGCTGGATCAGACCAGCCGCATGGCGAATGTGCTGAAAGATCTGGGTATCGGCAAGGGCGACCGCGTTGTGCTGTATCTGCCGATGATCCCGGAAGCGGCTTATGCGATGCTGGCTTGTGCGCGGATCGGGGCTGTTCATTCGATCGTGTTCGCAGGGTTTTCGCCGGATGCACTGGCAAACCGCATCAATGACTGTCAGGCCAAGGCCGTGATCACGGCTGACACCGCGCCGCGTGGCGGGCGCCGCACTGCGCTGAAATCCAACACCGACAAGGCGCTGTTTGACTGCTCTGACAAGGTGAAATGCCTTGTTGTCAAGCATACCGGCGACCAGACGACCTGGGTTGATGGCCGCGATATCGACCTGAAGGCCGAAATGGCCACCGCCAGCCCTGATTGCCCCTGCACAGAAGTGGGCGCGGAAGACCCGCTGTTCATTCTTTATACATCAGGGTCGACAGGCCGGCCGAAAGGGGTTGTGCACAGCTCTGGCGGGTATCTGGTTTATGCGGCGATGACGCAGCAATACACATTCGATTATCATGATGGCGATGTGTTCTGGTGCACCGCGGATGTCGGTTGGGTGACCGGCCACAGCTATATCATTTACGGGCCGCTGGCGAATGGCGCGATCACGCTGATGTTCGAAGGTGTGCCGACCTATCCCGATGCGGGCCGTTTCTGGGAAGTTTGTGCAAAGCACAAGGTCAACCAGTTCTACACCGCGCCGACCGCCATTCGCGCGCTGATGGGGCAGGGGACCGAATGGGTTGAAAAGCACGATCTGTCGTCGTTGAAACTGCTTGGATCGGTGGGTGAACCTATCAACCCCGAAGCATGGAACTGGTATAACGAAAATGTCGGCAAGGGCCGTTGCCCGATTGTCGATACGTTCTGGCAGACCGAAACGGGCGGCCACATGATTACCGCGCTTCCCGGTGCCATTCCGGCCAAGCCCGGTTCGGCGACGAAGCCGTTTTTCGGTGTGGTGCCGGAAATTCTGGACCCTGCAACCGCCGAAGTTCAGACAGATACCGCAGCAGAAGGTGTGTTGTGCATCAAGGAAAGCTGGCCCGGTCAGATGCGGACCGTCTGGGGTGATCATGAGCGTTTCATGGAAACCTATTTCAGCCAGTATAAAGGCTATTACTTCACGGGTGACGGCTGCCGCCGCGATGCCGATGGCGATTACTGGATCACCGGACGTGTGGATGACGTGATCAACGTATCGGGCCACCGCATGGGCACCGCCGAGGTTGAATCCGCCCTTGTCGCACATGAAGCCGTGGCCGAAGCAGCAGTTGTCGGCTACCCGCATGATATCAAGGGGCAGGGGATCTATGCCTATGTGACCTTGATGAATAACATGGAACCCAGCGAAGAACTGCGCAAGGAACTGGTCAAATGGGTGCGTCAGGAAATCGGTCCCATCGCCAGCCCTGATCTTATTCAATGGGCGCCGGGTCTGCCGAAGACCCGCTCTGGCAAGATTATGCGCCGTATTCTGCGCAAGATTGCCGAAGATGATTTTGGCGCTTTGGGCGACATCTCGACATTGGCCGATCCGTCGGTGGTCGATGAACTTATCGAAAACCGCATGAACCGGGCCTGACAGGGATGAGGGACATAATGACAAAATCCGCCGTTCTTATCTTGCTTGGCCCGCCGGGGGCAGGCAAGGGCACGCAGGCGCGCATGCTGGAAGAAAAATTCGGGCTGGTGCAGCTGTCTACCGGCGATTTGCTGCGCGCGGCAGTTGCTGCGGGCACGGATGCGGGAAATCAGGCCAAGGCTGTCATGGACGCCGGCGGGCTGGTCAGTGATGACATTGTGCTGGCGATCTTGCGCGACCGCATGGCGGAACCTGACACGGCCAAGGGGATAATCCTTGACGGCTTCCCCCGCACCGCCAAACAGGCCGAAGCACTGGATGCGTTGCTTGGCGATCAGGGCATGACGCTGGGTGCGGCCATTTCGCTGGATGTGGATGATGCCGCAATGGTTGAACGCGTTTCAGGCCGTTACACCTGTGCAAATTGTGGCGAAGGGTATCACGACAGCTTCAAGAAACCGGCAGTTGCAGGGGTTTGCGACAAATGCGGCGCAACCGAATTCAAGCGGCGCGCTGATGACAATGCCGAAACCGTGGGCGCACGACTTGCCGCCTATCACGACCAGACAGCACCGCTGATCACATATTACGAAGGGCAGGGCGCGCTGAAGCGTGTGGATGCAATGGGTCAGATTGACCATGTTGCAACCGCGCTGGCGGCCGTTGTGCAGGACGTGACAGCGTAGGTATCCGGGAAACCGGAATATGGACGGGCGCTTTAAAATGCCCGAATGCAGGCCTTAAGAAGCAATCGGGCCTGCAAACAGCGGACGTGTGCCTGACAGAGCACGCCCACTGCAAGAGAGGAAGCCAGCCCCATTAGGGGGCGGCACTGGAGGAAACTGGGAGACGTCACAATGTCAGACAAGTCGACAGACGCCTACTGGAAGGCCAACGTTCGCATCATCACCATCTGCATGGTGATCTGGGCGCTTGTGTCCTTCGGGTTCGGCATCGTTCTACGCCCGCTTCTGGCGGGTATTCCGGTCGGGGGCACCGATTTGGGATTCTGGTTCGCACAGCAAGGGTCAATGCTGACCTTCATCGCGCTGGTTTTTTATTACCGCGGGTACATGAACAAACTCGATCGCGAGTTTGGCGTGGAAGAGTAAGGGCAGCTGAGAAATGGATCAATTTGTAATCAACCTTATCTTCGTCGGCGGTTCTTTCGCGCTTTATATCGGGATTGCGATATGGGCGCGTGCTGGCTCGACAGCTGACTTCTACGCGGCGTCGCGCGGTGTGAACCCTATCGTCAACGGTGCTGCAACTGCCGCTGACTGGATGTCGGCGGCGTCCTTCATCTCTATGGCCGGTCTGATTGCGGCTGTCGGTTATGGCAACTCGACTTTCCTGATGGGCTGGACGGGCGGCTATGTGATTTTGGCGCTGCTTCTGGCGCCTTATTTGCGCAAGTTCGGCCGCTTCACTGTGCCTGACTTTATCGGGGACCGTTTCTACAGCCAGACCGCGCGTCTTGTTGCGGTGATCTCGCTTCTGGTTATGTCCATCACCTATGTTATCGGCCAGATGACCGGTGCTGCGGTTGCGTTTTCGCGCTTTCTGGAAGTGGATGCAACGACAGGTTTGTTCATCGCATCTGCGGTTGTGTTCTGTTATGCCGTTCTTGGCGGCATGAAGGGCATCACCTACACCCAGCTTGCACAATATGTCGTGCTGATCATCGCCTACACCATCCCGGCGGTCTTCATCTCGCTGCAACTGACGGGTAACCCGCTGCCTCAGTTGGGTCTGTTCTCTACGCATACTGCAACTGGACAGCCACTGCTGCAAACACTGAACGAAGTGTTGATGGAGTTGGGCTTCAACGACTATACCGGCAACCACGGATCAACCTTCAACATGGTGCTGTTCACCTTGTCGCTGATGATCGGTACTGCTGGTCTGCCGCACGTCATCATCCGCTTCTTTACGGTTCCGAAAGTGGCAGATGCGCGGACGTCGGCAGGTTGGGCACTGGTGTTCATCGCGCTGCTGTACACGGTTGCTCCCGCAGTTGGTGCAATGGCACGCCTGAATATCATCACCACGCTGTATCCGGACGGGTTGCAGGGCGAACCGCTTGCCTTTGACAACAAGCCCGACTGGATGTTGAACTGGGAACGCACAGGTCTGCTGCGTTTCGAGGACAAGAATGGCGATGGCCTGATCCAGTACTACAATGAAGCCAACCCGCCTGCCCGTGCGATCGAAGAGGGCTGGGAAGGCAACGAAATGGTGTTGTTTAACAACGATATCCTCGTTCTTGCCAACCCTGAAATTGCACAGCTTCCGGGTTGGGTGATTGGGCTGATCGCGGCTGGTGGTCATGCAGCGGCGCTATCCACCGCGGCTGGTCTGCTGCTGGCAATCTCGTCTGCTGTCAGCCACGATCTGATCAAGTCGATGATCAATCCGGGGATTTCGGAAAAAGGCGAACTGCTTGCCGCCCGGATCTCGATGGCGTTCGCGATTGCGCTTGCAACCTATCTGGGCCTCAACCCGCCGGGCTTTGCGGCGCAGGTGGTGGCACTTGCCTTTGGCTTGGCGGCGGCGTCGCTGTTCCCGGCCATCATGATGGGCATCTTCTCCAAGAAGATGAACTCTACTGGCGCGATTGCAGGTATGATCGTGGGTCTTGGTTCCACGGTTCTGTATATCTTCACCTATCTGGGTTGGTTCTTCATCCCGGGCACCAATATGCTGCCCAACACGGCTGATAACTGGCTGTTCGGCATCTCGCCGCTAAGCTTCGGTGCAGTAGGTGCAATGCTGAACTTCATCGCGGCCTTTATTGTGATGAAGATCTCAGCGCCGGTCCCGAAAGAGATCGAAGAGTTGGTGGAATCGATCCGCGTGCCGAAAGGCGCAGGCGTGGCTGTCGATCACTGATCTGACGCAAAGACATTGGCCTGTCCCCATGATACCGGGGGCAGGCCATCCCAAACCCGGGCCGGTGCAATCAGGACAACGAACATGACCCAAAGTGCCCCAAAGGTTCTGGAATTCCTGCAATCCGTTCACCCCTATGATTCACTGCCGCAGGACGAACTGGCGCGTGTCGCCAGTTGCTTCGGCCGCAGCGAGGTGCCGGCAGGAACTGTCATTTATTCCGAGGGCGAGCCGGTTGACGGTGTCTATCTGGTCAAATCCGGCGCGATTGAGGTGACCGACACACACGGCGCGCTTGTATCCATTCTGGCACCGCGCAATTCATTCGGGGAACGCGGGCTGATGCGCGACGGGCGGGCGGTGACCACCGCAACCGCCACCGCAGACTCGGTTTTGTTATGCCTGCCAGCAAGTGATCTGCGCTACCTGATCGCCAATTTCCCTGCATTTGAACGCTTTTTCAGCCGTGGCGTGCCATCAGGCGGCAAGCTGGGGCGACAGAATGATCTTGCGACGCTGAAGGTGTCGGACCTGATGGCGCGCAAACCCATCATTGCCACCCCGCAAATGAATGCGCAGGAAGCTGCGAAACTGATGCGCGACAATCGCATTTCCTGTGTCGCGGTGGTGGAAGGTGACAAGCTGGTCGGCATTGTGACCACGCGCGATTTGTCGGGCCGCGTTCTGGCGGAAGGGCGGTCTCTGGACACGCCGCTGGTTGACGTGATGACACCCGACCCGATGGCGCTGTCGCCCAATTCGTTGGGGTCTGATATCCTGCATATGATGCTGGAGCACCGCATCGGGCATTTGCCTGTGGTGCGCGACAACACGCTTGTCGGCATGATCACCCAGACAGACCTGACACGGTTTCAGGCGATCAGTTCCGCACAGTTGGTGCGCGATGCTGCTGTGGCCGAAAGCTATGACGATCTGGCCCATGTGACCGAACGCATACCGCAATTGCTGTTGCAACTGGTGGGCGCGCATAACGCACATGATGTGATCACCCGCCTGATCACCGATATTGCCGATACTGTCACGCGGCGGCTGCTGAAACTGGCTGAAGAAAAGCTGGGACCGCCGCCCGTGCCATACCTGTGGGCCGCCTGCGGCAGTCAGGGCCGGCAAGAGCAGACAGGCGTCAGCGATCAGGACAATTGCATCATTATTGATGACAGTGTGACCCCCGATGACATGTCCTATTTCGCCGATCTGGCGCGGTATGTGTCGGACGGATTAAGCGCTGCGGGGTATTTCTATTGCCCGGGTGACATGATGGCGACAAACCCGCGCTGGTGTCAGCCCGCAAAGGTGTGGCGGCGCTATTTTCAGGGCTGGATCAATACGCCGTCGCCGGAGGCACAAATGCTGGCTTCGGTCATGTTTGACCTGCGCCCGATCGGCGGACAGGTCAGCCTGTTTCGCGATTTGCAGGCAGAAACGCTGGAAGCGGCCAGCAAGAATTCCATCTTCGCCGTCCACATGATTTCGAATTCCATCAAGCATTCCCCGCCGCTTGGGTTGCTGCGCGGATTCGCCACAATCCGGTCGGGCGAGCATAAGAACCATGTCGATATGAAACTGGGCGGCGTTGTGCCGGTGACCGACCTTGCGCGGGTCTATGCGTTGCGCGGGCGGATTACTGCGGTCAATACGCGCGCGCGGCTTCTGGCGGCCGAAGAGCAGGGGATCATCTCGGTTTCGGGGGCCCGTGACCTGATCGAAGCCTATGACCTGATTGCCGATCTGCGGCTGGAAAATCAGGCAACACTTATTCGTATGGGGCGCAAGCCTGACAATTTTCTTGCACCGTCCGACCTGTCGGACTTTGAACGCAGCCACTTGCGCGATGCATTCGTCGTGGTGCGCACAATGCAATCAGCCGTTGGCCAGATTGCCGGAACACTAGGCTAGAAGGACCAGCCCACTATGATCATGGAGTTTCTGGCGGTTATTGTCGCAGGCTTTGGCGGCTTCGGCGTGGCGCATCTTCTGCACCGGCTTAGCAGACGTAACCTGCCTGACTGGATTGTCCCTGTCGGGGCCGCCGCTGGCATGCTGTTCATGCTGGTCTGGCTTGAATACACATGGGCCGGACGGTTTGAAGCCGGCCTGCCGGACGAGGTTATCGTGGTCAGCAATAACGAGCACCGCATCTGGTATCGCCCCTGGACTTATATTGTGCCACTTAGCACGCGTATTACAGCGATTGACAACCGGGTCCGGCAAACCAATCGCAACAACCCCGATCTGGTGAAAACCGGAATTATACTTAAGGAACGCTGGGCGCTTACATTCGGGTTCCAGTCATTGTTTGACTGCGCCGCAGCGCGCCGTGCCGACCTGACCGAAGGCACACGGTTGAATGATGCAGGGATACCGGTGGACGCGGAATGGTATCAGCTGGCGTCCGATGATCCGTTTCTTATCGTCGCTTGTGGAGGAGGAGCCGCATATGGAGGACCGCGCGAAGAAGGTTCAGATTCTGGTGGTCGAGGATGAGGACAACATCGCCATAGCGCTGGACTATCTGCTGACCCGTGAAGGGTATGCCCAGACCCGCCTTGCGACAGGGGCGGGCGCTGTGGACATGATCCGCGAGACCAAACCTGATCTGGTGTTGCTTGATGTCATGCTGCCCGAAGTGTCGGGCTATGATATTTGCCAGACAGTGCGCGCAGACCCTGATTGCGCCGATGTGCGCATTCTGATGATGACCGCACGCGGGTCGGCCATGGAACGGCGCAAGGGCTTGGCCATGGGGGCGGATGGGTTCATCTCAAAACCGTTTGAACTGAAAGAGTTGCGCGAAGAAGTTCGCAAGATACTTGCGGGTGATTCCGCACATCCGCCGGATCGTACCGATGCTTGAACGCCTTGGTCTGCGTATCCGTGTTCTGCTGTTTTTCGCCCTGCTTGCGGTGGGGGCAGTCGTGGCGGTGGGTGTCGCCGGCTGGCTGGTTCTGTCGCGCAGCGACATCGCGTCTGATCTGCTGGCGCCTATGGCGCAGGCGGGTATTCTGGCGGGCTTCCTGATCCTGTTTCTGGTGACGGGTATCTGGTATCTGTTTGATATGAATGTCGCGCGTGCCATTGACGGGCTGGCCAATGCCATTCGCACCCGTGCACATGCGGATATTCATGACGATCTGGGGCATGACAAGGAACGCGCGCGCTATCTTGGTGATCTTGCGCCTGCGGCGGCGGAAATTTCACGTTCGCTTGCACAAACCCGTTCGGCGCTGGCGGAATCGGTGGCGCGCGAAACATCGCGGCTGTCGGGCGAAAAGGCGCGGCTGGAAAAACTGCTGGCGGATGTGCCGGTTGCAGTTCTGCTATGCACCGCCGACTATCAACTGGCATTCTATAACGGGCAGGCTGTCACCATTCTGGAAGCCGGGGGCGCGCCCGGACTGGACCGCAATTTGCTGGATTACCTGCGCGAAGGGCCGGTGCGCCATGCCTATGAACGTCTGGCCAAGCTGAACGATCCCGAAGCGGCATCTGACCTGATTTGTGCAACCACCAGCAGCGGGCGGCTGTTGTCGGGGCGGATGCGGGTGCTGCGACGGACCGAGCATACACAACGCCCCGGTTTCGTGCTGACCTTGCGCGATGTCACCGCCGATCTGGCCGCCCATGCCGCGCGCGAGGCGTTGTTGGCGGAAGTGTTTGACCGCGTGCGCAGGCCAGCGGCGAATTTGCAAACCGTCATTGGTGTTATTTCCGAAGACAGTGAAATGGCGCAGGCGGCGGATCTGACTGCCGCCATGCTGTCCGAAGTGCAGGGGCTGACCACTGCCATCACTGAATTGGGCCAACGCTATGATGCGGGGCGCAATGACTGGCGCCCGCTTACGCAAATACGCTCCCCCGACCTGATGGACGGGGTGCGCGCGCAGTTTGAAACCCTGGGTCTGGAATTGCACACAGACGGGCCGGAACTGATGCTGACCTGTGACGGGTTTGAACTGGCGCTGTTGCTGCGCTGGCTGGGGCACAGACTGGCGCAGGCAGGCCATGCCCGCAGCTTCCGGCTGGTTCTGAGCGAGGAGGACGGGCCGGGTGCCGTGCTGGATCTTGTCTGGCAAGGCCCGTCATTGCCAGTGGGCGTGTTCGATTCGTGGCTTGCAGAACGGCTGGACCCCGACACGCCCGACCTGACGGCGCGCGCTGTGCTGAATGCTCATGCGACAGAAGCCTGGACTGAAGCGCGCGGCGATAGCGGGGGCGCTGTGCGCCTGCCCATTCCCAATGCGCGCCGCGCAACGACGCGGCCTGCACCGATCCAGCGCGAGGTTGTCTATGATTTCGAATTGCTGTCCAAGGCGCGCAATGCGGGCGTTCTGGAAAGCAAGCTGGAAGATCTGACCTATGTTGTGTTCGATACCGAAACCACCGGCCTGACACCGTCCAGCGACGAAATCGTGCAGATTGCGGCTGTGCGCGTGGTCAATGGCCGCCGCGTGAAGCGAGAGGTGTTTGACACATTGGTGGACCCCGCCCGCGCCATTCCGCCATCGTCGACCGAGGTGCATGGCATTACCGATGATATGGTCAAGGGTGCCCCCAGCATGACCGAGGCGGGCAAGCGCTTTCACGACTTCGCGCGCGGTGCGGTGCTGGTGGCCCACAATGCGCCGTTCGACATGGAATTTCTGCGCAGGCACGAAAAATCCATGGGTGTGCGGTTTGATCATCCGGTGCTGGACACGGTGCTGTTGTCGGCGGTGGTCTATGGCCAGCTGGAACAGCATTCGCTGGATGCGCTGACTGCGCGGCTGGGCATTACCATCCCGGAAGAAGCCCGCCACACCGCCATAGGCGACACTGTGGCCACGGCGGACGCTTTCCTGAAGCTTATGCCGATGCTGAAATCGCGCGGGCTGCTGACATTCGGGGATGTGCTGGGCGAAGTGCGCCGCCACGGGCGGTTGTTGAAAGACCTGAACTGAGTTTGAGTTGGCGCTGTCGAGAGACGTCGCGGCTATGGCAGTGGCACGTCAGGCGGGGTCACAAGGCTGGGTTAATTCTGGCCTTTTGCAGACATCGGGAAAGCCCCAAGGCGCGGAGCCAAGGCCGAAGGCCGCCGCGCCATCGGCGGGCCGTCCCGCGGCCTGCCGATAACCTGATGGCAGGCCAAGGCAATGATCTTGGGAGTATGCAGCTTGCATAAAGTGCATTCCTTGAATGTCGGATCGGCAGACCCCGGCCCACCGATAGCGCGGGCTTGGTCCCCGCGCGAAGGGCAGCAAAAGGCCAGCATCACCCGCACACCGGATGCTTCAACCTGATGAGACCCCGCGCCAACAAAAAAGGCAGCCCTTGTGATAGGGCTGCCTTTTCCAATATCTCGTGCCGCTGCTTACAGCTTTTCGGTCAGTTCCGGCACCATGGTGAACAGATCGCCCACAAGCCCGTAATCGGCCACCTGAAAAATCGGGGCTTCTTCGTCCTTGTTGATGGCGACGATCACCTTGCTGTCTTTCATACCCGCCAGGTGCTGGATCGCGCCGGAAATGCCCACTGCGATATACAGATCGGGGGCGACCACCTTGCCGGTCTGGCCCACTTGCCAGTCATTGGGCGCATAGCCGGAATCGACGGCCGCGCGCGATGCACCGACCGCTGCGCCCAGTTTGTCGGCCAGCCCTTCGATCAGCTTGAAATCGTCTTCGGACCCCACACCGCGCCCGCCGGATACAACCACCTTGGCCGATGTCAATTCGGGCCGGTCGCTGGCAGCAACCTTGTCTTCGACCCATTCCGACAGGGCAGGGTTGTCTGCGGCTGAAATGTTGTCAACACTTGCAGACCCGCCTTGAGCAGCCGCGTCAAAAGTGGATGTGCGGATTGTCAGAACCTTGGTCGCATCACCGGATTTGACGGTCTGGATCGCATTGCCTGCGTAAACCGGACGCTCGAATGTGTCTGCATCGACAATGCCCGACACATCAGACAGCACCATCACATCCAGCAACGCCGCAACGCGGGGCAGAATGTTTTTTGCATCGGTCGTCGCAGGGGCCACGATATGGCTGTAATCGCCCGCAAGGCTGACAATCAGCGCGGCGGTGGGTTCGGCCAGACGGTGGCCCAGACTTGCATCCTCGGCGCACAGAACCTTGGCCACCCCGTCGATCTTCGCGGCACTTGCAGCGGCATCTGCCGCACTGGCGCCCGCACACAGGACCGTCACATCGCCCAGTTGCGCCGCAGCCGTCACCGCCTTGGAGGTTGCGTCCATGTTCAGCACACCATCGGTGACTTCGGCCAGAAGAAGAACTGCCATCAGATTACCCCCGCTTCATCTTTCAGTTTCGCCAGCAATTCATCGACCGAGCCGACCTTGACGCCTGCGGACCGCGCGGCAGGTTCTGTCGTTTTCACGATTTCCAGACGCGGGCTGACATCTACGCCGTAATCGGCGGGCGTCTTTTCATCCAGCGGCTTTTTCTTGGCCTTCATGATGTTGGGCAGCGATGCATAACGCGGTTCATTCAGGCGCAGGTCCACACTGATAATCGCGGGCAGCTTGACCTTGATGGTCTGCAAGCCCCCGTCCACTTCGCGCGTTACTGTCGCGTGGTCCCCGTCAACCGACACTTCGGATGCGAAGGTTGCCTGTGCCCATCCGGTCAGCGCGCCCAGCATCTGGCCGGTTGCGTTCATGTCATTGTCGATGGCCTGTTTGCCGCACAGCACGATTTGCGGCTGTTCTTCATCGATCACGGCTTTCAGCAGTTTTGCCACGGCCAGCGGTTCGATATCGGTATGCACATCATCGGCGGCATTGATCAGAATTGCGCGATCCGCCCCCATCGCCAATGCGGTGCGCAGCGTTTCCTGCGCCTGCTTCACACCGATGGAGACGGCCACGATTTCGGTCACAACGCCTTTTTCCTTCAGGCGGATCGCTTCTTCGACTGCGATTTCGTCAAACGGATTCATCGACATTTTGACATTCGCCAGATCGACTCCGCTGCCATCCGCTTTGACACGGACTTTCACGTTATAGTCGATCACGCGCTTGACTGGCACCAGAACCTTCATTGGCGTGTATCTCCCTTTAGCAAAGCTTGTTCGTTTCTAACGACTTGCACTTGCAGAAAACAATGCAAAAACGACATGATGGCAAACCCCGACGCCGCGTTACAGCATATGTCTGCGCTAACGGTTTGCGCCCGGAACCCAAAGGATGTCATCCGCACCGTTGTTATTGGCGATGCGTCCGGCAACGAACAACCAGTCCGACAGACGGTTCAGGTATTTCACGGCCGATTCGTTGACCCCTTCTATCGTGGACAGGGCAACGGTTTCGCGTTCCGCGCGCCGTGCCACGGTGCGGCACAGGTGGAAATGTGCCGCCAATGCCGAGCCACCGGGCAGAATGAAACTGCGCAATGGCGTCAGGTCTGCGTTCATGGCATCAATTTCGCGTTCCAGCCGGTCCACCTGCGACGGGATCATGCGCAGCGGGGTATATTCGGCGTCCTTGTCGCGTTCCATGTCGGGGCGGCACAGGTCCGCACCCAGATCAAACAGATCGTTCTGAATGCGGGACAATGCGTTTACCAGATCACCACTGGCATGCAGCCGTGCCAGACCCAGCGTTGCGTTCAACTCGTCTACAGTGCCATAGGCCGTGACACGTTGCGAATGCTTGGCCACGCGCGCACCGTTTCCCAGCGCGGTTTCGCCGGAATCGCCGGTGCGGGTGTATATCTTGTTCAGCACAACCATTAATCAGGCTCCTTTAGAACGGAAATAGGCAAAAGCGACAATCAGTACCACGGCCACGAATTGTGCATACAACCTGTAGCGCATCATCCTGTTGCCGTGTTTGCGGTTGAATTCGCCGCCTTTGGCAAACCCGCCGATTCCGATCAGCAGCACCACCAGAACCACCAGCGACGCGAATGCAGCGATCAGGAAAATTGGATCTTGCAGCAGCATGTCGGGAACTCCTTATCGATTTGGCTGCAACTTAATCGTCCCCGCGCCAATTGCGAGGGGAAAACCGACCTTTGCTACATTTTGCCCAGAACGTAATCCAGCAGCCGCGTCGGCAAAACTCGGCGCAGTCCGCCCAGCACATAGGTGGGCGTGGTGACATAATAGCGCGGACGCGGGCGACGGCTTTCAACGGCGGCAATCAGGCGGCGTGTCACCGCATCGGGGGGCAGTTCAAAGAAATCGGGTTCCGATTTGTCATAAAGGCGTGCCAGCAGGGCGTCGCGATACTCCTGCGCGCGGGGGCTGTTTTCCCAGTCGATCCAGCGTTCAAAATGCGGAATGGAATTCTGGCGTATGCGCGATGTCACTGGCCCCGGTTCAATAAGCACGACATGAATTCCGGTGCCCGCCAGTTCCAGACGCAGCACATCAGACAGCCCCTCCAGCGCGAATTTCGTGGCGACATAGGCCCCGCGCCATTTCAGCCCCGCCAGCCCCAGAACGGATGAATTCTGCACAATGCGCCCATGCCCCTGTGCGCGCATGACAGGCAGGACTGCGCGCGTCAGTTCGTGCCAGCCAAACAGGTTTGTTTCAAAGATGCTGCGCAGCGCGTCCGTAGGCAGATCTTCGGTCGCACCGGGTATCGCGAAAGCGCCGTTGTTAAACACGGCGTCCAGTGTTCCGCCCGTGCGTTCAAGCGCATAGGCCACAGCTTCATGGATCGTTGCGGTGTCTGCGTAATCCAGCACAAAGCTGTCCAGCCCTTCGGCGCGCAACCTGTCGCAGTCTTGCGGTTTACGGCAGGTGGCAAACACCTGCCAGCCCCGTTTTGACAGGGCATGCGCTGCGTTATGGCCTATTCCTGATGAACAGCCCGTAATCAAGATAGATGGCATTTTATCCCTTCGGCGCAGGGGCTGATGATGTCAGGATGCCCAGGATTCGCGTTTGCGATAGATGGTCGAAGGGGCAATGTCCAGTTCGCGCGCTGCCTTGGGCACTGATCCCGCATTACGCCTGATCGCAGAGGTGATCACCAACTCCTCGATCTCGGCCATGGTCATGCCGCTTAGAACATCGGCGGGTGTCGCACCGGATGGCAGACCCGTTTGCGTGACTGCTGATGCCGCGTCGGCATAACTCAGAAGTTCCGGCGGCAGCATCTGCGGGGTCACGATCGGGCCATCATGCAGCACCACTGCAAGGCGCAGCACATTCACCAGTTCGCGCAGGTTTCCCCGCCACGGGGCCTTGCGGAAGATTGCAGTAGTGTCGCCGGACAGTCCGGTAAAGGTTTTGCCCTCTTCCTGCGCGATCTGGACCAGAAGATGACGCGCCAGAATATTCACATCCTCGCCCCGGTCGCGCAGGGGGGGGACATGCATGGGGATAACAAACAATCTGTAATACAGATCTTCGCGCAGCTTGCCGCTGCGCATTTCTTCTGCCGGGTCACGAGTGGCGGCACAGATGATGCGCACATCAATCCTGACCTGATCACCGCCCCCTGTTGGTGCCGCGGTCCCGTTTTGCAGAAAATGCAACAGCCTTGCCTGCACGGCAGGTGCCATGTCGTGAATGTTTTCCAGAAACAGCGTACCGGCATCTGCCTTGATCAAGGCACCGGCCCTTATGCCGGATGATGGCGCATTGCTGCGTTGGGCCTGCCCGAACAGTTCGGCTTCCTGCATCTCTCGCGGGATTGCGCTGCAATTAAAGGTGACAAAACGGTTCTTGGACCGCGCCGATTTCAGGTGCACGGCGCGCGCGCAAAGTTCCTTGCCGGTGCCACTTTCGCCCAGCACAAAAACCGGGGCCATGGATTTGGCAACCGCGCTGATCTTTTTGTGTAGCTGGTGCATCACCTCGGACTGGCCAAGGAATGAAGAATCTATGGCGTCTGTGGTCTGTTCGCTGCTGGAAATATCAGCGGGCAAATCCCGTTGACTTTCGGCATGGGCGTTGGCCACTGCGCTTATCAGGCGGATGTCGCCCAATGGCTTGACCAGAAAGTCATGTGCGCCCGCACGCGTTGCTTCGACTGCGGCATTGACCGACCCGTTTGCAGTTATGACGATAATGCGTGTGCTTGGTTGCAGCGCCAGCATTTCGCGCATGACGACCATGCCATCTGAATCCGGTAACATAAGGTCAAGCAACACCACGCCCGGTCGGGATTCGGCGAATTTTGACAATGCCTCCTGCCCGTTAGAGGCACAGATGGCATTGTACCCCGCTTTACGCAGAATGGTCCGGTAAAGCATTTGCAGCGACGGCGTGTCTTCTACAAGCAGAAGCGAAGATATGGTTGACTGGCTACTCATGGTTACATTCATCTACATATTCTCAATAAATTGCGTCAAGGCGGTTCGAACTCGGTCAGATTCGTCGATCACTTCGGGCAATGCGACGGCAAGGGCCGCACCGTCCTTATTTTGCGCCATTTTTTCCGCGCGCAAAGATAGTTCCGGCAAAGCGACCGCCCCAACAGTCAGTGCAAGGCCCTTCATCTCATGTGCAGTCATGTAGATTGCCTGAAAGTTAAGGTCTGCGCCGGAATCCGGGATGGGCAGGTACGCTTGCAGATCACTGTGCAACCGCGCGAAGTCCTGTGTCAGTTGTTCTGCCAAGGCAGCCGCGACATCGCTGCCACCTGTTTCCAGAAGGGCGAGAAATATCTTACGGTCGAGCGCTTCGGATGTCATAATGCTGCCCAAAAGATGTCATAATTTTGCCCAAATTCCCACGTAGTTTCAAATACGTCTATTTTAGCGCATACAATTGTTAGAGTATACCCATCAGATTGCAACCTTACGGAGAGCAGTTCTGGGAAATCCGGCAGGATTGATTATAATTCGAAAAATATGATCTGTCTGAGGGTCAATGTAGCGCCAGAAAATCAGAAATGCGCGAAGTCTTGATAAAAATACTCAAGATTACAGCGCTGCTTCTGGAGATTGACGTTCATAGGTGACAAAGGCACAGGCGGGGCCATGCGCGGTGGTCCGCCCGCGCATAGCGTTGTTTCAACCTTTCGGGTAGCCCAACCCCTGAAGCGCTTTTGCAATCTCTGGCAGTATGGCGGGGTCGTCAATCGTGGCTGGCATCTTGTAATCCTTGCCGTCTGCGATGCTGGCCATTGTCGCGCGCAATATCTTGCCAGACCGCGTCTTGGGCAGGCGGTCTACCACCACCGCCAGCTTGAATGCGGCGACGGGGCCAATCCTGTCGCGCACCAGTTTCACACATTCCTGCGCAATCGCTGCATTGTCGCGTGTTGTGCCGGAATTCAGGCACAGGAAACCCAAGGGCAGCTGGCCTTTCAGGTCATCTGCTATACCGATCACGGCGCATTCTGCGACATCAGGGTGGCTTGCAAGCACTTCTTCCATGCCGCCGGTTGACAGGCGGTGTCCGGCAACGTTGATCACGTCATCTGTGCGCGCCATGATATAGACATAGCCATCCGCATCCACATATCCCGCATCCCCTGTTGCGTAATAGCCGGGAAACTGGTCCAGATAGCTTTTGCGAAAGCGGTCTTCGGCGTTCCACAATGTGGGCAGCGTGCCGGGGGGCAGGGGCAGCTTGATGGCAATGGCGCCCAATGTGTTCGCGCCGACCGGATTGCCACCTTCATCAAGCACATGAATGTCATAGCCGGGCATCGCGACCGCAGGCGATCCCAGCTTGACCGGCAGGGGTTCGACCCCCATCGGGTTTGCCGCAATCGGCCAGCCGGATTCGGTTTGCCACCAATG
This sequence comes from Paracoccaceae bacterium, assembly GCA_020832445.1. Taxonomy (GTDB): domain Bacteria; phylum Pseudomonadota; class Alphaproteobacteria; order Rhodobacterales; family Rhodobacteraceae; genus Roseinatronobacter. Next base: position 98,298 of record JAFIEO010000024.1, read on the forward strand.
GTCAATGACAGGCACCTTCAACTGGTCTTGCGCCCATTCAATGGTGTCAGGGTCGGCGCGTTCGCCTGCCAGATAGACAGTTTTCAGGCACGACAGGTCATATTTGCCCACAAACTCGCCTTTGGGATCTTCGCGTTTGACGGCGCGAAAGGCCGTAGGCGCGGTGAAGAAGCTTTTGACCTTATGCTCGGAAATTACCCGCCAGAAAGTGCCTGCATCGGGGGTGCCGATGGGTTTGCCTTCGAATACGATGGTGGTGTTGCCAGCGATCAGCGGCGCATAGCAGATATAGCTGTGTCCCACGACCCAGCCCACATCGCTTGCTGCCCAGAACACATCGCCGGGGTCCACATCATAGATATTCTTCATCGTCCATTGCAGTGCCACAAGATGGCCCGCAGTCGGGCGCACCACCCCCTTGGGCTGGCCTGTCGTGCCGGACGTATACAGCACATAGGCGGGATGGTCCCCCTCGACCGGCACGCATTCAGCCGATGCAACACCGTATTGAAACGCATGCCAGTCATAATCCCGGCCATCCGTCAGCTTGGCCACTTCCTGTTCGCGCTGGAAGATGACGCAGAAATCAGGCGTGTGTGATGCCAGTTCAATCGCGCCATCCAGCAGCGGTTTGTAATGAATAACGCGCCCCGGTTCCAGCCCGCAGGATGCGGCGATAATGCATTTGGGTTGCGCGTCATTGATCCGTACGGCCAACTCATTTGCGGCAAACCCACCGAATACCACGGAATGAATCGCCCCCAGCCGCGCGCAGGCCAGCATTGCCTCCAGGGCTTCGGGGATCATGGGCATGTAGATGATAACGCGGTCGCCCTTTTGCACGCCCTTTGCGCGCAGCGCCCCCGCGAGAGAGGCCACGCGGTCGCGCATTTCACGATATGTCAGTTCGCGTTTTGAATGGGTGACGGGGCTGTCATGGATAACGGCCACCTGTTCGCCGCGCCCTGCATCAACATGGCGGTCCAGCGCATTCCAGCAGGTATTGACCAGCCCATCCTTGAACCATTCATACAAGGGGGCGTTGTCGTCGAACAATGCCTTGGACGGGGGGCGCACCCAGTCGATTTTCTGCGCTTGTTCCATCCAGAACCCGTTGGGGTCCGAAATCGACCATTGGTGCAAATCGGCGTAACGCATGACTGTCCCTCCCATGAACCTGAGCATTGCTCATCAGATAGACGACAGCAGCGCGCGCGCGCAATCCTGTTAACGGGAACATCATGTGTGGAACGCAAAAATTTGCACATTTGCTTTGCAAATTTTTGCAAATTCACGAGATCCCCGCCCTTTTGCTGGGGCGGGGTGACGGGTTTGCAAATCTCTGGCCGGTATTGCGCCCTTAGCCGTAAATGGATACCGGCGTTCCGGCCAGCGCCGACATGTTCAACAGCCCGCGCGGGGTGATGGACGGGGTGACAATATGCGCAGTGTTGCCCATGCCCATAAGGATTGGGCCAACTTCCAGTGCATCGCCGCGCATCTTCAGAATATTGCGCACCCCGCTGGCGGCATCTGTATTGGCGAATATCAGCACATTGGCAGGTTCGGCAAAGCGTGCACTGGGCAGCATGCGTGCCCGTAGCGCGGGGTCCAGCGCCGCATCTACATGCATTTCGCCCTCATAGTCGAAATCCAGACCGGCCGCGTCCAGTATTTCAAGGGCTGCGCGCATGTTGCGCCCCGAGGGCGTGTCCAGATTGCCGAACTGGCTGTGCGAGCAAAGCGCAATCTTGGGGTCCAGCCCGAAGCGGCGCACATGGCGGGCGGCACCGATGGCAGTTTCGGCAATCTGCTGGGGCGTCGGGTTCGGGTGAACCTGCGTGTCGGCAATAAACAGGTTCCCTTCTTGCTGGATCATCAGACTTAGCGCGCCCACGGGGTGGCGGTCTTTGCTGCCCAGAATCTGGGTGACATAGTTCAAATGCCACAGGAACTGCCCGAATGTCCCGCAGATCAGACTGTCGGCATCGCCCCTGTGCACCATGATTGCGCCGATGGCTGTGGTGTTCGTGCGCAAAATGGCACGCGCCAGATCGGGGGTGACCCCGCTGCGTTCCATCAAGCTGTGATAGCTTTGCCAGTAATCGCGGTAGCGCGGGTCATCTTGCGGGTTGACCAGTTCGAAATCGCGCCCCGGCTGGATGGACAGGCCCGCGCGTTCCAGCCGCATGTTCACCACCTCTGGCCGTCCGATCAGGATGGGCACTTCGGTGGTTTCTTCCAGCATGGCGGATGCGGCGCGCAAGACGCGCTCATCCTCGCCTTCGGCAAAGACGATGCGCCGCGACGCGGCGCGCGCGGCTTCAAATACAGGCCGCATGATCATGGCCGACCGGAACACCGATGCATCAAGTTTGGCCTTATAGGCGGTCAGGTCGTCCAGCGGGCGTTTGGCCACGCCTGATTCCATGGCCGCCTTGGCCACCGCGCTGGCCACAACGCCCATCAGGCGCGGATCAAACGGTTTCGGAATCAAATAGTCCGGCCCGAAGCTTAACTGTTCGCCCTTATAGGCGGCGGCGGCTTCGGCACTGGTGGTGGCGCGTGCAAGGGCGGCAATCCCTTCGACACAGCCGATCTGCATGGCATCGTTGATTTCGGTTGCGCCCACATCCAGCGCACCGCGGAAAATGAACGGAAAGCACAACACGTTATTGACCTGATTGGGAAAATCCGACCGGCCAGTCGCAATAATCGCATCGGGGGCGACTTCGCGCACCTGATCGGGCAGGATTTCCGGTGTCGGGTTGGCCAGCGCGAAGATGATCGGGCGCCTGCCCATGCGCGCGACATGTGCAGCAGTCAATGCGCCGGGACCGGACAGGCCCAGAAACAGATCCGCGCCGTCAATCACATCATCCAGTGTGCGCTTGTCGGTGGCTTGTGCAAAGGCGGATTTTTGCGGGTTCATATCCTGCTCTCGGCCTTTATGGACCAGCCCGTGAATGTCGCACAGCCATATATTTTCGCGCCGCACGCCCAGTTTCACCAGCATGTTCAGGCAGGCAATTCCGGCCGCGCCGCCCCCTGTGCTGACAATCTTGATATCCTCGAATGCCTTGCCCGCAACGCGCAGCGCATTTGTGGCCGCCGCCCCCACGACAATGGCCGTGCCGTGCTGGTCGTCATGGAACACCGGAATGCCCATGCGTTCACGGCAGATCCGTTCCACGATGAAGCAATCCGGTGCCTTGATATCTTCCAGATTGATCGCGCCAAACGTGGGTTCCAGCGCGCAGACAATATCTGCCAGCCGTTCGGGGTCCGGCTCGTTCAGTTCAATATCAAAACAGTCAATATTGGCGAATTTCTTGAACAGAACCGCCTTGCCCTCCATCACCGGCTTGGACGCCAGCGCCCCGATATTGCCAAGGCCCAGCACAGCCGTGCCGTTGGTGACCACAGCCACCAGATTGCCGCGCGCGGTGTAGCGGGCCGCATCTTCGGGGTTTGCCTTGATTTCCAGGCAGGCTTCGGCCACGCCGGGGGAATAGGCGCGCGACAGGTCATACCCGTTGGCCAGCGGTTTGGTCGGACGCACTTCCAACTTACCGGGGCGCGGATATTCATGATAGATCAGGGCAGGATGACGGCTGTCATCCGATGGCAGGTCGGTCATGTTGGTCCCCCGAGTTTGATTTTGTTTAGTATTAAACCAAATTGCCGCAAGGGCAAGTTCTGCTTTCCCTCGGGTTCCGGTAGCGGTGCGCGCGCGGCGGGGTAACGCCCGCTTGCAATGCGCCGCGCCCCGACGCAAAATCGCGCCTCGGCATCATTCTGGAATAATGGGGGGCATATGACGCTATTGCTGGAAGCACGCAGATTGCGCGACATGGCCTATGCACCCTATTCCGGTTTTCAGGTGGGCGCGGCGTTGCGCAGCACGGACGGTCGGGTTTTTGGCGGCTGCAATGTGGAAAATGCGGCCTATCCCGAAGGGTTATGTGCCGAAGCCGGTGCCATAGCCGCCATGGTCGCGGGTGGTGCGCGCGAAATTGCGGAAATCGTGGTGGTGGCCGACAGCCCCACGCCGGTGCCCCCCTGTGGCGGCTGCCGCCAGAAGATCGCTGAATTTGCCAGCGCGGATACGCATGTCACCATGGTCACCCTTTCGGGGCAGGAACGGACAATGACGCTGGCCGAATTGCTGCCCGGTGCCTTCGGGCCAAGCCATATGGACAAAGGCTGATGGCGCGCGCATTCCTTGTTGTGCTGGATTCCGTCGGGTGCGGCGGGGCACCTGATGCCGCCGATTTCGGGGACCACGGGGCCAATACACTTGGACATGTGATCGCGGCTTGTGCCAACGGGCGGGCAGAGGACGGGCGCAGCGGCCCGCTTCAGGTGCCGGTTATGGACGGGCTGGGGCTGGGGGCTGCGGTGCGGCTGGCGTCGGGTATGGCCACGCCGGGGCTGACCGCCACGCCGCACGGGATGTGGGGCGCCGCGACAGAGGTGTCGTTGGGCAAGGACACACCGTCCGGCCATTGGGAACTGGCAGGTGTGCCGGTGCCATGGGCATGGACGTATTTCCCACGGCAAGTGCCAGCCTTTCCGCCGGACCTTGTGGCGCAGATTTGCGCGCTTGCAGGCACTGACGGGATATTGGGCAATTGTCACGCGGCGGGAATACCAATTGTGCAGGAACTGGGGGACGCGCATCTGCGCACGGGCTGGCCCATCTGCTATACATCCGCCGATTCCGTGGTGCAGATTGCAGCGCATGAAACGGGTTTCGGGTTGGACCGATTGCACAGGCTTTGTGCCGATCTGGCCCCTGCGTTGCATGCCATGCGCGTGGGGCGGGTGATTGCGCGGCCGTTTGTGGGAACGCAGGATGCAGGGTTTGTGCGAACCGGCAACAGGCGCGATTTTGCCATGCGCCCCCCCGCACCAACATTATGCGACTGGGTTCAGGACGCGGGCGGGCAGGTGCATGCCGTGGGTAAGATCGGCGACATATTTTCGGGACAGGGCATAACGCAGAAATATAAGGGTGATGATGATGGTGCACTTTTCGAACATTTTTTGGGATTGCTGGTCAGTGCGGATGCAGGTTCCTTGACTTTTTGCAACTTTGTTGAATTTGATACGCTGTATGGCCATACGCGTGACGTTTCGGGCTATGCGCGTGCGCTGGAACGCTTCGACAAGGTGGCAGGGCAAGCATTGGCGCAAATGCGCGCGGGCGATATGCTGGTGATCACCGCCGATCACGGGAATGACCCGACTGCACCGGGCACTGACCATACGCGCGAACGCGTTCCGGTGCTGGTGGCGGGCTATGGTGCGCACCAGATCGGCCATTGTGCCTTTGCTGATGTCGCCGCCAGCATTGCCGCACATCTGGGTGTCCCCGCCAATGGCCCGGGACGGAGTTTTTTGCCATGATGCACCGTCACACGCTTGCCGCCCTTCCAAAGCTGGAACTGCATCTGCATCTGGAAGGGGCGGCACCGCCCGCCTTCATCCGCGAGCGTGCCAAGCGCAACCATGTCGACCTTTCAGGGGTGTTCGATGATCAGGGGCAATATCGCTGGCAGGGTTTTTCCAGCTTTCTGTCCGTCTATGATGCGGTTTGCACGGCCCTGAAAACCCCGCAGGATTTTCACGACCTGACATTGGCTGTGCTGGAAAATTCCGCCAGTCATGGTGTCATCTACACCGAATGTTTTTTGTCGCCGGATTTCTGTGGTGGCGGGGATTTAAGTGCATGGTGCGACCATCTGGCCGCGATTGACGCTGCGGCACAGACTGCGCAGGCGCAATCCGGTATTGTCATGCGTGCCATTGTGACCTGCATACGCCATAACGGCCCCGAACAGGCGCGCAGGATTGCCATCTGTGCGCAGGAAACAGCGGGCCAGTTCGTCACGGGTTTTGGGATGGCTGGCGATGAGGCGCAGTTTCGGCCCAAGGATTTCATCTGGTCCTTTGATGCCGCGCGCGAAGCGGGGCTGGGCCTGACTGCGCATGCAGGTGAATGGGCGGACCCGGATGCCATTCGCGCCACCTTGCAGGATTTGCGGGTGTCGCGCATTGGCCACGGCGTGCGCGCGATTGAAGATCCCGCAGTGCTTGAAACACTGGCCGAAACGGGTGTGGTGCTGGAAATCTGCCCCGGGTCCAATATCGCGCTGGGTCTTTATGCGAAATTGCCCGATCATCCGGTTGCCAAGTTGCGCGATGCGGGCGTAAAGGTCACGGTGTCCACAGATGACCCGCCGTTCTTTGGCACCAGCATGACGCAGGAATATAGCGGGCTTGCACAGTGCTTTGGCTGGGGCAGGGATGAGTTTGCCGACATCGCGCGCATTGCGCTTGATGCGGCTTTTATTGATGCGCCTGCGCGCGCAGTGCTACAAAACCGACTGGAGGAAGCATGTCCCACCCTGACCTGACCATTATCGAGCACCCTCTGGTCGTGCATAAACTGTCGATGATGCGCGAAAAATCACTGTCCAGCCGTGATTTCCGCAGCCTGTTGCGCGAAATCAGCCAGTTTCTGGCCTATGAAGTCACGCGCGACCTGCCGCTGCGCCTGCAAACCATCACCACCCCCGTGACCGAGATGCAGGCCCCCGTGCTGGATTGCCCCGATCCGGTTCTGGTGTCCATTCTGCGGGCGGGCAACGGGCTGCTGGACGGCATGCTGGAAGTGCTGCCGACCGCGCGTGTGGGCTATATTGGCCTGTATCGCGACGAGGCGACGCTGCGTCCGGTGCAATATTACTGCAAACTGCCCCCAGAACTGGCGGGCAGGCGTATCATTGTTGTCGATCCCATGCTGGCAACGGGCCATTCTGCGGCGGCAGCGATTGACCTGATCAAGGCCGCAGGCGCCACGGATATTGTGTTTCAATGCCTGCTGGCCGCCCCCGAAGGTGTGGAATGTATGGCGCGCGCACACCCCGATGTGCGCATTGTCACGGCCGCGCTGGATGAATGCCTGAACGAGCACGGATATATCGTTCCGGGACTAGGGGATGCGGGTGACCGGATATTTGGCACATCATAAGCCACGCCACTGCCCGAATCGGGTTTACTTTCAAATCAGTTAAGGGGCATGCTTCTAGGGTTGAAGCGGGGGTTTCATGTCTGTCAGATTATTTGCAATTACGACTGTTTTTTCCATTGCCCTGATTTCGGGTGCGGGTGCCCAGACAAATGGATCTGGGCCTGCCGAACTGCCGCCCGCAGGCTATGATGCGCGCGAATTTGTCGACAGCCGCGGTTGTGTCTTTTTGCGTTCCACATTCGGGGGGGCTGTCACATGGGTGCCGCGTTTCGGCGCGGACCGCCAGCCGGTTTGTGATGGCACGCCCAGCATTCGCGCAGAAGTGCGAAGCCCGTCTGTTCAGACAATACCGCAACCGTCAGGTTCCGTTGTCCGCCCTGCACCTGTTATGGGCGGGAAAGAACCTGTTCGCGCCACTGCAAGCGCGCGCCGGACAGCCCCGCGCCGCACTGGTCCGCGTCAGGCCGATGCGTCCGGCCGCCACCCTGATTGCCCGTTGAATGCACCCTTCGGTCAGGTTGTGCGCACCAGTGATGCGCGCCTGATGGTGCTGTGCGTGGGCCACCCCGATCATTTTCCGCAAGGTTTGGGGCCGAATGCAGGCCATCATGGCCCCATAGCCCTGCCGTCAAACACCGTGATGCCAACAACTGCGCCAGTGCGGCAGGTTGCGCGCCAGCATGGCAGTCATGTGCAGGTTGGCAGTTTCAGGGTGCCGGACAACGCCACGCGCCTGCGCGCGCGGTTGCAGGCGCAGGGCCTGCCTGCGGGTATTCATGTGGCGCAGGGTTTGAATGTGGTGACAGTCGGCCCGTTTGCCGGGGCCGATCAGGCCCATCATGCAATGCAGGTCGTTCGCGGAATGGGATTTCGGGACGCGTTTTTCCGCCGGTGATGCGTCTTGCACAAAGGTGCTGCGCGCTTTCGTGATGTGCGACGCCGCGTGATCAGGCGGCCCAAGGCACGCGCAATGCGCCCGTCACGTCGCAGGCTTGCGCGCTGCGCCCCTGCTGCGGCTGACAATCAATCCTGAAATGATTATCCCCATTGCCAGCAGAATGCGTGGCGACAGATCCTCTGACAGGATCATGACGCCCAACAACACCGACCATACCGGCACATGGTAATTCACTTGCGCCAGAAAACTTGGTCCCGCGCTGCGGATAATGCTGATTTTCAACAAGGTTGCCAAGCCAGTGGGCAAAAGCCCCAGGAAAAGCAATGCCAGCAACGGGCGCGGTTCGGGCAAGGCTGGAATGCCTTCTTGCCACAGTGCTGCGGGCAGCATGATGGCACTGGCCACCCAAAGTGCCAGCACGCCAAATGCCATCGGGTGAACATCTGGGCAGCGGCGCGTCACAATCGACCCGACCGCATAGCTTAATGCCGCCGCAAGGCACCCCAGCCGTGCCAGCGCTTCCAACTCGGACCCCGATACGGCCAGAACACCTGGGCCGATCAGGACGCCAACCCCCAACAGACCCAGCATGAACCCGCCTGCTTTCGCGTTGTTTAGCCGTTCACCTGGAACCAGAAAATGTGCAAACCCCAGCACGAATAACGGGATGGCCGCCATGCTGATGCCGGCAAAACCCGATGTGACATGCTGTTGTGACCAGCTTAGCAAAAAGAACGGCAGCGCGCTTGAAAACACCCCCATCGCGGCCGCAAACCCCCAAACCTCCGGCCGTGACGGCAGCCTGACGCGCAAAACAAGCGCAACGCCTGTCAGTGTCAGTGCGCCGATCACAATACGGCCCGCAGCTACCCAAAGCGGCGCAAACCCTTCCAGTGCGATTGCAATTCCCAGAAAGGATGCACCCCAGATCAGGCCAAGCGTGATCAGCGATATCCAGTTTGACAAGGTCGGGGTGGTTGGCATGGAAGCGGCCCTTGGGTTGTGCGATGTCTTGAACATGTGCAGTAGTGCGATGGTGTTGGCGCGATGTCCAGCCACGATGTCAGGGAGGGGCTATAAGCTGTAACCACGACAGAGTCGCAAAATGGTCCGAATTCAGCCCTAGAAATCACGTTTTGTCAGGGTGTTCTCCGTCAGATCAGGCGCAGTCAAGGAATGGAATGGCATGCGAATTTGCGGTAAACAGGAATGCGTTCGCGACCTTTGGGATTCCGAGTCCGGGGCAGTCACTGTAGACTGGGTCGTCCTCTCTGCGGCCGTGATCGGGCTGGGCGCGTTTTCTGTGGTCCAGATCGGTCAAGGCAGCACAGAGCTTGCCAATTCTATCCAAGGCAGTTTGCGGTTTGTCCTGTCCCAAGAGCCCGCAGAAGATGGGCCACGCTACAGTATTCAGCGCCTCTCGGATGCTCAGTTGGAGCAATGGACCACAACCTATGCCGACCAGACAGATTCGCAGCTTCTTGCTTCGGTTCAGTTACGGCACGACCAGTTCATGTCGCATCTGGACGCGCAACAATGGTCGCAGGCCCTACAGCGTATAGATTATTACCATATTATCGAGCAGGAACTGGCGACGCGTTCATTGCAGCGCCCGGATGACATGCCGGGGGCGCACGCGCTGTTTGACATGTATAACGACGCGCGCAGCTGAATCTGACACGCCCCAGCACGAAGTTGAACACTCTGCCCCCACCCCAAAAAGGGCAGGGGCAGTGATGCGATGTTTAGTTGCGCTCTTTGTCGACCATTTTCGACGCACCAATCCATGGCATCATCGCGCGCAGTTTCGCGCCGACCTGTTCGATCTGATGCTCGTCATTGATGCGACGTGTCGCCTTGAAGAAGGGCTGGCCAACGGCGTTTTCCGCCATGAAGTCACGCACGAATTTGCCCTGCTGAATGTCGGTCAGAACTGCCTTCATCCGCGCCTTGGTTTCGTCATAGGGCAGAATGCGCGGGCCGCTGACATATTCGCCATATTCAGCGGTGTTGCTGATTGAATAGTTCATGTTGGCAATGCCGCCTTCATAAATCAAGTCAACAATCAGCTTCACTTCGTGCAGGCACTCGAAATAGGCCATTTCCGGCTCATAGCCCGCCTCGACCAGCGTCTCAAAGCCCATACGGATCAGCTCGACCAGACCACCGCACAGGACCGCTTGTTCGCCAAACAGGTCGGTTTCGCATTCCTGACGGAAGTTGGTTTCAATAATGCCCGAACGCCCGCCACCAATGGCGCTGCAATAGGACAGGCCGATTTCCATGGCTTTGCCGGTCGCATCCTGATGCACCGCCACCAGGCAGGGAACGCCGCCGCCTTTGGTGTATTCGCCGCGTACCGTGTGGCCGGGGCCTTTGGGCGCCATCATGATGACATCGACACCCGGTTTCGGTTCAATCAGGCCGAAATGCACGTTCAACCCGTGGGCAAAGGCAATCGCCGCGCCATCGCGCAGGTTGTCATGCACATATTTCTTGTAGGTTTCTGCCTGCAACTCATCAGGCATGGTGAACATGATCACGTCACACCAGGCGGCGGCTTCGGCAATGCCCATGACCTTCAGGCCTTCGGCTTCGCATTTCTTGGCGCTGGCCGACCCTTCGCGCAGGGCAACGACAACATTCTTTGCACCTGAATCGCGCAGGTTCAGCGCATGGGCATGGCCCTGGCTGCCATAGCCCAGAATGGCGACTTTCTTGTCCTTGATCAGGTTCACATCGCAATCGCGATCATAATAGACGCGCATGATACTTCCTCCATTAGGTGTTTGTCTAAAACGCAGGATAGTGGTTTTCGCAGAAAATGCGTTTCATATCTCGCGTATATTTGCATAATATGGTAATTATCATTCGCCAAATAGAATATAGTGTAATATCCATGCGCATAGATGACAGTGACCGCCGCTTGCTGCGCCATCTGATGGCCGCCCCCGATACCAGCACCGCAGACTTGGCTGCGCGCGCGGGCATGACCGACGCCACCTGTTGGCGCAGGCTGGACAAGCTGCGCAACGCGGGCATTTTGCGTGGACAACAGGGCGTGATCAACTGGCGCGCCCTTGGCTGGCAGGTCGAAGTCAGCTTGCGGATCACGCTGGACAAGACCAACCCGCGCGCCTTTGATGAATTTGTCGCGGCCGCCCGCCACGTGCCAGAGGTTCTCGAAATCCAGAGTTTTCTTGGCCGCGTCGATGTGCGCCTGAATGTCATTGCGCGTGACATGGCCCATTACCAGCAAATCTACCGCGACCGCATTCTGACCCTGCCGCATATTTCCGACCTGGAGGCGCTGATGCATCTGTCCGACATCAAATCCGAAGAAAGCCTGCCGATATGATCTTCATCTTGCCACAAATACTTTGGGGTGAGTGGGGCCGCAGACCCCTTTGCATGTATACGGCGCAGCACCATGATTGATCTTGATGATACAGACCGCGCCTTGTTGCGCGCATTTGCCCAAGACAGCACCCAAAGTGCAGGTGCGCTGGGGCGCGCGCTGGGCCTTAGCCAGCCCGCCGCATGGCGCAGGCTGAAACGGTTGCGCGATGCAGGCGCGATTGCGCGCCAGCGTGTGGATCTGGATGTCACGGCGCTGGGGTTCGGGGTGACGGTGTTTCTGGGCATCAGCCTTGCCTCCAAGGGGCGTGTCAGCCTCGCGGATTTTGAACGCGCAGTCGCGGCCATACCGGAAGTGCAGACTGTCCAGCATGTCCTTGGCCTTTATGACTACCGGCTGCGCGTGGTTGCGCGCGACCTGTCGGATTTTGAGCGTATCTTGCGCCGGCGCATCATGACGCTGCCGGGGATCGGCGCGGTGGATGCCAATGTGTTGCTTAGTGAAGAACGGCTGCCCGGGCCATTGTAGGGAATTGACCTTGGCGCGCGTATTGGGCAAGACCACTGCATGCTGATTTACAAAATATTCCGCCGCCCCGAATGGGATGACATGGTTGCACAGGGGCACACATCGGGTGCGCCCGTGGACCTGAAGGATGGCTATATTCACTTCTCTACCGCTGCTCAGGTGATGGAAACTGCGGCAAAGCATTTTGCGCAGGAAAGCGATCTGGTGTTGATTGCCGTCAATGAACAGGAACTGGGTGCAGACCTGAAATGGGAACCTTCGCGCGGGGGGGATCTGTTTCCGCATCTGTACCGGAAACTGCGCAGCACGGATGTGCTTTGGGACACATCCCTGCCACTTGGTGCGGCGGGGCATATTTTTCCGAAAGGGCTGGTATGAGCATCCTTGAAAGCGCGGGGCTGACCCTGTTGCGCCAACTCGATCCTGAAGTGGCGCATGGGCTGGCGATCCGGGCATTGCAGGCCGGTGTCACGCCCATGCCGCGCCCCGTGGTGTCGCGCCTGCTGCAAACGCGGGTTGCAGGGCTGGATTTGCCCAATCCCGTTGGGCTTGCCGCCGGGTTTGACAAAAACGCCACCGCGCTGAAAGGGCTGTCCCGCGCAGGCTTCGGCTTTGTCGAGGTGGGCGCGGCCACACCCCGCCCGCAACAGGGCAATGCGCGCCCGCGCCTGTTCCGGCTGACGCAGGACCGCGCGGTCATCAACCGGTTCGGGTTCAACAATGAAGGTGCGCAGGCCATCGCCGCGCGGCTGGGCACGCGGCCTGCGGGTATGGTTCTGGGGCTGAACCTTGGGGCGAACAAGGACAGCAGCGACCGCGCGGGCGATTTTGCGGCCGTGCTGCGCATGACGGGCGCGCATATCGATTTCGCCACTGTCAATGTCTCGTCGCCCAATACCGAACGGCTGCGGGATTTGCAGGGCGCAGATGCATTGGCGGCCCTTCTGGCAGGCGTCATGGCGGCGCGCGCAGAATTGCCCCGCCCGATTCCAATTTTCCTGAAAATCGCACCGGACCTGTCAGGCGATGAACTGGGCGAAATCGTGCAAGTGGCGCTTGCGGCCAGACTTGACGGTATCATTGCCACCAACACCACCTTGTCGCGCGACGGGCTGCGCAGTGCGCATGCGCATGAAGCGGGCGGATTGTCGGGCGCGCCATTGTTTGAAAAATCCACGCGCGTTCTGGCGCAGCTGTCGCAGATGACGGATGGCAAACTGCCGTTGGTAGGTGTGGGCGGTGTGTCCTCGGCGCAGCAGGCCTATGCGAAAATCAGGGCAGGGGCGTCTGTCGTGCAACTGTATTCGGCGCTTGTTTATGAAGGTCTGTCACTGGTGTCACGCATCAATCACGGCCTGATCCAATTGCTGGAACGCGACGGTTTCGCAAATGTGGCAGATGCTGTGGGCACGGATCGGGACAAATGGCTGTAAATTCATCTTGCCAAAAATACTCAAAAATCTGTGTTCAAACGCCGCTCCAGCCTTGGATATAGCGCGGCCAGAAACATGCCACGCAGAATATTCAGCACCATCAAGGCCACCCAAAGCGCGTGATTGCCCCAGGCCGGCACGGCCCACCAGATTATGACCGCATAGATTGCCACGGCCAGCACCACGCTGTTGCGCATTTCGCGCGTGCCGGTCGCGCCAATGAAAATACCGTCCAGCATATAGGCGCCCACCCCCAGCACACATAGCGCGACAACATAGGGCAGGAATATGCGCGCGGTTGCCTGAACGCTTGCATCCTTGGCCATCAGGTCAATCGCAAATGGACCCAGCGCCCAGAACCCCAGCGCCAGAACCAGCGCCGCGCCGATGGCCCATGCGGATGCGCGCAGGGCCGCCTGTCGCATGGCCACCACGGAACGCGCCCCTACGGCATTGCCAACCAGCGCTTCTGCCGCAAAGGCGAACCCGTCCAGTGCGAATGCCGTGACCATCAGGAACTGCCACAACACCTGATTTGCGGCCAGTTCCACATCCCCGAACCCTGCCGACATGAACATGAACCCCGTTATTGCACCTTGCAATGCGATGGTGCGCACCATGATGTCGGAATTCACCGCCCACATACGCTTTAGCCGCACGCGGTCGAATACCCGTGCCCAGTCGCGCCATTGCGCGCCTGAAAACGCCGCACGACACAGGTATAGACCCAGCACCAGTGATGTGGCTTCCGCAATCAATGTGGCGATGGCCACACCCTGCACGCCCCAGCCAAGCCCCAGAACAAACCAAAGGTCCAGCGCGATATTCAGCCCGTTCATCCATAATTGCAAAATCAGCACGGACCGTGTGCGTTCCGTGCCGATCAGCCAGCCATTGACCGCATAAAGCGCGATTGTTGCAGGTGCGCCCCAGATACGGATTGCCAGATAATCACGCGCCAGTGCCTCGACCGCATCGCTGGCAGGGGCAATGCGAAAGGCCGTCGCCATAATCAGCACCTGCGCCATAACCATGACCACACCGGCGGCCAGCCCAACCATAACACCGCGCGTCAGCACTGCGCCGCTTTCGGCCAGATCGCCCGCGCCGCTGGCCTGTGCGACCAATCCGGTCGTGCCCATACGCAGAAAGCCGAAAATCCAGTAGATTGACGCCAGAATAACGGCCCCCAGCCCCACCGCGCCAATGGGCGCCGCCGCCCCCATCTGGCCCACAACGCCAGTATCCACCGCGCCCAGCAATGGCACCGAGATATTGGCCAGAACAATGGGCACTGCAATGCGCAGAACCCGCCTGTTTGTCACAGGCTGTGGCGCGGTCACTGATGGCTGCATGTCAGTCCCTGCCGGTCGGGGGCAGTGGGGGTTGTGGCATCAGGAAATGCCCGGTCGCCTGTGCGAACAGGCGCGCGCGGTTGTCTTGCCATGCTTCGACATGGACGCTGGCATAGCGCCGCCCCGAACGGTTGACGCGCGCGCGCGCATAGGCGTCGCGTGGCAGACCCGTGCGCAGGTAGTCTATCGTAAAATCAATGGTCTTTGGCAAGCGCGGCATGTTCTGCGCCATGCTTTCCGCGCTTAGGCGGCCGGATTCCAGTTCTTCCCACAGCATCGCCCAGCTTAACTCCACAATGGCTGCCACTTCCAGAAACGACGCAATCACCCCGCCATGCAACGCAGGCAGGATGGGGTTGCCGATCAGGCTGTCGTCAAATGGCAGCACGGCGGTCAGTTCATCGCCGTGGCGTTCAAACTGAATGCCAAGGAATTGCGCATAGGGAATTGCCCCCACAAGCGTTTGCAGTGCGGTATCACGCCGGTATTTGACCTGTTGGACGGGTTCGGGGTGTTTCATTCCGGCACCTTCTGTGCGCGATCAAATGTGAATGCGCCTGCGGCGGTGGCGACAGGGTTGTTTGTATCCTCGTCATGGGCGGTGGCGCGCACAAAGGCCACATTGCGCGTGACATGGTAGCAGATGGCGCGCGCTGTTATGCGCTGTCCGGGTGTTGCGGCGCGCATATAATCGATGCGCAGATCAATGGTCGCAGTCGTTGTCGCACCAGGATAGGACATGACCGCCGCCCCCCCGCATGTGTCCATCAATGCCGAAACCGCCCCGCCATGAATGACACCTGTGGCAGGGTCGCCCACAAAGCGGGCATCCCAGTCCATGGAAATTCGCGCCTCGCCCGCGTCGATTGCTTCCAGCCGCATTCCCAGTGCGCGCGCAAAGGGCAAGGCCGAGATGAAACTTTGCGGATCTGATGATGACATGGGAACCTCAAACGCTGATGGGAATTCTATCTGTGACCGATCTTGCGTAAATGGCAAGGGGGGCGTGGGCAATTGCATCGGCGTCATGCAGCGCGTAGCATGGCGGTGTATTTCAGGGAGGCATGCAAAGTGACGGACACCAGACTCGGGTTCAAGCAAATGTGTGCGAAGTTCGATGTGACGCCGCGCACTTTGCGGTATTATGAATATATCGAACTGTTATGCCCCGAAAAAGAGGGGCGCAACCGGTTCTACACCCCGCGTGAAGTGGCCCGAATGACACTTATCATGCGCGGACGGCGGTTCGGATTCAGCCTGGAGGAAATTCGTCAATGGCTGGAAATATATGAAAAATCCGGGACTGAAACGCAGTTGGTTGCATGGCTGAAGATGGCTGACCGCCAGCTTGTTGCCTTGCAAGACCAGGCGGAAGATCTGCAACGCACAATCAGCGATCTGCAAAAGCTGCGCGAAGATGCGGCCAGGCTTCTGGATCGTGACAAGACGTGACGTAACCTGATTTTCTGACGTTGCGTTTAACTTTACCTTCACGTCAACTTACATATGTTCATCCACAAGACAGCGTGCCTCAGGGAGTCGCGCGGTGTCCGAAAGGAGGATGGCATGTCGCAAGATGTCAAAACAATCAGGCAGATGTGTGATGCGTTCGGCGTAACACCACGCACACTTCGATTCTATGAATCGAAGGAACTGTTGTATCCTCGGCGTGATGGCCAGCACCGGCTGTTTACCCGCCGCGATCAGGCGCGTCTGAAGTTGATCCTACGCGGCAAGCGTTTCGGGTTCAGCCTTGAAGATATCCGCCAGCTTCTGAACATGTATGAACGCGATGACAGCGAACTGAAGCAGTTGCGCAAAACCTATGAAATCGCGCTGGAGCGTTTGGCCGATATGGAGCGCCAGCGCGACGAACTGACCGAAGCCATCATTGATCTTAAAAAAGAGCTGTCATGGGGCGAAAGCGTTCTGCGCCAGACCGACAAACCCGAAGCCGCCGAGTGATTTGCAGCGCAGTCGCGCCCCATGCCCGCAGCACCGAATACACTATGGAGAGAACCGAATGCCCAGCTATGCCGCGCCTACCAAGGATCTGAACTTCGTTCTGCACGATTTCCTGAAGATCAGTTCGTCCGAAATTCCCGGATATAACGACCTTGATCAAGAATTTACGTCTGCAATTCTGGACGAAGCCGCCAAGCTGGCAGAAGGTGCAATGGCACCGCTGAATTCAATCGGTGACCAGCAGGGGTGCCGGCTGGAAAACGGCGTGGTGCGCACGCCCGAAGGGTTCAAGGCCGCGTTCGAGCAGGTCAAGGCCGGCGGCTGGAACGGACTGGACCTGCCCGAAGAATACGGCGGCCAGAACCTGCCGTATGTGTTGCAAACTGCGGTGGGCGAATTGTTTTCGGGTGCGAACATGGCGTTCAACATGTATCAGGGTCTGACGCATGGTGCCATTTCCGCGATTATCGCGCATGGGTCGGATGCACAAAAGGCGCTGTTCCTGCCAAAGATGATCAGCCTTGACTGGACCGGCACCATGAACCTGACAGAACCGCATTGCGGCACTGATCTGGGCTTGATCCGCACCAAGGCCGACCCGCAGGATGACGGCAGCTACAAGATTACCGGGCAGAAGATATTCATCTCGGCGGGTGATCATGACATGGCGGAAAACATCATCCATCTGGTGCTGGCCAAGGCGCCGGGCGGCGGGGACGGAACCAAAGGAATTTCGCTGTTTATTGTGCCCAAAATCATGGTCAAGGATGATGGCAGCCTTGGTGCGCCCAATGCTGTTACCGTTGGCAAGATCGAAGAGAAGATGGGCATTCACGGCAATGCAACCTGTGTCATGAATTATGACGGTGCCACTGGCTATCTTGTGGGCGATCTGCACAAGGGGATGCGCGCCATGTTCACAATGATGAACGAAGCGCGTCTGGGTGTAGGCCTGCAAGGCTATGCGCAGGCCGAAATCGCCTATCAGAATGCACTGGCCTATGCGATTGACAGGCTGCAAGGGCGTGACGTGACAGGCACCAAAAACCCTGATGGCCCTGCCGATCCCTTGATCGTGCACCCCGATGTGCGCCGCATGCTGATGGATCAGAAAAGTTTTGTCGAAGGGGCGCGGGCTTTTACCATCTGGGGGGCAAGCCAGATTGACCGCGCGCACCGCATGAATGACGCGCAGGCCGATGGTCTGATCTCGTTGCTGACGCCTGTGATCAAGGGCTTTCTGACCGACAAGGGCTTTGACATGTGCATTCAGGCCCAGCAGGTCTATGGCGGGCATGGCTATATCGAGGAATGGGGCGTGTCGCAATATGCCCGTGATGCGCGGATCGCGATGATCTATGAAGGTGCAAACGGCATTCAGGCACTGGACCTTGTGGGCCGCAAACTGGCACAGGATGGCGGCAAACATGTGATGGCGTTCTTTGCGCTGGTCAAGGATTTTATCAAGGACTGCGACGGGGATGCCCGCCTTGAGGAATTTGTGACCCCGCTGAAATCCGCCTCCAAGGATTTGCAGGCGGCGGCGCTGTATTTCATGGAAAACGGCATGAAAAACCCCAATGATGCCTTGGCGGGGTCCAATGATTTCATGCATATGTTCGGGCATGTCTGCCTTGGTCTGGCTTGGGCGCAAATGGCAAAAGCCGCGCTTTCCGCACTGGACAGTGGCGCAACGGATCAGGCATTTCTGAACGCGAAACTGACAACGGGGCGTTATTACATGACGCGCCATTTGCCTGCGACAGCATTGCATCTTGCGCGCATTCGCAGCGGGTCCGATGCCATGATGGCACTTAGCCCCGAGCAGTTCTAGGCCCGACACAAGGGGCGCCGCGTGCCATATGGCGCCCTGACTTTCGATGCTGGAGGTATCATGCCCAAACGTTTTCGTCTGACCCGCCGGTTTAACATGGCAATGACCGAAGATGGCTACCGCCGGTTGCGCCGCTTCGCACAAGAAGCCGGTCTGGAAGAGGGCGAGGCGCTGTCGTTCCTGTTCGAGAATTTCGAGTCGGTGACGCATGCGGAAAATCTGGGCCACCGTTTGCGGATGTTCAATTCGGAACTTGAGGCGCGCAAGCGATGACTTCTGGCGCCTTCGGCGAGAGTATTTTGAGGCAAGATGAAGTCGCAGATAGCTGGATGCGCCCCGTCCCTCCGCTTGTGGCATCATCAGAACGGGGCGTCTTCACCTTGCGCGGTCATCGGCTCTCCAGCCTGTACCGCATCTATGATGATGGCCTATCAAGGTTAACAAAAGGTGAGCAATGCAGGTATTCATCTTGCAAAAAATACTCAGAAAACAAGACAGCCCAGGTGTTATGCGGGTCGGATCGAGCATGACTGTCACCGATCTGGGGCTTTTCGTCTGGGTTGAATGAACAGAAACACAATGACGACAACAGACTACGGAGGACCACATGAGCGACGCTTATATCTATGACACCATCCGCACGCCAAGGGGCAAGGGGCGTGCCGATGGCAGCCTGCATGAAGTGACGGCTGTGCGTCTGTCTGCCTTGGTTCTGAACCATCTGAAATCCCGCAATGATCTGGACACCCGCGCGATTGAGGATCTGATCTGGGGCAATGTCACCCAGGTGGGCGAACAGGGGGGCTGCCTTGCGCGCACGGCAATTCTTGCATCGGATTTCGACGAACAGGTGCCGGGGCTGGCGATAAACCGCTTTTGTGCATCCGGCATGGAAGCCGTGAATATTGCCGCAAATCAGGTGCGCGGCGGCGCGGGCATGGCCTATGTCGCAGGCGGGGTCGAGATGATGAGCCGCGTTGCCATGGGGTCTGACGGGGCGGCGGTGGCCGTGGATCCGTCTGTCGCGATGGAGCGGCATTTTGTCCCGCAAGGCATTGCGGCCGATATCATCGCCACGCAATACGGGTTCACCCGCCAAATGGCTGACGAACTGGCCGTTGAAAGCCAGAAACGCGCAGCCAATGCGTGGCAGGACGGGCGTTTTTCGCGTTCGGTCGTGCCGGTCACGGATATCAACGGCCTGACCATACTGGAGCGCGATGAATATATGCGCCCTGCAACGGATATGGACAGCCTGTCCGCGTTGAAACCCGCATTCAAGGATATGGGCGAGGTGATGCCGGGCTTCGACAAGATTGCCTTGATGAAATACCCGCATCTGGAACGGATTGAACATATTCATCATGCAGGCAATTCATCCGGCATTGTTGACGGTGCGGCGGGCGTCTTGATCGGCAACAAGGAATTTGGCGAAAAATACGGGCTGAAGCCACGCGCACGCATTCGCGCCACGGCCAAAATCGGCACGGACCCGACCATCATGCTGACGGGCCCTGTGCCTGTGACCGAGAAAATCCTGCGCGATTCCGGCATGCAGATTTCCGACATTGACCTGTTCGAGGTGAACGAGGCGTTTGCCGCAGTTGTGCTGCGCTTCATGCAGGCATTTGACGTGGGCAGCGACTGCGTCAACGTCAACGGGGGGGCGATTGCGATGGGCCACCCATTGGGCGCAACAGGGGCCATGATCATCGGCACGCTGCTGGATGAATTGGAACGCACCGGCAAAGGCACGGGCCTTGCAACGCTGTGCGTTGCTTCCGGCATGGGTGCTGCCACGATCATCGAGCGCGTGTAAGGGAGGCAAGGAACATGACCGATTTTAACTATTCCGTAGATGCTGATGGCGTTGCGATCATCACATGGGACATTCAGGGCAAATCCATGAATGTGCTGTCGCTTGAGGGGTTGGCCGAACTTGAAGCGCATATCGACACTGCGGTTGCGGATGAGGCCGTGAAGGGCGTCATCATCACCTCTGCCAAGGCGGATTTTGCAGGTGGCATGGATTTGAATGTCATTGCCAAAATGAAGGACATGGCGGGTGACCAGCCCGAAAAGGGCCTGTTTGACGGGATTATGTCGCTGCATCGTTGCCTGCGCAAGATTGAACGCGCGGGCATGGACCCCAAGACCCTGAAGGGGGGCAAGCCGGTTGTAGCGGCCCTGCCGGGCACCGCGCTGGGCATTGGTCTGGAAATCCCGCTGGCCTGTCACCGTATCATCGCAGCGGATAATCCCAAGGCCAAGATCGGCCTGCCGGAAATCATGGTCGGCATCTTCCCCGGCGCGGGCGGCACCACGCGGCTGGCGCGCAAGCTGGGTGCGATGGGGGCGGCGCCCTTCTTGCTGGAAGGCAAATTGTCGGACCCGAAGAAGGCCAAATCGGCGGGCTTGATTGACGAAGTCGTCCCCGCAGGGGAGTTGATGGCGCGCGCGAAGGAATGGGTGCTGGGCGCAAAAGACACCGATCTGGTCAAGCCATGGGACGCCAAGGGCTATAAGATGCCCGGCGGTGCGCCTTATCATCCGGCGGGGTTCATGACCTTTGTGGGCGCATCTGCCATGATCAATGGCAAAACCCAAGGGGTCTATCCGGCGGCCAAGGCGCTTTTGTCGGCAGTATATGAAGGGGCGATGGTGCCTTTTGACGCCGCCTTGCGGATAGAGGCGCGCTGGTTCGTGCATGTGCTGATGAACCCCAGTTCCAGCGCGATGATCCGGTCGCTGTTCATCAACAAGGAAGCACTGGAGAAAGGCGCGAATCGTCCCAAGATCGAGGATGAGAAAGTCCGCAAACTGGGTGTCCTGGGCGCAGGCATGATGGGCGCAGGCATTGCCTATGTCGCCGCCAATGCCGGAATTGACGTGGTGTTGATCGATGCGCAGCAGGCTGCAGCGGACAAGGGCAAGGCCCATGCCGAGGGTATTCTTGACAAGGGCATGAAGCGCGGCAAGGTGAGTGAGGACAAGAAGGCCGAGGTGCTGGGGCGCATTGTCGCCACCACCGATTATGACGCGCTGAATGGCTGCGATCTGGTGATCGAGGCGGTGTTCGAGGACCCGAAGGTCAAGGCCGAGGTGACGGCCAGGGCCGAAGCCGTGCTGCCACAAGACGCGATTTTCGCCACCAACACATCGACCCTGCCGATTTCCGATCTGGCCAAGGCCAGCGCGCGGCGTGCCCAGTTCATCGGCATCCACTTCTTCAGTCCGGTGGACAAGATGCTGCTGGTGGAAATCATCAAGGGCCGTGAAACCGGCGACCGCGCTGTGGCCAAGGCGCTGGATTTCGTGCGCCAGATCCGCAAGACTCCGATTGTTGTGAATGACGCGCGGTTTTTCTATGCCAATCGCTGCATTATTCCCTACCTGAACGAAGGTATGCGCATGGTGCGCGAAGGGGTGGCGCCCGCGCTGGTGGAAAATGCGGCCAAGCTGATGGGCATGCCGTTGGGACCGCTGCAACTGGTCGATGAAACATCGCTTGATCTGGGGGCCAAGATTGCCAAGGCCACGCGCGCGGCCATGGGCGAGGCTTATGCCGATGGGGATGTTGATGAGGTGGTGTTCTGGATGGTCGAACAGGGCCGTTTGGGCCGCAAATCCGCGGCCGGTTTCTACACCTATGATGACAAGGGCAAGCGGCAGGGGTTGTGGCAGGGCGTCGCTGACCAGTTCCCGCAATCGGGCGATCAGCCTGATGTCATTCAGGTGCAGCACCGCCTGATGTTCGCCCAGGCGCTGGAAGCAGTGCGCGCCCTTGAAGACGGCGTGCTGGAAGATATCCGCGAAGGGGATGTTGGCGCAATTCTGGGCTGGGGCTTTGCGCCATGGTCGGGCGGGCCGTTTTCATGGCTGGACATGCTGGGCGCGGAATTCGCAGTGTCCGTGTGCGACGATCTTGAAGCGCGCTTTGGCGCGCGCTTCAAGGCCCCTGATCTGCTGCGCCAGATGGCACAATCGGGGCGCAGTTTTTATGCAGGCCGCGCTTCAGCCGCTGCATGATTGTGCCAGGCAGCTTGCGCGGTGGATTCTGCGCAGGCTGCATCCTGTTTCAGGGCATTTGCGACCCTTTGCAGTTGCGACAGGCTAAGGCGGGGGGTGTCCAGCGTGCCAATGGCGGCGGCTGCATGCAGGGGCGAAAAATCGCTTTCGGCGCGGGCACTGACAAGGGCGGCACCGGCGCAGTGAATCACCTGTTCCGATGCAAAAGTCAGCATGTGAATGCTCAGATCACCCGTGATCGGCGCACGGTGAATGCCGCCATACCCTTCCAGCATCAGCGCCTGAATCAGCACAAACGGTTCGCCAAAGTCGAATTCGGCCATGTCTGATTCAACGATAACTTCCTGACAGGGCAGCAGTGATATTTGTTTGCGGTTGCCCAGAACACCTGCCGGAATCACCATCATGAATGCTTTATGGGCAGGCAGGCTGGCTTGCGCGATCGTGATCGTGTGATTGGCTTCGACCCGTTGCATGCCATTGTCGAATGTCAGAACCAGATCGCCGGCCAGAATGGTTTCCACACCACGCCAGCCCGAATCCGTACCGATCAGCGTGCCCGGCAACAACCCGTCTTCGCGCAGGGCGACATCATAAAGTCCGGCATCCTTGTGCATGGCCGCAGCGATTGCGGGGGCAAAAGCTGACAGACTGCCAATATGTGCAAGCGCATTGGTTCCTGAATTCAGCATTTCGAATCCTCTTTCTGTGTCCGCACTGGTGATGGTGCATTCTGACCTCTGGTAAAGGTTAACCCGTGGTTAAGGACAGAATCAGGGAAAGAACTGGACATTTTCAAGGCGTGGAATTTTATTTCAATTCAGTTGAATGTTCGATAATTTCATTCAAGGTGTGCAAGGGTTACTTGCAATGCGTAGGTAGGAGGGGCGATGGGCTGGCTTGCGGATGAAACCGGACTGGACCGAAACACAGCAAATCATGTGGCCCTGACCCCGTTGTCGCATTTGCGGCGCGCGGCAGATGTGTTTGCGGGCCAGGATGCGCTGGTCTATGGAACGACCCGCCGGACATATGCGGAATATGCCCAACGGGTGACACGGCTTGCGTCCAGTCTGGTGGCACATGGCGTCGCATCAGGTGATGTGGTGGCAACGCTTTTGCCCAATATTCCCGCCCATGCCGAGGCGCATTTTGCCGTACCTGCCTGCGGGGCGGTGCTGAATGCCATCAACATACGGCTGGATGTGGATACGGTGGCGTATATTCTGGGCCATGGCGCGGCAAAACTTGTGTTGGTGGATACCGCGTTGCTGGCGCTGGCCGAAGCTGCCTGCGCGGCGTTGGACAACCCGCCCGTGATTGTCGAGGTGGCCGACACCGAAGCGGGGTTCGCCCCGTCAGGACGCCACATCGAGTATGAGGCATTTCTGGATGCAGGCGATCCGCAATTTTCATGGATCATGCCGCAGGATGAATGGGAAAGTATCGCGCTGAACTACACGTCAGGCACAACTGGTCGGCCCAAGGGCGTGGTCTATCACCATCGCGGCGCGTATCTGTCGACACTCAGCCAGCCGATTTCATGGCGCATGACCTTGTTCCCACGGTATCTGACGATTGTGCCGATGTTTCATTGCAATGCATGGTGCCATCCGTGGATGATGCCCGCGCTGGGGGGCTGCATCATCTGCCTGCGGGATGTGACGGCTGCGGGCATTTATCACGCGATCAGCGTTGAAAAGGCGACCCATTTCGGCGGCGCGCCCATTGTTTTGCAAACCATCATCACTGCGCGCCCCGAAGACAGGTTGCCGTTTGATCATACTGTCGAAGTGTTCACCGCAGGGGCGCCGCCGCCTGCGGCCGTTCTGGCCGCGATTGAACCGCTGGGGTTTAATGTGACGCAGGTTTACGGATTGACCGAAACTTATGGTCCCGCAACCGAATGTCTGTGGCATGACGGGTTCGACAGCTTGCGCGGCGATGACCGCGCAGATGTGAAGGCCCGCACCGGCGTTCTTATGCCCTTTATGGAAGATGTCAGCGTCATACAGCCCGACACCATGACGCCGGTTGCCCGTGACGGGGTTGCTTTGGGTGAAATCGTGCATCGCGGCAATGGGGTGATGAAGGGGTATTACAAAAACCCGCAAGCCACCGCCGATGCCTTTCGCAATGGGTATTTCCATTCCGGCGATATCGCATTCTGGCATGCGGATGGCTATATCAAGATCGCGGACCGCGCCAAGGACATCATTATTTCAGGTGGCGAGAATGTCAGCTCGGTCGAGGTGGAAGGCGTGTTGATGAAACATCCCGCAGTCGGGCTGGCCGCGGTTGTTGCCAAACCCGATGAAAAATGGGGCGAGGTTCCCTGCGCCTGCATCGAGGTAAAAGCAGATGCGCAGGTCAGCGAGCAGGACCTGATCACCTTTTGCCGCGAACGTCTGGCAGGGTTCAAGACACCCAAGCTGGTGGTTTTCATGGAGTTGCCGAAAACGGCAACCGGCAAGATACAGAAAGGCGATTTGCGCGAATATGTGCGTGCGTTGTGACACGCTGGCCTTGTGTGCGAAGTTGCGTTAAGGTGCCCTCAAAACGGCAGAGCAGGCAAGCGGCATGACGACCGCGCTTAAGAAATATCATAAGTTAGAAGGCATGGGCCTTTGGTCCGGCGGGGTCGAAGATCAGCGCCGCGAAGTTGTCGTGTCCTTCGGGGATGCGACACTTGTGATCATGGACAGCCGCAGCATGCATGTTCTGTCGCATTGGTCGCTGGCCGCGATAGAGCGGTTGAACCCCGGCCAGCGCCCCGCCTTGTTCAGCCCCGATGGCGATGCCAGCGAAGTGCTGGAACTGGATGAAGATCTGCTGATTGACGCGTTGAAAGAACTGCATGCGGCGCTGGCACCGCCACGCAGCATGTTTGACCGGCTGCGCTTGCCGATCATGGCAGGGTTCAGTCTTGTCATTCTGGGGATTGGTGCGTTTCTGATGCCGCCTGCATTGGTGGACCATACCGCATCGGTGGTGCCTATGGCCAAGCGCACCGAAATTGCAGATCGCCTGCTGGCCGATCTGGTGCAGACCGGCGCGGTTTCGTGCCAAAGCGGGCTTGGCACCAGTGCGTTGGGGGTGTTGCAGCGCCGCCTGTTTGACGCGCCTGCGCGGCTGGTCATCATGCGTGGCCTGCCACAGGACACCCCGCGCATTCAGCATTTTCCCGGACGGCTGTTCGTGATGGATGCCCGCCTTCTGGATCAGGCCGAAAGTGTGGAGGCCCTTGCCGGTGCCTTCGCGGTGGCCGGTGTGCGCGCAGCCGCAGATGACCCGCTGCGCCCGCTATTGCGCCATGTCGGGGTGTTGAGCACGTTTCGTCTGCTGACTTCGGGGGAATTACGCGCCGGTGCCGCGCGCGGCTATGCGCGCTCGGTTCTGAGTGCGCCGCTGGCACCGCCGGATATGGAGGCGGTTCAGTTGCGCTTTGACCGGCTTGACTTGTCGCTTCGTGTGTTCACCGAAAACCCGGTGCCGCTGGACCCTGCCGCGCAACAGATCGCAGACGCCTTGCGCCCCGATATGGACACGCTGACCCAGCCCGCGCATGGGGCGCTGCTGAATGATGGCCAATGGGTAAGCCTGTTGAATATATGCGATGGCTGACTGCGGTTCGCCCGCTTGGCAGATGGCGGTGATTTATCGCCGATTAAGTTAATCTGCGCGCCGCACCTGCCATGGTGTATCAAACCAGTGTTCTTGCAGGTTGGGTGTGTCCCCGATCCGGTCGATCACCGCAAACCTGCCGGGGTGGGCCAGGGGCGTCAGAACCCCGTGCCAGATGTTGCGGTGAAAATTTATACCCTGCGCCCCGTTCGTCACAAAGGCTTGCGGTGTGGCAGGACGCCCGCCATCATCTTGCGCGACGATCACAAGGAAGGTTTCGCAATGCATGGGAATAAAGGCCTGCGTGCCATCAGGGTGCCGCTCCATCATGTCAAGTTGATAGGGCAGGGCGCGGGGCTGTGCGTCAAACAACGAAATTCCGGCCCGCCCGCCACTGCCGAAATCCAGTGCCGCGCGGTCATGGAAACGCCCGCACAGGCCCTGATTGATCAGTTTATCGGGCGCGCCCTGAATTTCAAGCACATCGCCGAACGGGGCGAATGCAGCTGCGTTTAGCAAGCGTATGGTTATATGTTGCGTCATTTCAGGTGGCCGGACCAGATTTGAGTATTTTCAGCAAGATGAAGCCAGCATGTCGTTCAGGCGCAATTCTGCAATGCGTTCGACCTGCTGGCAGGCGGTTGCAAATTCGGTCGCAGTGTCATGCTGAATGCGTGTCTGGAACGCCGCAAGGATTGACGCCTTGGTATTGTCACGCACGGCGATGATGAAGGGAAAGCCGTGTTTTTCGACATAGGCGGTGTTCAGGTTCTGGAATGTTGCGCGTTCTTCGTCTGTCAGGGCGTCAAGCCCCGCGCTGGCTTGTTCGGTCGTAGACTCTGGCGTCAGGCGTTTGGCTGCGGCCAGTTTTCCCGCAAGGTCGGGATGGGCGCGCAGGACCTGTAGGCGTTCATCCTTGCCGGCCGCGCGGAAGGCGCGCGCGAAGGCATTGGCAAGCCCTGTCGCACTGTCATGCGCAGGCCCCAGTTCCAGCGCATGTGCACGTTCTGCAACCCAAGGCGAGTGTTCATAGATACCGCCAAAACGCGCCACGAAACCTGCGCGATCCAGTGTGCTGGGGCGGGTGCGGCGTTGGTGGGGGTGGATTGTGGCCCAGTGCTGCGCAATATCCATGCGTCGCGCGAACCACACGCCTTCATGTGCCTGCACATGGTCCAGAAAACGCATCAACCCCGCAATCTTGCCCGGCCGCCCGATCAGGCGGCAATGCAGCCCGATGGACAGCATTTTGGGCGCGCCTGCGTCCCCTTCGGCATAAAGCACATCGAAGGCATCTTTCAGATAGGATTCAAAATCGCTGCCTGTGACCCAGCCCGGTGCGGTTGCAAAGCGCATGTCATTGGCTTCCAGCGTGTAGGGCAGGATAAGCTGGTCGCGGTCGCCGAATTCCATCCAGTGCGGCAGATCATCATCATAGGTGTCTGAAATCCAGTCAAACTGGCCCAACTCCGCTGCCAGCCGCACGGTATTGACCGAACAGCGCCCCGTATACCAGCCGCGCGGGGGCGTGCCCACAGTTTCGGTGTGCAGGCGAATGGCGTCGTGGATGGCGGCGCGTTCCTGATCCTCGGACATGTCACGGTGCTCGACCCATTTCAGGCCATGGCTGGCAATTTCCCAGTCCGCTGCCTTCATGGCCGCCACTTGTTCGGGGTTGCGCGCAAGGGCTGTGGCCACGCCATATATCGTAACGGGCAGGCCCCGCGCGGTGAACAGCCGGTGCAGCCGCCAGAATCCGGCCCGCGCGCCATAATCATAGATCGATTCCATGTTCCAGTGACGTTGTCCCGGCCATGGCGCAGCCCCCGGAATGTCGGACAAGAACCCCTCTGACGCGGCGTCGCCATGCAGCAGGCAGTTCTCGCCGCCTTCTTCATAATTCAGCACAAGCGATATGGCGATTTTCGCCCCCCCTGGCCAAGCGGCATTTGGGGGTGTTGCACCATATCCGGTCAGGTTGCGGGGGTAGCGTTGCAAGGGGACCTCCGATCATCAGAATAACACTGTGATAAAACAAGATTACCACTTCCGCTTTCAGTCATTTTTTGAAAGACCTGAAATGAAGGGTCAAGGCAAGGGGCTGGTGCGCGGCAGTGCTGGTCGTCTAGGCTTATATGTATATTTTCACAAAACGGAGACGCGCAATGTCCGGTTTTCTGACCACCCATGTTCTGGATACGGCCCGCGGTGTGCCCGCGCAGGGCTTACAGATCACGCTTTACAGGCTGGAAGGGGATGCGCGTGTGGAACTGGCGCGTATGGTCACCAATGATGACGGGCGCACCGACAGCCCGATTTTGCCAATGGCCGCGTTTGGCATTGGCCAGTATGAACTGGTCTTTGCGGCAGGTGACTATCTGCGCGCCACCGGACAGGCGGGCGCCGCGCCGCTGTTTCTGGATGAAATTCCCATTCGCTTCGGAATCAATGATCTGCAAAGCCATTACCATGTGCCGCTCTTGCTGTCACCTTACGGGTTCTCGACCTATCGCGGCAGTTGAGTGTGATCACGACGGGGGTGTTGCGAGGATGATTGATGATGGCCTGAAGGGGACTGTGATGCATGGATAAAGCCCGCGCCAGCGGTGGGCCGGGGTCTGCCGATCCGGCGTTTTAGACGCGCACTTTATCCAGGCGGCATATTCCGACATCTAAGGACTGCACTGACGCCAGCTAAATCGGCAGGCCGCGGGACGGCCCACCGATGGCGCGGCGGCCTGCGGCCTTTGCTCCGCGCCTTTGGGTATTCCACATGTCCGCAAAATGGCCAATTCAACCCCGCCTTGCGGCGACTGCCAATCCGCGAATGCTACAGCAGAATCTGCAAGGGCAAGGGGGCGTCTTTGACGTTTTTGGTGACAATATAGGTGAAATACCGCTTCACACCTGCGCGCCGTTCCAGCAGCCCGTCCATAAGCACCTGATAGGCGGCAATATCGGGGGTGGTGACTTTCAGCAGGTAATCGAAGCCCCCGCCAAGCGACCAGCAATCGGTGATCTCGTCCAGCGTGGCGATGGCGCGCTCGAACCGCTGGAAATCTTCGGATTTATGGCTGTCCAGCTCGATCGTTACAAAAATGACGACATGCGGTGCGATTCGGCCAAGTGCGATTTCTGCGCGGTAGCCGCGAATAAGCCCTGCATCTTCGAGTTTTTTCAGGCGTTCCCAGCAGGGCGTGGGTGACAGATTGACGCGCCGCGCCAACTCGGCCTTGGTGATCCGCCCTTCGCGCGAAAGGGTGGACAAAATGGCAATATCGCGATCATCAAGGGCTGGGCTGCGCATGGGCGCCATCATCGAGAGGGGGGGCGGCTTGTCAAGGGCGCGCTTGAAGGTGCGGGCGGGTGGCATGATCGTGGCACAGCAACCGCATATATGCCTGCAATTTCAGCGTCACTCATGCGTCATGGGCGGCAATACATGCCAAAACTGGAAATTTCTGACCGATTTGCGTTGCGAAATTTGGCGCAAAATGTGAAACAACGCGCGCCGCAGTGGTTCGGGCAGCAATGCGCTGGCCTGAGCACTGCAATGATTTAGAATTCGAGTGCCAATCAGGAGTCGACCGAGCAGATGGCAGAGCCTTCCGACCCGAACGCGCCCTGGGTGACCCCGGCGGGCATGATCACAGTGGCATTGACCGCCGCACTTTTCCTGTTTTTCCTTCAGTATTTGCCTGTTGTGCCCCGCGATGGGGCGGTGCAATGGGTCTGGGACTGGATCCCCAGCCTGCAAGTGCGCCTGTCCTTCTGGCTGGACGGGCTAAGCCTGATGTTTGCGCTGTTGATCACAGGGATCGGCACGCTGGTGATGCTGTATGCCGCGCGCTATCTTGCAGGGCATCCGCAATATAACCGCTTTGCGCTGTATTTGTTCAGCTTCATGCTGTCGATGCTGGGTCTTGTGCTGGCAGATAACCTGATTGCGTTGTTTGTGTTCTGGGAACTGACGACCTTTACGTCCTATCTGTTGATCGGCTTTTCGCATACCGACCCCAAATCGCGCCGCAATGCGTTGCAGGCGCTGCTGCTGACAGCGGCGGGGGGGCTGGCGCTGCTGGCGGGCTTTATCCTGATCGGGATCACGCAAGGCACGTTCGAATTGTCGCAACTGAACGCGGCGGGCAGCATGGCAGAACACCCCATATACCTGGGGATTCTGATTCTGGTCTTGCTGGGCGCGTTCACCAAATCGGCGCAGGTGCCGTTCCATTTCTGGTTGCCCAATGCCATGGCCGCACCCACGCCGGTATCTGCCTATCTGCATTCGGCCACGATGGTGAAGGCGGGTGTGTATTTGCTGGCGCGGATGCATCCCAGCCTGTCGGGCAGCGATGTGTGGGTTTACACCCTTACAATTTTCGGGGCCGTCACGGCGGTGTTTGCGTCCTTTATGGCGCTGCGTCAGACCGACCTGAAACAGACGCTGGCCTATACCACGCTGATGGCACTGGGCACGCTGGTGATGTTTCTGGCCGGGTCTTCGGGCTATGCGATTACAGCGGCAATGACATTCCTGCTGGTGCATTCGCTGTATAAGGCAGGGTTGTTTCTGGTCATCGGGATTATCGACCATGAAACCGGCACGCGCGATGCCAATGTTCTGGGCGGGCTGGCACGGGCCATGCCGATCACGGCGGTTGCAGCCGGGTTGTCGGGGCTGGCGATGGCGGGCATTCCGCCGTTTCTGGGCTTTATTGCCAAGGAAGTGGCCTATGCCGGTGCGTTGACCATGGCGATCAGCTGGTTTGTGGTGATCATGGGAATGGCCGCATTCGCGCTGATGTTTGCCGTGGCGCTGATTGTCGCATGGAAGCCGTTTTTCGGCCCGCAAGGCGACTTGCCGCGCACGCCCCATGAAGGGCCATGGGCCATGGTTCTGGGTCCGATCACGCTGGCGGTCATTGGCCTGCTGGCGGGGCTGTTGCCCGGTGTCACGGCCTATTATCTGGTGGAACCTGCGGTGGCTGCGGTCATGGGTGCGCCTGATGTAGGCGGGCGGCTGAAGCTGTGGGCGGGGTTCAACCTGCCGCTGCTGCTAAGTGTGCTGACATTCGCGCTGGGGTTTGTGCTTTATAAGGTGCATGCGCGCCTGCGTGCCATGCTGGCCGATATGGAAGCGCGCGCCATTGATATGGATGCAAGCTGGGATGTGTTTCTGGACCGTTTCATGGCCCTGGCCAAGGGCCAGACGCGCGTGATCCAGACAGGGGTTTTGCGCCATTATATGTTTGTGACATTCGCGGTTTTTGCGCTGTCCGTTCTGGTGACACTGATCTTGCGCCCTGCGGCGGCACCATTTCTGGATTTCACCGGTATCGGGTTTGTGGAATGGGGCATTGCTGCATTGATCATTGCGGGCACAGTGCTGGTGGTTCTGACATCATCACGCATTGCGGCACTGGTGGGCTTGGGCGTTGTGGGGATTGGCGTTGCGTTGATCTTTATTGCCTATTCCGCGCCTGATGTGGCGATCACGCAAATTCTGGTGGAATTGCTGGTGGTGGTGCTGCTGGCTGTGGCACTGCTGAAAATGCCGCATCTGGACCGCACGGGAAAACAGACGCACCGCCCGTTTGATGCGGGGCTGGCGGTTCTGGTGGGCGGGGTCACGACATGGGTGTTGCTGCGCGTGACAAATGCGCCCTTCGACCGCCGCCTGACGGATTTCTTTGAGGCGTCATCCTGGACAGAGGCGTTCGGGCGCAACATCGTCAATGTCATTCTGGTGGATTTCCGCACGCTTGACACCTTTGGCGAGATTGCGGTCGTGATTGTTGCCGCACTGGGGGCCTATGCACTGCTGAAAGGTGGGCAGAAAGCGCCGCCAGACGATACGCCGGACGCCACAAAGGAGGACCGCTGATGAACTCCATCATCTTTACCGCCGGGGCGCGTATTCTGGTGGCACTGCTGTTTGTCTTTTCGCTGTTCATGCTGCTGCGCGGCCATCACCTGCCCGGTGGCGGGTTTATCGGCGGGCTTCTGGGGGCGGTGGCGTTTATCGTCTATTCGCTGGCCTGCGGTCCTGCCGAGGCAAAATCCGCGCTGCGCGCAAGCCCCGAAGGGATTGCCGCCGTGGGCTTGGGTATTGCGCTGGTGGCTGGGCTGGTTGCGTTTTTCTTTGGCGATCCGTTCTTCACCGGCCAGTGGTACTGGGTGGGGGGCGACAGCTACGAGACGTCGATCTTCTCGCTTAATACGGTTCTGGTGTTCGACATCGGGGTGTATCTGGTGGTGTTGGGGTCCATCCTGTCAATCGCCTATGCCTTTGAAGAGGAGACCTGAGCCATGGAAGCACTGACTGCCCTTGTTGTCGGCGTGCTGGTCGCCGCTTCGGTCTATCTGATGCTGGCACGCAATTTCATGCGCTTTCTGTTCGGGCTGATCTTGCTGTCGAACGCGGCCAATCTGGTGATTTTCGCATCAGGGCGCATGACAAAAGGCGCGCCCGCGCTGGTGCCTTACGGGGCCGATACCCCCGCTGGTGTGGTGGGCAATGCCCTGCCGCAGGCGCTGGTTCTGACCGCTATTGTTATTGGCTTCGGGCTGCTGGCCTTCACGCTTGCGCTGGCCTTTGAAACCTATCGCCGGTTGCGCACCATGGATACTGACAAGATGCGTGTTGCCGAACCCAAAGACGCCGACGAGGACAAGAAATGACAAGCTGGCTTCTGGTCATGCCCATCGCCGTTCCCTTTGCAACGGCGGTTCTGGCCTATCTTATGCGCCGCGCCCCCGCCGGGCGGTGGATTTCGCTGACAGGGTCCGTCCTGTCGCTGGTTGCATCCATCGCATTGCTGATGGCGGTGCTGGATGAGGGGGTGATTGCCGCGCAGATGTCCAACTGGGACGCGCCTTTCGGCATTACGCTGGTGGCGGATTACTTGGGCGTTGTGATGGTTGTCATCACGGCGATCACCGGCCTTGCGACCGCGATTTATGCGCTGGGTGAAATTCCCGAACGGCTGGAACGGTTGGGCTATCACGCGCTGTTTCAAACCCTGATTGCGGGTGTGACAGGCGCGTTTCTGACGGGCGATCTGTTCAACCTGTATGTCTGGTTCGAGGTGATGCTGATTTCATCCTTCGGGCTGCTGGTTCTGGGTGGCACGCGCGAACAGCTTGATGCGGGCATCAAATATGTGGCGCTGAACCTTGTCTCGACGCTGATTTTCCTGTCGGGCATAGGGTTGCTGTATGGGGTGACCGGCACGCTGAACATGGCCGATCTGCGCGATGCGGTGGCCAATTCCGAAGACCAGACATTGATCACCGTGATCGCCATGATGTTCATGGTGGGGTTCGGGGTGAAGGCAGGGGTATTCCCGCTGTTCTTCTGGTTGCCCGCGTCCTATCACACCCCGTCATTCGCGGTGTCCGCCGTATTTGCAGGCCTGCTGACCAAAGTGGGCGTTTATGCGATGATGCGCATGTTCACGCTGGTGTTTGTGGGCGATATCGGCTTCACGCATGAAATCCTGATATGGGTGTCGCTGGCCACCATGCTGACAGGGGTTCTGGGGGCCGCCGCGCAGACAGATTTCCGCAAGATCCTGTCGTTTCACATCATCAGCCAGATCGGTTACATGACGCTGGGACTGGCACTATATACGCCGCTGGCGCTGATGGGGGGGGTGTTCTATCTGGTGCACCACATCATCGTGAAAGCGAACCTGTTTCTGGTGTCGGGTGTCGCCTATAAGCTGACAGGGTCCACCGACCTGAACCGCATTGGCGGGCTTTACAAATCCTCGCCGTTTCTGGCGGCGCTGTTTATCGTGCCCGCATTCTCGCTGGCAGGGTTTCCGCCGCTATCGGGGTTCTGGGCAAAATACCTGATCGTCAAAGCCTCGATCGAGCTGGAAATGTGGTTTGTGGCCTTCATCGCGCTGTTCGTGGGGTTGCTGACCATCTTTTCGATGACAAAAATCTGGGGCATGGCGTTCTGGAAACCGCATCCTGACGGGATCGAGCCTGTTCCGACCCGCGTGCCTGCGCATATCCGGCTGCCGATGATGCTGCCTATTATCGGGCTTGCGACAATGACGGTTCTGATCGGGCTGTTTCCCGAACCCTTCGTGCAATTTGCCGAAACGGCGGCGGCGCAGTTGCTGGACCCAAGCGATTATGTCACCACAGTTCTGGGGGCGCAAAGATGAACGGTTTTCTGATAAACCTGCTGCTGGCCTTTGCATGGGCCGCGATGACGGGGTCTTTTGGACTGGGAACGCTGGCCACGGGTGCAGTGCTGGGCTTTTTCGCGCTGTGGCTGTCCGCGCCGTTGACGGGCATTGACCGGCTGTATTTCCTGCGCAGCTACCGTGTGGTGCGGCTGGCGCTGTATTTCTTCTGGGAATTGCTGCTGTCATCGGTGCGCGTGGCATGGGATGTTGTCCGTCCGTTTCCCAAGAACAAGCCTGCCATCATTGAAGTGCCGTTAAGCGTGAAATCCGATATCGAGATTTTGCTGGTCACGAACCTGATCTCGCTGACGCCGGGCACGCTAAGTCTGGATGTCACGCAAGACCGCAGCACCCTTTTGGTGCACGCAATGTTTGCAGATGATCCCGACGCGCTGGTGGCCGAGTTGAAAAACGGCATGGAACGTATGGTCGCGGAGGTGTTTGAGAAATGAGTGCCGCTGATTTTCTTGACCTGTCAATCCAGATCGGCCTTGGCCTGATCCTGCTGGGGCTTGCCGTGGCCTTCATACGGCTGGCGGTTGGCCCGACACTGGCGGACCGCGTGGTTGCGCTGGATATGATGAACATCACCATCATCGCGTTTTGTGGCCTTTATGCCATCGCCATTGAAGACCCGTCGCTGCTGGACGTGGCGATTGTGGTGGCATTGGTTGGCTTTCTGGCAACGGTGGCGCTGGCGCGCTATGCAGAGCGTTATTTTGACCGCGAAAAGAAATCGCCCGAACCCGATGCAGATAAACCAAAAGGGGGCGGCGATGATTGATATTCTGAAAGCACTTCTTATTCTGGGCGGCGGCGCGTTTGTGCTGATCGCGGCCATTGGAATTGTGCGCCTGCCTGATTTGCTGACGCGGATGCATGCATCGACCAAGGCGGGCACGTTGGGAAGTTTGCTGATACTGGTCGCGCTGGCGTTTGATATTGGGACCGTGTCGGGTACCAGCAAGGTGCTGGCGACAGTGTTCTTTTTGTTGCTGACTGCGCCCATTGCCGCGCATATGATTGGCAGGGCCTATGCACGAACCAGCGTCAAGGATGACAAACCCGCCAAGGAATAACACCGCCGCGCTATTGCGGCGGGCAGGATATTCCTGACATTAACGAATTGATTAACCATCAGGGGAATGGTCTGGCCGCAGGACGGACAGACTTGCGGTGCCGCGCGCTGTGCGCGCCGTATCATTGTGATTTGAAAATGCGGTATTTTCAAATGAAAGCGGGGACGCACCGGCGCGCAGCCGACACGTCCCCGTCGCCAGTGCGAAAGGGAAAGAGGGCGGTGCCCTCAGTCCTCGGTTTTTTCGGCTGCAAGCTCTTCGCCGGTCGCCTGATCAACCATTTTCATGGCCAGACGCACCTTGCCACGATCATCAAAGCCCAACAGCTTGACCTTCACTTCCTGACCTTCCTTCAGCACGTCTGACGGATGGTTCAGGCGGCGGTTTTCGATCTGGCTGACATGCACCAGTCCGTCGCGCTTGCCAAAGAAGTTCACGAACGCGCCAAAATCCACCAGTTTGACAACCTTGCCGGTATAGATCTTGCCGACTTCGGGTTCTGCCACGATGGAATAGATCATGTCATACGCCGCCTTGATGGCTGCCTGATCATTGGACGCGATCTTGATGATGCCATCATCATTGATGTCGACCTTCGCGCCCGATGTTTCCACGATCTCGCGGATGACCTTGCCGCCGGACCCGATCACTTCACGGATTTTGTCGGTCGGAACCTGCATGGTTTCAATCTTGGGGGCATACTGGCTGAAGCTGTTTGCTTCGGTCAGCGATTTCGACATTTCGCCCAGGATGTGCATGCGCCCGTCCTTGGCTTGTGCCAGGGCCTGTTCCATGATTTCAAACGTGATACCGGCAACCTTGATATCCATCTGCAAGCTGGTGATGCCCGCATCGGTGCCTGCAACCTTGAAATCCATATCGCCAAGGTGATCTTCATCACCCAGAATATCGGTCAGAACAGCAAACTTGCCGTCATCTTCCAAAATCAGACCCATGGCAACACCGGCAACCGGTGCTTTCAGTGGCACACCTGCATCCATCATCGCCAGTGACCCGCCACAGACTGTGGCCATCGAACTGGACCCGTTGGATTCCGTGATCTCGGACACGATGCGGATGGTATAGGGGAAGTCGGTGGCCGCAGGCAACACGGCTTGCAACGCGCGCCATGCCAGTTTGCCATGTCCCACTTCACGACGGCCAGGAGGGCCGAAACGCCCCACTTCGCCAACCGAATAGGGGGGGAAGTTGTAGTGCAGCAGGAAGCTTGACTTGCTGGTGCCGGTCAATGCGTCGATGAACTGTTCATCATCGCCGGTGCCCAATGTGGTGACGCACAATGCCTGTGTTTCACCGCGTGTGAACAGCGCAGACCCGTGCGTGCGCGGCAGCAACCCTGTTTCCGAAACGATCTGGCGCACGGTCTTGGTGTCACGCCCGTCAACGCGCGGCTCGCCATTGATGATTGCGCCACGCAGGATTGACGATTCCAGATTCTTCAGCGCGGAACCAAGGTTTTCATCTGCAAGCTGCTCTTCACTAAGTGCGGCCTTGATGGTGTCGCGCGCAGCCGAAATTGCGGCCACACGTTCTTGCTTGTCGCGCAAGCCGAACGCGGCACGCATCTGTGCCTCGCCCGCCGCTTTGACTGCGGCATACAGGTCGGCATAATCGGGTGCCTGAAAATCAAACGCTTCTTTTGCCGCATCTTCAGCAAGGTCGATGATCAGATCAAGAACCGGCTGATAGCTTTCATGGGCAAATTTCACGGCCCCCAGCATTTCTGCCTCGGACAATTCATAAGCTTCGGATTCAACCATCATCACGGCGTCTTTGGTGCCTGCAACAATCAGGTCAAGGCGCTGTTCGGGGTTCTCGCGCAGCTTTTCCATGTCCTGACATTCGGGGTTCAGAACATATTCGCCGTTTGAGAAGCCAACGCGCGCGGCCGCAATCGGCCCCATGAACGGCACACCCGAAATTGTCAGCGCCGCAGACGCCGCAATCATTGCCACGACATCGGGTTCATTGACCAGATCATGTGACAGCACGGTGCAGATGACCAGAACTTCATTCTTGAAGCCATCGACGAAAAGCGGGCGAATGGGTCGGTCAATCAGCCGCGATGTCAGCGTTTCCTTGTCCGAAGGGCGTGCTTCGCGCTTCAGGAAACCGCCGGGAACCTTGCCGGCCGCGTAATATTTTTCGACATAATGCACGGTCAGCGGAAAGAAGTCCTGACCGGGTTTCGCCTGTTTGGCGAAGGTGACATTTGCCATGACACTGGTTTCGCCCAGCGTGGCAATGACTGACCCATCGGCCTGACGGGCAATCTTGCCTGTTTCCAGTGTCAGCGTTTCTTCGCCCCACTGGATGGATTTTTTAGTGATATTGAACATTCAGCGTATCCTCATGGGGGATATTCCGGCCCTCCGGCCCCCCGATTGCATAGCGGCCCCATTGCCGCCGACCCCAAATCCTGTGCATCACGCCGGGGTCAAAGCGTCACGTCTCAGATAAATGGGCCATACAGGAAAAACCATCTCCTGAAAAGAAGCTATTGCAAGGCCCGAATGGTTGCAAATATGGCTGTCAGGGCATGGAAATGGTGATCTGCGCAGCCGGTGCGTTGTGGGCCCGGTGGTAGGGCATGGGCGCAACTGCCGCATTGACCGCAGCCTTGCCCGTCATCAGACTATGGTCAGTGCAATTTAAACCAGTGCCAGCAGGCCAATCGCGTAATTCGCAAAATTGATCAGTAAAGCTGATGAACCTTATAAGAAAATGCAAGTTCTACTTATGAATTTGGCATGCTATCACCCACACCATACGGATGGGAATCAACGCGTGATGCGGCAGCAACCGCCCCCCATTCCAGACAGCCAATTCAAATAGCAATCGCAGGAGTTATGACATGGACGGCAACGACACCCCCCAAAGCGGCAAATGCCCGGTGATGCACGGCGCCATCACCGAAACCGGCAGCTCTGTCATGGATTGGTGGCCCAAGGCGCTGAACCTGGACATTCTGCACCAGCATGACAGCAAGTCGAACCCGATCGGCAGCGTGAATTACCGCGAAGAAGTCAAATCGCTGGATTTTGACGCCCTGAAAAAAGACCTGTTCGCCCTGATGACCGACAGTCAGGACTGGTGGCCCGCAGATTGGGGTCACTATGGCGGCCTGATGATCCGCATGTCGTGGCACGCGGCGGGCACGTACCGCATTCAGGACGGTCGCGGCGGGGCTGGCACCGGCAACCACCGCTTTGCCCCCCTGAACAGCTGGCCTGACAATGCCAATCTTGACAAGGCCCGCCGCCTGCTGTGGCCCATCAAGAAGAAATACGGCAACAAACTCAGCTGGGCCGACCTGATGGTTCTGGCAGGCACGGTGGCATATGAATCCATGGGCCTGAAAACCTTTGGCTTTGCCTTTGGCCGCGAAGATATCTGGAACCCCGAAAAAGACATCTACTGGGGCGCGGAACGCGAATGGCTGGCCCCCAGCGATGAACGCTACGGCGATGTTGCCAACCCTGCCACCATGGAAAACCCGCTGGCGGCTGTGCAGATGGGCCTGATCTATGTGAACCCCGAAGGCGTCAACGGCCAGCCCGACCCGCTGAAAACCGCAGGACAGGTGCGCGAAACATTCGCCCGCATGGCAATGAATGACGAAGAAACCGTCGCCCTGACCGCCGGTGGCCATACTGTCGGCAAGACGCATGGCAATGGCCGCGCCGAAGATCTGGGGCCGGAACCCGAAGCGGCAGATATGTTCGAACAGGGCCTTGGCTGGAACAACCACAAGGGCCGTGGCATTGGCCGCGACACTGTGACCTCGGGCATTGAAGGGGCATGGACCACGCACCCGACCAAATGGGATATGGGCTATTTCAAACTTCTGTTCGGATATGAGTGGGAATTGAAAAAATCCCCCGCAGGGGCGTGGCAGTGGGAACCCATCAACATTGCCGAAGAAGACCGGCCCGTCGATGTCGAGGACCCGTCAATCCGTGTCACACCCATCATGACCGATGCCGATATGGCCATGAAGATGGACCCGACCTATCGCGCCATATGCGAAAAATTCATGGCCGATCCGGCGGCGTTTGATGACGCGTTTGCGCGCGCATGGTTCAAACTGACGCACCGTGACATGGGACCAAAAGAACGCTATATCGGCCCCGAAGCCCCCAGCGAAGACCTGATCTGGCAAGATCCGGTTCCTGCGGGCAACACCAGCTATGATATCGCCGCCGTCAAGGCAAAGATTGCCGCAAGCGGGCTGAGTGTCAGCGACATGGTCGCAACCGCATGGGACAGCGCACGCACCTTCCGCGGGTCCGACCTGCGCGGGGGTGCCAATGGCGCACGCATCCGTCTGGCCCCGCAAAAGGATTGGGACGGCAATGAACCCGACCGTCTGGCGCGTGTGTTGGGCGTTCTGGAACCCATCGCAGCGGCCACAGGCGCAAGCATTGCCGATGTGATCGTTCTGGCGGGCAATTACGGTGTGGAACAGGCGGCAAAAGCCGCAGGTTTCGACATAGAGGTGCCCTTCGCCCCCGGACGTGGCGATGCCACCGACGAGATGACGGATGCAGATTCCTTCCAGTATCTGGAACCGCTGGCTGATGGTTTCCGCAACTGGGTCAAGAAGGACTATGTCGTCACGCCGGAAGAAATGCTGCTGGACCGCACCCAGTTGATGGGGCTGACGGCGCCGGAAATGACTTGCCTGCTGGGCGGGATGCGGGTGATCGGCACCAATTATGGCGGCACCAAGCACGGGGTTTTCACCGACCGCGAAGGCGCGTTGACCACCGATTTCTTCGTCACCCTGACCGACATGGCGTTCAAATGGGACCCCAAAGGCAGCAATCTTTATGCGATTGTGGATCGCAAGACCGGCGCGGAGAAATTCACCGCGACGCGTGTTGATCTGGTCTTCGGGTCGAATTCGGTGCTGCGCTCCTATGCTGAAGTTTATGCACAAGACGACAATCAGGAAAAATTCGTCCATGATTTCGTCGCTGCATGGACCAAGGTGATGAACGCCGACCGCTTCGATCTGGCGTAAGCTGAAAAACCGGATGCGCGGCCACACCGGCCGCCGCATTCCCCCGCCCGCGCAGCCAAATGCTGCGCGGGCTTTTTTTATGCGGCAGGCAGGAATATGCCCGTGTGCGGGCAGGACCGCGCCGCACGGAACCAGTGATATGACCAGACGTTGACTCTTGCACGCGCCGCTGTTCGCCTGACGCAAT
The DNA here is from genome assembly GCA_020832445.1 of Paracoccaceae bacterium. Classification (GTDB taxonomy): domain Bacteria; phylum Pseudomonadota; class Alphaproteobacteria; order Rhodobacterales; family Rhodobacteraceae; genus Roseinatronobacter. The sequence goes on from JAFIEO010000024.1 coordinate 138,881, forward strand.
GCGCATTGCAGGATAACATCAGATGACCACGCCCCAGTTCCTGATATTCGCCATACTGGCAGCGACCGTGGCGCTTTTCATGTGGGGCCGGTTGCGACATGACCTTGTCGCCCTTTGCGCGCTGCTTGCCTGTGTGATTGCGGGGCTGGTATCTGCGCCGGATGCGTTTGCGGGGTTTGGCCATCCTGCGGTCATCACAGTGGCCTGTATCCTGATCCTTAGCCACGGGTTGCAAAACACGGGCGCGGTGGACTGGCTGGCGCGCAGTGTGCTTCCGCGCGATGCGGGCCGCGCAGCCAGCATGGCTGCGCTGATCGGGCTGGGCGCAGTGCTGTCGGGGTTCATGAACAATGTGGGCGCGATGGCGCTGCTGATGCCTGTGGCGGTGCAACTGTCGGGCCGGTTGAACCTGACGGCAGGTCAGGTGCTGATGCCGTTGGCCTTTGGCACCATATTGGGGGGCATGACCACGCTGGTGGGCACGCCACCAAATCTGATTGTATCAGGCTACAGGGCACAGACCGGGCAGGGCGCGTTCGGCATGTTTGATTTCGCGCCTGTGGGGGTGGCAGTCGCTGTGCTGGGTGTGGCGTTTGTTGCCCTTGTCGGCTGGCGACTGGTGCCTGCGCGCAAGGCCGCAGGTGCCGGACGGTTTGAAACCGGCCCTTATTTTTCCGAAATTCGCGTGCCGGAAAAAAGCAAGGCCGCAGGCATGACGCTGCGCGCTTTTGAAAATGCGATTGATGACGGCCGCGCGCAGGTCGCGGGCCTTGTGCGCAATGATGTGCGCTTGATCGCCCCCAATAGGGGCCGCCACATTCATGCAGGTGACATTCTGGTGCTGGAAGCGGATGTCGGCACATTGACCAAGGCCCTTGGCGCATTTGACATGGTGCTGGAAGAACAAGACGATGCGGCCCGCAAGACGACCACCCCACGCGACGACCCTGCTACGAAAAAGGAAAAGGACGCGACCCGCGATGGCGATATTGTGACGCGCGAAGTGGCGGTATTGCCGGGGTCACATATTGTTGGCAGATCAGCCAGCGATCTGCACCTGCGTGCCCGCTATGGGCTGAACCTGCTGGCCGTGTCGCGCGGACATACCCCGCAGCAAAAGCGCCTGCGCGATGTGGCGCTACAATCGGGCGATCTGGTGTTGCTGCAAGGTCCGGCCGATGCGATGGCGGGTTTCATTCATGACGCGGGCTGTGTGCCATTGGGGGCGCGTGACCTGCGCATTCCCGACAAGCGCAAGGCGGTCCTTGCAGCGGCCATCTTGCTGGGTGCTGTATTGCTTGTCAGCTTCGGGGTATTATCGGCCGCCATTGCGTTTCTGTCGGCGGTGGTGGTGTCGATGCTGGTGCGCACGATCCCGCCACGGCAGGTCTATACCGCGATTGGCTGGCCGGTGATTGTGCTTCTGGGCGCGCTTATTCCGGTTGCAGGGGCCATGCAGGTCACAGGTGCGGCAGATGTGCTTGCGGTGTTTCTGGTGCGGACCATTGCGCAGGAAAACGCCATCGCGGCCCTCGCGGTGGTGCTGGCAATCACGATGTTCCTGTCCGACCTGATGAACAACGCTGCGACTGCGGCGGTTCTCAGCCCCGTTGCGCTGGGTATCGCGGGCGCGCTTGGGGTCAATCCCGACAGCTTCCTGATGGCGGTGGCCATCGGGGCATCCTGTGCGTTCCTGACGCCCATAGGGCACCAGAACAACACGCTGATCCTTGGCCCCGGCGGGTTTCGGTTCGGCGATTATTGGCGTCTGGGCCTGCCGCTGGAAATGCTGGTAGTGGCGGTCAGCATACCGATGCTGCTATGGGTCTGGCCATTATAACGAGATCAGATTGAAACGGCGCGTTTTGGACTTTTGCGCTCATTGGAAATGCCCAAGGCCCGGAGCAAAGGCCGCAGGTGGCCCACGCCATAGGTCTGGCCGTCCCGCGGCCTGCCGAATTGGCCAGCGACACGCCAGGCCATTTAACTAAGGGGTATGGAGCATGCATAAACTGCGCGTCTCAAATGTCGGATCGGCAGACCCCGGCCCGCCGCTGGCGCGGGCTTTATCCAAGCGCGAATAACCGCAAAAAGCCAGTATACACCGGCCTTGTAATGTCACCTGACGCGTGGGCATGGCAGCGGTGTGGTGATGAAATGCAAAAGGCCCCGGAGGATGTCCGGGGCCTTTTACTTTCGTGTCTTGGGATGGTGCGACTCTGCGGTCCCCATCAGCGTCCCATCAGGGCAACGTGGTCAATATCTGCGCGGGTCAGGCCGATATCTTCCAGCTCGCGATCGGTCAGCGCGTTCAGTTCGCGGCGTGTTACGCGTGCTTCGTTCCAGCTGCGCAGGCCGGCGAAGAAAGAACCGAAAGTCAGGGTTTGGAAACCGCTGAACACGCGATCAGCATGTGGGCGGCTTTGGGCGTAGAAGGACATTGTCATCTCCGGTGGTGTATGTTCATAAACTGCCGCCATCTTGTGCGGACTATCGGGAGGTATGCCGTTTTCATGGGCATAACAACTATGGGAAATCGCAATCCCCCTATGATCTGGATGCATGACTGGGCGCGAATTGATCGCGGGATTGCCGAAAGGCTTGGCAGATGTTCGCGCTTCGTGCTAATGGGGTGAACAGACAGGCCCTTACACCCCGGAGAGAGACAGCCATGCGCGTGATCGGCATTGACCCAGGCTTGCGCAACCTTGGCTGGGGCGTCATAGATGTGGATGGCGTGCGTCTGCGCCATGTGGGAAACGGCATCTGCCATTCGGACCCGAAGGCCACTTTGGCCGCGAGGCTGCTGGAATTGCATATCGGGCTGAGTGCCGTGATGGCCCGCTTTGCCCCTGACACTGCCGCCGTTGAACAGACATTCGTGAACAAGGATGCAGTCGCCACTTTGAAACTTGGCAGCGCGCGCGGTATTGCGTTGCTGGTGCCTGCGCAAGCGGGGCTGGTGGTGGGCGAATATGCCCCCAACGCGGTCAAGAAGGCCGTGGTCGGTGTGGGCAAGGCCGCGAAGGAACAGGTGGATCATATGGTGCGCATGCAACTGCCCGGCGTCGAGATTGAAGGGCCGGACGCGGCCGATGCGCTGGCCATCGCCATTTGCCATGCCTTTCATTGCCAGTCGGCGCGTCAACTTGCGATCGCGGGGGGCGGCGCGCGATGATCGGCAAGCTGACGGGTGTGATTGACATGCGCGGGCAGGATCATGTGCTGCTGGATGTGCGCGGTGTGGGCTATATCGTATATGTATCGGACCGCACATTGATGGGGTTGCCGGGGCGGGGCGAAGTGGCGGCACTGTACACCGATCTGGTGGTGCGTGAAGATCTGCTGCAACTTTACGGGTTTCCCACATTGCTGGAAAAGGAATGGCACCGCGTGCTGACCTCGGTGCAAGGGGTGGGGGCGAAGGCGTCGCTGGCGATACTGGGCGCGCTGGGACCGGAAGGCGTGGCGCGTGCCATTGCATTGGGCGACAGCAGTGCCTTGCGCAAAGCCCCCGGTGTGGGGCCGAAACTGGCGCTGCGCATCGCCAATGAACTGAAGGACAAGGCGCCCGCATTGATGGCCGTGATGGAAACCGCGCCAGCCACTGCAAGCGCTGCTGCGCCGGATGCGGATTCCGCGCCCGTTCCCGCCACGCCCGCTGCCGCCCCCGTTCCGCTGCGCCCCAATGCCACCGCAGATGCAATGTCCGCGCTGACCAATCTGGGCTATGGGCCAAGTGATGCCGCGCGCGCCGTGGCCGAAGCGCAGGCCGTGGCCCCCGACGCAGACCCCGCCGCCCTGATCCGCGCAGCGTTGCGCCTGCTGGCCCCGAAAGGCTGACGAATGACAACACCTGACCCGACATTGCGCGGCGCGGATATGGCGGGCGATCCGCCCGAACTGGACAAGGCGTTGCGCCCGCAGGGGCTGGACGAATTTATCGGCCAGCAGGAAGCGCGTTCCAACTTGCGGGTGTTCATCCAGTCTGCGCGTATGCGCGCGGAAGCCATGGATCATACGCTGTTTTATGGCCCGCCGGGCTTGGGCAAGACAACATTGGCGCAGATCATGGCGCGCGAACTGGGGGTGGGGTTTCGCATGACCTCTGGTCCGGTGATGGCCAAGGCGGGTGATCTGGCGGCCATCCTGACCAATCTTGAAGCGCGCGATGTGTTGTTCATTGACGAAATCCACCGCCTGAATCCGGCTGTGGAAGAAGTGCTGTATCCCGCGATGGAAGATTACCAGCTTGATCTGGTGATTGGCGAAGGGCCTGCCGCGCGCACTGTGCGCATTGAATTGCAGCCCTTTACGCTGGTGGGGGCCACCACGCGGCTGGGGCTTCTGACCACGCCCCTGCGCGACCGGTTCGGCATTCCCACACGGTTGCAATTCTATACCGAGGCAGAGTTATGCCAGATCGTGGCACGCGGCGCGCGCCTGTTGGGCGTGCCTGCCGATGATGACGGCGTGCGTGAAATTGCGCGGCGCGCGCGCGGCACACCGCGCATCGCGGGGCGGCTGTTGCGGCGGGTGGTTGATTTCGCGCTGGTCGAAGGGGACGGGACATTGACGCAGGCGCTGGCCGACAATGCGCTGACACGGCTGGGGGTGGACCATCTGGGCCTTGACGGTGCGGACCGGCGCTATCTGGTGTTGTTGGCCGAAAACTATGGCGGTGGGCCGGTGGGGGTGGAAACCATTGCCGCCGCACTGTCGGAATCGCGCGATGCCATTGAGGAGGTGATCGAGCCGTTCTTGTTGCAGCAGGGCCTGATTTCGCGCACGCCGCGCGGGCGTATGCTGGCGGCCAAAGCATGGGCACATCTGGGCCTGCCCGCGCCCGCGCCCCCCGACCAGGGGCGGTTGTTCGAGGGGTAGGGCGGTGATCTGTGTCAGGGGGACCGGGTGAAGGGGACGCGCAAAGGTGCGGAATCAAGGCCGTAGGCCGCCGCACCATCGGCGGGCCGTCCCGCGGCCTGCTGGTTCTGCCAATGTCGCGCCAAGCGCTTGATCGCAGGAGTGTGTTGCCAGCATAAAATGCGCCCCTATCACGCCGGACCGGCAGTCCCCGGCCCGCCGCTGGTGCGGGCTTCGCAGGTAGCCCTGAACCTCCGCGTCAAACCACCCCCGCCAGCGCGGCAAACCCCGCAACCAACGCCACAATAACGCCGCCTATGCCCAGAATATTGCGCGTGCGCGCGCGGTCCTGCCGTGACCGTGCGCCTGCGGCGTAGTCAAAACGTTCATAGATCACATTGGCCATGGGCATGCCCAGATCAAGCAGCGCGTCCGACACGGCCACCACCATGGGGCCGGGGCCGCAGATCAGGGCTTTGGTCCGGGCGGGGTCAAGCCCGTCCAGCATGTCGCGCAGCCGGTCCTGCGTCAGGCGACCGGCTAGAATATCGGGGGCTTCCGCGCCATCTTCGCAGGTCAGCCACAGGCGCAGATCCAGCGTGCGGGTGGCGGCGCGAATCTCCTTCAGACAGGCGAAATTTGGTGCAGCGCCAACCGCATAGGCCAGTCGCACAGGCCGCATGTCGCCGCGCACCACCATATCGCGCAAAATGCCCAACACCGGCGCAATCCCCACACCGCCGCCAATCAGAAGCACGGATTCGGGGTCATGGGCGTGCAGGCTGAATTCGCCATATGGCCCGTCAATGCCAATGCTTGCACCTTCGGGCAAGTCACCGATATGGTTGGTGAAATCGCCCGCTTCCTTGATCAGCAGGCTTAATCCGGGGCGGGCAGGGCTGTCGGCAATGGAAAACGGATGGTCAAACAAGGGAAAGCGGCGCGTGCCTTCGGTCATCCAGACAAACTGGCCAGCATGATAGGGCAGGGCAGGTGTGTTGCCCACTGGCTGTATGTCCAATTCCCACATGCGGTCTGCGCGCTTGGACACGGATGCCAGCCGCCATGGCTGGCGGTGCAGCCTTGCCCACCGCCATCCGTATAGAATGGCCATGACCGCAAGCACCGCCGCGCCAAGTGCCCACCAAAACACGGCCACCGGCCCTTGCGCGCTGAAACGCCCGACAGCGATGGCATGATGCAGCCCGCCAAACACCGCCACCAGCCCCAGCACAACATGCACGCCGCGCCATGCCTCATAGGGCCAAGGCAGGCGGTCACGCAGGATGGAGCTGGCAATCAGCACCACCAGCGCGCCCAATGCCACCATACCGGTCAGATAGGCAGGATCACTCAGGTAGAATTGCAGCCGCAGCCAGCCCAGTTCGGGGTTTTGCGCCCATGTCGGCCAGATATAGGCCAGCGGGTGCAGCACCACGGCAAGCGCCACCCATGACGCGGCCAGTTTGTGAAACCCCATGATCTTGTCGATGCCCAGCTTGCCCGAAACCCCCTCGAACCGGCCCGATGTGACGAACTGCACGGCCATGCCCAACAGCGCAATCATCCCCATCGCTGCGGCGGCATATTCCCACATTGCGGCGGGCGCGACACGTTGGGTCAGCGCAAGCGCCAGCGGCAGGGCGGCGGCCAGAACATAGACCAGCGCAAGGCCGGGGCCTGACAGGCGAAGGGCGGAGAGGGTGTTTGCGTGCGACATGGCGTGAAATGAAATCCTGTTTTCGGCCAGCATGCAGCGTGAAAGTTTACATCTGCCATGATGCAGATCAAGCATGGCAGAGGGCCTGCATGTTACCCTTAGCATAGAGAACGCAAAAAAGGGGGGACCAGATGCGCCTTATTTCGGTTTTGATCCTGATGATCGCAGTTGTTGCGCCAGCGCAGTCGCGTGCCGATGATCTGGTCGGGTTGGAGCGGCTGATTGCGGCATGGCTGAATTCGCCGCATGGGGATTATCATTCCCTGTCGTTTACCTACTGGAACGAACAAGGGGAGGTGCCCGAAAACTGCGCCATGTGCCATTCCGAAACGGGGTTTCTGGACTTTCTGGGTGCGGATGGCAGCGCGGCAGGCGCGGTGCACAGCCCCGGTGTGATCAATTCGCCCATTGGCTGCGTGGCCTGTCACACGGCAGAAGCGCATGCGCTGGACGCGGTGACATTCCCGTCCGGCGTGGAGGTTCAGGATCTGGGCGCATCGGCCACCTGCATGGTCTGCCATCAGGGCCGGCAATCGGGCGACCAGATCGCGGCGCGCGTGGACGGGCTGGACCCGGATTCCGTGTCAGATGATCTGGCTTTTGTGAATATTCATTATGCGGCGTCCGCGGCTACGATGCTGGGTGCGCAGGCGGGGCCGGGCTATCAGTATTCGGGGCGCAATTATGCGGGGCGTTTCATGCATGTGCCCGGCGCCGATACCTGTGTGGCCTGCCATGACGCGCACAGCACCGCAGTTGAAACCGATGGTTGCCTGACCTGCCATCAGGGGGTGACGGAAATTCGCGACATCCGCACCCAGCACCGCGACTTTGCCGGAACGGGTGACAGGTCCGGTGGTATTCATAGTGAAATCATGGCATTGCAGGGCGAACTTCTTGTAGCTATCCGTGCGTATGCGGCGCAGGTCGCGGGCACGCCCATCGCCTATGTGTCGCGCCATCCGTATTTCTTTGTCGATCCTGATGGCGCGGGTGCGTTGCCCTTTGATCAGGCAACGCGCGACAACCGCTACCAGTCATGGACGCCGCGTTTGCTGAAAGCCGCCTATAATTATCAGGTGGCCGCAAAAGACCCCGGCGGATATGTGCATAACCCGCGCTATATTCTGCAAATCCTGTATGACAGCCTGCATGACCTTTCCCAGCAGGTAGAGATTGACATGTCGGGTATGTCGCGCCCGTAAGGGCTGATCAGTCCAGTGCCGCAAGGATGGCGCGTGCCTGCGCGCTGTCGCGGTCCATCTGGGCAATCAATGCCTCAAGGCTGTCGAATTTCACCTCGTCGCGCAGATGTTCGACAAGGGCCACTGACAGATGGGCATCATACAGATCGCCGGAAAAATCGAACAGGAAGTTTTCCAGATTGGGCTGGTTTTGCCCGAACATTGGCCGCACGCCCATGGACGCAACGCCGCCATAGCGCCCCTGATGGGGGCCTGTCAGCACATCGACCTGCACCGCGTAAACCCCGAATCGCGGTGGGTGCAGGCCCGCAATGGACATGTTCGCGGTGGGATACCCCAGCCTGCGTCCGCGCTTTTCGCCATGCAGCACAACCCCGTCAATGCGGTGCCAATGGCCCAGCATGCGCGCGGCGTCGCGCGGGCGGCCATCGCTTAGCGCCGTGCGGATGGCGGTTGATGAATAGACCGCATTGCTGTCACGCAGCAGGGGCGCAACTGTGACGTCAAAGCCCAGATCGCGGCCGTATTGCGCCAGATCTTCGGCTGTGCCCTTGCGGCCCTTGCCAAAACAGAAATCCGCGCCGATCACGACATGGGACACGCCAAGGCCCTGATGCAGCACCACTTGCGCAAAGTCCTGCGGCGAAAAGCCCGACAATTCTGCCCCAAACGGCAGTTGATACAGGCATGACACCCCCATGCGCGCCAGGCGGTTCGCGCGGGATTCAGCGTTCATCAGCCGGAACGGGGGGGCAGCGGGGGCGAAATATTCGCGCGGATGGGGTTCAAACGTGACAATGCCCAAGGGGGCATCTTCGCGGCGTGCAAGGTCGATGACTGTCTGGTGGCCCAGATGCACACCGTCGAAATTGCCCATTGCGACGGATGCGCCCTTGCAGGCTGTGTCCAGCGATGTCCAGTGGTTTACAATACGCATCTGTCCCCTGCGGGACGCGATGGCGCGCATGCATCCCGACTTAGTCGAATTTCCGGCTGGGTGCCAAGACTGTAGCTTCACCCTTCAGAACAGTCGTATTGCCTACACTGCACCGACAATCAAGGGTGACGCGGCGCTTGCCGTAATCAATGGTCAGAACCGTGACTTCGGCCAGCACAACATCACCGGGGCGCACGGGGGCCATGAATTTCAGGCTTTGGCCCATATAGATGGTGCCATGACCGGGCAGCTGTTCGCCGATTACAGCGGAAATCAGGCCAGCGGTCAGCATACCATGGGCAATGCGCCCTTCGAATATGGTGTCCTGCGCATAGGATTCGTCCAGATGCACGGGATTGCGGTCTGTGGACACTTCGGCAAAAAGTTCAATATCGCGGTCGGTGACTTCCTTGCGCAAATGGCGCGTCATGCCGATTTCCAGATCTTCGATACAGATCGTGCCGCGCGGAAAATTGTCATTCATGCTATGGTCCAACATCACTGCATACCCTTCGTCGTGTCGAATCTGACGTTTTGTTGCAGTGCAGCATTAGCCGATATCGTGCTTATGCGCAACATGCATTGGAATTTTAATTCCAAGAAGTGATGTTTGCGGTAATTTTATTGCGATGCCTATTTGTAGCGATCCCCTGCTGAAATGCAACAGGCCGGGCATCGCAGCCCGGCCTGTGTCTGGTGGTGTAAGGCGTGTCAGCCCAGATAGGGGATTGCGAAACGGGGGTGCAGTCCCTTTTCGGCCAGCCAGGCTTGCAGGCGGGCGGGGTCGGGCGCGGCAGGGTCGGGACCGAATTCGGCGGCGGCCAGACCGCTGGTCACGAATATTGTGTCGATCCCTTCGGATATACCGCCCTGAACATCGGTGTGGATGCCATCGCCAATCGCTATCACGCGGTCATTCGAAAATTTCAGCCCAAGCCGAGCTGCATATCTGCGCGACAGGTCATAAGCGGGGGGGTGCGGTTTGCCGAAATACAGCACTTCGCCGCCCATTTCCGTGTATAGCTGCGCGATCGACCCCGCGCAGTAGATCCGCTTGTCGCCGTAATCGACCACCAGATCGGGGTTGGCGCACAGCATTTTCAGCCCGCGCACCTTGGCCGATAGCAACCGCCCACGATAATCTTCGGGGGTGTCTGATATGTCGTCAAAGGGACCTGTGCAGACGATCCCTTCGGCGTCGTCAAATCCGACGCGTGTGATGGGGGTGTGATCCGCCGCCCAGTCGGGCAGGTTCAGAAACAGGTCGTCATCCTTGGACGGGCCAAGATGCCAGACCTTGCGCCCCACAGCACCTGTCAGCATGGCTTCCTGTGTTGCATCGCCAGATGTTACAATACCGTCATAGGCATCGCGCGACAGGCCCATTTCATCCAGCCGCGCCTGCACGGATGCAGCGGTGCGCGGCGCATTCGTCAACAGCAACACCCGCCCCCCCTGCGCACGAAACGCACATAGCGCGGCTTGCGCGCGGCCATGAATGGTGCGCCCGTTATGCACGCAACCCCACAGATCAACCAGCGCGAGTTCGTATTGCGCCGCGATCTGGTCAAACCCTGTCAGCAGGCGGGTCATAGCGCCAGCACCGGAATGATCTGTTTCTTGCGGCTCATGACGCCGGGCAGAACCACGCTGTCGCCTGTCGCCTCCACCCCGAAGGATTTTTTCGCAAGCGCGCGTGTCAGGTCATTGGGCAGCAACAGCGTGGCTTCTTCATTCAGAATGTCCACGATAAACAGCAGCACCTGATCCGCGCCATCTTCGCGCGCGACAGAGTCCATGCTGGCCATCAGGCTGTCCTTGCGGGCCAGAACCTGCGCGGGGGCTGTGGTTTCCAGAACGGACACGCGGAATTTCTTGCCATCCACATCAAAATTCTTGGAATCCATGCGCAGCAATTCGGCATCGCTGAAGCCGGAGACATCGGATTTTGCGGCAAACATGGCGCTGGCCAACGCGCCCATATCCACGCCCAGATCATCGGCCAGCGCGTGGGCAATAGCGCGGTCGGTCTGGGTGGTGGTAGGCGAGCGGAATTCAAGCGTGTCCGACAGGATGCATGACAGCATCACCCCCTTGATGGCGCGCGGGGCCTGCGCCATGTGCTTGCCGATCAATTCATACATGATGGTGGCCGTGCAGGCCAGCGGGCGCATGGTAATGTCGATAGGCCCTTTGGTTTCCAGCCCGCCCACAAGTTTGTGGTGGTCAATGATGGCGCGGATATCGGCGTCATTGATGGTGGCGGGCAACTCGGCTGGGTTGTTGGTGTCGACAATCACCACCGGCGTGCCTGCGGGCAGGTCGGTCAGGATGTCGGGCTGGGGGATGCCCCAATGCTCCAGCACGAATTTCGCTTCTGAATTGGGTTGGCCCAGCAGCACGGCCTGCGCGGGCGTGTCCTGAACCTGCGACAGATACCACGCCCAGATCAGTGGCGAGCCGGTCGAATCAGTATCGGGGGAGAAATGGCCAAAGACTTTAATCATGTTGAAGGTCCGCATGTTGGGCTGTGATGGTTTCGCGCGGCTTATACCGCCGCAGCGCCGCATTGTCACGCAGGCGGTAGTAGACAGTGCCGGTTAAGGCATTGGTCAGCTTTTCATGGTATTCGGTAACTGGAACGCGACGCCTTGGGATTTCATGGGCTACGATATTGATATTCGCAATGTCATCATTGCCGTTGCAGTGATGGTCATCGCATCATTGGTGCTTAGCACACTGGCGGGCGGGCGTAACCATGCACGCCGCGACGCAGCTGCCTTCCGATGGTTGGGGGGCACGAATCTTGCGTTTCTGATCGGGGCTGCGGGGCTGATTGCAGGACAGGTGCTTCCGTTCTGGTTAAGCGCGTCAATGGTTGTTCTGGGCATGCTGTTCGGCCTGATTTGTGGTTTTATCGCGCTGGCCATCGGGCTTGGGGACAATCCTGCGCCCGTGCCATATGCCGCCCTTGGGGCGGGGGCTGCGCTGGTACAGCTTGGGCTGATCGTTGGTGCGCAGGAACCGGCGGTTCTGGTTATCAGCAGTTCATGCATCAATGGTGTTTTGGGCGTGGTGTTTGCCAGACTTATATGGGGGCGCTGCGTGGTGCATGGCCGCGAACTTGCCATGCTGGCCAGCGCGCCGTTCGGGGCGATTGGTCTGGCTTATCTGGCGCGACTTGTGGTTCTGGGGGTGACGGAGGGCGGGCGTGTATTGGCGTTTTCTACGCTGATCATCACGCTGCTTATGGCATTTTCCGCCCTGCAATGGAGTTTTGCGCTGATCGCGTTTCGCGCGGTCCGTCTGAACCGGCATTTGCGGGCTGCGCGCGACAAGGCAGAACAGGCAAGTGCGCTGAAGTCGCGGTTTCTGGCGAATATGAGCCATGAATTACGCACGCCCCTGAACGGCATACTGGGGATGGCGCAAGGGCTGGAAAGCAGGATTGCGGATGCCGAGCAGTCCCGAATGCTGTCGGAGATCCGCGACAGTGGTGACGGGTTGCTGATACGGCTGACGGATATTCTGGACATTTCCGAGTTGCAATCGGGGGGGATAGACCTTGTTTGCGCGGAGTTTGATCTGCATTCTGCCATCGCGCTAACTGCCGCCCCTTTTTCCGGGCAAGCGGCAGCCAAAGGTGTTGCGCTTGATGTCGTGCTTGATGCGTCCATGGCGCCATTGCGGCGTGGTGACGGGCCGCGGGTTTGCCGGATGGTGGAAAATGTGCTGCGAAATTGTGTGAATTTCACCAGCGCAGGGCGCATTTCCCTTGATGTGCAGGGGGATGAACATGCCGTGCGGATCGCCATTTCAGACACCGGATGCGGCATGATCGAAGGGCAGTTGGACGCCATTTTCGACCCGTTCGGGCAGGCGGATTCCAGTCTTACCCGCCGTGTTGACGGGGTGGGCCTTGGCATGCCCATCGTTCGTGGTCTGGCGCTGGCCATGGGGGGAACGGTCAAGGTGACATCGCGCGCGGGGCAGGGGACATGCGTAACGCTGGACCTGCCGCTGGTCGCTGTGCAGCAATCCACACCCATTGCGGACACAGCGCCGGTTGATGTGGCGCAGCGGGACGCGGGGGCGCACGGGCGCGTTGTGCTGGTGGCCGAGGATAACAAGGTCAACCAGCGTGTTCTGGCCGCGCTGTTGAAGGGAACCGGGTTGGAGCTTGTTATGGTGGAAAACGGCCTGCAAGCGCTGGAAATGTCGCGTGAGCGCTGCTTCGATCTGTTTTTGTTTGATGTGATGATGCCGGAAATGGACGGTGTGCGTGCGCTGCGCCTTATTCGTGCAGAATATGACGCGGGCGCACAGTCCCTGCCGCCCGCCATTGTTGTCACGGCCAATGTCGGGTCGGCGCAGGTGGCAGAATACCTTGATGCGGGCTTTTGTGATGTGATTGCCAAACCCCTTCGCAAGCCGCGCCTGCTGGAATGCCTGATCGCGCATAATCTGATGCAGGACGATCGCATACTGGTTCAGGAGCGTGCTGTCGGGCCTTGAAAATGCTATGCTGCAATGCAGCATAAAATCGGTTGCGCGGAAGTCAATTTTTGCGGATCGAAGGTGTTGACAGCACCGGTTCCTGTGCCTACCTATGCGTTCGTTAGCACTCGTGATGCATGAGTGCCAACAGATTTCAACCTGGAACCAAAGGAGCGTTCTCAGATGGCATTCAAACCGCTGCATGACCGTGTTCTAGTCCGTCGTGTCGAAGGCGACGATAAAACTAAAGGCGGTCTGATCATTCCCGACAGCGCCAAAGAAAAGCCCGCTGAAGGCGAAATCATCGCCACCGGCGAAGGCGCACGTAAGGATTCGGGCGAACTGATCGCGATGGCTGTTAAAGCCGGTGATCGTGTTCTGTTCGGCAAGTGGTCAGGCACCGAAGTCACCGTTGATGGTGAAGAGCTGCTGATCATGAAAGAAAGCGACATTCTGGGCGTACTGGCCTGATCGCTTCTGAATTCTGAGTTACAACGACAACCAGGAGGCACCAAATGGCTGCTAAGGACGTCAAATTCAACACCAACGCCCGTGACCGTATGCTGCGCGGCGTAAACATTCTGGCCGACGCGGTGAAAGTCACCCTTGGCCCCAAAGGACGGAACGTCGTCATCGACAAATCCTTCGGCGCACCACGCATCACCAAAGACGGTGTGACAGTTGCCAAGGAAATCGAACTGGAAGACAAGTTCGAAAACATGGGCGCGCAGATGGTCAAAGAAGTGGCCTCGCGCACCAATGACGAAGCAGGCGACGGCACCACGACCGCAACCGTGCTGGCACAATCCATCGTGCGCGAAGGTCTGAATTCGGTTGCAGCGGGCATGAACCCGATGGACCTGAAGCGCGGCATCGATCTGGCAACCACCAAGGTTGTGGAAGCGATCAAAGCGGCTGCTCGTCCGGTCAACGACACTGCCGAAGTTGCGCAGGTTGGCACCATTTCCGCCAATGGCGAAGCTGAAATCGGTCGTCAGATCGCGGATGCGATGCAGAAAGTCGGCAATGAAGGCGTGATCACCGTCGAAGAAAACAAAGGTCTGGAAACAGAAACCGATGTTGTCGAAGGCATGCAGTTCGACCGCGGCTACCTGTCGCCCTATTTCGTGACCAACCCCGACAAGATGATTGCGGAACTTGATGACGCACTTATCCTGATCCACGAAAAGAAACTGTCCTCGCTTCAGCCAATGGTTCCGCTGCTGGAGCAAGTGATCCAGTCGCAAAAACCGCTTCTGATCATTGCAGAAGATGTCGAAGGCGAAGCGCTGGCAACACTGGTGGTCAACAAACTGCGCGGCGGTCTGAAAATCGCGGCAGTCAAGGCACCCGGCTTCGGCGATCGTCGCAAGGCCATGCTGCAAGATATCGCCATTCTGACCGGTGGTCAGGTGATCAGCGAAGATCTGGGCATGAAGCTGGAAAGCGTCACGATGGATATGCTTGGCACCGCCAAGACCATCAAGATCACCAAAGACGAAACCACCATCGTTGACGGGTCCGGCGAGAAAGCTGAAATCGAAGCACGCGTTACGCAGATTCGTCAGCAGATCGAAGAAACCACCAGCGATTACGACAAGGAAAAACTGCAAGAGCGTCTGGCCAAACTGGCTGGCGGTGTTGCTGTTATCCGCGTTGGCGGTATGTCGGAAATCGAAGTCAAAGAGCGTAAGGACCGCGTTGATGACGCCCTGAACGCAACCCGCGCAGCTGTGCAAGAAGGCATTGTTGTCGGTGGCGGCGTGGCGCTGATTCAGGCTGGCAAGGTTCTGGAAGGTCTGACCGGCGATAACAGCGACCAGACTGTCGGCATCTCTATCGTGCGCAAGGCACTGGAAGCACCGCTGCGTCAGATCGCAGAAAACGCTGGTGTGGACGGGTCCGTTGTTGCGGGCAAAATCCGCGAAAGCAACGACAAGACCTTCGGCTTCAACGCGCAGACCGAAGAATATGGCGACATGTTCAAATTCGGCGTGATCGACCCTGCGAAAGTTGTGCGCACAGCACTTCAGGACGCAGCATCGGTTGCAGGCCTGCTGATCACCACCGAAGCCATGATCGCCGACAAGCCAGAGCCGAAAGGCCAGGGCGGCGGCGGCGGCATGCCCGACATGGGTGGCATGGGCGGCATGGGCGGCATGATGTAACACGCCCTGCCCATATGGCAGATATTGAAAGGGCCGCGCATGTCGCGGCCCTTTTGATGTGTGGCTGTTTCGTGGTTACCCGCCAGACCGGTTTGCGCTGGACATGCGGCGCTTTACGCCAGCACGAAATATGCCCCTAACGTGCGAGGGATAGCAGACCTGTCACATCCAGATGCTGTTCCAGATGGTCGGCAAGGGCGTCCAGCGTGTCCTCGACCAAGGCGCCATGTTGCAGACCTGACGGTGTGACACCGAGATCGGCCAGATAGGCCGCGCGAAAGCTGTCTGACGAAAAAAGCCCGTGCAGATAGGTGCCCGTGATGCGGCCCGTGCTGTCGGTTGCGCCGTCATCATGCGCGCCCAGACGGGCAAAGGGGCGTGCGCAATCCGCGCCGGTTGTGCGCCCGATGTGAATTTCATATCCCGACACATCCAGCCCTGTTGCGACATGCTGCGCGCGCACCCGTTCAAGCCGCTTGTCGGGGGTCATGGTGGTGGTGACATCCAGCAGGCCAAGGCCCTGCATGTCGCCCGCCCCCCCCTCGACCCCGTCAGGGTCGGACACCTGCCGCCCCATCATCTGATACCCGCCGCAGATGCCCAGCACATGGCCACCGCGCCGGATATGCGCGGCCAGATCAATGTCCCAGCCTTGCGCGCGCAGAAATGCCAGATCGGCCCGCGTGGATTTCGACCCCGGCAGGATGACAAGCCGCACATCCCCCGGGATGGGCTGGCCCGGCCGGACCATGACCAGTTCCACCCCCGGTTCGGCCTGTAGCGGGTCCAGATCGTCAAAATTCGCAATGCGCGAAAACACAAGGCAGGCGATGCGCACACCGCCCCCCACCGGACCGGAGCCGAGATCCAGCGCATCTTCGGCGGGCAACCGGAAGGCATCTGCAAACCACGGCAGCACGCCATATCCTTGCCAGCCGCTGCGCACCTGTATCTGGCGGTAGCCGTCGTCGAATAAGCTGGGGTCACCGCGAAACTTGTTGATGACGAAGCCCGCAACCATGGCCGCATCATCGGGGTCCAGAACGGCCTGCGTGCCGACAATCTGTGCGATGACGCCACCACGATCAATATCGCCCACCAACAAGACAGGGACATTCGCAGCGCGCGCAAAGCCCATATTCGCAATGTCGCGCGGACGCAGGTTAATCTCGGCCGGACTGCCGGCCCCTTCGACGATCACCAGATCATACGCCGCTTTCAGGCGTGCAAAACTATCCAGAACAGCGCCCATCAGGCTGGGCTTCATCGCAGAATAGTCGCGCGCTTTCACAGTTGCGATACGCTTGCCGTGCACCACCACCTGCGCGCCGGTCTCATTCTCGGGTTTCAGAAGAACGGGGTTCATGTCGGTTACCGGCTCCAGCCCGCAGGCAAGGGCCTGCAATGCCTGTGCGCGCCCAATCTCGCCCCCGTCCACTGTGACTGCGGCATTGTTGGACATATTCTGCGGCTTGAAGGGCGCGACATTCATGCCGCGACGCAGCAAGGCGCGGCACAATCCTGCGACAAGCATGGATTTTCCGACATTGGAGCCGCATCCCTGCACCATGATGGCCTTGGTCATGTCCTGTCCCTTTGTTTCAGGCGGTTGCGTGTGGCCGAGGGGTGCTGCCGCAGGCATGTGTATCAGGGGGCGCTGCCCCCCGGCCTTTCAGGCCGTCCCCCGGGATATTTGGGCCAGAATGAACCCCCTTCGCAAGTCTTTGCGGAGGTTATTGCTCAATAGCGCATCCGTAGACACATGGCGGAGTATATTCAATCGAACGCAGCAAAAAGGGCATCGGGGTGAAGCGCGCAGGTGGTGGAGTGTTTGGGTGTGACAGATCGCGGGTTTAGGGATCGGGTGACGCGGCTGCGTCGCGTTCGGCCTCGGCCAGTTCGGCAGACCATGTGGCGGCAGCTTCGACCGCGACGGGTGATGAGGTCGGCAACACGCCAAGATAACTTTCAGTTTCATGGGTGGGAATGCCTGCACGTTGTGTCATACGATAAAGGGCGTAGAGTGCGATTGCAGCGAAGGTTGCGCCAAGAACCAGCCAGAATGCAAACGCCCCCAGACCCTGCATTGCCCAGCCTGTCACCAGCGGCCCCGTGATTGCGCCCAGCCCGAAGGTGAAGACCAGCCCGCCGGATGCCGCGGGCATATCTTCGAGCGAAAGCGAGTCGTTGGTATAGGCGAGAAACAGGGCATAAAGCGGTGTTGTCATGCCGCCTGCAAAGAACGCCGAAATCATCAGGAACCAGAATCCGCCAGCCGTGGCCCACCCCACGGCGCAAAAGACCATACCGGTGAGCGAGGCGCCGAAAATCAGCTTGCGGCGGTCCATTCTGTCCGACAGCCAGCCGATCGGATATTGCAGCACCAAAGCGCCCGCAAAGAGCATCGCGACAAATAACGAGATCTGCGCAGCGGTCATGCCGATCTGGCTGCCGAAAACCGCGCCCATGCCCGATTGTGTGGCATAGATACTGCCCAACAGGAATATCCCGACAGTGCCAAGGGGCGATTCTGTGAACAGTTTGCGCAAAGGCATGGCGCGGGCCACTTCGGCCGCAGGGACGGGCGTTGCCGACAGCAGGATCGGCGCAAACGAGATTGATACAAGAATAGAGGCGCCGATAAACAGAACCGATGTGGCCGCATCGCCCAGGGTCAGCAATCCCTGCGCACCGATGATACCCAGGGTCTGGGCGATCATATAGGCCGACAGAACCTTGCCGCGCGTTTCGTTCGTGGCTGCGTTGTTCAGCCAGCTTTCGGCGGCAACATAGATCCCGGACATGCAAAACCCGATCAGCACCCTTAGTATCGTCCAGGCCCAGGGTTCGGTCAGCAGGGGAAATGCGATCAAACCTGCGGACATGAAGCTGCCCAGTGCCGCAAAAACACGCACATGGCCCACACGGCGGATCATCTCGGGGGTGATGCGCGCGCCAGAGAGGAAGCCCAGAAAATAGCCCGAGGTCACGATTGCCAGTTCCGCCGCCGAAAACCCTTCGATGCCGCCGCGCAGACCAATGAGGGTAAAATGCATCCCGTTGCCCAGCATGATAAGAAGAATTCCCAGCAGTAGCGGCCAGACTCCGGAAAACATTTTGATCATAAGACGACCCTTTTCGCATTGGCAGCATTGACAGCATGATCAGGCATCGCACGGGATCGGGTGGTATGCCGTCGCGATTACGCCGCATTGCAGCACGATACCGACAGTGGATGTCTGCGTGTGAAGGTCGTGTTTTCGAAACGGCCGCGATTTGGGGTTTGAATCTGGTTGGGCGGAATTTGCAGGGCCGCGAAGGTTGGGGCAGGGGGCCGGGCGCGCGCAGGAATGAATGCTGTGCCGATCTGAGAATTGATTCTTTTCAGATGTTCATTCAGGGCCGTGTGCCCAACGGGACGGGGGTGTTTGCCGTCGGACTGATGCACGACCCGACGTAGTTTCGCCTGAAAAGCACACATTCAGTTTTGATTCCTGCACAAATTTTGCCCGTAAAAATAAAGTTTATAGACTTTAAATCAAGCAACTTGATATACGGGCAAGTGCGCCATTTGCTAAGGATATCGCGGTGAATTCATGTCGCGGTGATTAGCCGAAAGTTGCAGACAGGTTCAGATCTTTGGGTTTACCTAAGATACTGAAATAAATAAATTTTATAACCTAATTTTAAGTATCTTGTCCGGCGCTTTCTGAACTGCCTAGCGGACCCAAAGAAAGGACTATGACAAATGAAACAGGATTATGGTTGGGGAAAGTTCCTTTCCGAACGTGACCAGCAACATGACAAACTCTGGGGTAAGACCGAGCTGAGTGGGTTTGGCGAAAAGCCCGCCCTGTTGCTGATCGATATGTATTACAGCGTGGTTGGCCTTGAGCGTCAGCCGATCTTTGAATCGATGAAAACCTGGCCCGGTTCTATGGGGCTTGAAGGTTGGGCGGCGATCGACATGACGGTGCCGCTGCTGGAAGCTGCCCGCGAATACGGCATTCCGGTCATTCACATCAAGGGTCTGCAAAGTGGTATCAAGCCATGGATTCATCGCAAGCGCGGCCCCTCGAAGCTTTCTGCGGAAATGCAGCAAAGAGGCAGCGAGATTGTGGATGAACTCAAGCCTGTTGCCGGCGAAGTGGTCATCGAGAAAACTGCGCCTTCGGCCTTTCAGGGCACGCCGTTGTCATTCCACCTGACTGCGCTGGGGATCGATACATTGATCTGCTGTGGTGAATCGACCAGCGGTTGCGTGCGCGCGTCGGTGGTGGATGGTGCAACGCATCGCTACCGGATGGGTGTGGTGTCGGAATGCGTCTATGACCGCACCGAAGCGTCGCATTTCATGAACCTTTACGACATGCATCAGAAATACGCTGATGTCGTCACACGGGACATGGCCATCGATTATCTGCGATCGACCGTCAGCGACACATCGTCCGAGCCAATGCGCAAATCCGCCTGATCTGTGCGGCCGTTCCACGCGGGCCCACGGGGCTGCGCGGGGCGTCCGGTCAGGGGCTACCTTGAAAGGAAAATTCCAATGCCAAAAATTACACGGCGCCAGTTTTCGGCCTCGCTTGCGGCCACAGCATTTCTGCCAAGCATTGTGCGTGCTGCATCGGGTGATCACAAGACGCTTAACATCCGGTTCTATGATGATCCGGCAGGTTTTGACCCGGCGAATATCTTTCGGATCGAGAATGAGAACATCGCCTTCAACATATTCTCGGGGCTGACCAGTTATGACAGCCAGACCGGCGCGATCATCCCCGATGTGGCCGAGTCGTGGGTGACAGAAGACAACATCACATGGGTGTTCAAACTGCGTGAAGGGGTCATGTTCCATAAGGGATATGGTGAAGTGACAGCGCAGGATGTGATCTACAGTTTTGAGCGGATCCTGGACCCTGCGACAGCCTCTCCCTATGCATCGCAACTTGCAGGCATCACCCGTATGGAGGCACCTGACCCCTATACGCTGGTCATCGAACTTGATGCGCCGAATGGCAACTTTCTGCATTCGGTTGCGAACTATCATCAGGGCCAGATCGTGTCAAAGCGCGCCATAGAAGATGCGGATGGTCAGGTGCGCTGGAATCCTGTTGGCACCGGTCCCTATTACCTTGATCATATCGACGTAAACTCCGAAATTATCCTGAAGCGGCACGAAGATTACTTCCGCGGGCCAGCACCTATCGAGACGCTGCACTTCCGCATTATCAAAGATGAATCCACCGCGACCATCGCCTTGCGCAATGGCGAGGTGGATCTGGTGATGCGTTCCAACCGCGAAGAAAACCTGCAAATTCTTGAAGCGGCAGGGTTTCGTATGAATGTCGCAAACAACTACGCTGTGGCGCTGAAGGTCATGAACCTTGAATTCGAGCCGTTCGCCGATGCGCGGGTGCGTCATGCGATTGCCCATGCGATCGACTATGAAGCGATCTGCAATGCGATCTCTCCGTCGCTTACGCAGCCTACCGCGTCGATCATGCCAGATTGGATGTCCATCTATTCGGACAATATTCCGAAATATCCATATGATCCCGAACGCGCCCGCGCCCTGCTGGCCGAAGCTGGCTATGGGAATGGTCTTAGCTTCCGGCATCTGGGCACATCCGCGCAGGGTGTCACCGAACTTCAGCAATTCGAGATCGACTTCCTGTCGCAGGTGGGCATCACCATGACCATGGAGCTTGTCGACACGCCGACCTTCAACCAGCGCCGGAACGCGGGCGAGTTTGACATGGCGACCCGCCTGCTGCCTGCAATCAACCCCGATATGATCCTGTTCAATTATCTGCACCCGGACAACAAGGCACCGGGCGGGTTGAACGGGGCACGCTACGACAACCCCGAGGTCACCGGGTTGCTGGAGGCCGCGCGCGCAAAAGTTGATCCCGACACTGCCTTTGAACTGTATGAACGCCTGCAACAGATCGTGATGGCGGAACTTCCCTATCTGCCCAGCTATGCCAACAATGTCTACTGGCCCGGCAAGCCGACTGTCACCGGCGTTCAGCCCAACTATCTGGCGCAAGTCAACTTCTTCGAAGTTGATATCGCGACAAGCTGAAGGGGTCTCTGGTCATGGTTGAATACAGCCTAAAGAAATTTGCACAGCTTCTTTTCACGGTGTTTGGCGTCGTGACGCTGGTTTTCTTCACCTTGCGGTTCATTCCCGGTGATGCTGCATCTGCCATGGCCGGGGATGCAATTTCAGGCGAAGCACTAGAATTGCTGCGCGAGCAGATGGGGCTGAACGCGCCGCTGCTGTCGCAATACCTGATTTATATCAAGGGACTCGTCACTTTCGATTTCGGGGTGACGATCACCACACGGTTGCCGGTGGCCGACCTGCTTTTGCGTGCGCTTCCTGTCACGCTAAGTATTGCGGTGCTGACAATCGTGCTGACTGTAGCATTGTCCATCCCGCTGGGCACGCTTGCGGCGCTGATGGCCCATCGCGGGCAGAACGGGCTGGACAACCTGATCACCGGCACTGCGATGGTGCTGGACCTGATGCCGTCTTTCTGGACTGCGCTGGTGTTTTTGCTGATCTTTTCACTGACCCTTGGCTGGTTTCCCGCCAGTGGCACTGTCAGTTTCGACGCGCCGATGGATTTTCTAAAGCGTATTGCGCTGCCGGTTCTGGTGCTTTCGGTCACACAGATGGCGACAATGGCGCGCATAACCCGCACCGCTGTTCTTGAGGTGCTGAGCGAGGATTATGTGCGCACCGCCCGCGCCATGGGCTGGTCGGAAATGCGGGTTCTGTTCCGTCATGCGCTGAAAAACGCCTCTCTGCCGATCGTCACGGTGATCGGGTTAAGCTTCGGGAACCTGCTGAACGGCACGGTCATTGTCGAGTTTATCTTTACCATTCCCGGTATCGGGAACTTGCTGATCAACGGCATCAACAGTCGCGATTATCAGATGGTTCAGACCCTGATCGTTTTCTATGCGCTGCTGTTTGTCGGGATCAATTTCATCACCGATATCGTCTACCGGGCGCTCGACCCGCGGGTGAAATTCTGAACGGAACGGAACGGGACAATGACACAAAACACCATCAACACCCCCGCCAGCCCCGGTATGGCAGCCCCTGCGACAGCGTGGCTGTTGCGGATGGGCAAAGGCCGGTTTCTGGGCAACCGCAAGGCACGGCTGGCGCTGGTTATCCTTGTGCCGATTTTGCTGCTGACCGCATTTGCACCCTTGCTGCCGCTTCAGGCCCCGCTGGAAACCAACCTGAGGGCAATGATGCAGCCGCCGTCACTTGCGCACCCCTTCGGGACGGACAGAATGGGCCGCGATATCCTTGCGCGGACACTTTCGGGGGTGCAGATATCGCTTTTTGTGGGCCTAAGTGTGGCGCTGCTTGCGCTTGTCTCGGGGATGATCCTTGGCACATTGGCGGGGTTTCTGGGCGGAATTGTAGATCGCACGGTGATGAGCATCGTCGACATCTTTCTGGCGTTTCCGTCACTGTTGCTTGCCATCGGACTGGTGGCGGTGATGGGCACAGGTGTGGTGCCTGTGATTCTGGCAATCGCGCTGGCGGATGTGCCCCGCTTCATCCGGCTTCAGCGCTCGCTTGTGCTGTCGCTGCGCAGCCGCGCGTTCATTGATGCGGCGCGCACGGTCAAGGCGCGCAAAAGCTGGCTGATGAGCCGCCATATACTGCCCAACACTGTGGCCCCCATGCTGGTTGCGGCCAGCATCGCTGCCGCCAATGCAATACTGGTCGAAGCAAGCCTTAGCTTTCTGGGGCTGGGGATCATGCCGCCTGTCCCCTCGCTGGGCAATATCATCCGCGACGGGCAGACCTATCTGGAACAGGCCTGGTGGATATCGACCCTGCCGGGCGTTGTTATTCTGGCTATCGCCATCAGCTTTCATTTCCTGTCCGACGGGGTGCGCGAAGCGCTTGATCCGCGTTCACGTCAGTAATTCCCCCCAACAGTAGCCCCAGTATTTCCCCAGTCACGCAAGGGACAAACCTATGACTTTCCAAGCCGAAATTGATGTGCCCCTGCTGGATGTGCGCGACCTGCGCACGGAATTCGGAACCGACAGCGGCACGGTGACAGCCGTTGACGGGGTCAGCTTCACGGTTCATGCAGGCGAACGGGTTGCCATAGTTGGCGAAAGCGGCTCTGGCAAAAGCGCGATGGCCATGTCGATCCTGCGCCTGCTTGCCTATCCTGGACGGGTCGCGGGCGGGACGGTCTTGTTGAATGGACGTGATTTGTGCGCCTTAAGCGAACGGCAGCTGAATGCCGTGCGCGGGCGCGAGGTCGGCACGGTTTTTCAAGACCCGATGTCATCGCTTGATCCGGTGATGCGGATCAGCAAGCAGATGATCCCGCCGATCATGCGCAGCGTTGGTCTTGGCCGTGAAAAGGCGCGGGCAGAGGCAATTCACTGGCTTGACAAGGTGGGTATCCCGGACGCCGAACGCCGGCTGGAGGCCTTCCCTTTCGAGATGAGTGGCGGCATGCGCCAGCGCGTGATGATCGCAATGGCGCTGTCATGCCGGCCCAAGCTTCTTATCGCGGATGAACCGACCACAGCCCTTGATGTAACGATTCAGGCGCAGATCGTCGATGTGATGAAAACGCTGATTTCCGAAACCGGCACAGCAATGATGTTCATCACCCATGATCTGGGGCTGGTGGCGCGTTTTGCGGACAAAGTCGCCGTGATGTATGCGGGCCGGATTGTTGAATTCGGCACGGTGCACGACATTTTCCACAAACCGTCGCACCCCTATACGCAAAGCTTGCTTAGCACGATCCCAAGCACAACCGCGCTGCGTCATCAGCGATTGCCGCAGATACCGGGCATGCCACCGGATATGAAGAACCCGCCCAAGGGCTGCGCGTTTCGCGATCGTTGCGCAGCCGCAATCCAGACCTGCGCGCAGGATGCGCCCCGTCTGACACCGCGCGGCGCGGGCCATGTTGCGGCCTGTTGGCAGCCCGACGGGTTGGCAGGTGTGCCGCGGCCTGAATGTTCGGGGCAGGTGCGGCGCAATACAAACCGCCCCTTGCGCGACCGCACAATGGTGGAAATCAACCGGCTGACCAAGCAGTTCACCGGCAGCGGCACGCGCCTGTTCTCGCGCAAGCCCGCGCAGGTGGTCAAGGCCGTCAACGGCGTGACCCTGCGGGTACAGCAAGGCGAGACACTGGGCATCGTCGGCGAAAGCGGCTGCGGGAAAAGCACCGTGGCCCGACTGCTGCTTGGTCTGGAAGAACCGACATCGGGCGAGATATTCATCGACGGGCTGGCGCAGATGGTGTTTCAGGACCCTTCGTCATCGTTCAACCCGAAAATGCGCATTCATGCGATTATCGAAGAGCCGCTGATCGTCAAACGTTGGGGCGACAGGCAGGCGCGGGCCGAACGTGTGCGCAGTCTGATTGATCAGGTGGGTCTGGAAGTCGCGCATCTGGACCGCTACCCCAACCAGCTTTCGGGCGGGCAGCGGCAGCGCGTGGCGGTTGCCCGTGCGCTTGCCCTTGACCCGTCGGTTGTGGTCGCGGATGAACCGACCTCGGCGCTGGATGTATCGGTGCGCGCGCAGGTTATCAACCTTCTCGCCGACCTGAAAGAAGACCTTGGGATCGCGTTTATCTTCATCTCGCATGATCTGCTGACGGTTCGCTATATCGCAGATCGCATTGCCGTCATGTATCTGGGCGAAGTGGTCGAATATGGACCGGCAGACGAAGTGTTTGACCGTCCCGCGCATCCCTACACCAAGGCCCTGATAGATGCCGTGCCCTTGCCCGACCCCGTGACAGAGGCCGCACGCGCGCCCATACAGCTAAAGGGCGAATTGCCAAGCCCGCTTGATATTCCCAAAGGATGTGCATTCGCGTCGCGCTGCCCGATCGTGACTGACCGGTGCCGCATTGAAAAACCCGTTTTGCGCCAACCCATGAAAACCCGCGAGGCCGCTTGTCATTATGCAAAGTGATCGTTTTTCGAATTTTGGTGTGTTTGGCGGGTTTATCTTCTTCTCCATCGTGGGAATGGCCAACCCTTTCTTTACCCTTTATGCGGCAGAACTTGGTGCATCCACCTTTGCCATCGGCGCCATGGTGACGCTGCGCGCTGTGCTGCCTATATTCATTGCGCTACCGTCCGGCCAGATGATCGATTCAATCGGTCCGGTGCGCATGTTGCAGGTGGGCAGTGTGGCGCTTCTGGCGTCGATGCTGTGCACAATCTTTGCAACCGGATTGGTGCTGCTGTCGCTGTCGCAGGTGTTTTTGGGCGCAGCGATCATCATCATGGCGTCGTCCTTTCAGGTGCTGGTGTCCAAGGGCGGGGACCGCGACAAGCGCAATGATGCGATCAAGCGCTATGCGATGTGGATGTCGGCGGGCGGAATGGTCGGCCCTGTGATTGGCGGGCTGATAATTTCGTCCGCGGCCGTCCCGCTGGAGGGGTATCGCATGGCGTTCGTCACGTCCGCCGCCGCGACGCTGGCCCTGATGGGGGCGTTTGTCTGGATCGCACGCCACTATCCGCACCCCAAGATAGAGGAGATCGAGATCTCGCCCCGTGATGTCATGACGATGAAAGGCATCACCCAAAGCTATCGCAGCGGTATTTCCCTGGCCGGGCAAAGGGCCGTGCAGTTCGGCCTGACCGCCACCTTCCTGATCATGTATATCCAGTCCTTGTATATCAGTTTCCTGCCGCTTTATCTGGCGCAGAACGACTATGCGACGATGCTGATCTCGGTCGCGATTGCGCTGAAGGGGCTGTCGGGCATGCTTGCGCGGTTCCTGCTTGGCTATTTGATGTCGCGCTTTTCGCTGGAATCAATCCTGACCACTGCGGGCGTGGTTGCAGCGGGCTGCGTGGTTCTGACGCCGCTGGCCGTATCAGACCCGATTACAATGCTGGCGCTTGTGGCCCTGATGGGCGCGGCTGTGGGCATTAACCTGCCGGTCAGCATCATGATCATGGTCGATGCCATTGGCGAGGGGCAGCGCGGCAAGCTGATGGGCCTGCGCCTGTTGGTAAACCGCTTTGCACAGATCCTTAGCCCCGTGATGTTCGGCCTTGTGGGGCAATTGCTGGGTCTGACAGCGGCGTTTCTGGGCGGGGGCGCGCTGCTGGTGGGGGTTCTGGTAGGCTTTGCAACATATGTGCGCCGCAGCACTGCACGCGCCCAAACATGGCGCGCCCCCCCGAAAGAGCCAGCAGAATGACCGGTGGATACAGCCTATGAGCCTGCTTGACTCGCAACCCATTGGTCAGGCCCCCGCAAGCTGGGCGGAAGTCCTGCGCGCCGTGCCCGCGCTGCCGGTCATACTGGTCGCAGTTGCGGCGCATATGATGCTGTTTGGCATGCTGACGCCGGTGATGGCCAGCTATGCGCAGGGGTTCGGTGTGTCCGACATGCAGATCGGTCTGATGATCACGCTGTTTGCAGTCGGACGACTTGGCGCAGATATACCGGCGGGCCACATTGCGCAGCGTGTCGGGCTTTTTGGCCTGCTTTGGGCCGGGCCGCTGCTATGTGCGGCAGGGTCATTCATGGGGGCGATTGCCAGCGATTATACTTCGGTGCTGGTCGGGCGCACGGTTCAGGGGGTGGGGTCGGGCCTGTTCATGACCGCCGCCACAATCTTTTGCGCGCAGCAAAGTGACCGGCGCAGCCGGGGCAAGATCATGTCGGTGTTTCAGGGTGCAATGCTGATCGGCGCAACCTTCGGGCCAAGTGTGGGGGGGGTGTCTGCGGGGTTTTTCGGTCTGGCCGGGCCGTTCTGGGTGGCCACATGTGTCGGTGTGGCAACCACTGCTGTGGTATTGCTGCGCTTTCCCGCCGCACAAATGGCTGAAATACATGCCCGCCGTGTCAAGGAAACTGCGCAATCCGCGCGTCATTCGACGCTGCGGTTGTTGCTTATCCTGCCCTTTGCCTGCGTGCTGCTGGTCAATTTTGGTGTCTTCCTGACGCGCACTGCCGGACAATGGCAGATGATCCCGCTGATGGTGGTCGAACGGTTTGCCTTCAGCCCCGAACAGATCGGCCTTGCGCTGACGCTGTCGGCCTTCGCCACATTGCTGATCCTGCCGGTCACTGCGTGGCTGGTGGACCGTGTGCGCCGCCCACGGTTGATTTTCCTGTCATTGCTTGGGGTTACGGCGTCGCTTGTGATGATCGTGATCTCGGACCAGCCATGGCTGTTTTACGCGGCAATGCTGGGCATGGGGGTGGCCACTGGCATCAGCGGACCCGCAGTCGCAGCCTATGCCGTTGATGTCGTGCCCGAAACCCAGCAGGCCCCGGCCATGGGGATCATGCGCTTTGCGGGTGATCTTGGCTATCTGGTCGGTCCCGTTTCGCTGGGTTTTCTGGTGGAACGCTATGCGCTTGGCTATACAGGCGGGCTGATAATTAATGCAGCACTTCTAGGGGTTTGCGCGATTTTCTTCATCCTTCTGTCGCGACAACGCAGGGCAATTCACTGAACCACCGATTTCTGACACCCCTTTCAACCAAGGAGACATGACATGACTGAACGTATCTGGGACAAGTTTCTGACCGACCGCGACAAGGCTGTTTTTGACGCATCGGGTTTCGGGGCGACCGCTGAATGGGGCAAGCGCCCTGCGCTGCTGGTCATCGATGTGAACTACGCCTTTTGCGATGAAAAGCCCGTTCCCATTCTGGACAGCATCAAGACGTGGCGCACATCCTGCGGTGAAGATGCATGGGAGGCGATGCCCGTGCTGCAACGCCTGATTCATCTGTGCCGTGGCAAGGGGGTTCCCGTCATCTACACCACGGGCACCCGCCGCGCTGACAATTGGGACAGCGGGTCGTGGTCGTGGAAAAACAGCCGCCGTAGCGAAGATGCCAGCCCCATGACCACCAGCCATGGCCATGACGGCAATGATATCGTCGACGAAATTGCCCCGGCCCCGCAAGATATCGTGGTGCTGAAACAAAAGCCCTCTGGCTTTGCCGGAACGCCGTTGCATTCCTACCTTCAGTTGTTGGGCTGTGACAGTGTGATTGTCACGGGCACCACAACATCAGGATGTGTGCGCGCAACGGTTCTTGATGCCTTCTCGCTGAACTTCCGCGTCACTGTGGTCGAGGATGGCTGCTTTGATCGTGCGCAGTCCAGCCATGCAATCAATCTGTGCGACATGCATGCCAAATACGCGAATGTCTATCACAGCGATGTGGTTGCCGAACATCTTCAGGGGCTACGCGCCGGTATGTTCGAGCTGCCCTCTGGTATGGGCATATCGGCAAAGGCTGCCGAATAGCGAAAACCGCGCCATCGAAATGCAGTTCGGTGGCGCATCTACGTCCCGCACCCGACAGGAGAACCCCATGACACCCGATCGTTTTGAAGACCATGTATGGAAGGATGTCGTTCCCGACGACCTGCTTGAAATTTATGCGCCCTACACACGCGCAACCTCTGTCGGGCCGAACCCGGCACTGTTGCTGATCGACCTGTATAACCTTGCCTATCAGGGCGGGCCGGTTTCACCGCTGGACTTGCAGGATACCTATCCCAGCAGTTGCGGCATTTACGCCCATCAAGCCATTGCGCCGACCCGCCAGCTTATTGCCGCTGCCCGCGCGGCGGGTATTCCCGTTATTTATTGCACCGGTGACACCGCCCCGATGGCCGCGCCGAAAGATGTCAGCGCAACGCGGCGCAAAATGTCCCCGCGCCGCGCGGCGGATTTTCAGATATGGCACGATTTCGCCCCGCAGGATGGCGATGTCATTATCCGCAAACAACGCGCCAGTATTTTCGCAGGCACACCGCTGATTTCGCATCTTACCAAGCTGGGGGTGCAAAGCGTGATCGTTTGCGGCGAAAGCACATCGGGCTGTGTCAGGGCAAGTTGTGTTGATGCCTATTCAAACGGGTTCAAGGTCAGCCTTGTCGAGGAATGCACCTTTGACAGGCATGAGTTGATCCATAAGATCAACCTGTTTGACCTGCATCACAAATACGCCGATGTCATGGCCGTGGATGAAGTCGTTGACCACCTGTCCGGCATCTCGGCGCAAGCCGCCGCAGCGGAATAATGCGCAAACACGCCGCACCCGTCACATCGTGGGCGGCGTGTTCACCCAAAAGGCCCGTGCGACCGCGTCCCCGTTATTGGCATAGCGGTGGTTCATCGTAGAGGAGAAGAATATTCCGCTGGACGCGGCAACGCGATACTGTCGGTCTTCGATGATGACATCCAGCGCCCCTTCCAGAACGAAGATAAATTCCTCTCCCTCATGGGCCAGCGTGCGCGACTGTTCGGCGCCGGGCTGGACATGCAGCATGTTCAACTGCAACAACCCCGACCGGTCCAGCGGCAGGATACGGTTGAACGCGACATCGATTATGTCATCACCCGGCTGGATTTCAAACCGGCTGCTTGGAAACAGGGTCACGCCATCAACCGGGCTGTAGCCGTCGTCCTGAATAAGCAAATCAGGCACCGGCACATCCACCGCCGCTGATATTCTGCCCAGCATGGCAAGGGATGGCGAAAGCCGGCTGTTCTCCAGCTTGGACAGCATGCTTTCGGAACATTTGACAATATCCGCAAGCTGTTTAAGGGTATACCCCTTCAGCAGCCGCGCATGGCGCAACCGTTTGCCGTGGTGGACAATTGTGCTTGCCTGTTTTTCTTCTTTCTGCGGTTTCGTCATAGATATGGCGCTCTCATTACCAGTTTGGCTTGTTCAGTAGTTGATTTTGCATAAAGTCGCTAGGACATTTAATCAACGGCCTTGATAGCCTTGCGAAATCTGTGCGGATGTAGCGGCAGCATGTCGGACAACCAGACCCCATCGCAGCTGATGTCCGGGACAAACCGTCAATATTCAGGCCCGAATGAGCAGGCAGCGCTTGGCCGTGCATAGAGCGGCGGCCCTTGTGGGGCTGCCTTTGACGGTGCCAGCGCGCACCTGAACGCCAGCACCTGTGATCGGTTTTGTTAGAATGGCCAAGGGCAGGGCAGGCTCAGGGTCTGGAGAGGTAGTCTGCTGACACGTATCCGGTTACGTTCGGCGCAGAAAATAGCGAGACACGGCACCAACGTTGCCCCACTTCGGTCACGCAGCCGCGCCGCGAAACGATCGTGCCATCGGGCAAGCCAAGGATGATGTTATAGCCCAATCCGGGACCCGCCCGCAGTTTCAACAACTCTGCCCCCGCACCCTCAACCACTGCGCGCTCGCCCACGCCGCTGGCGCAACCGGCAACAAACAGGACCGCGAATAACGCAGGCAGTGCTATATGACGCATGATCAGACCTTCATTTTGGTGCCACCGCCGCTTTGGCGGCCAGTGTCGGTGATGTGCCGCAAAATTCGGTTCTTGGCAAGAAAAGAGCGCAGATGACAGTTTCATGCCGCTGGCCCCACCCGCGTGGCCCCGGGGGGGCGCTGGCGTATATGAACCGTCAGGAATTTCAACACCTATCAGGGCAGGGGTGCAAGTTCAGCAGTAGAATGCCTGCCGAAGGGTCTTGTAGACGCCGAAATGACAAGATGCAGCCGTTAACGCACCGCAAATAAACGATTATGTCTAAGATTGAAAAATGGCGGAGGGGATGGGTCTGACGCCCAACCTTCTCCACCTCCGTTCGACGGTAGATCTACGGTCGGTATGTTACCCGAGCGCCCTCATCAATGATAACGAAACGATCCTGATGCGCCGGGTCATAGGGGTTCGGCAGCAGTGTAAACTTCGGCTCGGGCGTCAGTACGAAATCCACCTTAAGGATGAAGAACTCCTCACGCTGCCGCCTCCGACGCTTTCGGGCGATCTCTCTCGCGTGGCGGATCTCCGAGGTGCCGAGCGTGAAGCCGGTGCCATCCTCTTCGCTAGATTTGACCTCGATGCTGTAGGTGCAGCCATCCAGCATGAACGAGATATCGCAGCCTTTCCCCTCATCTACATAGGAAGCGTTGTCCGGAAAGGCTTTCGCACTGTAGGCTGAGACCCAGTTTGCCGGCGTGATGATCTCGGGCCCGTATTTGATCTGCAGCCAACGGAAGGCATGGATCTCGCCCGCTGCCCCGATCAGATCCTCCATGTCCCGGCGTGTTTTCGGAGGCACTCGGGTGCGCTTGGTCCTGTCTTTCGAATCGCTCGGCTTCCGTTTTTTTGCCTTTTGCGGAAGCGTGACCACCTTCAAATCGAAGCCCGCAAATGCGCGCACGCTAGCGTCGGGAACATGCGCCGAAATATGCGCGAAGAGTTCCGCTAGACCGCTGTCGGAGTTGTCGATGTCACCGCCACAGACCTGGACAATGCGCTTTTTACGTTCGGCCGCCGCCTGCAGGGCCGACAGCCGGTCTAGGGCATCATCCATCTCGGCAGGATTGACTTGCAAAGCAGTCATCAGCGCGTCGAGCGACCCGGCATCCCGAATAGCGTCGCGGATTTTCTGCGGCGCAGTCGGGGGCAGGTCAGCACAGATGAAATCCAGCGCGCGCGCTTCGCTCCAGCGCAGGGTGAAGACGTCGCGATCCTCTGGTCGGGGCGACAGGGTCGGATCGCCGAGTTTCGCCTCGCGCCAAGCAGAGCTTTCGTTCATGCCCGCTGCGGCATGCCATGCAGTTGCGATTAGCATGAGGCGGCTGTGCAGCCCCTCGAGTAGCCTGCGGTTCACGGATGCCACTTCCACGGGATCGGTCAGCGGAACCTCGAACGGAAGGCACGCGATGGCGCGGCCAGGTTCGGCCGAGGCTAGCAGGTCGCGCAAGGCGGTCCCATCAAACGCGAAACCTGCTTGCGCCAGTTCCGCGGTGATGGCGCCCGAAACTTCCGAGACCGGAAGCTCCCAGTAGGCCTCGGAGGCGGTCGAGGGTGACGTCATATCATCGAGGCGCTTCATCATTGTGGCGTAGGGCGGCGCTTCCGGCGTCCGGGCGGCAAGCGCAGCAATGATGCGCCTCAGGATGGGCAGCATCCGGTCGCGATGTTGCCGGAATTGCCTTTCGTGCAAGGGGTTGGAAATTGCGACTTCGCCGCGTCGAGCGCCTTCGCGGTTCCAATAAGCAAGCTCGACCTGCGGCCCCAGAAGATCGCGGGCAAGGATACCAAATTGCAGGACTTCCCTTGATGCAACGGCCGCATTCAATAATTCTTTTGCAAGCTCCTGGGATGGGAATGCCTCATCAAGAACAGAGATCAGTTGGTCGCGCTGTTCGGATGCCTCGACGCGAAGTGCCAGATCGTCCCGTGAAAGAACACGCAGAAGCCTCGCCAGTCGAGAAATCACCGGTCCAAGGTCGCCGCGCCAGAGCTCAAGAACCTCGTGGAAGTGATCCGGCGAAAGATCAAGAAGCCTCAGGGTCCGTTCGGGTATCACATCCTCGTCGTTGGGCCAGATTTCATCGAGACCGGTACGAATCTGCACCCGCAGGTCGGACCGGCCAATCAGTTGCGACAACGCGTCAGCGACCGATTGGATGTCTGATTTCCAGTCCGTATCAAGCACGAGCGTTTTCCTGCGCGCAAGCCAGGCGGCCATCTGCGGCATTGGATCAGCGATCGGTTGGTCGGTGATCATCGGCACGACCGAGAGTTGGGGCACGACGGCCACTCTCGCTTCGCGGAACGCACCGACAAGGTCGTTGAAGCCCCCGGACATCGTCCCTTGGGCGTTCTGCCCGTGAAAGGCGGCAATCGTCAGCACCAAGGGAATGACCCCATCGAGATATCGAAACGACGGCAGCTCGACGGACTCGCAATCCGCGAAAGGTTGATTGCCCGACTGCGCAACCAATTCTAAGCGCTCCGAATTCCTGACCGCAACCCCGAAACGCCCGGCAAAGCCTTCGGCAAGGCGTTGTGCGGCCTTGGGTCTTCATGCGCATCGCCCTGTGTCTGGAAGAGCGCGGCATCCTCGCTGGCCTCTCCGGGCTCCGGCCCCTCACCGCGCAGATAGGCAAGGTCCAGCACAGTTGCGTGCTGGCAACCCATGAAGCGGGTGAGATCGGTGGCGGAGAGCCGGAGGTGGGGGGTGAGGCGCATTAGTTTCCGCCTTGGCGGCGCCGATACTCTTCTTGAACGTCGCGCCAAAAGCGATGCATGTCATGAAGATGGTCGCGCACAAGCCAACGCCCCCGGTCCGGAGCACATCTCAAAACTTCGTAGCGATCTTCCATAATGACCTGCAAGTATGCAGCGCTTAGCATCTCGTCTTCAAAATTAAAGGGCGGCGATTGAGTTTCTTTTTTTTTGTTCTGAAAATAAAGAAGTGGATACTCCTCATGGATTTCAGCGCATCGGCGAACATCATTTGCAAAGAAAAATACGACTTCCGAATTTCGCCCTTCGGGCAAGAAATCAGCAACCCAACTGTTGATGATATCGTAATCTTCTGTTGCTAAGTTCTGCCAACTTCTTGGAGCTTGAAGCCCATCAAGACTACAGTATTCTTTCACATTCCCATTCCAATTTCGCCAAAGGACATGCACCAATCCATGAACCTCCGGATCATAGTCGAGAAAGCCCCTATCAATTTGAACATTGCTTTGTGCGCTGCCTTTTCGACGGCTATTCCATGCCAATTGAGCAGCGTTGAGCGCGGTGCTATCAATTCTCTTTGATTTCCTTTTCGAAAGATCATCGAACCAATCACTGATCGTGCGACATGAATCCGAGTCTGGGCCGAAATAGGTGCCTGCCTCCAGCAACTGCGCATTTCCCCCCATGAACCCGATGCCGTTGTTCGAAGCATTCGCCGAACCGACAACCGCACCGAGATCTGACATGAAAACCTTGGCATGCAGCCCATCAAGATACCTGATGTTCGGATTGTCAGGGGCGCCGAGGGCACGAAGTGTTGCTGGGTTCGTCCCGCCCATGCTCAAGTCACAGACGATTTGCACGTTGCTCCACTCAAGGGGTCCTGGTCCGAACAGTTCTTTCTCTGCATCCTTGCCCCAGAAGGCAACTGCGCAGCGCGCATTCTTCCCTTTTACGACTTCCCTAATCTTTTGGCTCAGAACGGCACCCTGCAGAAACTCACACATCTTTTTTACCCTTCTCTTTCAATATAATACTACTCTTTTCCACCAGCATCCCCGCATACATCCTTCGCAACCCCTCCGGTTCCAGCACCTCCACCTGATCGCCCCAACGGAACAGGTGCCAGCACATTTCCAGCATGCCGCCTGCGCAGAAGCGGACGATCAGATCTCCATCGGGGGCGTCTTCCATCTCCTGCGTGGGATGGAACAGAAACCGGCGCGCGTCTGGCGCGGCGTCGGGGGTGAAGCGCCAGACCACGTCCTGCACCTCTTCCTGAAACACCCCGAAGGCGCGGCCCAGATAGGCCTGCAAATCGAAATCTTCGGGCCGCTCGAACACCTCATCGCTCACCTCGATCCGCTCGAAACCTGACAGGGCGAACAGGCGGACATCTTCCTGATACTCGCTCCAGGCGACCAGATATTGCCGCCCTTCGCCCATCAGCATGGCCAGTGGCCCCAGCCAGACATCGCGGCTCAGTTTGCCGCTGGCCCGTGCGCGGTGGTCCACATTCACCCAGACCCCGGCGAGGATCGCGTTGCGCAGGGTTTGCAAGGTCTGGGGTGCAATCAGCTCGCGCGGGCCGGGGCGCAGGGC
>JAFIEO010000026.1 GCA_020832445.1 Paracoccaceae bacterium
GCCCGCCCCGTGGGGGGGCGGGACGGGCGCTGACCGGCACTTTGTGCCGGTTCATGGTTTCGCGCCTCACAAAGGGCGCAGTGGGCTGTCCTGCGGCCTGCCGGTTTGGCTGATGGCAGGCCAAGCCTTGACAGTCGGAATTATGACGCCTGAATAAAGTGAGCATCTCCAACGTGGGACCGGCAGACCCCGGCCAGACCTGCGGCGCGGGCTTTGCGCCCTCTCGCCTCCGTTACCCCGGCAGTTTGTCGCGCAGAAACGACAGGGCGAGGGACAGCCCGTCATGGGCGATGCCGTGGCCGGTGCCTTTGGACACATGCGCATAGGTTTCAAACCCTGCCGCCGTCAGCGCGTCTGCGGCCTCTGACAGCGACTGCGGGGGGACGACTTCGTCCTGATCGCCATGCACCAGCAGGACGGGCGGGTGCGACAGCGCGTCATCGGACAGGTGTTCAGGCTGCATCAGCCGTCCCGAAAACCCCACGATCCCCGCCAGCGCATCCTTGCGGCGCGGGGCCACATGCAGGCTGATCATCGTGCCTTGTGAAAACCCCACCAGCGCCAGCGCGCCCGGCGCTAACCCCTCATCGGCCAGCACCTGATCGATGAAGGCATCCAGATCATGTGCGGCGGCTTGCAGCCCTGTCAGCGCTGCTTCCTCGGTCGATCCGTCCAGCCACGGGATGGGAAACCACTGAAACCCCATCGGGTTGCCGGTGCAGCGTTCGGGCGCGTTGGGCGCATAAAAGGCCGTGTGCGGCATATGCGGACCCAGCGGGTCGGCCAGCCCCAGCAGGTCCGCGCCATCCGCGCCATAGCCATGCACGAAAATCACGGCGGATTTTGCCTGCCCCTTGGGTGCGCCCTTGCGCGCAGATGTCAGAATGCGGGTCATATGATGCCTTCCCTGTCGGTTTCCACGCGGTAATAAGCCCACAAAAGCCCCGCTGCAACCGTGCGCCATGGCGACCATGCGTCTGCCATGGCGCGCAGGGCCGCTTCGCGGGGGCGGTCGGGCAACGCGAACAGGCGGCGCGCGGATTCCTGCAAGGCCAGATCGGCGGGGGCGAACACATCGGCGCGCCCAAGGCTGAACATGGCATATATCTCGGCGGTCCAGCGGCCAATGCCCGGCACCTCGACCAGAATGCGCGTGACGTCCGCATCGGGCAGGGTGCGCAGCGCGTCGAAATCAATGCCAGCGGCGGCCAGCGCGCGGGCATAGCGCATTTTTTGCTGCGACAGGCCGGGCGCGCGCAGTGTCACATCATCGGCGGCCAGAACGGCGGCGGGGGTGGTCAGGCCTGCATCCACCATCCGGCCCCAGATGGCACGGGCGGCATGGGTGCTGACCTGCTGGCTGACAATCGCGCACAGCAACTGCGCAAAGCCATCGTCGCGCCTGCGCAGGGGTGGTGTTCCGGTCAGGGCCAGCGCATGGGCGAAGCGCGGTTCACTGCCCGCCAGCCATGCGGCGCCTTCGGCCATGCAATCGGGGGTGGTCAGAATACGCCCGACCATCAGCACGCCCTGCGCGACAAACTGGTGCACATGTAAAATTCCCCTTTTCCTTGGTCCGGTGATTGGCTAATCCTGCGCGCATGACAGACATGATTGCAACCCATGATGATGCCCGCGCCAAGCGCAATGTAATCGTGCTTGTGGCCGCGCAGGCGGTTGTGGGCGCGCAGCTTCCGGTGATTTTTATCATTGGCGGGCTGGCGGGGCAAATGCTGGCCCCCAACCCGTGCTGGGCCACATTACCGATTTCGCTGATCGTGCTGGGGTCGATGCTGACGGCCACGCCATTGTCGGGGTTCATGCAGGCATATGGGCGGCGCGCGGGGTTCTGGGTTGCGTGCGGGGCTGGGGCTGTGGGCGCGGCCATCGGGGCCTATGCGCTGATGCTGGACAGTTTTCCGCTGTTTCTGCTGGGGTCATTGCTGACAGGCGTTTATATGTCGGCCAATGGGTTCTACCGCTTTGCGGCCACTGACACAGCCAGCCCCGAATTCCGCCCCAAGGCCATTTCCTATGTCATGGCAGGGGGGCTGTTGTCGGCGGTGTTTGGCCCACAACTGGTATCCTTTACCGCCGAGGCCATGCCGGTGCCGTTTCTGGCGACGTATCTGGGCGTTATCTTGCTGAATCTTGCGGGTATGGCGCTGCTGAGCATGCTGGATATACCCACCCCCGCCAAACCGGATCTGAGCCTGCCGCAAGGGCGGTCACGGCGCGACATGCTGAAAACACCGGTGATTGCCGTGGCCATCATTTGCGGCACCGTGTCCTATGCGCTGATGAACCTTGTTATGACATCGACGCCGCTGGCGGTGGTGGGTTGCGGGTTTGACACATCGGATGCGGCCAATATCGTGTCGGCGCATGTGCTGGCGATGTATGCGCCATCCTTCTTTACCGGCCATCTGATTGCACGGTTCGGGGCGCGCAATATCGTGGGGCTTGGGCTGGTGATCCTTGCGGGCGCGGGCGCGGTCGCCATGTCCGGGGTGGAGTTGGAGCAGTTCTATATCGCGCTGATCTTGCTGGGCGTGGGGTGGAATTTCGGCTTTATCGGCGCGACATCCATGCTGACCGCATCTTATTCGGTGGAAGAACGCGGTCGCGTTCAGGGCCTGAATGACATGATCGTTTTTGGCGGCGTGTTTCTGGCGTCGCTGAGTTCGGGGACATTGATGAACTGTTCGGGCGGCACAACGGAAACCGGCTGGCAACTGGTCAATATGGCGATGTTGCCCTTCCTTGTGCTGGCCGGTGGTGCCCTGATATGGCTGGCGCTGCGCCCGCGCGAGGCCTGAGGCCTGCGCACCGCGCGGGTGGCTGTTCTCCAAAGCCAGAATACGCGCGGGCTGAGTCGTCCTTGCAACACTATGCGCTGTTGTCACGTCCCGCAGATTGACTTTTGCGCGTGCCGCGCTGATTCTGCCCATAACCCGCGCGAAAGACGCGATTTATTGAGTGAGGCAGATTATGAGCAAAAGTTTTTTTGGCACGGCCCTTGTGGGGTCGGTTTTCTTTCTATCGGCATGTAGCGGTGGCAGTGGCAGCGGTGGTGGCAGCAGCAGCAGCAAGTCACCCAGCGCCACACGCAGCTTTACCAGTGTGCTAAGCCAGATTTCCGGCGCACCCGAAGAAGAGTCGCGCGTTCTAGCCACGATGCGAGAGTCCGGTGAGGTCCAGTTCCAGTTCGAAGGCGGTGTGCTGAACGACATGGTCGTGATTTGCGACGACTATTCCGGCGCAAGCTGTCGTGTTGTCGGCGGGCCGGATGGCACAACAGAAAGCGCCAGACTGGAAGGGCGCATGGCGGGCGAATACGCCTATGCGGGCAGTTTGCGACTGGATCACGCCAAGGACGGCAATATCGAGCATTCTTATCACCGGCTGTATCAATCCGCGCCGGACCGTGCGGCCACACGTCTTGTAATGCCCCAAGGGGTTCAGGATTATCAGGGCCATTTCATGGCGGGCGCGATTGTTGACGGGCAGGGCGGCATTGCCGAAGGCGGCATTCGTATGACCGTGAATTTTGACACGGCACTGCTGTCGGGGTCTATGAACGGGACACTGCGCGACACGGACACTGCGGTCAGGGCCGGGTTCAACAATGTGACCATCGATGGCAAATCCGGCCAGTTCGCATCGACGGATACCAGCACATTCAGCTTCAACGGTGGTGCGGCCGGGGGCAGCGTGCAGGGCGGCTTTTACGGCCCACAGGCCGATGAAATTGCAGGCACGTTCGAGATTGGCGTGAATGAAACCAATGGCATGAGCGGTATTTTCCTTGGCTGTCGCGGGCTGGAAGCCACATGCGTTTCGCATGGTGACTGATGCTGCACGCGGTCGCATCCGGTATTTTGATGCGGCCGCTATTGCGGCATTGAAGGCTGCCTGAATTCAGTGCAAGACGGATCAATGCTGTCTTATCAACATATCTACCACGCCGGAAATCTGGCTGATGTCCAGAAACACGCGCTTCTCGCGTGGGTGCTGGCCTATATGACGGCCAAGGACAAGCCGCTAAGCTATATCGAAACGCATGCGGGGCGCGGGCTTTATGCCCTTGATGCCGCTGAAGCGCTGAAAACCGGCGAAGCTGCCGCTGGGATTGCGCGCATGCAAACGCGGTTTGCGCCTGACCACCCTTACCGTGTTGCGCTGAACGCCATTCATGCGCGCCATGGTGAAACGGCCTATCCGGGATCACCGCTGATTGCGGCCAGTTTGTTGCGCGCGCAGGACAGTATGACACTGGCAGAACTGCACCCGCGTGAATTTGACGCCTTGCGCAGCAATATGGCACGAACAGGCGCGACCCTGCGCCACGAAGACGGGCTGGAGATGGCGATGTCTGTGTGCCCGCCGACACCGCGGCGCGGCGTGCTGATGATCGACCCGTCATATGAAGTGAAGGACGATTACGCACGCCTGCCCAAAGTGCTGGGCGATCTGCGGCGCAAGTGGAATGTGGGTGTCCTGATGCTGTGGTATCCGGTTTTGCAAGCAGGGCTGCACGGGCCGATGCTGGCGCGCATCCGGCAAGACCAGCCCGATGCACAGGTGTTTGAAATCGCATTTCCGCCGGTGCGGCAGGGCCACCGGATGGTGGGTTCCGGTCTGGTGGTGGTGAATCCGCCTTGGGGTATGGTTGACGAAGCGCAGCGTGTGAAAGCGCTGCTTGCGCGGGATTAGCGGAAAATTCCCGGTTTGAGCACCGAAAATGCAGCAAAACACCACTTGTTTTGCGCAGCCGGGGCATTCCGCACTTGCGTAAACACCATCCCGGCGCTAGGAAACGCGCAATCAAGAAGGCCAAAGGTCACATTCTGAACGGGCAGGGTCGGGCGCAAGCCGCGACCCTTTGTGTTTGTTGCGCGTTCCGGGTGAACCTTTATGCGGTTTTCGTGATCCCAGTCCATAGACCGGCGGAGTCAACCGTCAGGCCAGAAACATGATGAAAAAGGAACCATATCTGAATGTGCGCTAAAGCAACAATGGAAGACTTCGAGGCAATGCTCGCTGAGAGCCTCGAAATGGACACACCTGCCGAAGGCAGTGTTGTCACAGGCCGTGTGATCGCCATCGAGGCAGGTCAGGCCATTATCGACGTAGGCTACAAAATGGAAGGCCGCGTCGAACTGAAAGAATTTGCAAGCCCCGGCGAAGCCCCGCAAGTGGCAGTTGGCGATGATGTCGAAGTTTTTCTGGAGCGTGTTGAAAACGCCCGTGGCGAAGCTGTCATCAGCCGCGAAAAAGCCCGCCGCGAAGCGGCCTGGGACCGTCTGGAAAAAGCCTATGCCGATCAGGACCGCGTCGAAGGCGCGATCTTTGGCCGTGTCAAAGGTGGCTTCACCGTTGATCTGGGCGGCGCTGTTGCGTTCCTGCCCGGCTCTCAGGTTGATGTGCGCCCCGTACGCGATGCAGGCCCGCTGATGGGTCTGAAGCAGCCGTTCCAGATCCTGAAAATGGACCGTCGTCGTGGCACCATCGTTGTGTCGCGCCGCGCAATTCTGGAAGAAAGCCGCGCCGAACAGCGCGCCGAAGTCATCGCCAAGCTGGCCGAAGGCCAGATTGCAGATGGTGTGGTCAAGAACATCACCGAATATGGTGCGTTCGTCGATCTGGGTGGTGTTGACGGGCTGCTGCACGTCACCGACATGGCATGGCGCCGCGTCAACCACCCGTCGGAAGTTGTCACCATCGGTGAAACGATCAAGGTGCAGGTCATCAAGATCAACAAGGAAACCCACCGCATCAGTCTGGGCATCAAGCAGCTTCAGGCCGATCCATGGGATTCGGTTGGCGCGAAATACCCGCTGAATTCGGTGCATCAGGGCCGTGTGACCAACATCACCGATTATGGTGCATTTGTTGAACTGGAAGCCGGTGTCGAAGGTCTGGTTC
This sequence comes from Paracoccaceae bacterium, assembly GCA_020832445.1. Classification (GTDB taxonomy): domain Bacteria; phylum Pseudomonadota; class Alphaproteobacteria; order Rhodobacterales; family Rhodobacteraceae; genus Roseinatronobacter. Next base: position 5,929 of record JAFIEO010000026.1, read on the forward strand.
ACGTGTCCGAAATGAGCTGGACCAAGAAAAACGTGCATCCCGGCAAGATCGTCTCGACCAGCCAGGAAGTCGATGTCATGGTTCTGGAAATCGACGGCGACAAGCGCCGCGTGTCCTTGGGCTTGAAGCAAACCCTGCGCAACCCGTGGGAAGTGTTTGCCGAAACCCACCCTGCCGGAACCGAGATCGAAGGCGAGATCAAGAACATCACCGAATTCGGTCTGTTTGTGGGTCTGGAAGGCGATATCGACGGCATGGTTCACCTGTCCGACATCAGCTGGGACCAGCGCGGCGAAGAAGCGATCCAGAACTTCCGCAAAGGCGACACAGTTCAGGCGGTTGTGGCCGATGTCGATGTCGAGAAAGAGCGTATCTCCTTGTCGATCAAGGCACTGGAAAACGACAGCTTCTCTGATGCGGTCGAAGGTGTGAAGCGCGGGACAATCCTGACCTGCACCGTCAGCGCGATCGAAGAAGGCGGCGTCGAGGTTGAATTCAACGGCATGAAATCCTTCATCCGCCGTTCGGATCTGGCCCTTGAGCGTGCAGACCAGCGCCCCGAGCGTTTCCAGGTCGGCGACAAGATCGATGCGCGTGTCACATCTGTGGACAGCAAGACCCGCCGCATTGGCCTGTCGATCAAGGCACGCGAAATCGCGGAAGAAAAAGAAGCTGTAGAACAATTTGGGTCTTCCGATGCGGGCGCATCGCTGGGCGACATTTTGGGCGCAGCCCTGAAAGATCGCAAATAATCACTTCTGCGATCACTATCTGATACAAAAAGGCCCCGAAGAAATTCGGGGCCTTTTCAATATGTTCGGGGTTTGTGTTCTAGCCGGTGCGGCGCAAGGCGCTGCGGTAATCATGCGCGCGCCAGTTGGCGCGGGCCAGCCATTGTGCTTGCGGCTGTCGCGCGGCCAGATCCGCGCTGATTTCAACCTCGTCAAATCCGGACCGGCGCGCCATCGCATATTGATCTGCAATGACATGGCCCTGCGCACGCAGCCGCCCCGTAAACCCCATGCGCCGCGCCCGTGCGGCCAGCGTGAAGCCGCGCCCGTCGCTGAAGGCGGGAAACTGAATGCGGATTGCCTGCTGCTGCGCAACGGCATGCTGCAACGCGCCATCATCGGCGTCGGGTGCGAGGTCTGTCCAGTTGCCCGAAAATGTGTCCGGTCCGAACCCTGTGTCAGTCACAATTACAGTCATGATGCCTGCCTTCTGATAACGCGGCCATTTGCGATATGGATGCCACATTCAACTTTGTCCTGTCCGCGCCAGCGTCCTGCGCGCGGTTCTTCACCCTGTGCGACAGGTGCCGTGCAAGGCGCGCAGCCGATCGACAGATACCCATGGGACACCAGCGGGTGGCGTGGCAGATCGAAGCGGGTCATGTAATCCGCAAGGTCTGCGGGCTTCCATGCTGCCAGCGGGTTGATTTTCAGATGCGTGTCATCGCGTTCAAACATCTGCAAATGGCTGCGCGTCGTTCCCTGAAACTGTTTGCGGCCTGTAATCCAGCCGTCAAAGCCGTGCAGGGCCTGTTCCAGTGGTTGCGCCTTGCGCAAGGTGCAGCATGCGTCCGGGTTGGACCGGTGCAGCAGATTGTCGGGATCACGCTGGAACAATGTGTTCCTGTCAGGGGTGATTATGCGCAAATCGCGCAAGTCCAGTCGCGCCGCCAGTTCCCGCTGATAGGACAGGGTTTCGGGAAACAGCATCAGGGAATCTATGAACACCACGGGCGTATCGGGTGCGATGCGTGACACCATATGCAGCAACACCGCCGATTCCGCGCCGAAGCTGGAAACCAGCGCCACACGCCCCAACGCGCCGGACAACGCGAAGCGCAAGCCCGCCTCGGCGTCATCCGCGAAGCGCGTGTTCAGGGCCGAAAGCTCTTCATGCGGCATCTTCTTGCTCCGTATGATAGAGGGCCGCCTTGAACGGGTCGGCACCCAGGCGACGATAGGCCTGCAAGAAGGTCTCGCTGCGGTCGCGGCGCAAATCAAGATAGGCGCGCAGGATACGTTCCACCGCAGGGACAATCTGGTCATAGGCGAACCCCGGTCCGGTGCGCGTGCCGATGACCGCATCTTCGGACCCGTCCCCGCCAAGGGTGATCTGGTAGTTTTCAACGCCCGCGCGGTCCAGCCCCAGAATGCCGATATGGCCCACATGGTGATGCCCGCAGGCATTGATGCAGCCCGATATCTTGATTTTCAGCGGGCCAATATCATGTTCCAGTTTCAGGGCATCGACATGCTGCGCGATTTCTTGCGCTACGGGAATGGATCGCGCGGTCGCAAGCGCACAGTAATCCATGCCGGGGCAGGCGATGATGTCAGATGCCAGCCCGACATTTGCCGTTGCCAGCCCCGCCTTGCGCAAGGCCGCATGCAAGTCAGGCAGATCATCCAGCGCGACATGTGGCAGAACAAGGTTCTGTTCGTGGCTGACACGGATTTCACCTTGGGCATAGCGGTCGGCCAGATCGGCAATCAGGGTCATTTGCGCATCTGTCGCATCCCCCGGTGTGCCGCCATGTGGCTTCAGGCTGATAGTTACAATGCTGTAGCCCGCCACGCGGTGCGGGTGCAGGTTGGTGTCGGCCCATGCCCGGAAAACACCATCAATGCGGCGCGCGTCATGATAGCGCTGGTCATCGCGCGGCGGCAGATCGGGGGCCGCAAACTGCTGTTTCAGCTGCGCCAGATGTTGGGCCGTCGCAGCCGCATCAAATTGCGGGGCGATTTTGTGGAATTGCGCTTCAACCAGATCGCGCACCTTCTCCAGCCCGTTTTCATGCACGGTGATCTTGATGCGGGCCTTGTATTTGTTGTCGCGCCGCCCCAGCAGGTTATAGGTGCCAACGATTGCTTCCAGATAGGGCAGCAGGTCCGCCACGGGCAGGAAATCACGGATCACCTTGCCGATCATGGGCGTGCGCCCAAGGCCACCGCCCACAATAACCTCGAATCCGGTGTCATTGCCGTGCCGCACCATGCGCAGCCCGATATCATGCGCTTTGGTCACTGCGCGGTCATTGGGGCTGCCGGTGATGGCGATCTTGAACTTGCGCGGCAGGAACTGGAATTCGGGGTGGTCGGTCGACCACTGGCGTATCAGTTCGGCATAGGGGCGGGGGTCGTCAATCTCATCCGCGGCGGCGGCGGCAAACTGGTCCGATGTGACATTGCGGATGGTGTTGCCCGATGTCTGTATGGCGTGCAGCCCCACTTCGGCCAGCGCGTCCAGAATATCGGGCACATCGGTCAGGCGCGGCCAGTTATACTGGATATTCTGGCGCGTGGTGAAATGGCCATAGCCCTTGTCCCAGCGTGTGGCGATCATGGCAAGCTGGCGCAGTTGCGCAGAATTCAGCGTGCCATAAGGAATGGCCACGCGCAGCATGTAGGCATGCAATTGCAGATACAGGCCATTCATCAGCCGCAGGGGCCGGAATTCTTCTTCGGTCAGGCTGCCATCAATGCGGTGGTCCACCTGTGCGCGGAACTGGCGGTTGCGTTCCGCGATAAAGGCGCGGTCAAACTCATCATACTGATACATGATGCTTATCCTTGCGATTGCTTGCCATGGGCATAATTGGACGGGCCACGACGGCGGAAATCTTCGCGGAAATGCGCAGGTTCCAGCCCCGTCGCGCCAAGGCGCATATCTGCAAGATAACAGCCCACCACCTCGTTCTGTCGCAAGTTCGCCTGTTCCAGCGCGGCTTGTGCGTCGGTCTTATCGGTAAAGGCATTTGCATTGTGCAAACTGTCCGTCCAGCTGCCATCCTTGGCCAGCCACACAACGTCGCCTTCGATCAGCGAGTTGGCAGTCACGACTTTTACGGGGGTTGCTTGTGTCATATCAGGCAGTCACTTCGGCTAGTTGTGGCAAAACGGCAGTGGCGCGCGCCGGTGTCAGACCCAGCAGCATGACAACAGGGCCACGGCAACTGGTGACAGTCTGCGCAAGCGTGTCCAGACGGCACGGGGTGACGGTTTGCTCGGGGTGAGAGGCATTCTCGACCAGTGTGACCGGCGTGGCGGGGGCGGCCCCTTGCATCAGCAAGCGCCCCTGAATGACGCGTGCCGCACGTTTGCCCATATAGATGGCGGCGACCGTATCGGGGCGCGCCAGCGCAGCCCAGTCCAGATCCGCGATCCCGTCCTTGTCATGGGCGGTCAGGATATGCAGGTCGGTGTTGCGCCCGCGCCGTGTCAGGCTGCGGCCAATCGCGGCACTGGCCGCACTTGCCGCAGTGATGCCGGGTGTCACCCCCCAATCAATACCCGCCGCATCCAGTGCTTCGGTTTCTTCGTCAAGGCGGGCAAAAATGGCCGCATCGCCCCCTTTCAGCCGCACAACATGCGCGCCTTTGCGGGCGTGTTCCACCATCAACGCGTTAATATCGTCTTGCGGGGTGGAGGGGCCGAACCCTTCTTTGCCCACAGCAATGAACACCGCCTCGCGCCGCGCCAGTTCCAGAATGTCGCCTGTCACCAACCGGTCATGAATGACCACATCGGCACGGTCCAGCAAGCGGCGCGCACGCAGGGTCATCAGTTCGGGGTTGCCCGGACCGGCACCGACCAGATCGACACGACCAGTTTGGTCGGTATTGGCCAGATGGCGGCGCAGCGATGCCTTCAATTCATCGTGCAGTATTGCATCATCGGCATTGGCCATCAGTTCAGGGCCGGATTTCAGGTAGTAATCCGACCAGAAATCGCGCCGCGCGCGGCCAAGGGGCAGGGCTTCTGCCTGCGGGCGGAAGGCCTTGCCCACGCGGGCCAGCCGGCCCAGACCAGCAGGCAGGCGCTCTTCCATATCTTTCTTGATGGCGCGGGCCAGAACGGGCGCTGCCCCTTCAGTGCCGATGGCCACAACCACGGGGTCACGGTCAACAATCGCAGGGGTAATGAAATCGCTACCCCCCAGATTGTCCACAATATTAACCAACGCCCCAACAGAACGCGCAAGCGCCGCATTCGCGGCATCCTGCGCATCATCTTCGGTGGCAGAATAGACCAGCCGCATACCGGCCAGATCCTGCGCTTGTGGTGCGTGGCGTATCAGTGTGTGACCCTGCGCATGCACGGCCGTCGCCAGTTCCGGTTCGGGCGCGGGTGCAAATACAGTGATGTGCGCCTGCGTCTTGAACAACAAACGCAGTTTTGCCAGTGCCGCCTCTCCATTGCCGATGACGGCGATATTTGCATGTGCGGTATCAAGGTAGATCGGAAAATGCTGCATGGTGCGCCTCTTGTTTCTAAGGCGATTTAGAACAAAATTCCGTAATTAATGCAATCTGCCTGCATCAATAAGAACAAAATGCACGTTTGGCGTGCTTAAGTGGATGAAATTCTTCTTGGCTGCATCTGGGGTGAATGCGCGGCCCAGACTTCAGGCCAAAACCGGAACCCTGTCGGCCTAAGGGCGGGTGCCAGCATGCGGCAAAGGCAGGAAATGACCGCCCGCCATGTGCCGTCACGCCAAATTCTGGCGTCCCTTGCGGGACTGATGCGTCTGGAACTTGGGGGGGAATGGTGGGCGACCCTGGAATCGAACCAGGCGTGGGTCTCCCCGGCGGAGTTACAGTCCGCTGCCGCACCTTGCAGCTCGTCGCCCTAATGTGACGCTTCGATACCGAAGCCCCGAACCAGCGTCAAGGGTCGAAACTATGCTATAAGGTAGATTATTTTGCGCCCATCCTTCGGGGTGTGCTTTGGGGGTTGATCCCGCGCAACGGGGTGCCCATGGTCAGGCTGAAAACCGGCGCCGGATGCGGCAGATTGAGGAGCGCGGCATGAAAAAGCCAGATTGGGTCATCGACAAGGAAAAGGCGCGGCGCGCGGCGAAACACGAAACGCTGTGGTTGTTCGGCCTGCATGCAGTGCGCGATGCATTGATGAACCCCATGCGCGAAAAGCTGCGGCTGGTCGTGACATTGAATGCCGCGCAAAAGCTGGAAGATGCGATTGCCGCCAGTGGCATGACGCCTGAAACCTCGGATGCGCGCAAGTTTGCGGCCCCGATTGCGGCTGATTCCGTGCACCAAGGCGCCGCACTGGAAGTGCGCCCGCTGGATTGGGGAAATACAGCTGCGCGCTGCGCCCCTGTCGACGGGGCCGGTCTGGTGGTGATTCTGGACCGTGTCAGCGACCCGCATAATGTTGGCGCGATCCTGCGTTCGGCCGAAGTGTTCGGCGCGCGCGCTGTCATTGCGACCCAGCGCCATGCGGCACCCGAAACCGGCGCTTTGGCGAAAACTGCCAGCGGTGCGCTGGAACGCCAGCCATACCTGCGCGTGCGCAATCTGGCAGAGGAAATGGAAAGCCTGAAGGATATGGGCTATGTCATGATCGGGCTGGACGGGGACGGGCCGCAAACCCTTGGCCAGACATTGGCCACAGTGCCACGCGGCCCAATCGGGCTGGTTCTTGGGGCCGAGGGGCCGGGGCTGCGCGACAAGACCCGCGATACCTGCGATTACATCGCGCGCATTCCTGCGTCGGCAGATTTCGGGTCGTTGAATGTGTCGAATGCGGCGGCTGTCGGGCTGTATGCCGCGCATCTGGCACAACCGGACGCTGAACCATGAAAGCGCGGGTCCTGACAGTTGCGGCAATGGTGGTTCTCACCTCCTGCGCGTCAATCAGCCGCGAGGAATGCTTGCAAGGGGACTGGCACGCTATTGGTTTGCGTGACGGGGCAGCGGGGGAACGGCCCGACATGCAGTTTGAACGCCACCAGCGCCAATGTGCAAAAGTGGATGTGACACCGGACCGCACAGAATGGCAGCATGGATATGATCAGGGATTGCCGCGTTTTTGCACGCCCCTGTCAGGGTTGGAGCAAGGCCAGCGCGGGCGCATAAACCGCAACCTGTGCCCCGTGGAACTGGCCGCACGGTTCGACGAAGGCCATGCTCTTGGGCTGCGCGAACATGCCCAACGCGCGCGGGTGCAAAACGTTTTGAATGAAATCAGCAGCTTGCAGGATAGAAACAGTGCCGCTCTTGCAGCGCTGGCAACGGGCGAGGACACAGGACAGCGCGCAGCATTGCGCAACAACCAGTCCGAAATCCTGCATCTGCGGTTGGAACTTGGGCTAGAGCGCGCAGCGCTGCGGCGGCTGGAACGCGAAGTGGCGGAATTTCGCGCGCGTGCTGCTGGCGGGTGATGGTGCCAGACGGCGCGGCGCTAAAGCACTTTGCGTTTGATCTGAATCGCATGGGGATTCCCAAGGGGGCTTTTGTCTGATTCACTTCGTTCTGGAGGTGTATGATGGGCAAGCCTTACTCTTTGGATCTTCGGCAACGGATTTGTGCGTATGTGGCGGCAGGGC
>JAFIEO010000033.1 GCA_020832445.1 Paracoccaceae bacterium
TTGGCCTGAAGCTGCCCTTCGCATTGGAACCAAGCCCGCGCCATCGGTGGGCCGGGGTCTGCCGATCCGACATTATAAGAATGCAGTTTATGCAAGCTGCACAATCCTGACTTCAAAGGCTTGGCCTGCCATCAGGTTATCGGCAGGCCGCGGGACGGCCCACCGATGGCGCGGCGGGCTTCGCCCTTTGCTCCGCGCCTTGGGCATTCCCACTGACCGCAACAGGCCAAAACCTGCTACGCAGATGATTGCTTCTCGGGGCGCGGTATCTTCACGATGATCCTGCGACCGGCCAAAGCGTATGCATGTCCCATAAGAACGGTGCCTGCGTTTGCGCCAAATGCCTAACCCCCTTTCCATGGAAAAAGCCGCGTCCCTTCGGGCGCGGCTTCTTTTTTAGTGTTATATCACAGGTGCAAACTCGGTATCACCGCCCGGCGATCTGGAACCCTGCTGCCGGTTCCCCAAGAACAACCACCCACCACAGTTTTCCGTTGCCATCCTGATGCCAGCCCACGCCCACATCACGCGCACGGCTGTCCAGAATGACTGCACGGGTTTCCGGCTCCTGCATCCATGCTGTGACAGTTTCAATCTCTGTCTCGAAGGTTTCCGAAACCATCTCGCCCACGAACGTCCCCTGATAGCCCGCACGTTGCGCACGTTGCATCGGGCTGGACCCGTCCGACCCCCAATGCCACGGGCGGCTTTGGAACGACATGTCCTGCGCGTGCGTTGCCGCAGCGCTGGCCAGTTCGGCATTGCCCTGAAGTGGCGGCTGGCCGTGCTGCGCACGCATCGTGTTCAGGCCGTCCTGCATGCGCTGGCGCACGCGCGGCGCATCACTTTGACCGATTCGATACACAGCCGGAACCGGCTTTCCATCCGGCCCCATGCGCATGGCCACAGGTGACACATCACATGCAGCCAGAAACAGCGCACCAAGCAGAGATATAACAATAGTCCGCAACATATCCAGATTCATCCTTTTCGCGACAGGCTGCTGCATAGCCCTTACGCACAGGGTTTTCAAACACAACTAGCCGTGATCACCTGTGTTTTGACAGTTATGCAACTACTGGGCCAACTTGCCAGTGTGGTAACCTGCGGCATCACGTCGAAATACGGCGCGAAAGTGTTGCGAATTTGACGATATCCACAAAATCCTGCACAACGCTTGACAACTGCCCGTTGCGTTTCGCGATGGAAAGTGGTTTTACCGAGATCACGACATTTCGTCTTGGGTGCCTGTGCCCAATGATTGGGTTGCAGGTAAATACTGGAGGTTACTATGAAAAAGATCGCACTCGCAGCAGCACTGTCCATGGCTGCCACTTCGGCTTTCGCTGGTGGTATGGGCGGCAAATATGCAGAACCCGTTGTTGAACCAGCAGTTATCGTTGAAGACACAAGCTCTTCCTCGGCTGGCATCATCGTTCCGCTGATGCTGCTTCTGGTTGTGGCTGCTGCTGTTGCCGCAAAATAAGTTACGAAACCTAGGTTTCGTAGAAATGGCGGGCCTTGTGCCCGCCATTTTTCATTTCCGGCAAGAACTTCGGTGCCACGCGCGCCCCCCCGACGAATCGCGTAGGCAGATCGCAAAAGTGCCGGAATTTCGGGGGGGATCAAAACGCGTGTATAAGCCCGTGCCCCCCGTCGATTCAGCAGCACATGATCAGACACAGGCACCACAGAATTATCAGGTCCAGCCCGACAGATTGGACGCGATCACCTGAACAAGCGCGTCCACATGCGCGGGATCATCATTCAGGCAAGGGATATAGGTGAACTGTTCCCCGCCCGCATGTTCAAAACTTTCGCGGATTTCTTCGTTGATTTCTTCCAGCGTCTCGATGCAGTCGGCAGAAAATGCCGGCGCCACAATCGCAAGCCGCTTCACGCCCTGCCGCGCCAGATCGGCGACATGTTCCACCGTGTAGGGGCGCAACCATTCTTCGGTGCCGAAAACCGACTGGAATGTGGTCTGAACCTTGTCCTTTTCCCAGCCCAATGCCTCGCGCAGCAACCGCGTGGTTTTCTGGCAGTGGCAATGATAGGGGTCCCCCTGAAGCAGATAGCGTTTTGGCATCCCATGGTAGGATGCCACCAGAACCTCTGGTTTCTCGCTCATCTGGTCATAGGTGTCCTGCACCGATTTTGCCAAAGCGGAAATATAGGCGGGATGGTCGAAATAAGGCGCAACCGTGCGGGCCGCAGGCTGCCATTTCTGATCCATCAGGGCGCGAAAGAACTGGTCACAGGCGGTCGCAGATGTCGCGCCCGCGTAATGCGGATACAGCGGAAAGAACAGGATCTTCTCGCACCCGGCCTTGACCATTTCATCCACCTTGGATTGCGTGGACGGGTTGCCATACCGCATGCAGAAATCCACCATGACATTATCGCCAAACTGCGTGGCAATCGATTTTGCGATGCTGGCGGTCTGGTCTTTTGTGATGGTCATCAGCGGGCTTTCGCCCTTGTCATGGTTCCAGATGGATTTGTAATTCGCCCCCGATGTGAAGGGCCGTTTGGTCAGGATGATCAACTGCAAAAGTGGCTGCCATTTCCACGCGGGGTAATCGATCACGCGCTTGTCTGACAGAAATTCGTTCAGATAGCGCCGCATGGACCAGTAATCGTAATTATCCGGTGTTCCCAGATTGGCCAGCAACACACCAATTTTGGCCTGTGGCACGGGGGGGTGGTCTGCTTCCGCATGGGCCAGACGCCCCTCACCCGGATGATCCATATGGACAGGGCAGCCGTGCGCAGTAGACTGGGGCTTTGCATCAAGCATGGCAGGGTCTTTCATTCCGGTATGTTCAGATGTTGGTTGCTGACATAACTGTTTTTCATGCGGAATCAATCATTGCCGGGGATTTTCACCTGATCTGGCAGCGGTGTTTCCACACTTCCCAGCGCATCTGCCAGTGACATTTTGGCAGAACCGGGGCGCAGCGGGCGCGGCTGGCTGTCGTCTGGCGCCCATCCTGTCAGGAAGATAAGCTCATATGTGGCCTGTAGGCGCCCGCTGTCATCGGCGTAATGCGCGGCGTAATTTTGCTCTGTGCGTCGAAACAGCGCAGGGGGGCTAAGACTGCGGCGACGCGCGGCCAATGCGTTGCGTTCGCCCATCTCGCGCAGGTCGTCGAACAAGCGTTGCAGACGGCTATAGGCGACCGTCTGGGTCAGCGAATCTGCCACCGGCAAGGCCAATCCGGCACGCTGCAACAGCGCACCCAGGTCGCGGATTTCGGCCATTGGCACCACCCTTGGGGACAACCCGCCCGTCAGGTCCGCTTCGGCCTGTGCAAGCGCGCTGCGCAATTCCGCCAAGGTCTGCCCGCCGAACATCACCCCCAGAAACAGCCCGTCAGGGCGCAGGGCGCGCCGCGCCTGCACCATCTGGCCCACAGGGTCCGACGCCCAGTGCAGCGCCATCACATGCAGCACCAGATCATGTGCGCCCTCTTGCAGATCCAGCACGGGGTCATCAGCGACGACGCGCGCATCTGGCACGAAATCCGCCCAGACCTGCGGCAAACCCGTGATTATGGCCGGCGCGTTAAACGGTCTGTTAACCATATCCAGACGAAACTGAAGTTCCTCTTGTGCAAGCTGGTGCAGGAAAGGGACCTGGCGCGTCGCGGATGCCCGCGCGCGGTTGCGCAGCAAGGCAGCACGGTCTGTCAATTCTGGCGGGGTGGTGCGGGTCATGAATGGGCCTGTGGTCGTATCAACGACCCATTATGTAGGAGAGTTCGCTTGGAAAGGCAAAAGACCATGCAGCGGCTGCACGTCACCGGCAAAACATTTGCCACGCGCCTGCTGCACGCGGTCTATCCGCCGCAATGCATGACCTGCGACACGCTGGTCGAAGAACAAGGCGCGCTGTGCCCCGCGTGCTGGCGCGACACCGGCTTTATTTTCGGACAATGCTGCAACCTGTGTGGCACGCCCCTGCCCGGCGACAGCGCAGCGGACTGGGATGTAATCTGCGATGATTGCCTGACCCTTGCGCGGCCATGGGAACAAGGGCGCGCGGTGATGGTCTATGGCGACAAGGCCCGCCAGATCCTGCTGGGCCTTAAATATCACGACCGGCTGGACCACGCCCCTGTCGCGGGGAAATGGCTGGCACGGGTTGCGCGGCCAATGGTGCAGCCGGACATGCTGGTTGCGCCCGTCCCGCTGCATTGGCTGCGGCTGCTGAAACGGCGCTATAATCAGGCGGCGGTTCTGTCCTGCGCATTGGCCCGCAACCTGCAACTTGCGCATTGCCCTGATTTGCTGATTCGCAACCGCTATACCGGCACACAGGACGGGCGCGGGCGTATGGGCCGGTTTGCAAATGTCGAAGGGGCGTTCAGTGCCAACCCGCGACAGGCGCATCGCATCGCAGGCCGTCACATTCTGCTGGTGGATGATGTCATGACCGCAGGGGCGACATTCGCGGCAGCAAGCGATACGCTGCTGGCACGCGGGGCGGCGTCTGTTCGTGTCATTGCACTGGCGCGCGTTGCACATACGCCATGATCGGCTATAGTGCGCCGCAACCCGAAAAGACAGGACGCCCGCGATGCAACCAATTGAAATTTATACCTCGCCGCTATGCGGCTTTTGCCATTCGGCGAAACGCCTGCTGACGTCCAAAGGGGCCAGCTTCACGGAAATCGACCTAAGCCGCACCCCGGACCGTCGCGCCGAAATGATGAAACGCGCAGCCGGGCGTCATACTGTGCCGCAAATCTTCATCGGGCAAACCCATGTCGGCGGCTGTGACGAGCTGTATGCGCTGGAGCGTGCGGGCAAACTTGATCCCTTGCTGAAAGGGTAAAGCAATGGGGCTGCGCGCGGCACTTCTGCAATTGAATTCCGGCGACGACCCTGCCGCAAACCTGCCGGTGATACTGGATTATCTGCATGAAGCCGCCGCAGGCGGGGCGCATATCGCCCTGACACCGGAAGTGACCAATTGTGTGTCCTCCTCGCGCGCGCATCAAAACAAGGTCTTGCAACACGAAGACAGCGACATAACCCTTGCCGCGCTGCGCGATGCCGCGCGCGAGTTGCAAATCTGGGTGCTGATCGGATCATTGGCGCTGAAAACACATGATGCGGACGGGCGGTTTGCGAACCGGTCTTTCCTGATCGCCCCGGATGGCACAATCGCTGCGCGCTATGACAAGGTGCATATGTTCGACGTGCAGGTGTCAGAGGCCGAATCCTACCGCGAATCGTCGGGCTTCAGACCGGGCACCCAAGCGGTTCTGGCCGATACCGACCTGGCCTGTATTGGACTAAGCGTTTGTTATGACCTGCGCTTTGCCTATCTTTACCGCGCACTTGCGCAGGCGGGTGCGGAAATTCTGACCGTGCCCGCCGCATTCAGTCCGGTGACGGGGGCCGCGCATTGGCATGTGTTGCTGCGCGCGCGCGCCATCGAAACGGGGTGTTTTGTGCTGGCGCCTGCGCAAACCGGCCAGCATGCGGCACATGAAGGCAAACCACGCCAGACCTACGGACATTCCCTTGCCGTAAGCCCGTGGGGCGAGGTGTTGCTGGATATGGGCACGCAACCGGGTGTAGGGTTTGTGACACTCGATCTTGACCAGATTGTGGGCGCGCGCGGACGCATTCCCGCATTGTTCCACGACAGACCCATCGAAGGACCGGCACACCCATGACATCTGCAACGCGTTCAGATCTGGCGAACGCCCTTTTCAGTGAATTGCTGATGGCAGATCAACTGGCCCGCAACCGCCTGTCCAAAGTGTTGCCAAAGGGGATGGAGCTGTCACATTTCGGTGTGCTGAACCTGCTTTCGCGCCAGCAGGCAGAACGCAGCCCCGCAGAACTGGCGCGCGCCTTTCATGTGACACGCGGTGCAATGACCAACACATTGAACAAGCTGGAATGGGCAGGTTACGTTCATATCCGCCCCGACTGGGACGATGCGCGGCGCAAAATGGTTGCAATCAGCCCTGCGGGGCGCGCGGCACGCGATGCCGCCCTTGCCGCAATCAGCCCGCTGATCGATGACATTGCAAAAACGCTGGGCGAAGACCGCGTTCGCCAGACGGTTCCAGTGCTGCGCGAATTGCGATTGCGACTTGAATCATGATCCTGGAACGGGCAGCAATACAGTATCGTCGGGCGCAGGCTTGCGATGATCGGGCAAAAGGGTCTTACTATTGTGGCTGACGACATAGCGCTTCTGCTGAACCGCATCACGCGGCAGGACAAAAACGCGCTGCGGGCGCTGTATAATCAGGCCGCCCCGAAACTGATGGGCATCTTAATGCGTATGTTGGGTAACAGGCCCGATGCAGAAGATGCATTGCAAGATGTCATGATAAAGATCTGGAATCGTGCAGCGGCCTTTGACCCCGAAAAAGGGACCGGTATGGGCTGGATCTGCGCTGTAACGCGAAATCATGCACTGGATTGCTTGCGGGCATCGCGTCCTGCAAGGCTGCGAACCACCCCCTCGGGCGGGTATTCCGCTGATGATCACGATGACCCGATCGCGCGCCTGCCAGACCCGACACCGGGCGCGGAAGAACAATCACTTGCGCGCATGGAAATGCTGCGGGTGGTCGCCTGCATCAAGGAGCTGCCGGAGGATCGCGCAACCGCCGTTCAGGGCGCCTATCTGCAAGGATTAAGTTATCAGGAACTCGCAAGCCGGTTCGATGTGCCGCTGAATACGATGCGCACATGGTTGAGACGGGCCTTGATCAGCCTGAAGGAGTGTCTGGAAAAATGAGCGAACAGACACCACAAACCCCGATCCCCGATGATGACGTGCTGGCCGCAGAATATGTGCTTGGCCTGCTGGATGGTGACGACTGGCAGGCAGCCAAGGCGCGCTGCGCGGTTGACGGAAGTTTTGCACAGCTTGTGCAGGCATGGGAAGCCCGCCTTGCCCCCCTGAACGAGCTATATGAAAATGCAGACGCTCCCGACCTGATGCCCCAGATCGAAGCGCAGCTATTCCCCGCCCCGCAACAACGCAGCCGCAAATCGTGGCTTTGGGGCTTACTGTCGGGAACTGCGGTTGCAGCAGCGATTGGCGTGGCCATTCTGGTATTTGTGCCCGCCGCGCCGCCTACCGGGCCGGTGCTTCAGGCGGAACTGGTCGCCACCGACCGTGAACTGGTGTTGCAGGCCCGCTTTGATGTCGCGGCCACGGAACTGCGTGTCACCCTGCGCGGGCAGGATGCAGGCGCCGATCTGGATTATGAATTATGGGTGATTGACGAGACCGAGGTTCCGCGCTCGCTTGGGGTGGTGCGTGCCGCAGAACTGGCCCTGCCTGCCGAACTTGCGCAAGGGCAGGTGCTGGCAATCAGTCTGGAACCCGCAGGCGGGTCACCCACGGGGCTGCCAACCGGTGACGTGCTGGCCGTTGCGGAACTCAGCGAAAGCTGAGGGCCGCGCATTTCACTGCATTGATCTGAAGCTTTCATGTCCGATCGACCGTTCATCGAACATGGGACACGCAGATATGCGAACACTATCGGACGCGCCCCTTAGGGCATATCACGTTCAGTCGCATTCACGAGGCATGCTCTAACTTATTGATTTCGCGTGTTCAAGAAGCTCAAAACCGGTTCCCACTTCTAAGCAACATGCGCTAGCGCACAGGTTCGGGGCAAAACCCTTCGGGTTTATGGCCAGTCCGGAAATGCAGGTCGGGTAACCATTTCCGATGTGAACCGGTCCAACTGCGTGATTCACGTTGTGGACAAAGTCCTGCCGCCGCGCTGACCCCGAAGGGGAAGGGGCACCTGCCTCCATGGGTTGCCCTTCCGCCCCGCTGTCAATGCCCGCTATTGCGCAACTGTTCGGCGGATTCATGAATGGCCTTGTATTGGCCGCCCTGCCGGTGAATCCACAGATAAGATGGCAATACAGCACTCATGGGAATTGGGGTGATGCCAAGTTCAGAAAACCCAATCGCATCATCACTGACCAGATTGTCGCGCCGCAGGTTGCGAACCTGATCGCGCGTCAAAACCGTGTTCGTAAACAGCCCCAGTGACACTTTTTGCGCAATATCCAGCACGCCCCCCATGATGCCCGCCACAAAGAACGGCACGTTCAAAATGATGCGGTTGCGCCGGATTTCCGCCAGCATTATCTGCATCAACTCTTGGAACGTTGCGCTGTCCGGTCCGCCCAGTTCATACACACCGGCGGCAATGTCGCGGCTTAACGCCGCTTCCGCCGCCTTGGCGACATCATCCACATAAACCGGCTGAAAGCGTGTATCCGCGCCCACAACAGGCAGGAATGGTGAAAAACGGGTCATCGCGGCAAAGCGGTTGAAAAACTGGTCCTCGACCCCGAAAATGATCGACGGGCGCAGAATCACGGCACCCGGAAAATGCTGGATAACCTGCGCTTCGCCTTCGGCCTTACTGCGCTGATACAGGCTGTCGGATTGCACATCAGCCCCGATTGCCGACACATGCACCAGCCGTGCGACCTGCAATTGCGCGGCAATGCGCGCAATCCGTCCCGCACCTTCGGCCTGCACCGCATCAAAGCGGTTGCGCCCGACTTCGCCCAGAATGCCCACGCAATTCACAACCGCATCCGCGCCCTGCATGACGGCCTGAACCGACGCATCATCGCGAATGTTGCAAAATACCGGTTCCACCTGCCCGACCGCGCCATAAGGTTTGACATGCAGCGCCTGATTGGGCCTGCGCACAGCCACGCGCACACGCCAGCCCGCCTTTGCCATGCGCCGCGCAATATATCGGCCGACAAAGCCGGACCCGCCAAAAATGGTAACAAGCTGCGTCATGGTGCGCCCTCCGCCTGAGGTTCAATACCTGTGGGTTTCATGCCTGCATCAATAGCCCTGCACCGGGCGCACGACAAGCCCGAACGGTTTTTTTCATGCGCGGCATTTTTCCTTCATTTCCCCCGTTGACAGTGCAAGCGCCGCGCCATAAACACCCCTTCACGCAACCTGCCCAGGTGGCGGAACTGGTAGACGCGCTAGCTTCAGGTGCTAGTGCCCGTAAGGGCGTGGAGGTTCGAGTCCTCTCCTGGGCACCATGCGAAACTTAAAAAACCGCTTCAGGCTAATGCCTTGAGCGGTTTTTTTAATGTTATGCATCAAGTGCCAACCCTACGATAACACTGCATTCCCGCCACATATGT
>JAFIEO010000042.1 GCA_020832445.1 Paracoccaceae bacterium
GGGGGGGACGGGGGGGGTAATGCGGGCCTCAAGCGGACACCCCATGGTGCGGAAGCACGGCGGCCGGCCGCCGCGCCATCGGCGGGCCGTCCCGCGGCCTGCCGATTTGGCTGACGGTAAGCCAAGCCCATGATCTTGGGAGTATGATGCCTGCATAAAGTGAATTTCACCAACGCCGGATCGGCAAACCCCGGCCCGCCGATGGCGCGGGCTGTATCCAAGCGTGAATGACCGCGAAGCCCCGCTACCCCCTATTGAGGCGCACTTATACGCGCAGACAGGCGCAACGCATGGGTGCGGTCAGCGGCGACAGCGGGCAGGACAGGATCATAGGCCGCACGGATGACGCCTGCAATCTCAGGGCGCAGGATGGTCTGGCCCTGATGGACCGCCAGCGCGGACATGTCTGTGAATGCACGATCGGACCACAGCAGGATGACCTGCACCGCCTGTGACAGCGCCAGAACATCGGCGGGCACATCGGATAATGCATCATCCATCTGCACAAACACGAACGCCGCGCGGATTGCGTTCCGCTCGTCAAAACGAAACACGCGATACTGGTTCGCCCCTGCCGCGCGCAACCGCGCCACCAGTGGTTCCAGCCCGTCAACCAGCCGGTCCAGATTGGGGACCTCCAGCAATTCCGACCAGTCCCTGAAGACAAAAACCATCAGGTTTGCACCCAGTTCGGGATCGGTTTCCGCCATTTTGTGACCGGCAAGCGCGACCACCGCCTCAATCGCGCCTTTGATGGTGGCGAGTGTGGCATCTTCCACCCCGAAGATCACCGGCACGATGGGCCGGCCCCAGCGTGCGCACAGAAAACTGCCATCGGAACGGGTGAAAAGCGCTTCAATCTGGTCGGGTGTCATGGGGCCTCCTTTTCGTGCGCTACGCATAAAGTCCCTGCATCCCTGGCGCAAGCTGTCGCGGGCATGTCACAAAGGCGTGACAGCGCCCCGACCCCAAAGTATAGAAACCGAAAGCAGGACAAATACGGGGCGCGGGAAACGTGATACGAATGGTATGTGTGGCGCTGGCGTTGATGGCGCACCCCACAGGCGCGACTGCGCAATTGCGGGTAGATGATGCGCTGGCATATCTGGATCGGGGCGACAGTGACCGCGCGGTGCAGATCCTGCAACCGCTGGCATCGCGCGGGGACGTGCTGGCGCAATACAATCTGGGCGTTCTGGCGCTTGCAGGGCAGGGTGGTATTGGCACGGATCAGGCGGATCACTGGTTGGGCAAGGCCGCAAAGGCCGGATATCTGCCCGCGAAAATTGCGCTGGCGGACCTGTCGCTGGACCGGCATGACTGGGTGCAGGCTGCACATTGGTATGAACGGGCCGCGCATGCCGGTGATGTGACCGCGCAATTCATGTCGGGGCTTATCCTTGATCAGGGGCTGGCAGGTGAAGGTGACCCCAATGCAGCCCGGCATTGGTATGAGCGGGCTGCGCAGCAAGGTCACGCACAGGCGCAGTTTGCATTTGCGACCCTGCTGATGGAGGGGGGGCACCCCCAACAGGGCGCGCATTGGTTCGAACAGGCCGCAGGGCAAGGCCATGTTGCGGCGAAATTTGAACTGGCCCGCGCCTTGGCGGCAGGGCACGGCGTGGCGCAGGATGCGGCCGCCGCGCGCGGCTGGTATCTGCGCGCAGCCCATGCGGGCTTTGCGCCTGCAATGTATAATCTGGCGCTGATGCAGGCACGCGGTCGGGGCGGGCGGGGCAGTTACCGCCTTGCGCTGGCATGGGCGCTGAACGCGCAAAACGCAGGCCACGAGTCCGCGCAGGATCTGATCGCGGCGCTGCGCGATGTCATGCCCCCTGATGCGCAGGCAGATGGGGAAGCACTGGCGCAAAGCTGCATGGCGCAGCAATCCGAGGTATGTGACTGATACCAGCGCAAGCGTTCCCCGCCGCGACAGTGGTGACGAGGGTTTGGAGCATATGCATGTCCGGTCGAGGCAACACCGTTGGCGGGTTGGGGCAGGCCTTTTGCGGTCATTCGCGCGGGGACTAAGCCCGCGCTATCGGTGGGCCGGGGTCTGCCGATCCGACATTTGTGACGCGCAGTTTATGCGGGCTGCATATCCCTTACTTAAATCGCTTCGCGTGTCGCTGGCCAAATCGGCAGGCCGCGGGACGGCCCGCCGATGGCGCGGCGGGCTTCGGCCTTTGCTCCGCGCCTTGGGGCTTTCCCGATGTCCGCAAAAGGCCAGAACTGACCATTGGTTACGTAGGACGGTAAGATGGCCAGTCGGTCACTGGACCGGATTCATCCGCTGTCACATAATCAAGTTTGTGCTTCACACTCATCATAAAGGCCGGCGCAAATGCGACCGGCCTTTGATCCGATAACCCAGCGCTTTGGCGTCAATGCGTGCGCGAAATCATCATTTTCTTGACTTCGGCAATGGCCTTGGCGGGGTTCAGCCCCTTTGGGCAGGTCTTGGTGCAGTTCATGATGGTGTGGCACCGATACAGCTTGAACGGGTCATGCAGATCGTCAAGCCGTTCGCCCGTGGCTTCATCGCGTGAATCGATGATCCAGCGATAGGCATGCAACAACGCCGCTGGCCCAAGGTAGCGGTCGCCGTTCCACCAATAGCTTGGGCACGAAGTGGAGCAGCACGCGCACATCACACATTCATAAAGCCCGTCAAGTTTTTCACGATCTTCAATCGACTGTTTCCATTCCTTGGCGGGGGTGTTCGATTTGGTTTCCAGCCAGGGCTTGATGGACGCATGCTGCGCATAGAAATGCGTCAGGTCAGGCACCAGATCCTTGACCACCGGCATATGCGGCAGCGGGTAGATCTTTACATCGCCCTTCACCTCATCCATGCCGAAAATACAGGCCAGCTGGTTGCCGCCATCGATGTTCATGGCGCAGGACCCGCAAATCCCTTCGCGGCAGGACCGCCGGAAGGTCAGCGTGGGGTCGATCTCGCTTTTGATCTTGATCAGCGCGTCAAGAACCATGGGGCCGCATGTGTCCATATCGACAAAATAGGTGTCCACACGCGGGTTTTCCCCGTCATCGGGGTTCCAGCGATAAATCTGGAACTTGCGCAGGTTTGTGGCGCCTTCTGGCTTGGGCCAGGTCTTGCCGATGCGCATCTGGCTATTCTTGGGCAGGGTCAGTTGGACCATTTTCGCCTCCTTAAAGCAGGAACGGGGCAAGCCCGTCTGTGGCTAGACATCTAATCGTTTCGGGGCGCGTGGCAATTTCGACCACCAGCGCATTTGTCTGGGGGCTGATGGTCGGTTGCCCCGCTGCCAGTGCAAGCCGCGTCAGTTCGCTTGCGCTGGCGTTGTTGATCACGCAATCGCTGGCAGGTTCCAACGGCACGCCGGGAAAATTATCCGCCAGCGCCGGACGCACGACACTGCGCGCCGCGTCGCGCGCCAGTTGGTCTTGCATATCGGCGCAGGCAGCCAGTGCCAGAACTGCGGCACAGACCAGCCCTGTCCGCGCTCTCCGACCCGTCAAAACCTGTTTTCTGATGAAAGCCATCTGCGCCCGACCCGTCAGAATTTACGTTCGGCAGGGGCGATTTTCTGCATCGAGATGCCACCATCAGCTTCCAGCGTAAGCGGTTCGGTATGGACGGGGCGGTAATCCAGCCGGACCGATGTGTTGTCCACCCATGCCAGTGTGTGCTTGCGCCATGCGGCGTCGTCGCGGTCGGGATAATCCTCATGCGCATGCGCCCCGCGCGATTCCTTGCGCGCCTCGGCGCCCACAATGGTGGTCAATGCGCAAGGCATCAGGTTGTCCAGTTCAAGCGTTTCCATCAGGTCGGTGTTCCAGATCAGGCTGCGGTCGGTGACCTTCAGGTCAGCCATCTTGCCTGCCACATCCTGCATCTTGCGGCACCCTTCGGCCAGCGTTTTATCGGTGCGGAACACCGCCGCATCCGACTGCATGGCCTTTTGCATTTCAAGCCGCAGGTCCGATGTCGGCACAGCGCCGTCCAGATTGCGGAACCTGTCGAACCGTTCCAGCGCCTTGTCCACGCTGGCCTTGTTCAGCTTGGGGTTGGGCGCTTTTGGGTCCACAACCTGACCGGCGCGAATGGCGGCCGCACGTCCGAACACTACAAGGTCAATCAGCGAATTCGAGCCAAGGCGGTTTGCCCCGTGCACGCTGGCACAGGCCGCTTCGCCCACCGCCATCAGCCCCGGTGACACGCGGTCCGGGTTTTCAGAATCGGCGTTCAGAACCTCGCCCCAGTAATTGGTGGGAATCCCGCCCATGTTGTAATGCACTGTTGGCAGAACGGGGATGGGTTCCTTGTTCACGTCAACACCGGCAAAGACCCGCGCGGATTCGGAAATGCCGGGCAGGCGCAGTTTCAGGGTTTCTGGCGGCAGGTGGTTCAGGTGCAGATGGATATGGTCGCCATTTGCGCCAACACCGCGCCCTTCGCGAATTTCCATCGTCATACAACGGCTGACATAGTCGCGCGGGGCCAGATCCTTGTAATGGGGGGCATAGCGTTCCATGAAGCGCTCGCCCTCGGAATTGGTCAGGTAACCGCCTTCGCCGCGCGCGCCTTCGGTAATCAGGCAGCCTGCACCGTAAATGCCGGTCGGGTGGAATTGCACGAATTCCATATCCTGAAGCGGCAGGCCCGCGCGTGCCACCATCCCGTTTCCGTCACCGGTGCAGGTATGGGCCGATGTGGCGCTGAAATAGGCGCGGCCATAACCGCCCGTTGCCAGAACCACCATCTTGGCGCTGAACAGATGCAGCGTGCCATCATCCAGTTTCCATGCCAGCACGCCCTGACACACGCCATCTTCGGAAATGATCAGGTCGGTTGCGAAATATTCAATGAAAAACTCGGCCTTTTGCTTGACCGACTGGCCATACAGCGTGTGCAGCATGGCGTGGCCAGTGCGGTCGGCGGCAGCACATGTGCGCTGCACGGGCGGGCCTTCGCCGAATTCGGTCGTGTGGCCGCCAAAGGGGCGCTGGTAAATCTTGCCCTCTTCGGTGCGCGAAAACGGCACGCCGTAATGCTCCAGCTCATAGACCGCTTTGGGGGCTTCGCGTGCCAGATATTCCATCGCATCCGTATCGCCCAGCCAGTCCGACCCCTTGACGGTGTCATACATGTGCCATTGCCAATGGTCCGGCCCCATATTCGACAGGCTTGCGGCAATGCCGCCCTGTGCGGCCACAGTGTGGCTGCGGGTCGGGAAAACCTTGGTCACACAGGCGGTTTTCAACCCCTGTTCGGCCATGCCCAGTGTCGCGCGCAACCCTGCGCCACCTGCGCCCACCACGACCACATCATAGGTATGTTCTTCGATCTTGTATGCAGACATGTCTTTCCCTCAGGCGCTGAACAGGACGGATGCAACCGACAGGACACCGGCAACGCCGAACGCCCAGCACAGCAATGTGTTGGCCAGCAGCGAAACTGTGCGCGCGGCCTTGTTTGGCACATAGTCTTCCAGCACCGTTTGCAAGCCCTGCTGCAAATGCGCGAAAACCGCGATGATGAACAAAATCGCGACCAATGCGTGCCACAGGTTGGAATAGGTGGCGACAAATGCGTCATGCCCGGACCCCAACGCCCGCCCGAACGGCACGATGAACAGCAGTGTCAAAGGGATAAGCGCGACCGATGTCATGCGCTGGGACCACCAGTGATGTGATCCTTCGCCTGCGGAACCGGACCCGTGTACGCGGGCATAAGCTGTTTTGAACCCCATGTTGCGCGCCCCTTATATGATGATGATTGTCAGCAATGTCAGAACGACAGTGCCTGCGAAGACCACATAGGTCGTTTTCTCGACGATATCGATGCCCATCATGCGGCCTGTATCCCAGATCAGGTGCCGGATGGAATTGAGCATGTGATACCAAAGTGCCGCCAGCGAGCCGATCATCACCAGATGGCCAATAACAGAGGTCAGCAAGCCGTCAACGAATTCGAAATATCCAGCGCCGAATGCGCCTGCGGCAAACCACCAGACAATCAGCATCGCGGCAAGGGTCATGCCCACCCCGGTAATCCGGTTCAGGATCGACGAGACGGCAGCCAGCGGCAGGCGGTAAATTTGCAAATGCGGGGAAAGCGGGCGGTTGCCCCTGTTCACGTCGGCCATGGATGGCTCCCTTTTCTATGGCAGGGCTGCAAATGGCAGCCTGGCTCAAGTGCCTTAGCTCTGCCCCATTCAATAGCGGATTTTATCAGAATGTCACGCGCCGAGGCGGGTTTGCGCCATAAAATCCGTGCGGTTTGTAATAAAATCGCAAGCAAAATGAAATATGTGATCACACGATGCCAGCTTGTGATCACATTATGCGTTGCCTTGTGATCACCTATCGCCATGCCTGCGACTCGGGGCCGTGTCCTAGCGTGGAACCAACACCCAATAGTCCAGATCCAGCAGCACATCAGGGTCATATTTCCCATCATCCCCGCGCAACACGCCCGCCGCCCCTTTGGTGGCAACAAGCCGCAACCGCAATGCACCGACACCGGGGGCAGGGGTGTCGGCGCGGTCCAGCACTTCGGACCATGCGCGCACCGTGTCGCCTGCAAAACAGGGGTTCGCATGCGCGCCGCCATTGATGGCCGCGATCATCTGCGCATTGGCCAGCCCGTTGAACGACAACGCGCGTGCCAGTGATATAATATGCCCGCCATAGATCAGCCGCTTGCCATCGGGGCGGAATGTGGCATCGAAATGGACCTTGGCGGTGTTTTGCCACAGCCGCGTGGCCAGCATATGCTCGGCTTCTTCAATGGTGACGCCGTCCACATGGTCAATCCGCTCGCCCACGGCATAGTCACCCCAGCGGTGCGACTCGCCTGCGGCGGTGAAATCATAGCCGGTGAAATCCAGACCGTCTGGCACAACCAGATCCTGCGCCGCCACCACTTGCGGCAGATCCGGCACCAGTGTTTCGGGGGCGGGCGCATCCCTATCGCGTTTGCGCACCATCACCCAGCGCACATACTCCAGCACCACATCGCCGCGCTGGTTGCGTCCGCGCGTGCGCACATAGACCACGCCGGATTTGCCGTTTGAATTCTGTTTCAGCCCGATGATGTCCGAACGGCTTTGCAATGTGTCACCGGGATAGGCAGGGCGCACGAACCGCCCCGCCGCATAGCCCAGATTGGCGACTGCGTTCAGGCTGATATCCGGCACCGATTTGCCAAACACGATATGAAAGGCAATCAGATCATCCACAGGGCTGGCGGGCAGGCCGCAGGCGCGGGCAAATTCATCCGATGAATACAATGCGCCGCGCGCGGGATACAACGCATGATACAGCGCACGCTCCCCCGCCCCAACAGTGCGCGGCACGGCATGGTCGATGACCTGCCCGATCCGGTAATCCTCAAAGAAACGCCCCGCACTGGTCTTGCTCATCCTGCCCTCTTCATCTTGCTACAAATACTCAACTTTTTTGCGGCAGTTCCTGTCGTCTCACAAGGTGCCCAGCCGCACGTCGGGGTCATACTCCCCCGCTACATCCTTGATGACGGCCTGCGCACAGCGCATGGTGCCGGTTGCCGGATCATGGGCATAGGCGGGCGATCCATATAATTCCCAGCCCTTGGACAGGGCGTCTGTGACCTTGTGGCAAAAGGCAGATGTGTCTTCTGCGGTCAGCAATCTGTAGGCGCGCATATTTTATCCTCCAAAAGGCCAGGGGTTTCCCCCAAAAAAAGGCCAGGGGTTTACCCCCCAAATGGCCATGGGCCAAGCCAGCCATGAATCTGGCCCACCACCAGCATTGCAAACAGCGCGCCCACAACGGCCACGCCTTCTTTCCACATCGCGGCCTCGGGCGGGCGTGTCCAGTCGCGGTTTGCGCGGTTGATCATAATCACCGACACCACCGCCCATGCCAGCAGACCGCCAAACAGGATGACGCCCTGCAAAGTGCCCACAACCAGCAAATGCGCAAGTGCCCATGCCTTGAACCCCGACAATTGCGGGTGACGGATGCGCTGGTGCAGGCCGGTTTTCAGCCCCGATACGGCGAACAGATAGAACCCTATGAACACCAGCAAGTTGTTCAGATGCGTCATCCATGGCGGCGATACCCACAGCCAGATTGGGTCGGCCATGCGGTAGCCGATGGTCATCACCACGATGGATACCAGCAACAAAACCGCAACCACCCCCATCCCCTTGTCGCCCATTTCCGCGCGCCGCTCCGGTGCGAGTCGCTTGAACAGATGCGCGCCCGCCCATAGGGCAACGCCAAGGATCAGAAGGGTGGTTCCCATAATGGCTACTCCGTAAAGGATGCGATGGCGTCTGCCTTCGCAAGGATTTGCTGTGCGGTCACAATATGCAGATTTTCGACAATCTTACCATCCACGACCGCCACACCTTCGCCTTTTGCTGTCGCCTGTTCAAATGCGGCGATCTGGCGCCGCGCAAGGGCTACTTCGTCATCTGATGGCGCAAAAATCTGGTTGGCAATGTCCAGTTGTGCGGGGTGAATCAGCGTCTTGCCGTCAAAGCCCATGTCGCGGCCCTGCTGGCATTCCGCGCGCAGCCCCTCTTCATCCTTGAACGCGTTATAGACCCCGTCCACCGCCACGATTCCGGCCGCCTTGGCCGCCATCAGGGGCAGTTGCAGCGCCGTCATCAGCGGCAGGCGGTCCGCCCGGAACCGGCACCCCATATCCTTGGCCAGATCATTCGTGCCCATGATGAATCCGCCCATGCGCGGGGCCTGCGCGATCTCCAGCGCGTTCAGCACCCCAAGGGGGGATTCGATCATGGCCCAGATGCGGGTGTTTGCGGTCTCGCTTCGGGCGTCCAGCAGGCGGGCCAACGCGGTCACATGGGCTGCACTGTCCACCTTGGGCAGCAGGATCGCCTCGGGTTTTGCCGTGGCAATCACATCCAGATCATCCGCGCCCCATGGCGATGACAGCGCATTGATCCGCACCAGTTTCGCGCGCCTGCCATAGTCCAGCGCGCACAGCTTCTCAGTCAGCAGTTTGCGGGCATTTGGCTTTTCATCAACCGCAACCGCATCTTCCAGATCAAAGATAATGGCGTCCGTTGCAAGGCCGGTGGCTTTTTCCAGCGCCCGCTCCTTAGAGCCGGGAATATACAGAACCGATCGGAAGGGGCGCGTGTCCATGAGTCTCTCCTTGTAATAATATTGCGTGCAAAACACCAGTTTCGGTTACATTTGGCAAGCCCTGTTTTGCTGCATTGCGGCAGAATGGCGGTTTCGTATGGCGGGCCGCTGCGTTCGCTGTCTTTACCGCGTTTTGGCGAGGGGCGTGGCAGACTTGAGTTTTCGGTCCATACCCCATGCGAAAGGTCTTGAATTATGCGTCTGAAATCTGCCTGCCTTGCGATAGCCGTGTCCCTGTTGGCCGCACCGGTTCAGGCGCAGGGTTTGTCCTGTGCTCCGCGCGCGGATGTCTTGAAACTGCTGGCTGACGCTGCGCAATCGCGCCGCGCCATTGGTCTGTCAGGGCGCGCGGTGATGGAAATGTTCGCCGCAACCGACAGCACGGACTGGACCATTACCGTCACCTTGCCTGACGGGCGCATGTGTTTGTTGGCCCAGGGCACCGCGTTTGATGCAGGCCATGAGATGTTCCCCGCGCGCGGGAAGCCGTTGTCATTCATACTGGAATGATACATTTGTTTCACAATGCGAAATGAATGTTGTTTTTTCGTCGCGGATGTGGTATGCCCAATGGCATGATGCAACGAATTCAGTCCCGCATAGCAGCCCGTCTGCCCGAGCTTCCCGGTCAATTGCGCCAAGCTGCACAATGGATTGTAGATAACCCGCGCGATGTGGCATTGCTGTCCATGCGCGAACAGGCGCGGCGCGCAGGCGTGCAGCCCGCGTCAATGACACGGCTGGCGCAAGCGCTTGGCTACGAAGGTTTTGACGTGTTGCGCGCCCAGCATGCCGATATTTTGCGCGATATGGGGCAGGGGCTAAGCGGGCAGGCGCAACGGCGCCTGCAAGTGGATGCAGGCAGTGTGACAGGCATAGCAAATGCAATGATTGCCCATTCGGCGGCGCAAATCGCGGAACTGGCCAATAGTGATGTGGCAAGTGCGCTGGACCGCGCGGCGGATCACTTGTCGAAATCTGCGCGCATATTCTGTTTGGGGCAGCGGTCAAGCCATGCGGTGGCGTGGCATTTCTATTACGCGCTGTCGCTGGTCAGTGACCGTGCGGTGTTGCTGGACATGGCAGGGGGCACGGGGTTTGACCCGCTGATGCGCTCGGGCGCGGGTGATGCGCTGTTTGTGTGCTGCGTGCAGCCCTACACCCGCGCCGTGGTGGACGCGACCGAACAGGCCCGCCAGCGCGGGCTGCGCATTGTCGCGGTAACAGACAGCCCGTTTTCGCCGTTGGTCGGCGCGGATGACACCGCGCTGATCGTGCCCACCGCCAGCGCATCCTATCTGCATGCCATGACACCGGCCTTTCTGATGGCCGATATTCTGGCCGCGCTAATCGCGCGCGCCGATGATCCCGAAACGCTGGCGCGGCTGGACGGGCTGGACCGCCAGTTGGCCACGCTGAACACGTTTTTCCAGTTTCCTGATGACAAGGCAGACCCATGACCCATTTGCTGCACCGTTCCATCCATACCCCCCCCCGCAAGGCAGTATCTGCGGCGGGCATCCATTTTACCGATGCAGCGGGCAAACAGTATATCGATGCGTCGGGCGGGGCGGCGGTGTCCTGTCTGGGGCATGCGCATCCCGATGTGCTGGCCGCGCTGCATGCGCAGCTTGACCGGCTGGCCTATGCGCATACCGGCTTTTTCACCTCTGACGTGGCCGAAGACCTTGCCGACACGCTGATAGCCAGCGCGCCCGAAGGGTTAAGCCATGTCTATCTGGTGTCTGGCGGGTCCGAGGCGGTCGAGGCGGCGTTGAAAATGGCGCGGCAGTATTTCACCGAAACCGGCCAGCCGCAGCGCCGCCATATTATCGCGCGCCGGCAAAGTTACCATGGCAACACGCTGGGCGCTTTGGCGACAGGGGGCAATGAATGGCGCCGCGCGCAGTTCAAACCGCTGTTGATGCAGGCCCATCACATCGCGCCCTGCTATGCCTACCGCGAACAGCATGCGGGCGAGCCGGACGCCGACTACGCCCTGCGTGCGGCGGGTGAGCTGGAGGCGAAAATTCTGGAACTTGGCCCCGACACAGTGGCCGCGTTCGTGGCCGAACCTGTGGTTGGCGCAACATCGGGCGCAGTGCCTGCCGTGGGCGATTATTTCAAACATATCCGTGCAATTTGTGACCGTTACGGGGTGTTGTTAATCCTTGACGAAGTGATGTGCGGCATGGGGCGCACGGGCAACCTGTTTGCGTGCGAACATGACGGCATAGCGCCTGATCTGCTGACCATCGCCAAGGGTTTGGGCGGGGGGTATCAGCCTATCGGGGCCACATTGTTAAGCCGCAAGATCTATGACGCTTTTGCAAACGGGTCGGGGTTTTTTCAGCATGGCCATACCTATATGGGCCACCCTATGGCGGCGGCTGCCGGATTGGCCGTGCAGCAAGTGATCGCGCGCGACAATCTGCTGGCCAATGTGCGCGATATGGGCGCGGTGTTGCGCGAAAACCTGCAATCGGCTTTTGGTCAACACCCGCATATTGGCGACATTCGCGGGCGCGGGTTGTTTCAGGCGATTGAACTTGTGGCCGACCGCGACACGAAAGCGCCGTTTGATCCCGCGCGCAAAATCCACGCCCATATCAAGCGCGAGGCGATGGAACGCGGGCTTATGGTCTATCCGATGGGGGGCACGATTGACGGGGTGCAGGGCGATCATGTGCTGCTGGCACCCCCCTTTATTGTGACCCGCGATGATCTGGGGCAGGTGACACAGCGCCTGTCCGACGCGGTCAAGGCGGCGCTGGCTGCATGAGTGTGCCGGATTTCGCGCCCCTGCCGGATTCTGACTGGCCCGATGCGCTGGACGATCTGCGCACGGGGTTTGCCGGTCAGTTGAATGTCTACCGGATCATGGCCCATCATCCCGCGCTGTTGCGGGCATGGACGGGGTTGCGCACCCATATCGTGCAAAACACATCCCTTGGGCCGCAGCGGGCAGAGGTGGTTATTCTGCGCCTCGCGCATCGTGTGGGCTGTGCCTATGAATGGAACCAGCATGTTGTGCGCGGGCTGGCGGCGGGGCTGGACAAAGGGCGCATTGCCGCGTTGCGCGGACCGCTTGCCCAGATGCCGCCCGAAGATGCCTTGCTTGCGGGGGCCGTGGATGCGCTGGTGGATAGCAAGCGCCTTGAGCCTGCGCTATTGGGCGAAGTGGTGGCGCTTGTGGGCAAGCATGGCGCGCTGGATCTGATGGCAACCGCAGGCATGTATCTGACATTGGGGTTCATGCTGAACACCGCACCGCCCGCGCTGGAACCCGCGATTGCGCGGAAGCTGGCGCAGCAGGCCCCGGAACTGGCGGCCTGAGAGGTTGTGTCTGGTTATCGTTGAATGCGGGCGTGGTTCGGTTTTGGCCTTTTGCGGTCATTCGCGCGGGGACTAAGCCCGCGCCAGCGGTGGGCCGGGGTCTGCCGATCCGGCGTTCGAGGAATGCACTTTATGCAGGCGGCATACTCCAAGATCATTGCCTTGGCGTGTCATCAGCCAAATCGGCAGGCCGCGGGACGGCCCACCGATGGCGCGGCGGGCTGCGCCCTTTGCCCCGCGCGTTGGGGCTTTTCTGATGTCTGCAATACGCCAGAACTGCCCGCCCATGATCGCCTTGGACCGGCTGCAACCTTGCCCCCCAAACAAAAGACCCGCTGCGGAATACAGCGGGCCGTCTGTTCGGGGAATTCACGAAAGCGGGGTCAGCGCGGTGCGATCATCATGATCATCTGCCGCCCTTCCATCTTGGGCATGCTTTCGACCTTGCCAAGTTCTTTAATGTCGCCAGCGACACGGTGCAGCAATTCGGACCCGATATTCTGGTGCGCCATTTCACGACCACGGAAGCGCAACGTCACCTTTACCTTGTCGCCAGCTTCCAGAAAGCGGATGACATTGCGCATCTTGACTTCATAGTCATGCGTATCGGTATTGGGGCGGAACTTTACTTCCTTGATTTCGATAATGTGCTGTTTCTTGCGCGCTTCGGCTTCGCGCTTCTGGACTTCGTATTTATACTTGCCGAAATCCATGATCTTGCAGACCGGCGGGGTCGCATTGGGCGAGATTTCGACAAGATCCAGGCCAACCTCTTCGGCCAGCAAAATCGCCTGAGAGGGTTTTACAACCCCAAGATTTTCACCTTCGGCCCCGATAAGGCGGATTTCCGGCGCGCGGATACGGTCATTCACACGCGGGCCAGTGTCGCGTTGCGGCGGGGCATTATGCGGTCTGCGGGCTATGGTAAGATTCCTTCTCACGTTTCATTGATGGCGCAGGATAAAGCCGCACGGCATGTGATTCAAGCGCGAAGATTCAAACTGTTCTTGGCAGTAACACGCTTGTTTTATCATTACTGAATATCAGCGCTTTGCAAGCGCAGAAATCTCTGCGATATACCGACGCCAGTTTGATATTATGGTAAAGGAAGCCACATATGAACAAATCGGTGTTGATCATTATCGCCGCAGCCGCGGTTGCCGCGGCCATCTGGCTTGGCGTGCAATCGCGCGACGTGCCAGAGCCGGTTCCCGCGCCTGAACCCGAGCTGACAGTAGAAGACCCTATTGAAGAGACCGTCGAAGAGCCAGCAGTCGAAGAAGAGCCGGCGATTGAAGAAGACCTGACCGAGGAACAGCCAAGCGTCGAAGAGCTGCTTGATGATGTTGCCGATGAAGCCGCTGAAACTGTCGATCAGGCGGTCGAGGGTGAGGTTGAGGCAGAATCGCAAAGCGTTGAAGATGCTGTGGAAGATATCCTTGGTGATGATGGCGCAGATGCGGGCACAGATGCTGCAACCGTAGACGCCGCTGTCGAGGATGCCGCAGAAGACCTGTCATCCGATGCTGCCGAAACCACAGCAGACGCAATCGACGAAGCCGTGGAAACGCAGGATCTGGGACTGGACCTGTCGGTTGACGCCATTCGTTCGCGTATCGAAGCCGCAGGTCTTGGCATGTCCGAGCGTGTGACCATCGAAGGTTTGTTGCAAGCGGCCGGTGACAACCCCGAATTGCTGCAACAGGTTGCAGACCGTCTGCGCGAGCTGACCGGCAACTGATCGGAACCTATCGCATAATAAAAGCCCGGATGCGTCGCATCCGGGCTTTTTTCATGGCTGCACGTTCGGACATCAGCCCCGCTTGCGTCTGCGCCGCCCGCCATCGCCGTCGCCGCCGCCGGTGTTGAAACTGACATCGGGCAGGGTGACGATCTGCGCCAGTTCGGGAAATTTATCCACCGCATGGGGCAGGGCGCTGGCATTGACAAAATGTTCCTGAAAGCGCGGCTCGATGGCGGTTTCAACCTTATGGATGCGCCGCACCGTCCCTTCAATCGCGGCGCGGGCGCTGGCGCTGCACAGCGCGATCCGCGCGCCATGTCCGGCGGCATTGCCTGCACTGGTTACATTCGCCAGCAGCGCATCGGGGATCATGCCCAGAACCATCGCATGTTTGGGGCTGATATGCGCCCCGAACGCACCGGCCAGAACCACGCGGTCAACATGGTCGGTGCCGATTTCATCCATCAACAGGCGTGCGCCCGCATAAAGCGCGGATTTCGCAAGCTGGATGGCGCGGATATCGCCTTGGGTCACGGTAATGCGTGGCCCGCCTGTGGCACTGGCATCATGGATAAGATAGGCATGTGTCCGCCCTTCGGCCTGACAGCGCCATGTGCCGGTTTGTTCCGCAGACCCGATCAGGCCCGATTTGTCCACCAGCCCCGCCATGCGCATTTCGGCCACTGCCTCGATAATGCCCGACCCGCAGATACCTGTCACGCCGGTCGATGCTATGGCATCTGCAAATGCAGGGTCATCCGACCACAATTCGCAGCCGATGACGCGAAAGCGCGGCTCTCGTGTGTCGGGGTCAATGCGAATCGCCTCGATTGCGCCGGGGGCGGCGCGCTGGCCTGATGATATCTGCGCGCCCTCAAACGCAGGGCCGGTGGGCGACGAGCAGGCCAGAACGCGGCGCTTGTCCCCCAGCAGGATTTCGGCATTCGTGCCCACATCCACGACCAGAACCAGATCATCCGATGTCTCTGGGCTTTCGGACAGGGCGACCGCGGCTGCATCCGCGCCCACATGCCCTGCAATGCAGGGCAGAAGATAGGTGCGCGCGGCAGGGTTCATGGCATGCAGGCCCAGCTCGCGCGCATCCAGCGTCAGCGATTCCGACATGGCCAACGCAAAGGGTGCCTGTCCCAGTTCCACGGGGTCAATGCCCAGAAACAGATGATGCATGACAGGGTTGCACACGACCACCGCTTCCATAATCTCGCGCGCGGTTATTCCGGCTTCCTGTGCGATTGCCTCGAATAACGTGTTCATGCCTTCGCGCACCGTGCGCGTCATTTCCACATCGCCGCCCGGATTCATCATGGCGTAGCTGACGCGCGACATCAGATCTTCGCCAAAGCGGATTTGCGGGTTCATGATGCCTGATGATGTCACCACCTCGCCGGTGCGCAGATCACACAGATGGGCGGCAATGGTGGTGGACCCCAGATCAACGGCCAGCCCGTACAGCCCACCTTCATACAGCCCCGGCCATATGTCCAGCACCCGATGCGGGCCGGCGTGATGGTCCTTGTGCAGCGCAACTGTCACCTGCCACGCGCCTTGCCGCAGCGCGGGTTGCAACTTGCGCAGCACGTCCAGCGGTGCGGTCACACCGTCGATCTGCCACTGGTCGCGCAGTGCTGTAGCAAGGCGTTCAAAATCGCCTGATGGTTCATGCATGTCGGGTTCGGTGACATCTACCAGATAAAGACGCGTCGCAGGGTCCATGATAATGGGGCGCGCACTTGCGGCCTTGCGCACGACCTGCCGGTGAACCTGACTTTCGGCGGGCACATCAATGACCACATCGCCCATGATCTGCGCCTGACAGCCCAGCCGCCGCCCGTCCTTCAGCCCGCGTTTGTCGTGGTAGCGTTGCTCCACCGCATTCCAGTCCGACAAGGCATCACCGGCAACGGTCACACCATGTTTGGAAAATTCGCCGTAACCCGGCGAAATCTGGCATTTGGAACAGATGCCGCGCCCGCCGCAGACCGAATCCAGATCGACGCCCAGTTGTCGCGCGGCAGTCAGCACCGGCGTTCCCAAAGGAAAACGCCCCCGCTTGCCCGAGGGCGTAAAAATTACCAACGCATCTGACATCTGCCGCCTCCTGTAGTGTGCCCCTCAGATAACGGCTTGTGCGCGATAGGAAAGGGCGGATCGCGGCATGTCGCGCAAAAAATACGTCAGCGTTCGATCAGAACCGAAATCGGTGAATGGCGCACAACACGCGCGGCGGTAGAGCCGATGAAATAATCGCTCATGCCGGGTTTGTGGCTGGAAATCATGATCAGGTCTGCATTGCATTCCTTGGCGCATTTCAGAATATTTTCCGACGGACGCCCGCCGCGCAGATCAATATCCACATTCTTGGCCTTCACCCGCGTCGCCAGCGATTCCAGTTGGGTCCGAATGGATTTGCGGTGGTTCAGAAGCTGCTCTTTTGACACTGCTGCCGTCAGATAGGCCGGAATTTCATCCATCACATGAACAAGCGTGATGGACCCGCCTGCGTCTATAAGCGTGTTGGCCTTGTCAATCAGGCTGCGGCTGGTTGCGCCTTTGTTAAACAACGCAACTGCAATGACGATGGATTGATACATTCGGTTCCTCCCGGATCGGTGGTTTGTTGGAAGATGGCACAGCCGCCGGCGCAAAGCAAACCCCGCGCCATCGCCGGTGATCGCGCGGGGCGGGGCAAACGCTGCGGTGGATTAGCGCGTTACCAGAACCGATACCTGCGCATGGCGCACGATACGCGCGGCAGTGGAGCCGATGAAATAATCGCTCAACCCCGGTTTATGGCTGGCAATCATGATAAGATCAGCGTCCGCTTCCTGCGCACATCCCAGAATAGATGCCGATGGCTGGCCCTGACGAATGACGGAACTGACCGCAATATCCGAATATTCTGCGGCAATGGCGGCAAGCTGGTCTTCGACATCCTTGCGCCGGGCCGAAATCTGCGATTGCGGAATGGCTGCCGCAACATAGCCGGGAATTTCATCAATGACATGAACCAGCGTGACCTTGCCGCCGTCTGACAGCAGTTTGCGGGCTTTATCCATGGCGGCGCGGGTGGTTGCCCCTTCATTGAACAGCGCGGCGGCGATGATGATGGAGTTATACATATGTCTGGTTTCCTTTGGTTGCGTTAGCGTTGAATCAACACCGAACAGGTCGCATGGCGCACTACGCGCGCCGCTGTGGAGCCGATGAAATAGTCGCCCAGTCCGGGTTTGTGACTGGCGATCATGATAAGGTCGGCATTGCTGTCTTCGGCGGCCTGCATGATCTGGCCAGATGCCGCGCCATAGCGCACATCCTCGACCACGCGCAGCCCGGCGGCAGGATCTGTCAGCGCCTTGAGTTCCACCATGGCTTCGGCGCGGCGGCGTTCCTGCGTGTCGCGCGGCAATTGTGCCGCGATGAAACTGGGCACTTCTTCAAGAACATGAACAAGGCGCATTTCCCCGCCCGCATCCAAAAGGGTTCCGGCCTGTTTGATCAGGGTTTTCGCCTGATCAACATGTTCCAGATCCACAGCGACAATTATTCTGCCATACATCTTTGTTTCCTTCATAGTCCTGTTGCGCTGTGCATAGTGTGACACCCAGCTTCGCCCATGACGTTGATTTCTGTCAAATTGGAAATGATACATACTGAATTTTGCCTGTTTCAGGCTGAAATCAGAAGTGAAGCTTGCGTGTCTTGCGCCCGGTCCCGTAACTGGGGCAAAACCGCGCAAAGAAAATATAGCGAAAGAGTGGGCAGTATGTCGGTTTCTTTGATCATCCTTGCCGCCGGACAGGGCAGCCGCATGCAATCGGATTTGCCGAAGGTGTTGCATCCGTTGGCGCAGGTGCCGCTGGTGGTTCATGCCATGCGTGCGTGCCGTTCGCTGGAGCCGGAGCGCATTGTGGTCGTCGTGGGCCATGGGGGGGCGCAGGTGGCCGATGTGGTGCTGGCCGAAGATGACCGCGCGCAGGTCGTCACCCAGGATCACCAGTTGGGCACCGCGCATGCGGTGGCGCAAGCGCGCGATGCGCTGGATGGTGCAGGCGGGGATGTGGTGGTTCTGTATGGCGACACGCCCTTTATCAGCGAAGATACCCTGCACGCGCTGCGCAATGCGCGCGCGGCACATGATGTCGTTGTGCTGGGGTTCGAAGCAGCCGACCCCGGCCGTTACGGGCGGTTGATCACGCAAGGGGATTCGCTGGAACGCATTGTGGAATTCAAGGACGCAACAGATGAAGAGCGGCGCATAACGCTTTGTAACAGCGGCGTTGTCTGTGCAGATCGGACACAGCTTTTCGATCTTGTGGGCAAGGTTGGCAATGACAATGCTGCGGGCGAATACTACCTGCCCGATATTGTCGGGCTGGCCCGCAGCGAGGGCCTGTCCGCCGGTGTTGTCCTGTGCCCCGAGGCCGAGACACTGGGCATCAACACACGCGCCGAACTGGCCGCGGCAGAAGCGGCGTTTCAGGCGCGCGCCCGTGCAGATGCGTTGGAAAACGGGATTGCCATGCAGGCCCCTGAAACCGTGATTTTTGCGCAAGATACTGTGATCGGCTGCGACAGCATTATCGAACCCTATGTCGTGTTCGGCCCCGGTGTCAGCGTGGAAGGGGGCGCAACCATTCGCGCATTCAGCCATCTGGAAGGCGCGCATGTCAGCCGTGGCGCAGTGGTCGGCCCCTATGCGCGGCTGCGTCCGGGCGCAGAACTGGCAGAGGATGTGCGCGTTGGCAATTTTGTTGAAATCAAGAATGCCACGCTGGACGAAGGGGCGAAGGTCAATCACCTGTCCTATGTGGGCGATGCGCATGTGGGCGCGCGCGCCAATCTGGGCGCGGGCACAGTGACATGCAATTATGACGGGGTGTTCAAGCACCACACCACAATTGGTGAAGGGGCCTTTATCGGGTCCAGCACCATGTTGGTGGCACCCGTTGTTGTGGGCGCATATGCGATGACAGGGTCGGGGTCGGTCATTACCAGTGATGTGCCGGATGGCGCGCTTGCGCTGGGGCGGGCACGGCAGGACACCAAACCGGGGCTGGGCAAGCGGTTGATGGACAAACTGCGCGCGGCCAAAGCGGCGCGCGTGAAAGGATAAGTGGTATGTGTGGTATTGTTGGTGTGCTGGGCAATCACGAAGTGTCGCCCCTGATTCTGGATGCGCTGAAGCGGCTGGAATATCGCGGCTATGACAGCGCGGGCATTGCGACTGTCAATCGCGGCCATCTGGACCGCCGCCGCGCTGTGGGCAAGCTGATAAACCTGTCGGATGTGATGGTGCATGACGCGCTGCCGGGCCGCTCGGGGATCGGGCATACGCGTTGGGCCACGCATGGCGGCCCGACCGTGGAAAACGCCCACCCGCATCAGACGGGGCGTGTTGCAGTGGTGCATAACGGCATAATCGAGAATTTCCGCACGCTGCGCGAGGAACTGGGCGCGGCTGGTGCGCAATTCAGCAGCGAAACCGACACCGAAACCATTGTGCAACTCACAAGCGCCTATCTGGATCAGGGCATGACGCCGGTGCAGGCTGCGCGCGCCACGCTGAAGCGGCTGGAAGGGGCATTTGCGCTGGCCTTCCTGTTTGAAGGCGAGGACGATCTGATGATCGGCGCGCGGCGCGGCTCGCCCTTGGCCATCGGGCATGGGGATGGGGAAATGTATCTGGGATCGGACGCCATCGCGCTGGCCCCCATGACCGACCGCATCACCTATCTGGAAGACGGGGATTGGGCGGTCATTACCCGCGCGGGTGCGCAGATTTTCGATGCTGATGACCGCCAGACCAACCGCCGCGTGCAACATATCAATGTCGATGCAGCGCGCGTGGACAAATCCGGCCACCGCCATTTCATGGCCAAGGAAATGGCCGAACAGCCCGCCGTGCTACAAGCCGCGCTGGAGCAGTATTGCGGGCCTGCGGGGCTGAACCTGCCTGCGGGGCTGGAATTCGCGCGCGCCGACCGGTTGATCATGGTGGCATGTGGCACGGCATTTTATGCCTGTCAGGTGGCGAAATACTGGTTCGAAAAATACGCGGGCCTGTCGGTCGAATTGGATATCGCATCTGAATTCCGTTACCGCGACCCCGTGCTGGGGCCGGACAATATGGCGCTGTTTGTCAGCCAGTCGGGCGAAACCGCCGACACATTGGCGGCGCTGCGCCATGTGCAGGGGCGCGTCGCGCAAGTGGTGTCCGTGGTGAATGTGCCCACATCGTCCATCGCGCGCGAAAGCGATCTGGCGCTGCCCATCTATGCAGGGCCGGAAATCGGTGTGGCCTCGACCAAGGCATTTACCGCGCAATTGCAGGTTCTGGCGCTGCTGGCATTGCATGCGGGGCTGGCGCGCGGGCATATCACTGCGGCGCAACATGCTGAATTATTTGCGCAATTGCGCAGTGCGCCTGGGTTCGTTGCCAAGGCGCTGGACCGCGAAGATGACATACGCCGCATCACCGAAACCCTGTCCAAGGCGCGCGATGTGCTGTTTCTGGGGCGCGGGGTTATGTATCCCATCGCGCTGGAAGGGGCGTTGAAACTTAAAGAAATCAGCTACATACACGCCGAAGCTTATGCTGCGGGCGAACTGAAACACGGCCCGATTGCGCTGATTGACGAAGATTTGCCCGTCATCGTCTTCGCCCGTCATGATGCATTGTTTGAAAAGACGATTTCCAACATGCACGAGGTGATGGCCCGTCAGGGGCAGGTCTTGCTAATCACTGACGCGCAGGGGCTGGCTGCGGCGGGTGATGTGCCGCGCAGCCTGCAAATGCCCACCGTGCCCGAACTTATCGCGCCCATTGTCTATGCGGTGCCCGCGCAACTGATCGCCTATCACACGGCGCTGCATCTGGGCACAGATGTGGACCAGCCGCGCAATCTCGCCAAATCGGTAACGGTCGAATGAACCGCGGCAGCGCAGATCTGCTGGCGCATCTGCGCACACTGGCGGACCCCGA
Organism: Paracoccaceae bacterium; assembly: GCA_020832445.1. Taxonomy (GTDB): domain Bacteria; phylum Pseudomonadota; class Alphaproteobacteria; order Rhodobacterales; family Rhodobacteraceae; genus Roseinatronobacter. The sequence continues at coordinate 21,234 of JAFIEO010000042.1, forward strand.
CAAGGCGGCTGAAATGGCCGCCTACCATAAGACCTCGCGCGCATTTCTGGGTATTTCCGCGCAAATCCTTGATGAAATGGCCCGTGATTTGCGCCGTGACCACGACGTGCCCGCGCGCTGCGACATGGCGCGCGATTTATGGGATTGCGACATTCATGAAACCCGCATTCTGGCCGCGAAACTGCTGACACAGGCGCGTATGCGCCCTGATGACGCAGCCGCCTGGGATTTGATTGCCGGATGGGCGCAGGATTTCGACAGTTGGGCCTTGGCCGATCACGCGGCCATTGCAGGCGCCAAGCGGTTGCAGGCCGATCCCGCACGGCTGGAACAGGTGGCGGACTGGATTGGGCATACCAATATGTGGACGCGCCGCGCGGCCCTTGTCATGACACTGCCCTGGGCGCGGCTGCCCCATCCCAAAGCGGGCGATATTGCTGTGCGCGAACAGGTGCTTGGCTGGGCCGAGCAGCTTGTGCCCGACCGCGACCGTTTTATCCAGAAAGCGATTGCTTGGTGGCTGCGTGATCTGTCACGGCGCAACCCAGACCGTGTGCGGGACTTTCTGGCGGGACCGGGGGCCGCGCTAAGCCTGCCCGCGCAGCGAGAGGCCGGACGGAACCTGCCGCCCGCATAACAGGGGTTATCCTTTCAGCACAGCCAATGCCTGCGCCAGATCCAGCTTGCCGTCATAAAGCGCGCGCCCCGAAATGGCCCCGTCCAGTGCCGCGCCACAATCGCGCAGCGCCACCAGATCCTCCAGCCGCGACACCCCGCCCGATGCGATAACGGGAATGCGCGTGGCCTGCGCCAGCGCGGCAGTTGCGGCAACATTTGGTCCCTGCATGGCCCCGTCGCGGTTGATATCGGTGTAAATAATGGCCGCAACGCCTGCATCTTCAAACTGGCGGGCCAGTTCGGTCACCTCGACATCCGTCTCCGTAGCCCAGCCCTTGGTCGCCACGCGCCCGTCGCGCGCGTCAATGCCCACGGCCACCTGACCGGGAAAGGCCGCCGCCGCCTGCCGCACCAGATCGGGGTTTTCCACCGCCACTGTGCCAAGGATCACACGGCGCAGCCCCTTGCCCAGCCATGCCTCAATCGTGGCCATATCGCGAATGCCACCGCCCAACTGACAGGGAATATCGACTGCGGCCAGAATGGCATCGACCGCGCTTGCATTTACGGGGCTGCCCGCAAACGCACCGTTCAGATCCACCAGATGCAGCCATTCCGCCCCTTGCGCCGCAAAGGCGCGGGCTTGCGCGGCGGGGTTGTCGTTGAACACGGTCGCCTGATCCATCGCACCCTTATACAGGCGCACACATTGCCCGTCTTTCAAATCAATTGCCGGATAAAGGATCATGCGCGCGCGCCTCTCAATGTTGTGCTGTTTCGCCGCTTTCTAGCCCGCGCAGACAAATACTGGAACCGGATTTGGCTTCATCTTGCCAAAAATACTCAAAATAAAACCGCGTGCCTGCGGGGGCTATGTGCCGGACTGGGCTTTCATCTGCCAGCGCCCGCTGTCTTCCGACCAGTATTCGGCCTGAACGCCGGCGGCTGTCACGGCCTTCCATTGGGCGCGCGCGTGCGCGGTGGCGTCCGGATCGTTACCGTCGAATAATATCCACAGCCGCTCCAACCCATTGGCTTCATGCGGGGCCGCATCGGCCTTGTCGATGACCATCAGGCAGGCGGGGTCGTTGGGGCAGGCATGCTCGCTGGTCAGTAATACGGGCTGGTCGGCGTCATGCGCACCCCCCGCCATACCATGCGGCAGGAACGACGCCTTGTCGCCCAGCCACAGGGTTTCATCCAGCCGCGCCAGTGTGGCGGGGTCGCGCCCGCGAACCGCCACGCGCCATCCGGTCTGATGGGCGCGCTCCAGCAGCATGTGCGCGGTCACTTCCAGCGGGTTGCGGGTCAGGTGGTAGAACATGACCTTGCCCATGCTCAGCCGTCCTCGAATTCCGCGCGGATCAGGGCATCCAGGCCCAGCACCCCCCAGCCTGACGCCCCTTTGGGGGCATGCGCACTGTCGGATTTTGTCAGCGCGACACCGGCAATGTCCAGATGGATCCACGGGGTTTCGGGCTTGATGAAGCGTTGCAGGAACTGCGCCGCCGTGATGGACCCCGCAGGCCGTCCGCCCGAATTCTTGACATCCGCAATCCGTGACGAAATCAGCTTGTCATAGCCCACGCCCAGCGGCATGCGCCAGGCCCCTTCGCCCACTTGATCTGCGGCTTTCAAAAAGGCATTGGCCAGCGCGTCATTATTTGAAAAGACGCCTGCCTTGTCATGCCCCAGCGCGATGATGATGGCGCCGGTCAATGTGGCAAGGTCGATCACGGCGCGCGGGGCAAAACGGTCCTGCGCATACCAAAGCACGTCTGCCAGCACCATGCGCCCTTCGGCGTCGGTGTTGATCACTTCGATCATGTCGCCCTTCATGGACCGCACCACGTCGCCCGGGCGTTGGGCGCGGCCATCGGGCATGTTTTCCACCAGCCCTACCAACCCCACGACATTGGCACGCGCCTTGCGCGCGGCCAGTGCGTGCATCAGCCCCACGGTGACAGCCGCGCCGCCCATATCCATGGTCATGTCTTCCATGCCTGCGGCGGGTTTTATGGAGACGCCGCCCGTGTCGAACATCACACCCTTGCCGACAATGGCCAGCGGTGCCCCTTCGGCCCCCTGCCAGTGCAGGATTGCCAGTTTAGACGGGCTTTCCGATCCTTGCCCGACGGCCAGCAGGGCGCGCATGCCCAGGCGGGCCAGTTCATCTTCGTCCAGAATTTCCACCTTCAGGCCCAGGGCCTGCATGTCGCTGATCTGGTCGGCGAAACTGGTGGTGGTCAGCACATTGGCAGGTGCGTTCACCAGATCGCGGGTCAGGTGAACTGCGCGCGCCAATGCCAGCGCATCGGCGCATTCAGCAACCTTGTCGGTGTCGCGCGCCATGACCGAAAGCGGGCCGAAATCGGGTTTCGGGTCCGATTTCTGCGCCTGATACTGATAGGCGCGCAATGCGATGGCTTGCAGCATGTCGGGCAGGGGCATGGCATCGGCGCAGATCAGGGCAGGCGCTTTGGACAATGATTTTCCGATGGTCAGTCCCGCGTTACGCAGCGCCGCCTTGTCAGCGCGTCTGCCCAGACGCACAATTTGCACGGATTGTGCCTGCATGCCCGCGGGCCAGTTCAGCACCAATGCGCCGCCCGGTTCAAGTGCTGCGAAATCTGGACTTCCCACCGCGCGCGACACAGCCCCGCGCGTCAGTTTGTCGGCGCGGCGTGCTGCGCGGGGCAATCTGGCATCCGCATCGCAAAACACGACAACATGGCCGGAATGGGCCACGATGCTGTCAAGATCGAATGGCAGGAATTCAGGTGATAAAGGGCCAGCGGCGGTAGATTGGGACATGCGCACTCCGATTCGGTTGCATTTGTTCCAGACCTAGCGCGCCGCTTGCGTAAATGCCACCTGTCAGCGGCGTAGAAGTCTGCCTGCGTCAGAAACGGAAGTTGAAATGCCGCGTCACCCCGATCGAGGCCCCGATCTGGTCGCGACTGCCCTGACGCACAATCGGCGAATTTCCGGCATCGCCGCGCAGCCGGTCATAGCGCAGCGCGCCGGTAATGCCCCAGTCTTCATTCAGGGGCTGATACATGCCAATTTCAAACCCGACCGAATGCACCCCGCCTGATGGTCTGTAGGCCGCCAGTCCCGACGCATCGGATTCGGCATCGGTTACGCCGAAATAGCTGCGCATGAAGCGCGAATTGCCAAAGCCCGCGCGCGGGCCTGCATGCACAACCAGACCGTCCGCACCGCGATAGATTGCGTTCGCGCCCAATTCGCCCGCAACCGCCTTATGCCCGATCACGCCATAGCGCAGATCAGCAAAGACCTGCCAGAATTCGGTTGTGTGATGGACGCCAGCGCCAATTTCCAACGATGCTTTCACGTCATCCAGCCCGTCCAGTTCCTTTTCGCCCTTGCGTTTGGGGATAAAGCGCAGCGACCCGCGCAGCCCTGTGCCTGTGGCGAATTGTGCAGGGCCGTCAGGGTCACCAATCTGCACGCGGCCAAAATTCAGCCCCGTGAACCCGAACGATGCGCCGGGCGCGATGCGGTTGCTGCCTGCGCCGAAATATTTGGGCGCGCTGGCAATGCCACCGGTCAGCGAAAACGCAAGCGCGCGGTCCTGCGCCACAGCGGGCAGCGCCGTCAGGCCAACGGCTGCAATCACCAGTGGTGCAAGGAATTTCCGGGATAGGGACATGAGCAGGGATCTTTCTTTCAACGGGTCGGTGTGCATAAGTTCTTGGTTGCACATAGCCACGTTTCCTTACCTTTCCATGAAAGCTTTTCTTTGTTTGCAAGAATTCGCTTCACCGTTGCAGTTGCGTGACAATACAGGCAATAGGGGCGCGGCACCTAAGGAGAGGATAATGCAGTTCACTGTCGCCATTGATGGCCCTGCCGCCGCAGGTAAAGGCACAATAAGCCGTGCGTTGGCCCGTGAATTCGGCTTTGCCCATCTGGATACGGGGCTTTTGTATCGCGCGGTTGGTGCAAAGGGCGGCAATGCCGTTCTGGCGGCGCAAGGGCTGACACCGGATGATCTGGCGCGCAGCGATCTGCGCAGTCTTGAAGCGGGCGAAGCGGCCAGTCAGGTCGCAGCGATCCCCGAAGTGCGCGCCGCACTGACAGCGTTCCAGCGGGAATTCGCGCACCGCGATGGTGGTGCCGTTCTGGACGGGCGCGATATTGGCACTGTGATTTGTCCGCTGGCCGAGGTGAAACTGTTTGTCACCGCCAGTGCCGAAACACGCGCCCGCCGCCGCTGGCTTGAAGCGGGCGAGGGGGCTGCGAGTTATGAAGATGTGCTCAGGCAGGTGCGCGAACGTGATGCGCGCGATATGGGGCGCGCCGATGCGCCCCTATGCCCGGCCGAGGACGCCGTGATCCTTGACACGACAGCAATGAGCATTCCGCAGGCGGTTGATGCTGCCAAGGCCTGCGTTGCCGCCAAACTGGCGGAATTGCAGGGGCAAAAACACCAATAAATCTTCACGCATCAGCGATTTCGCAGCTTTTCTGCGTGACGGCCCTTGACCCTCCATCTACTGGAAGGACCATGTGGGTATGCAGACACCCAAGCCCGACGGAGTTGCCCGCATGAATGTTCACCCTGCCGATATGACCGAAACCCGGTCTTTCCATCTTGACGGCCTGTCCTGCGCAGGATGTGTGCGGCGCGCCGAAACGGCCCTGAACACGGTCGAGGGGGTGCAGGACGCAAGCGTCAATCTGACCCTTGCGCAGGCAACGGTTCAGGCGCGCGCGGATGTCGCGCTGGAAGACATCCAGAAGGCGCTGCGCAAGGCGGGTTATCCGATGCGCAGCACACGCATTGATCTGGAACTGGACAACATGACCTGTGCATCCTGCGTGGCACGGGTAGAAGCGGCGCTTGGCGCCAACCCTTCGGTGCTGCGCGCCAGTGTCAACCTGAACACCGCACGCGCGCAGGTCGATATGCTGGACGGGCAGGGCGACCCAAAGGAACTGGTGCGCCTGCTGGAAAAAGCGGGTTATCCGGCGCGGGTGCTGTCGGATACGGGCGCGGGCGGCACGGACCCGCGCGCGCGCCAGCAGGCGGAAGCGGCGGCGATGCGCGTGAAATTCCTGATTGCGGCTGTGCTGACCCTGCCTGTTTTTGTGCTGGAAATGGGGGGGCATGCCTTTCCACCCTTTCACCACTGGTTGCACCATACGATTGGCATGCAGGCATTGTGGGTGGTGCAATTCGTGCTGACCACCGCAGTGCTGGCAGGGCCGGGGCGGGTGTTCTTTATGCGGGGCCTGCCTGCATTGTGGCGCGCAGCACCGGATATGAACAGCCTTGTGGCCGTCGGCACGGGGGCGGCATGGGGGTTTTCGGTCATTGCGACATTCGCGCCGGGTATATTGCCCGAGGGCACGCGCGCTGTTTATTTTGAGGCGGCAGCCGTGATTGTCACCCTGATTCTGCTGGGCCGCTGGCTGGAAGCGCGCGCCAAAGGGCGCACCGGCGCTGCGATAGCGCGGCTAGTCGGCATGCAGCCCAAGACTGCGCGCGTGCTGCGCGACGGTGTGGAGGTGGACATTCCAACCGCAGATCTGGAACCGGGCGATGTGGTTCTGGTGCGCCCCGGTGAACGTATCCCCGGTGATGGTGAACTGACCGAAGGTGACGCGCTGATCGATGAAAGCATGATCACGGGTGAGCCGCTGCCAGTGTCCAAAGGGCAGGGCGACACGCTTGTGGGCGGCACGGTGAACGGTGCGGGTGCGTTTCGCATGACCATCACCCGCACGGGCGCTGACACGGTTCTGGCGCAGATCATTCGCATGGTCGAAGGGGCGCAGGGCGCGAAATTGCCGGTGCAGGCGCTGGTGGACAAGGTGACAATGTATTTAGTGCCCGTCGTCATCGGGGTTGCGGTTCTGACGGTGCTGGTCTGGTTGGTATTCGGGCCGGATATGACATTCGCGCTGGTGGCGGGGGTGTCGGTGCTGATTATCGCCTGCCCCTGCGCAATGGGGCTGGCCACGCCCACATCGGTGATGGTGGGAACAGGCCGCGCAGCCGAACTGGGCGTGTTGTTTCGCAAGGGCAGCGCGCTGCAACTGATGGACCGCGTCCAAGGCGTGGCGTTCGACAAGACCGGCACCCTGACCGATGGCCGCCCCGTCCTGACCGCGCTGGAGGCTGTGGGCGATGCGGATCACGCGCTGGCACTTGCCGCCGCACTGGAAGGGCAATCTGAACACCCGATCGGGCGCGCGATTGTGGCGGCGGCGCGCGAAAAGGGCTTGCAGCTGCCCGAAATCAGCGCCTTCAAATCACTGACAGGGCTGGGCGTGCGCGCGGTCCACGACGGGCAGGACGTGCTTTTGGGGGCCGAACGGCTGATGGTGCAAGAAGGTGTCACGCTTGGCGCGTTGCGCGACAAGGCGCAGGACTTGGCAGGCAAAGGCCATACGCCGCTGTATCTGGCGCAGGGCGGGCAGGTGCTGGCCATGATTGCCGTGGCTGACCAGCCGAAGGCGGGCGCGCGCCAGATGGTTGCGGCCCTTCAGGCACAGGGCCTGCATGTCGCCATGATTTCCGGCGATGCCCGTGCCACTGCCGACGCGATTGCGCGTGATCTGGGGATCACCCATGTCGTGGCCGAAGTGATGCCCAAGGGCAAGGTTGACGCACTGGAGGCGCTGCGCGCCGACTGGGGCAGTGTGGCATTTGTGGGCGATGGCATCAACGACGCCCCCGCACTGGCCGAAGCGGATGTGGGCATCGCCATTGGCACCGGAACCGATGTGGCCGTGGAAACCGCAGATGTGGTCCTGGCCTCGGGCGATCCGCGCGGCGTGGTGCAGGCGCTGGATGTGTCGCGCCGCACGATGCGCAATATCCGCCAGAACCTGTTCTGGGCGTTCGCGTATAACACTGCGCTTATTCCTGTGGCAGCGGGGGTGTTGTATCCGGCGATGGGGGTGCTGTTGTCGCCCATGCTGGCTGCAGGGGCCATGGCACTTAGTTCGGTGTTTGTGTTATCAAATGCGTTGCGGTTGCGGTTCATGCCAGCTGTGATGCAGGCCGCAAAACAGGGGGCGACATGAATATTTCCGAAGCCGGACGCAGGGCAGGACTGCCCGCCAAGACGATCAGATTCTATGAAGATATCGGGTTGATCCAGCCTGCGCGTATGGGAAACGGCTACCGCGATTTCAGTGAAGAAGACCTGCACAGGCTGGCATTTCTGCGTCGCGCGCGCGCGCTTGGCTTCTCGGTCGAGGAATGCCGCCAGTTGCTGGGGCTGTATCAGGACAGAACCCGCACCAGTGCCGATGTGAAACGCCTTGCGCGCCAGCATTTGCAGCGTGTGGATGACCAGCTGGCAGAATTGCAGCAGATGCGCGCGACACTGGCCCATCTTATTCAGGCCTGCTCAGGTGATCAAAGCCCCGATTGTCCGATACTCGCTGATCTGGCGCAATCTGCGAAGGGGTAACGCGTGCGCGCCGTTCAGGCGGTTGCTGCGGCCTTGGTCTTGCGTGTTGCAGGTTTCGTGGTCCGTGGGGTGGACCGCTGGGTTGACCTTGGGGTTGTGCGTGAGGCAGGCTTCAGCGTGCTTTTCATGGCTTCTGCTTCTGCTGCGATTTCGGCTGCACTTTCATGGGGCACAACTTTTGCCATGCTGCACAAGACACGCAAATAGGTTTCCTGCTGGGATTGATACACCTTGATCCAGAAAAGATTGGCCTGCATCCAGAACGAAACGGGGTCCATCATTTATAATCCTCCTGTTTGGGCATTTGGGTGGCATGTATTGCGCCGTGCCCGAATTTCCACCTGCGCGCGAACGCGCCGTAATCCTTTTCCTGTGCACATGTGTAGCAGGCCAAATGTAACGCTACCTTGACTTGACGCAAAAACTGACGAATTGCTGCATCTGACCTGACTTTTTGAACAAAGGATGAATTCTAATGCCCAAAGCCTATTGGGTGGCCCATGTTGATGTCAAAGACACCGATGCCTATGCGGCATATATTCGCGCAAATGCCGCCGCCTTTGAAAAATATGGCGCTAAATTCATCATCCGGGGCGGGGCGCAGTCCCAGATCGAAGGGTCAAGCCGTGCGCGCACGGTGGTGATCGAGTTTGCAGATATGGCAACCGCACGCGCCTGTTACAACAGTGCGGAATACCAGTCGGCCAAGGCATTTCGCGCGACATGCTCGATGGCGGATCTGGTGATCGTCGAAGGGTACGGTGACTGATCCGGCGATGGTCATGACCTGATGGAACAGCATGCGCTGGTTGGGTCTGGCGTGACGGGGGGCTGTGGATATAGCCCGCGCTATCGGTGGGCCGGGGTCTGCCGATCCGACATTATAAGAATGCAGTTTATGCAGGCTGCATACCCCTTACTTCAATGGCTTGGATTGCCATCAGGACATCGGCAGGTCGCGGGACGGCCCGCCGATGGCGCGGCGGGCTGCGCCCTTGATTCCGCGCCTTTGGGCGTCCCCTTCGGGCCTAGAGCATATGGCGTTCATCCGCATTCACGAGATATGCTCTAACTTATTGATTTCGCATGTTCGAGAAGCTCAAAACCGGTTCCCACTTTTGAGCAACATGCTCTAGTATCACGCACAAACTGGTGCCCGTTCTTTCGCCAACATGCGCGCTTTCAGCGAATGACAATCTCGTCGGGGCGCACCAGCCCAAGCACATTGCGCGCGCGTTCGTCCAGCAGGTCCAGATCAAGATACCCGTCGGACAGGCGGCGCGTGCGGTTTTCCAACTCGCGCAGTTCAATCGCCAGCTTGTCGCGTGTCACTTGCAATTCGGCAATTTCCGCTTCGATCTGGACACGGTTGAACAGACCAAACGCCCCTTGCACCGCCGCAAAGGTAAAATAGATGGCCAGCACGCTTGCGGTGCCAAAGTAGAAAAAGGCGCCTATTGCGGGGCGGGGGTTTTTCATCTGCTGTCTGCCTGCTCTGGACGAGGGATTATTTTTATTGCTCGACCAGACCAATCATGCCACAGCATGCGGCCTTTGTGAATCCCCTTTTTGGGTGTCGTCAGGCCAGAAACACCCCGACAACCACCATCATCAGCCCCAGTGTGGATACGGCCAGCGCTGCAAAGTTGATCATCACTGCCTTTTGCATGCGCGCGCGCATGGCCGTGTCATCCAGCCCCGACTTGCGCAGGTTCATGACATACACAATGCACCAGACCAGCCCGGCAATGCCCGCGACCGATATCAGCGCCCCTGTCCAGATCAGATATTCCATTCCTTGTCCTTGTTCGATCCGTGTTCCCTGCCCAGTGCGGCCACGCCCGGAAGGGTTTTGCCTTCCATCCATTCCAGAAACGCGCCGCCTGCGGTGGAAATATAGGTGAAATCATCCGCGACGCCTGCTTTGTTCAGCGCCGACACCGTGTCGCCGCCGCCTGCCACGGAAATCAGCGCCCCGTCTATGGTCCGGCGCGCGGCTTCTTGTGCGCAGGCATTGGTAGCCGCATCGAATGGCGTGATCTCGAACGCGCCAAGCGGTCCGTTCCACACCAAGGTCCGGCATTCTGCGAACAGCGCCGATATACGCGCCACTGTTTCCGGCCCCGCATCAAGGATCATGGCGTCATCGGGGCATTGATCGGCAGGCAGGGTTTCATGCGCGGCCCCTGCGGCAAATTCGCGCGCAATGACAATGTCATGCGGCAGATGGATGGTGCAGCCCGCATCGTTGGCCTTGGCAAGAATGTCGCGCGCGGTGTCGGCCATGTCGCGTTCCGCCAGTGATGTGCCGATGGCCAGCCCCTGCGCGACCAGAAAGGTATTTGCCATACCGCCGCCGATGACCAGATGATCCACGCGTGTGATCAGGTTCGACAACAGGTCCAGCTTGGTGGACACTTTGGCCCCGCCCACAATGGCCGCAACAGGACGTTCGGGCGTGCCAAGGGCTGCATCCAGCGCTTTCAGCTCTGCCTCCATCAGGCGGCCTGCGCAAGATGGCAGCAACTGCGCCAGCCCTTCGGTCGATGCATGGGCGCGGTGTGCGGCAGAAAAAGCATCATTCACATAAATATCGCCCAATGCGGCCATTCCGGCGGCCAGCATGCGGTCGTTTGTTTCCTCGCCCGTATGAAAACGGGTGTTTTCCAGCAGCAACACATCACCGTCCTGCATGTCTGACACCGCTTTCTTGGCGGGAATGCCGATGCAGTTTTCGGCAAATGCAACAGGCGCGCCAAGGGCCGCTTCCAGGGCGGGCCGCACCAGTGACAGGGACATTTCGGGGTCGGGCTTGCCTTTGGGGCGGCCGAAATGCGCCAGCAACACAACCTTGCCGCCTGCTGCCGTGATATGGGTGATCGTGGGCAATATGCGTTCGATGCGGGTTGCATCTGTCACCCGCCCGTCCTTCAGGGGCACGTTGATATCCACCCGCACCAGCGCGGTCTTGCCTGCGAAATCGAAGTCGTCAAGCGTTTTGAAAGCCATTGCTGCGCATCCCCTGTTCGTTCAACTTGTCGCTATCTGGCGTAAAAGGGGGGGCAGGGTCAATGCCCACTCGCCCCTGACATGCACAAGACAAGCCAAAGGCAGGGCTTTTCCTTGCGGGCAAGACGCATTAGGTTGCGCGCCAGACAAGATCATGAAGGAGCGCCAGATGGCCGAGATCAAAGACCCCGAAAACACCATCCTGATGGAGTTGAAAACCGGCACTGTCACAATCGAATTGCTGCCGGATGTGGCACCGGGCCATTGCGCACGCATGAAAGAACTGGCGCGCGCAGGGGCCTATGACAATGTCGTGTTTCACCGTGTCATTGACGGATTCATGGCCCAGACCGGTGATGTGGCCAATGGCAATACCGAAAAGGCGTTCGATCTGCGCCGAGCAGGCACAGGCGGGTCGGACCTGCCCGATCTGAAGGCGGAATTTTCCGGTGTGCCCCATGACCGTGGAACATTGGGCGCGGCACGCTCGCAAAACCCTGACAGTGCCAACAGCCAGTTCTTCATCAATTTCGGCGACAACCATTTCCTGAACCGGCAATACACAGTCTATGGCCGCGTGATTTCCGGTATGGACCATGTCGATGCCATCACCCGCGGTGAACCGCCTGCGACCCCTGACAAGATGATCAGTGTCAAGGTGGCCGCCGATGCGTGATAAACTTCTGTTTGCAGGGCTTTTTGCGGTAGGGCTTGGCATCCTTGGGGCGTCCTGGTACAGCGTGACGCGCGCCAATGCCGACACGTCGGTGCCCGCAGATCATTCCGGCCCCGTGATGGTCATTGATGTAGCGGGCGAGGCAAACGGCGAAATCCGCATTGCGCTGCGCGATGATCTGGCCCCGAACCATGTGGAACGCATTGTGACACTGGCCGAACGTGGCGATTATGACGGTGTGGTGTTTCACCGCGTGATCGACGGGTTCATGGCCCAGACGGGGGATGTGGAACATGGCACCGATGACGCCAATGCGCGCCGTTGGGGCACCGGCGGGTCGGACCTGCCCAATCTGCGCGCCGAATTCACCAACCAGTCGTTTGAACGCGGTGTAATCGGCATGGCGCGGTCCCAAAGCCCTGACAGCGCCAACAGCCAGTTTTTCATCATGTTTGCCCCTGCGCCCCATCTGGATGGCCAGTATACCGTTGTGGGCCAGATGATTGACGGGTTCGACGTGCTGGATGCGATCAAGCGCGGCACCGGTGGCAATGGCGCGGTTGTGGGAACCCCCGACCGGATGGAACGGGTCACAATCGAGCGTTGATGTGTCGTGATTTAAAAAATGGGCGGGGTGCTGAAATGCAACCCCGCCCATTTCTTTTTGACGTGATCTGACGTAGATCAGCCGCCCATATGCGCTTCGGTGAAGCGGGCATCGATTTCTGCTGCAAGCTCGGGATCTTCGGCTGCGGCATTGGCGATGGCGATATATTCGTCCAGCGTAATGCCTGGGGTTTCTTCAACAGCCTGTAGCATTGCAGCGTCGGCGGCTTCCAGCATTTCCATCTGGGCGTTCTGATCGGCTTCTGCCTCGATCTGGGCCATATAACCTTCGCGGACCTCGTTCACGGCCAGCGCCGCTTCGATGAACGCGTCGACCATGTCGCTTTCGGCGGCAATGGCCGCGCCGTCGATCTGGTCTTGCGCCATGGCCATGGGCACCATTACGGGTGCGGTTGCCATGGTCGCTGCCAGCGCGGTCGAGGCGAGGAATTTTTTAAAGCTCATTACAATCTCCTGTTTGTGGACAGTGCGCGGCACTTTCGTCGCGCGCTGTCCTTTAGCTAGGTGGCATGGTTCGGGCATGCAAATCGGTCGGCGGTAAAATGCTTGGATTATGTTTAGAGTGCGCATAAGGGCTTGGGCAGGCAGGATTAAGTCATCTTGTTTGCGGGTGGGTGATGCGGAAAATAAGGGCAGGGCCGCAGCCCGCGCCGCATGCAGGGCGGGCTGCGGCCCTTGATTTCGCGCCTTGGACGTATCCAGCAACCCCTTGGGCCAGCAAAGTCCTAGAGCATATCACGTTCATTCGCATTCACGAGACATGCTCTAACTTGTTGATTTCGCGTGTCCAGGAAGCTCAAAACCGGTTCCCACTTTTGAGCAGCATGCTCTAGCGCCCCAGTTCCCTGATGCCACGGGTGATGCCGTCAAGCGTCATGGGCACCATACGCCCTTCGAATATCTGACCGATCATGCCGATGGACTGGGTGTGGCGCCAATGCTGTTCCGGTGTCGGGTTGATCCACAGGGTATCCGGCCATTGGGCGCGCGCGCGGTTCAGCCAGATCTGGCCCGACTCCTCGTTCCAATGTTCATTCGCGCCGCCCTGATAGACGATTTCATAGGGCGACATGGCCGCGTCACCCACGAATATGCATTTCCAGTCGCTGCCATAGCTGCGCAGCAAATCCCATGTTGCAATGCGGTCCGTCCAGCGCCGTGTGTTGTCGCGCCAGACAAATTCATACAGGCAGTTGTGGAAGTAATAATGCTCCAGATGCTTGAATTCGGCGCGTGCGGCGCTGAACAATTCCTCCACCGCGCGCACATGGTCATCCATCGACCCGCCAATATCCAGCAAAAGCAGAAGTTTAACAGCGTTTCTTCGTTCAGGGCGCGTCTTGACATCCAGCCAGCCCTGTTCGGCGGTGGCGCGGATTGTTCCATCCAGATCAAGTTCGTCGGCGGCCCCGTCGCGCGCCCATTTGCGCAGCCGTTTCAGCGCCACCTTGATGTTACGCGTGCCCAGTTCCACGTTGTCATCAAGGTTACGGAACTCGCGTTTGTCCCAGACCTTGACCGCGCGCCTGTGGCGCGATGCGTCCTGACCGATGCGCACGCCTTCGGGGTTATAGCCATACGCCCCGAAGGGCGATGTTCCTGCCGTGCCAATCCATTTGCTGCCCCCCTGATGGCGGTCTTTCTGGTCTTTCAGCCGCTGCTTGAGGGTGTCCATCAGTTTGTCGAAGCCGCCAAGCGCCTCGATCTGCGCGCGTTCTTCAGCGCTCAGGTGTTTTTCGGCAAGTTTTTCCAGCCAGTCGCGTGGCAGGTTGACGGCCTCCAGCACCTGATCAAGGGAAATCCCCTCCACGCCCTTGAAGGTGGCGCTGAAGGCGCGGTCAAAGCGGTCCAGATGGCGCTCGTCCTTCACCATGGCCACGCGCGCCAGATAATAGAACCCCTCGACATCATAGGTCGCAAGACCCGCCTGCACCCCTTCCAGAAAGGCCAGAAATTCGCGCAGCGATACTGGCACGCCATGGTCACGCAGGTTCTGGAAGAAGGGCAAAAACATGGGGTTACAACAGCTTCTCAAGCCCGATCGTGGCAAACAAGCCCAGCAGCGCGCCGACAATCGCGCCCACAGCGGCATATTGCGCCTTGTCCAGCCGGTTGCCGCCGCGCTTGTGCGCGCTGCGCAGGCCCAGTGCCGCGCCTGCTATCAGTCCGAAAATCACGATCATTTATGGTATTCCTTCTGCTTCAGTTCCGGCGCGCAAGGGTCGCGATTTCTTCGCGCCGGTTGTCGGCGGCCTGTTCCGACCCGAAGCCATACAGCGCAAACGGGACCGAGTCACGACGCAGTTCTTCGGCCTTTGCGCGCTGGCCCAGATGTTCCAGTGATTGCGCGCGCAACAGCATCAATGATGCCAGCAATGCACCGTTTTCCGTACGGCGCGCAACGGTCATTGCACTGTCGGTCAGCTGCAACACCAGATCATGCTGTCCACCGGCAAGCGCCTGTGCCGTCAGATGCAGGTGAACATGCGCGCGGTGCACCGCCGTTCCCGGCCGTATGTTATAAATTCCTGCGGCCAGTATCATCGCATCCAGCGCCTGCGCGCCATCTTCCGGGGGCGCGAAGCGCGCGGACAGGAACAGACTGAATGCAAGGCGTTCATCCTGCCAGCGCTGGTCCAGCGCGATGGCAAGCGCGCGTTGTGCCTCGCGGAAACTGACGCGCCGTGATGTCGCGCCCAAAGCCGCCTCAATCGCACGTGTCCATTCCATCGGTGTGGGGATTTTGTCCAGATCGACCCTGCTGGTCGCACCTGACGGGTTGTGCCGTGCCAGCAAGGCGGGCAGGCGTTCGCCCACTTCGGCCCGCGTCATTCCGGGTTGCAACGCGGGATCGTTCCACACCCGCAGCACCAGCATGTCGAACCCTGTCAGAACTGTCTGGAAATTGTCGTCATTCCACACGGTTTCGCCAATACGAAACAGGTCGTTCAACGGACCAATGGCCTGCGCAATTTCTTCGTGCAGGCAATCGCGCATGTCCTGAACCGTGCTGTCGGCGGGGACAATGACAAGCGCGCGGTCACGGCGGACAACGCGTGTCCAGTCCAGTTCCGGCGCGCGCGGATTGGCGCGGAATTCATCCCAACTGGTGATATTGGGCAGCACGAAACACGCCGCATTGGGCACTGCACGGCGCAGGGCTGCGCGCGGCACAAATTCAACCACGATCTGGCCCTGACCCTCGACGCGGCGAATATCCAGCCCCGCTTCGCGTTGCAGCCGCGTGATCAGCCTGTCGGTTTCGATAACACCCAAGGGTGGCACCGGCCCGTGCAGCGACAGCGTGACCGGCCCGTCAAAGCGGGAAAACTGCGGAATTTCGCGCCCTGATTCCAGCCGGAATCCCAGTTCAAGGATATCTTCGGCAATTTGTGCGTTGCTGCGTTCGGGCGCGAAGGCGCGCGGGGCGCCGAACAATGCCTGTGAACTGATTGCGCGGGTTTGCAGCGACAGGTCTACGGGTTTTTCAGTCGGGGCGGTTCCCATCATACCGCAACCCGCCAGAAAAACTGCGGCGCAGGTCAGGATTATGCGCGTCATTCGGGGCGCTTGTATTTGATGAAGGGTGTTTCTTCGCCGATCTTGTCATACAGTTTGCGCGCGGTTGCGTTGAAATCCTGTGTCAGCCAGTAAACACTGCCCGCGCCTCGCGCATCTGCTGCGGCGTATACGGCAGAAATAAGGGCGCGCCCCGCCCCCATGCCGCGCGATTCGGGCGCGGTGAACAGGTCTTGCAGGTAGCATACGCCTTCGGGGTGCCAGCAATGGGAATGAAACAGGTAATGCACCAACCCGACTGCCTGCCCGTCTTGCCATGCCAGATAACCGCAAGGGGCGTGCGGATCATCTGACAACAGCGCGGCGAAGGTGGCGTCATAGACGGCCAGCGGCAAGGATGTGTCATAGAAATCCAGATAGGCATACCAAAGCTGCGCCCATTGGGGTTTGTCTTGTGCGCCAACGGGCCTGATGTCCAATGTCATGTTACCGTCCCTGCCTGCGTGCCATGAATGCCAGACGTTCAAACAAGTGAACATCCTGTTCGTTTTTCAGCAATGCACCATGCAGTTTCGGCAGGGCATTCGGCCCGTCACGCTTCAGGTCTTCGGGCGACAGGTCTTCGGCCAGCAATAGCTTCAGCCAGTCCAGAACTTCAGATGTAGAGGGCTTTTTCTTAAGTCCCGGTGTGTCGCGCACTTCAAGAAACTGTGTCAGCGCGGTGGTCAGAAGCGCAGGTTTGATATCGGGGAAATGCACATCAACAATTTCCTTCAGCGTGTCGATGTCAGGAAAGCTGATGTAATGGAAGAAACAGCGCCGCAGGAACGCATCCGGCAGGTCTTTTTCATTGTTCGAGGTGATGATGACAATCGGGCGGTGGCGCGCGCGGATCATCTGGCCCGTCTCGTAGACGAAGAATTCCATCTGATCCAGTTCTTGCAACAGATCGTTTGGAAACTCGATATCGGCCTTGTCGATTTCATCGATCAACAGCACCACGCGGCCCTCGGCCTCGAATGCCTGCCACAGCTTGCCCTTGCGGATGTAGTTATTGACGTCATTCACGCGCGCATCGCCCAGCTGGCTGTCGCGCAGGCGCGACACCGCGTCATACTCATATAGCCCCTGTTGCGCGCGGGTCGTCGATTTTATGCCCCATTCGATCATCGGCACCCCAAGCGATGCGGCAATCTGGCGGGCCAGTTCGGTCTTGCCGGTGCCCGGTTCGCCTTTGACCAGAAGCGGGCGTTCCAGCGTAATCGCCGCATTTACCGCAACACGAAGATCTTCGCTGGCGATGTAGGAGTCTGTGGACGTGAAACGCATGCTTTTAATGTTTTCCCTGCATTTTGGCGCGATAATCTTGGGCAAACCTAGCTTGCCCGGTGACGCGCGGCAAGGCAGGTTTCACAAAGGATGCGAAAGCGCGTGACATTCTTTTTCCCATCCGCTATTTGCCCGACACAGCGCTGAATATGGGTGCAAGATGGATGAAGACCTCAAGACCTATCATCCTGCAAAGACAGGGGAACGGGGCATGAAGCCAGAAACATTCCTGCCGGATGACTACCGCCCGGCCGAAGACGAGCCTTTCATGAATGACCGCCAGCTGGAATATTTCCGCAGAAAACTAACGGTCTGGAAAGAAGACATCCTTAAAGGATCTCAGGAAACGCTGGCCGATCTGGCCAATAGCAGCCGCAATATTCCTGATGTCGCGGATCGCGCGTCCGAAGAAACCGACCGCGCACTGGAATTGCGCACACGCGACCGGCAACGCAAGCTGATCTCGAAAATCGACGCTGCGTTGCGGCGTATTGAAAGCGGTGATTTCGGCTATTGCGATGTCACGGGAGAGCGGATTTCGTTAAAGCGGCTTGATGCGCGCCCGATTGCGACAATGACATTGCAGGCGCAGGAAGCGCATGAACGCAAGGAACGTGTTCACCGCGACGATTGATCGCACGCGCCGCGTATGAAGTTTGGAACCGGGTTCACTTATGGACCCGGTTTTTTGTGCTAAGGCAATGCGGGACGCGCGGGCATGGTTTTGTGCAGCACGCGTCCACGCTGCGCGACATAGGGTGTCAGACAGGTGGTCATGCGCCTTTACAACGGGTTAGGGGTATCAGATTGGGGCTTTCTGGCTTGGATGTCATTGTGGTGGGCGGCGGTATTGCGGGGCTTGCCGTTGCTGCGGGTTTGCGCCAGCGCGGCGCGCAGGTGCTGGTTCTGGAACAGGCCGGCGATTTTCGCGAAGTGGGGGCAGGGCTGCAAATCAGCCCCAATGGTGCGCGGGTGTTGCAGGCATTGGGCCTTGGCGACGGGCTGTCGCAAGCTGCCATGCGCAGCAGGGCGGTTGCCCTGCATGAAGGGGCAAACGGTCGTCAGGTCATGCGGCTTGATCTGCCTGAAGGTGGCGCGGGGTTCCATCTTGTTCACCGTGCGGACCTGATCGCGCTGCTGGCCAGTGCGCTTGACGGGGTTCAGACACGCTTTGTCGCGCAGGTCGCGCATGTCAACACCCAAGGGCCGCGCGCCCGCGTGACCTTGCAGGGCGGCGAGGTTCTGGCGGCTGATCTTGTCTTGGGCGCGGACGGGCTGCATTCCGTTATCCGCCCCGCGATGCAGGGCGGGGCAGTTGACCCCCCGTTTTTCACAGGACAGGTGGCATGGCGTGCCCTGATTCCCGCCGCCCCCGACAGTTTGCCGGAAGCGCAGGTTTTCATGGGGCCGGGGCGTCATCTGGTCAGCTATCCGTTGCGCGGGGGGCGTGTGCGCAACATTGTCGCCGTCGAGGAACGCAAGGCCTGGGCGTCCGAGGGGTGGAACCACCCCGACAACCCCGCCAATCTGCGCGCCGCCTTTGCGGGGTTCGGCGGTCCGGTGCCGGACTGGCTGGCGCAGGTCAGTTCGGTTTATCTGTGGGGGCTGTTCCGTCACCCCGTCGCGCGGCACTGGCATAACGGCCATGCTGCAATTCTGGGCGATGCGGCGCACCCGACGCTGCCATTCATGGCGCAGGGCGCGAATATGGCGCTGGAAGATGCGTGGCAATTGCTGCGCTGCCTGCAACACGCCCCGATCGACCGCGCCTTGCACGCGTATCAGAACGCACGGCGCGACCGCGTTGCAAAGGTGATCAGGGCCGCGAATCACAATGCACGCAATTACCACCTGCGCCCGCCGCTGGCGCAGATCGCGCATGCGGGGTTGCGGCTTGCATCAAAACTCAGGCCCGATGCGGCATTGCGCCGGTTTTCATGGATTTATGACTATGACGTCACGCGCGCGTGAAATCTGCTGGTATTCAGGGCCGTGACACCCAGATATATGGATCACGCGTAACGAGGGTATTATGGACAGTGATCAGATTGCACGGATGCTCTATCTTGGGATCTGGGGCACAGTTCTTATCAGTTACTTCCTGATTGCGCGTCAGCAAAACCTTGGCCAGACGTTGCGCCATGCCCTGTTGTGGGGGCTTATTTTTGTTGGCGTGGCCGCAGGTTACGGGCTGTGGCAGGATATATCGCAAACCAGCCGTGTTTCGGTGAATGGTGACGGCGCGATCGTGCTGCGCGCCGCGCGTGACGGGCATTTCCATCTGGATTTGCAGATCAATTCCGAACCTGTGCGCTTCATCATCGATACGGGTGCGTCGGATCTGGTGTTGTCGCAGGCCGATGCGGAACGCGTGGGGCTGGCACCGGATACGCTTGCCTATCTGGGACAGGCACGAACGGCGAATGGAATCGTGGGCCTTGCACGCGTCAGTCTGGATGAAGTGATCCTTGCGCATGGGGATCTGGAAATCCGCGACACACAGGTGCCTGCCTTCGTCAACGAAGGGCAATTGGACATTTCGCTTCTGGGTATGGGGTATTTACGCCGCTATGCCCGCATTTCTATCGAAGGGGAGCGGCTGATTCTGGAAAGATAGGCGGGATATGCTTGTCTGGACAGGCGCGCAGCGCTAGGACTCCCCCAACAACCGCTTGAGGAAACGCGCATGCCTGATGATCTGATCAATTCCTTCATGACCGGCCCTGATGAACAGGGGCGGTTCGGCATTTATGGTGGGCGTTTCGTGTCGGAAACGCTGATGCCGCTGATCCTGGAATTGGAAGCGGAATATGAACGCGCCAAGACCGATGACAGTTTCTGGGCGCAGATGGATGACCTTTGGAAACATTACGTCGGCCGCCCGTCGCCGCTGTATTATGCCGAACGCCTGACGGAACATTGCGGTGGTGCAAAAATCTATCTGAAGCGTGACGAGCTGAACCACACCGGCGCGCATAAGATCAACAATGTTCTGGGGCAGATTCTGCTGGCCATGCGCATGGGCAAATCGCGGATCATTGCGGAAACCGGCGCGGGGCAACACGGCGTGGCAACGGCCACGGTTTGTGCGCGCTTCGGTCTGAAATGCATCGTTTACATGGGCGCGCATGATGTGGAACGTCAGGCCCCGAATGTATTTCGCATGAAACTTCTGGGCGCCGAGGTTGTGCCGGTGAAATCCGGTCGTGGCACGTTGAAAGATGCCATGAATGACGCGCTGCGCGACTGGGTGACCAATGTGCATGACACATTCTATTGCATCGGCACTGTCGCGGGCCCGCACCCCTATCCGGCGATGGTGCGTGATTTCCAGTCGATCATCGGCAAGGAAACCCGCGAACAGCTGATGGAACGCGAAGGGCGCCTGCCCGATACGATTATCGCAGCCATTGGTGGCGGCTCGAACGCGATGGGGCTGTTCTATCCGTTCCTTGACGACAAATCCGTGAATATCATTGGTGTCGAGGCGGGCGGGCGCGGTGTTGACGACCGGATGGAGCATTGCGCCAGCCTGACTGGTGGGCGCCCCGGCGTGCTGCATGGCAACCGCACCTATCTGCTTCAGGATGACAATGGCCAGATTCTGGAAGGGCATTCCATTTCGGCGGGCCTTGATTACCCCGGTATTGGTCCCGAACATGCCTGGCTGAAGGATATGGGCCGCGCGCAATATGTTTCAATCACCGATGCCGAGGCGTTGTCCGCATTCCAGACCTGCTGCGCATTGGAGGGAATCATTCCTGCGCTGGAGCCAAGCCACGCCTTGGCGCATGTCCTGAAGATTGCGCCGGAACTTCCGCAAGACCATTTGCTGGTGATGAATATGTGCGGACGGGGCGATAAGGATATTTTCACCGTTGCGAAGCATCTGGGCTTTGAAATGGGGTCGTAAACTTTGGTTTACGGCTTTGAAATAAACCCTTTAAGAATAGATTAACCCTTTTACAGGCGCTATCGAAGTTATGTCGATGGGCATTCAGTCGGATGCCCGCGACATTAGTCCGAGTGCGATATGTTTTAGCCATAAGGCCAGAAGTCATTGGTTGCAGCCGTCTGCGTAAGTGGTTTGTGCAAGGTTTCTGGAGTAAGCGGTAAAGTAAACGGTAGGCTGTTTTAATTATGTTGTGGTGTGCATCTGCCCGGATTTGGACGCATGCACTTTTTCACCGCTGGCTTTCGTTTGTGTAACGAGTATTGTGAGTAACCCCGCATCCGGTGGCTTTGGCCGCCGGATGCGGGCGCGGCCAGCGCAGCATTGTCCTTTTGGCGGCTACGGAGGTTATATGTGATGCCTGTGACGCCGCATAGGTTTGCGCTGCTCTGTATGGTTGCCACAATGGCGATGTCCACCGCACAGGCGCAGGACGACCAATCCGTAAGGCTTTCCCCTGAAATGGTTAGCGACGCGCTGCAAGAGCAGGGCTATTCCGTCGAATCCATAACCCGCACCCTTCTGGGGCGCGTGCGTGTTGTTGCATCTGCTGGGCAAATCTGGCGCGAAGTGGTGATTGACCTGTCTTCAGGACAAATCTTGCGCGATTACGCGGTTGAGTTCCCGCCAAATGATATTCCCCAGCGCACAACTGATGCCATGCCGCGGGGCGGCACCGTGTTGGATGGGGGCAATTTGCCCGACATCAAGAAGTGACCCGAATGATACATGATTTTTGTGAAATGGTTTCAGTGTTCCCGCGTGTTGAACGAGGTGCGTGGTGAAGTTGAAACTCGTGATCCTTGGAATGATCTGTGTGCAGGCCGTGGGCGCGCTGTTTTTCATTAGTGAAATCGTGATGTCGATTCTGGGAATTGAACGCCAGCCCATCGACTGGAAATTGCGCGAGATGATGGAAATTGGCGCGGCTGTGGCGTTGATTATCGGGTTGGTCATGTCGGCGGTGTTGCTGACGCAAAGCCAGATCAAACTGGGCCGTGCCGAAGCGCGTTTGCAGCGTGCGTCCAGCGCATTTATTGACCTGATGGACCAGCGGTTTGACGAATGGGGGCTGACGCCTGCGGAACGCGATGTGGCGTTCTTCGTGCTCAAGGGGTTCAGCATTCACGAAATTGCGAAGTTTCGCTGCACATCCGAAGGGACGGTAAAGGCGCAGACCAATGCAATCTACCGAAAGGCCGAAGTGAACGGGCGTGGACAGTTGATGAGTTTGTTCATCGACGATCTGATTGTCGACAAGCCCGTGTTGCCCAAATCTGACGTGGCATAATAGACCGTGCAGCACTGCGTGGCTGCGCTGATCACCACATACTGACTGGCAGATCATGCACACCGCACCGGATCGGCGCGTGTTTCGCCCGATTTCACCTGTTGGGGATTTGCCAAACCGGTGCAGGCCGACTATCTGGGGCACAGAAACATGAAGGGGTCGGCAGAATGACGCAATTGCATATCATCGGCGGCGGCATGGCCGGATCAGAGGCCGCATGGCAGGCGGCAGGGCAGGGTGTGCAGGTTGTCATTCATGAAATGCGCCCGCAAACCGGCACATTCGCCCACCAGACCGATTATCTGGCCGAAATGGTGTGTTCCAATTCCTTCCGCTCGGATGATGATGAACAAAACGCAGTCGGGCTGCTGCATTGGGAAATGCGGGCGGCAGGCGGGTTGATTATGGACATGGCAGACCGGCACGCACTGCCCGCAGGCGGTGCATTGGCGGTGGACCGTGACGCATTTGCGCGCGCGGTAACCGAAAAACTGCTGGCGCACCCCAATATCCGGCTGGAACGCGGAGAGGTGAACGCGTTGCCTGATCAGGGGCAGTGGATCATTGCGACCGGCCCGCTGACATCCGGCGCGCTGGCCGAAGCGATTGCACAGGAAACCGGCGCAACCGCACTTGCCTTTTTTGACGCCATTGCGCCGATTGTCTATTTTGACACGATTGATCTGTCCAAGGCATGGTTCCAGTCGCGCTATGACAAGGGCGAGACAGAAGAACAGCGCACCGCCTATCTGAACTGCCCGATGGACCGTGACCAGTATGAAGCGTTCATTGACGCGCTTCTGGCAGCCGACAAGACCGAATTCCACGAGGGCGAGACAGCACAGTATTTCGACGGTTGCCTGCCGATCGAGGTGATGGCTGAACGCGGGCGCGAAACGCTGCGCCATGGCCCGATGAAGCCCGTGGGCCTGACAAACCCGCATGCACCTGACAAGAAGCCTTATGCCGTTGTGCAATTGCGCCGCGACAATGCCTTGGGCACGCTTTACAATATCGTGGGTTTTCAGACCAAGATGAAATATGGCGCACAAGCTACTGTTTTTAAATCAATTCCGGGGCTGGAAGATGCATCTTTCGCGCGCCTTGGGGGGATTCACCGCAATACTTTCCTGAATTCTCCGACCTTGCTGGATGACCAGCTTCGCTTGCGTTCGCGCCCCAATATCCGCTTTGCTGGCCAGATTACGGGTGTGGAAGGATATGTTGAATCCGCTGCAATGGGTTTGCTGGCGGGGCGTCTTGCGGCGGGGGAATTGCTGGGCCAGCCTGTCGGCGCGCCGCCACGCGAAACGGCAATGGGTGCGTTGGTGCATCACATCACCGGCGGGGCCGAGGCCAAGACCTTCCAGCCGATGAATGTGAATTTCGGCCTGTTCCCCCCGATTGATGCCAAGGGCGGGCGGCGCGGGCGGCGTGACCGCTACAAGGCCTATACCGACCGCGCCAAACTGGCCTTCTCAGACTGGCTGGCAGGCCAGAAACGCGATGCCGCCTGAAGGGCGCATAACCCGTTTTGCGCCGTCGCCCACTGGCCCGCTGCATCTGGGGCACGCCTATTCGGCGCTGATAGCTGCGCAGCGCGGCAAGCATGGCGGGTTCCTGCTGCGCATCGAAGATATTGACCAAAGCCGGTGCCGTCCCGCGTTCGAGGCGCAGATTTACGACGATCTGCGCTGGCTGGGGCTGGATTGGCCCACACCTGTCATGCGCCAGTCCGACCGCATGCCCGCCTACCGCGCCGCGCTGCAAAAACTGGCGGGGCTGGGGGTGCTTTATCCATGCAGCTGCACGCGCGGGGACATTCGCGCGGCCATGTCTGCCCCGCAAGAAGGGGCACCCGTGATCGGGCCTGACGGGTTGGTTTACCCCGGAACCTGTCGTGGGCGCGGCATGTCGCAGGCAGGCGCGGAGGATGCGTTGCGTCTTGACATGCGCCGCGCGCTGTCACTGGCGGGGCCGGTTTCTTTTGTCGAAAACGGTCCCCTGCATGGCGGGACGCATCGCCTTGATCCCGATCATATGATCGCCAATATCGGCGATGTGGTGCTGGCGCGGCGCGATATGGGGACCAGCTATCACCTGTCGGTCGTTGTCGATGATGCGTCGCAGGGTATCAGCGAAGTGACCCGTGGCGCGGACCTGTTTGATGCAACCGCTATTCACGCGCTGCTTCAGATATTGCTGGAACTTCCACGGCCAACCTATTGGCATCATGACCTGATTCGGGATGAACAGGGCAAGCGGCTGGCCAAGCGCGATGATGCCCGCGCCATTGCCGCTTACCGCGCAACCGGTGCCAGCCCCGCCGATATTTGCGCAATGGTTAGCCTTTAAGCGGGGTCATCAATTCGGTTTCCGCGCCATCACGCACGGCTGTGTAGAAACAGCTTTTGCGGTTAGTGTGGCAGGCGGGGCCGGTCTGATCAACCATAACCAACAGGCAATCGCGGTCACAATCCAGCCGGAAATCGACCAGCTTTTGCACATGCCCTGATGTTTCGCCCTTGATCCAGAACGACTGACGCGAGCGTGACCAGTATGTCACGCGACCGGTTTGCAGCGTTTGGGTGACCGCATCGGCATTCATCCAGGCCATCATCAGCACCTGACCGCTTTCATGATCCTGCGCGATGACGGGGATAAGTCCGTTATCGTCATATGTTAGGGTTTGCGGATCGAAAATCATGGGCTATGTCCTTTTTGGGCGATCAAGGCATAGCCCGACACAACACAAAGGAAAACCCGTCTTGAGCGATAATGCAGACCTGATAAAACTGTATTCCGGCCGAATTCTGGCGCTGGCCACGGATATTCCGCATCATGCGCGGCTGGACGGGCCGCAAGCCAGTGTGAAGCGCCGCTCTCCGCTTTGCGGGTCAACGGTGACAGTTGATCTGGATGTGACGGACGGGCGCGTCAGCCGTTTCGGGCAGGATGTGAAAGCCTGTGCCCTGGGGCAGGCGGCGGCTGCGGTGCTGGGGCAGGTGGTGCTGGGACGCAGCGCGCAGGAACTGGCGCTTGCGCGCGACCAGTTGCGCGCGATGTTGCAGCAAGACGGGCCAGCGCCGGACGCACCGTTTGAAGGGTATGAGGTGCTGCAACCCGCACGCGAATATCGAAACCGCCACGCTTCTATCCTGCTGGCGATCGAGGCTGCAACCGAAGCTGCGGAAACACTGGCGCAACAGGCATAGATCCCCCTTGACCTTGACGGCAGGACGGCGCATTTCGCAAATGTTTGTGACTGGATAGGCCCCAAGATGACAGACCTGACCTTGCGCGATGCCACCGTGGATGATGCGGCCTGTATCTGCGATATCTGGAATCCGATCATTCGCGACACAGTCATCACCTTCAACCCTGTGGAACGCAGCCCCGCCGAAATAGCGTCGATGATTCGCGACCGTCAGGGGGCAGGGCATGCCTTCATGATGGCAGAACTGCGCGGGCAGGTGCTGGGATTCGCAAGCTATGCACAGTTTCGTGGCGGGCTGGGATATGCGCGCTGTATGGAACATACGATCAACCTGCATGACGCCGCACGCGGCAAAGGGGCAGGGCGCGCGCTGTTGCTGGCGCTGGAAGATCATGCGCGCCGCGCGGGCAACCATGTTATGGTGGGCGCGGTGACCGTGTCGAATACCGCCAGCGTCGCGTTTCATGCCGCACTGGGCTATGAAACCGTCGGCACAATGCCGCAGGTTGGCTGGAAATTCGGGCAGTTTCACGATTTGGTGCTGATGCAGAAAATTCTGTGACATGTGGCGTTTCGCCTGCTGCATTTCCCCCACGGCCCTGCTAGTTTTTCTGCATGTCGATCTGGTTACGCATTGCTGACGCGCTGAAAGCGCTGCGCAAGGGGGAAAGCCTTAGCGCGGTTTTTGACCGTTTGCGCACAGCACCTGAACGCAGCGTGGCCTTCACCATTGCGGTCATTGCCCTTGGGGCGAAGCTGGCCAAGGCAGACGGGCAGGTCACGCGCGGTGAAGTCGCGGCCTTCCGGCGGGTTTTCATCATCGCGCCCGAAGAAGAAGCCAACGCGGCGCGTGTGTTCAATCTGGCGCGGCAGGATGTGGCGGGGTTTGACCTATATGCGCACAAGATCGCAAGCATGTTCGCGCCGCGCGACCCCGTTTTGATGGATTTGATGGAAGGCCTGTTTGAAGTGGCCATGTCCGACGGTAGTTTCCACCCAGCCGAGGAAGAGTTCCTGTCACAGGTCGCGCAGATCTTCGGCCTGTCGGAACGGTGCTTCCGGTGCCTGCGCGCGCGCTATGTCGGCGATGTTGCGCCAGATCCTTATGACGTGCTGGAAGTCACGCCTGATGCGCCGCTGGATGATATTCGCCGCATCTACCGGCAAGCGGTCCGTGACACCCATCCCGACCGCATGGCCGCGCGCGGCGTCCCCCCCGAGGCCGTCAAACTGGCCGAACACCGGCTGCGCGACCTGAACCGTGCATGGGATGAAATCCAGTCCAGCCGCGCGGCCTAGCACCTGAGCCGAGGAGTGGGAAACATGGGTTTATGCGCGCTCGTGCCCTTTTTGCGGACATCGGGAAAGCCCCAAGGCGCGAAGCAAAGGCCGCAGGTGGCCCGCGCCATCGGCGGGCCGTCCCGCGGCCTGCCGATTTGGCCAGCGACACACCAAGCGATTTAAGTAAGGGATATGCAGCTTGCATAGACTGCGCGTCTTAAATGTCAGACCGGCAGACCCCGGCCCACCGCTGGCGCGGGGGTTTTACAAGCGCGAATAACCCCAAAAGGCCAAATATGTTTAATACCTCAGCCCTGCGCAGCGCAATTATGGTGCCTGAAATAACAGCGACCGCCATTGATCACGGTACTGTGACCCCCCGTACCGTCGTCGGGTTCGGCCATCGATTCCAACGCCATCACACGGGCCAGCACGATCCGGTAGATGACGGTGAAACCGTTCTTGCAGGGGCGGCGTCCGGTCTCGATCAGGATGCCCTCCTTCAGGAAATCGCTGATCGTCCGCTTCACGGTGCTTTCGCCCAGCTCGGTGTGGCGTTGGATCGTGCCCTTGGAGCACCAGATGCCCGAGCCGTCATCGTTCGCCTTGTCGGCCAGGAACATGATGATCTGCTTGCGCGCGGCACTGCCGAAGCGGCGGTCAGCGCATTCGTTCGCGACGCGCCAGCTCATCGCAGCGCCTCAGCAGGGCTGAATCGGCCCGCAACTTGTACAGGTTTGTACAGAAATCCCGTCCGCAGCGCCCGATTTGCCGGGAAATCAAACGGGCGTTTCCGCAGCCGCTTTCGCAAGCCCCTGACAAAACGCCATATTTTATTGGGTTTTTTGGTGACCCCGACAGGATTCGAACCTGTAACCTGCCCCTTAGGAGGGGGCTGCTCTATCCAGTTGAGCCACGGGGCCAGCGTGTCCTGCAATAGCGCGTCACGCGGCGCTTGTCACGGGGGTGGCTTCGCTCTTGCTCATTGTTGTCAACAGGGGCTAACATCATATCTTTACAAACTCTGACAGGATTACGGATTTGCCCCCCTATCTTCCCCCGGAAAGCCATCGTCCCCTTACATTGCGTGATGTCTCTGATGCCAGCGGTGTCAGTGAAATGACGGTCAGTCGCGTGTTGCGCAACCGGGCAGATGTGTCGCCTGCAACGCGTGACAAGGTGCTGGCGGCGGCCAAGGCGCTGGGTTACGTGCCCAACAAGATTGCAGGCGCGCTGGCCAGCCAGCGGGTCAATCTGGTTGGGGTGGTCATTCCGTCGCTGGCCAATATGGTGTTTCCTGAAGTGCTGGGCGGGATTTCCGAAGCGCTGGAGGATTCGGGCCTGCAACCTGTCTTCGGGGCAACCGATTACAAGCCCGAGCGCGAGGAGAATGTCATCTATGAAATGTTGTCCTGGCGTCCGTCGGGCATGATCCTTGCGGGGCTGGAGCATTCTGACGCAGCGCGCGCCATGCTGGCCGCAGCCGGTGTGCCGATTGTCGAAATCATGGATATTGATGGCACGCCGATTGATTCCATGGTGGGCATTTCCCACAAACGTGCAGGCCGCGAAATGGCAGAGGCGATTCTGGCCGCTGGCTATCGCCGGATCGGGTTCATGGGGTCCAAGATGCCCGATGACCACCGCGCGCGCAAACGGCTAGAGGGGTTCACCGAAGCGCTGACAGCGGCGGGCGTGTCGCTGGCCGCGACCGCACATTACGCGGGTGGGTCGTCGCTGGCCAAGGGCCGCGAAATGACGGCGGCCATTCTGAAGGACAACCCGGATCTGGATTTCCTGTATTATTCCAATGATATGATCGGGGCGGGCGGGTTGCTGTATTGTCTGGATCAGGGGCTTGATGTGCCCGGCCAGATCGGGCTTGCGGGGTTCAACGGGCTGGAACTTCTGGACGGGTTGCGCTTGCGTCTGGCCACAACGGATGCCTGCCGCCGCGAAATCGGCCGCCATGCGGCGGAAATCGTCGCGGGCAAAAGCGCGGATGGCACCATTGGCGGTAAGGTCATCGAACTTAGCCCCCGCATGGAACCCGGCGATACGATCCGCGCCAGTCGCTAAGTCTGCATGACAGGGCGGTAGCAGGGCTTTCCCTTGTCGCGCAGGGGCGCTAAACACGGCCCCAGATTACCGAAAATGGGGCCGGACAGATGGCGATGGACAAGAATTTTGATGCGCAGGCTGCCGAGCGGCGGATTGCCGATATGTGGCAGGCGCAAGATGCGTTTGCAGCGGGCGCGAACAAGCACCGCGATGACGCCTTCAGCATCATGATTCCGCCGCCCAATGTGACGGGCAGCCTGCATATGGGCCATGCCTTCAACAACACGCTTCAGGATATTCTGGTGCGCTGGAAACGGATGCAGGGCTTTGACACGCTGTGGCAGCCCGGGCAGGACCATGCGGGCATTGCCACGCAGATGGTTGTTGAACGTGGTCTGGCGGCTGAGGGAAAGAAGCGCACGGATTTCACGCGCGACGAATTTCTGGCCAAGGTCTGGGAATGGAAGGCGCAATCGGGCGGCACCATCATCGGGCAGTTGCAGCGGCTGGGTTGTTCGCTGGACTGGTCGCGCAATGCGTTTACCATGTCCGGCGCACCGGGCGCGCCTGCCGGCGAGGATGGCAATTTCCACGATGCGGTGATCAAGGTTTTCGTGGAGATGTATAACAAGGGCCTGATCTATCGCGGCAAGCGGTTGGTCAACTGGGACCCGCATTTTGAAACCGCGATTTCCGATCTTGAGGTCGAGAATATCGAGACTGACGGCCATATGTGGCATTTCAAATACCCGCTGGCTGGTGGTGAAACCTATGAGTATTTGGAGCAAGATGAAGACGGGAACGTGATCTTCCGCGAGACGCGTGATTATATTTCCATTGCGACTACGCGCCCTGAAACCATGTTGGGTGACGGGGCGGTTGCGGTTCATCCATCGGATAAACGTTACACGTCAATCGTAGGAAAACTATGTGAAATTCCGGTTGGCCCGAAAGAGCATCGCCGCTTGATTCCGATTATTACAGATGAGTATCCTGACCCCGCCTTCGGGTCTGGCGCGGTCAAGATTACCGGTGCGCATGACGCCAATGACTATGGCGTGGCCAAGCGCGCGGGCATACCGATGTATAGGTTGATGGACACGCGCGCGCAGATGCGTGCGGATGGCGCGCCCTATGCCGAAGCTGCCGGCGTGGCGGGCGCTGTGGCGCGCGGCGAGCGCAGCTTGTCCGAGGCAGAGGCCGACGCGCTGAATCTTGTGCCTGACCATCTGCGCGGGCTTGACCGCTATGCGGCGCGTGAACGCGTGGTGGAGGAAATCACGGCCGAGGGGCTGGCGGTGATGACGCGGGCAGATGATGCGCGACTGGGCCGCAAGCCGGGCGCGGAGGATGACCCGGCGGAGTTGGTGCCGCTGGTCGAGGCGAAGAAGATCATGCAACCCTATGGCGACCGGTCCAAGGTGGTTATTGAACCCATGTTGACCGACCAGTGGTTTGTTGACGCCGAAAAGGTTGTTGGGCCAGCGCTGGACGCAGTGCGCGATGGCCGTGTGAAGATCATGCCGGAGAGTGGTGAGAAGACCTATTACCACTGGCTGGAGAATATCGAGCCTTGGTGCATCTCGCGGCAACTCTGGTGGGGGCATCAGATTCCGGTTTGGTATGGGCCGAAATTTGATGAGAACGGACAGCTACTTCATGGACAAAGCGAGAAGTTTTGTGGGTCGAGCTTTGAAGAAGCGAAGCAACTTGCACAAGAATACTATTCGGAGACACTTTCGTGGGTCCGTGAGATCGTCGAATTCGATCCGGCGGCTGATCCACATTTTTCAAATGATGATGCTAAATCGCTGTGGAAATTCCTAAATATTCCAGAAACTGTTCCGCGTCCCGAGCCAAAACACTGGACTTTGAATTGGTCTGCGCGAACACTCCGGATCGGCCGCGACCCCGACGTCCTAGACACATGGTTCTCCTCGGGTCTCTGGCCCATCGGGACGCTGGGCTGGCCGGAGCAGACGGATGAGTTGAAACGCTTTTTCCCGACATCCGTGTTGATCACCGGACAGGACATCCTGTTCTTCTGGGTCGCGCGCATGATGATGATGCAGCTGGCGGTCGTGGATGAAATACCGTTCCACCATGTTTATCTGCATGGGCTGGTGCGCGATGCCAAGGGCAAGAAGATGTCGAAATCCCTTGGCAATGTCGTCGATCCGCTGGAAATCATTGACGAATATGGCGCGGATGCGCTGCGGTTCACGAATGCGTCCATGGCCAGCATGGGCGGTGTGCTGAAGCTGGATACGCAACGCATTGCGGGGTATCGGAACTTCACGACCAAGCTGTGGAATGCCTGCCGCTTTGCCGAAATGAACGGGGTTTGGGAAAACCATACCACGCAGGCGGCCCCGCCACAGGCACAGGCGACCGTGAACCGCTGGATCATGGGCGAGACCGCGCGCGTGCGCGAAACAGTGGATGCGGCGCTGACTGATTACCGGTTCAACGATGCGGCGAATGCGCTTTATGCCTTTGTCTGGGGTAAGGTGTGCGACTGGTATGTGGAATTCGCCAAGCCCCTGTTTGACGGCGATCAGGCGCAGGAAACCCGCGCGACCATGGCGTGGGTGCTGGACCAGTGCATGATTCTGCTGCACCCGATGATGCCGTTCATCACCGAAGAATTGTGGCACCTGACAGGGGCGCGCGACAAGATTTGTGCGCATGCCGACTGGCCGGAATACGGGTCGGAACTGGTGGATGCGGGCGCCATGCGCGAAATGAACTGGGTGATCGGGCTGATTGAAACCATCCGGTCCGCGCGCCAGCAATTGCGCGTGCCAGTGGGGCTGAAGCTGAACATGGTGCAGCTGGAACTGAATGCGGACGGGCAGGCGGCCTTGGCGCGCAACATGGCGCTGGTGTCGAAACTGGCGCGCATCGCGTCACTGGAACAGGTGGACGCGCTGCCCAAAGGGTCCATTACCGTGGCCGTTGAAGGGGGCACATTTGGCCTGCCGCTGGAAGGGGTGATTGACATTGCCGCCGAAAAGGACCGGCTGCAAAAGACCCAGGCCAAGGCCGAAAAGGAACGCGCGGGCATAGAGGGGCGCTTGAACAACGCCAAATTCGTGGCCAGCGCGCCCGAAGAGGTGGTCAGTGAAGCGCGCGAAAAATCCGCCCTGCTGGCCGAGGAGATTGACCGCCTTGGCCGCGCATTGGCGCAGTTGCAGGATATCGGGTGATAAGCTGTCGGGCAGGGGGCTGGTCTAGCCCTCTGCTTCTTCGGTTGGAACAGTTCCGCGCGCGTCCTCTGTCGGGGGGAAGGGGGTTGTGTTTTCGGCGTCAAACAGGCTGCCCAACCGTTCAACCGCCGCAAGCAGCATGGTTTGCTCCCAGCTTTCAAGCTTGCGAAACCGCGTGGTGAAGCGTTCATGCAGCGGGTCTGGCGTCTGGTCCAGCAGCGCGCGCCCCGTATCTGTCAGGATAACCCAGATCGCGCGGCGGTCCGAATGCCTGCGTTCACGGCGCACCAGCCCGCGCAATTCCAGCTTGTCGATCTGGGTGGAAATCGTGGCCTGACCAACGCCAAGCGCGCGCGCAATATCGCGCGGCATTTCCTGCCCGTTTCGCGCCAACGTATACAGCACAAGCAATTGCGCCTGCGACAGATTGGAGGCGCGCGCCATCGCGCGGGCGTTTCCTTCAAGCGCGTGCATTATCCGGCGCAGCGCAATAAGCGTGTCAGAAGAACGATCGGTCACGTCAGCCTTGCGGGTTTGGAATGGGTAGGCACGCACATTGCCGCGCTGGCCGCGCAAGATCAAGCGCCATTTTGCGGCAGAATTTGCGGACTGCCTGCAAAGTGCTTCGGCAAACAAATAATTGTATAAACGAAACAATTTTTTGGAATTATGCGAGATATTCAGAAAATTGTGATCTTAAGTATCAGATTATAAACGCTTAAATCGTCAAGTTTCAGTTCATTATCCTTACGGTTGAAAAATAATCTGAGGTCGTTATATATCGTCCTCCAAAGGAAACGACCAGAAAATGAGCACATGTCGAAAGAAAACCTGAAAATCGTAAGCCCGACCAGCGATCTGTTGCACCTGCGCAAGCCATGCAAAGAAGACGGGTCAGAGGTTTGGAAACTGGTAGCGGCCTGTCCGCCACTGGATCAGAATTCGATGTATATGAACCTGGTTCAGTGCGATCATTTTGCTGAAACCTGTGTTCTTGCCGAACGTGACGGGCAAGTGCTGGGTTGGATTTCCGGCCATATTCCGCCCGATCAGCCGGACACGATATTTGTCTGGCAGGTGGCTGTGCATGAAGATGCGCGCGGCCTTGGTCTGGGCAAGCGGATGCTGAAGGCGCTGCTGAACCGGCCCGCTTGCGCAGAGGTGCAGGCGCTGGAGACAACGATTACCAAAAGCAATGCCGCATCCTGGGGCTTGTTTCGCAGTTTTGCGCGCGATCTGGGGGGGCGTTTGTCGGACGCGCCGCATTTCGACCGCGACAACCATCTGGATGGCCAGCATGCGACAGAGCATCTGGTCACAATCGGCCTGCCACGCAAGGCGCTGCGCATCGCAGCCTGATGCCCGTTTGACGGCAGGCAGAACACTTCATTGACGTATTGAGAGGCCAAAAGCCATGACACACGGTTCCAAGACCGATATCTATTCACGCCGCGAATCGCAGGCACGCAGCTATTGCCGTGCTTTTCCGGTGACATTTACCAAGGCGCAGAACGCCACCATGACCGATTCCGACGGGCGCAGCTACACCGACTTTCTGGCGGGCTGCTCGTCGTTGAATTACGGGCATAACGACCCCGACATGAAATCCGCGCTTGTCGATCATATCAGCCGTGATGGCGTGACCCATGGTCTGGATATGCACACCGATGCGAAAGCCGATTTTCTGGAAGCGTTCGAGCGTTTGATTCTGGAACCGCGCGGTATGGACTACAAGTTCATGTTTACCGGACCCACCGGCACAAACGCGGTCGAGGCAGCGATGAAGCTGGCGCGCAAGACGACGGGGCGTGAAACGATTATTGCCTTTACCAACGGGTTTCATGGCATGACCATGGGCGCGCTGGCTGCAACCGGCAATGCCGGCAAGCGGGCAGGCGCGGGCATGTCCTTGTCGGGCGTGGTGCGCATGCCATTCGAGGGGGCTATGGAAGGCGTTGATTCGCTGGCCCTGATCCGCGCTATGGTGGAAAACCCCTCCAGCGGGATTGATGCACCTGCCGCGTTCCTGATCGAACCCGTCCAGGGCGAAGGCGGCCTGAACGCGGCCAGCACCGAATTCCTGAAGGGTCTGCAAGCGCTGGCGCGTGAACATGGCGCGCTTGTCATCATGGATGACATTCAGGCAGGGATTGGTCGCACCGGGCCATTCTTCAGCTTTGAAGGGATGGGCATTCAGCCTGACCTGATCCCGCTGGCAAAATCGCTGTCGGGGATGGGTCTGCCCTTCGCTGGCCTGCTGATCCGCCCTGATCTGGATGTGTGGAAGCCTGCCGAACATAACGGTACTTTCCGCGGCAACAACCATGCCTTTGTGACGGCGCGTGTGGCACTGGAAAAATTCTGGTCCAATGATGCGTTCCAGCGCCAGACTGAAGCGAAATCCGCTTTTCTGACCGAACGTCTGCGCGCGATTGCCGCCCATGTTCCGGGGGCCACCCTGAAAGGGCGCGGCATGATGCAGGGTGTTGATGTCGGCAGTGGTGACATGGCGGCGGCCATTTGTGCTGCCTGCTTTGAACAAGGGCTGATCATTGAAACATCGGGCGCCCATGACGAAGTGGTCAAGGTTCTGGCCCCGCTGACCATTCCGCAGGATCAATTCTCGGCTGGTCTTGATATTCTTGAAGCGGCCGTTCAGGCACAAATCAGTCAAAAAATTGCAGCGGAGTAAGCAGGCATGATCATTCGTGACTTTCACAAAGAAAAGACAACCGACCGGCGCGTAGGCGCCCAGCAATGGGAGTCGGTTCGTCTGTTGCTGGCCGATGACGGGATGGGGTTTTCGTTCCACATCACCACCATCGCAGCGGGTAGTGAACATACCTTCCATTACAAGAACCACTTTGAAAGTGTGTATTGCGTAGCTGGCGAAGGCAGCATTGAAGATCTTGCCACAGGCGAAGTGCATGAATTGCGCCCCGGTGTCATGTATGCGCTGGATCAGCATGACAAGCACACATTGCGTTGCAAGACCGAAATGGTCTTTGCGTGCTGCTTCAACCCGCCTGTGACAGGCAAGGAAGTGCACCGCGAAGACGGGTCCTACGCGCTGGAAAATTCCTGAACCAAAGGCGGGCAGGGGTGAAAAGCGACCTGCCCAAATCCCCATGACTCACACTGTTGAGAAAATCGGCGGCACTTGTATGAGCCGCGCGCGCGAATTGCTTGATACGCTTTATGTTGGCAACCGCGATCAAGGCGCAATCTATAACCGCGTTTTTGTCGTGTCGGCATTTGGTGGTATTACCAATATGCTGCTGGAACATAAAAAGACCGGATCGCCCGGTGTTTACGCCCGTTTTGCCCATGATGACAGCGGTGCGGGCTGGGGCGATGCGTTGCGCGACACCGCCGCGCGCATGTGCGAAATCCACGGCGAGATTCTGGACCATGACGGCGACCGCGAACGCGCCGACGCATTCGTGCGCGACCGAATCGAGGGGGCGCGCGCCTGTTTGCTGGATTTGCAGCGCCTTGGGTCATACGGCCATTTCCGTATAGACCAGCAAATGCAGACTGTGCGCGAACTTCTGTCCGGGATGGGCGAGGCGCATTCCGCCTTTGTGACCGCATTGCTGCTGCAACGCCACAGCGTCAATGCCCGCTTTGTCGATCTGTCCGGCTGGCGCGATGACAGCAATCCCGATCTGGCCACGCGCTTGAACAACGCAATGGAAGGTATAGATCTTGCGTCTGAACTTCCCATTGTAACGGGCTATGCCCATTGCAGCGAGGGGCTGATGCGCGAATATGATCGCGGCTATTCCGAAGTTGTGTTTGCCCATCTGGCCGCCCAGACCGGCGCGGCGGAAGCGATTATCCACAAGGAATTCCACCTGTCATCGGCTGACCCCAAGATTGTGGGCGAAGAAAACACCCGCAAAATCGGCCGCACCAGCTATGACGTGGCGGATCAGTTATCCAATCTGGGGATGGAAGCGATCCACCCGAATGCCGCGCGCGTGTTACGCCGCGCCGATGTGCCCTTACGCGTGAAACATGCGTTTGAACCCGAAGATCCCGGCACGCTGATTGGTCCCGACGGGGGCAGCGCGGGGCGTGTGGAAATGGTCACCGGCCTTGGTGTGCATGCGTTTGAAGTGCATGAACCCGATATGGTCGGCGTCAAGGGCTATGATGCCTGCATTCTGGATGCGCTGGCGCGTCACAATATCTGGATTGTGTCAAAACATTCCAACGCCAACACGATCACGCATTATCTTAGCGGGTCACTGAAGGCCATCCGCCGTGTTGAACGTGACATCATGAAAACTTATCCCAATGCCGAAGTGACGGCGCGGCCCTTGGCTATGGTGTCGGTCATCGGGTCGGATTTAAGCGAGATTTCGGTGCTGGCGCGGGGGCTGGGCGCGCTGGAAGATGCCGGCATCAAGGCACTGGCCGCCCAGCAAGGCCTGCGCCGTGTCGAGGTGCAGTTCCTGTTGCCGCGCGACAGCAAGGACGAAGCGATCAAGGTGTTGCATCACGCCATGGTCACCGAGGCAGAGGATACACCTGCCAAGGTTACCGCACCGCGCAAGGCAGCTTGAAGCAACGATTATCCGTGAGCGCCATTTAGGCCCGCAACCATGCTGTTGCGGGCCTTTTGCTGTCATCCTTTGCGGTCCGGTCCGAAAACGGCGTCCTGCAATTTGGCGACATTGGCAACCAGCCGGGGCAGGCGGCGGATGATCTTGCGGATTTCCAGCTGCGTTTCCAGCTTGGTGGCCGGATCGCCCAACACTGCGCGCCCTGCGGGGACATTGGTGAACACGCGGCTGGCCCCGCCCACAATCGCATCATCGCCCACGAAGATATTGTCATTCACCGCAACCTTGCCCGCCAGCAGGACACGGTTGCCAATGCGCGCGGACCCTGCAACGCCTGCCATGCCGCACATCATGCAATCTTCGCCCATCTGGACATTATGGCCGATCTGGCAAACCGAATCTATTTTGGTGCCCGACCCGATGACCGTATCGCGGATGGTGCCGCGGTCGATGGACGAATTCGCGCCCAGTTCCACATCATCGCCAATGCGCACCGCGCCCAGTGACTGGATGCGGTGCCATTTTTGCGCGCGCACCTGCCGTTCCCCCGACAGGCTGGCGCGCACATCTTCCGCGCCGGACGGCTCTGGCGTCACAAAACTGAACCCGCAGCCGCCCACGACGCAATTTGGCTGGCCGATGAAGCGCGCGCCAATGACCACACGCGCGCCAATACGCGCCCCTGCATGCAATATGACATCTGCGCCGATCACCGCATCCTCGGCCACAGTTACATTCGGGGCAATGCGGGCGTTGGGGCCAATGACGGCGCGCGCGCCGATGCTGGTAAAGGGGCCGATGCAGGCCCCGTCTGCAACCTGCGCTGTGGCATGAATGAAAGATTGCGGGTGAATGCCCGTGCCAAAATCATAACCCGGGTCCAGAAATTCGGCAATTCCTGCCATAGCCCAACGGGGGCGCGGCGCGAAAATCGCGGCTTTCAGCCCCATGGCCTGCCAGTCAGCGCCGTCCCACAAGATTGCGGCCTGTGCCTGCCCTTGCGCCAGTCCTGCGGCATATTTCGGGTCCATCGCCATGGCCAGCGCGTCCGGCCCTGCCTGTGCAGGTTCGGCCGCATGGGTGATGGTCAGATCAAGCGCCCCTTCGGCGCGCAGCCCCAGTGCCCTGGCAAGTTCCGCGATGGTATGGGACATGACGACAACTCCGCATAATTGGTCCAGACCCTTGCATACCGAAACCCTGCAACGGGGACCAGCCCCGTGCGTGCGCCCCATACGCGTGCTGTGCGTGTATCGTGGGGCTTGCCCTGAAGGCCGATTCCTGACAGTTGAATTGCACGAAAGGAACCCGTCATGCCCGATACCCCCGTTCCCCCGCCCGAAAAGCCCAAACGCCCGCAACAGGTCTATACGCTGCTTGTCGAACTGGGGCATATGCCCGGCGACAAACTGCCCAAAGGGGCCACTGGCGCGGGGCTTCTGGTCTATGCCACAGGCGTGGACGAGGCAGAGGCCGTGCGCGAAACCGTGGCCGTGCTGAAGCAGGCCGATTTGCGCCCGCTGGATGTGACAAGCTATGGCACGCTGGATGAACGCCTTGCCGCAGGCGATGAGGTGCCACAGGAAGAACGCGATCTGATGGCGCGCGCATTGGCTGAAAATGCCGTAATTGTCGCGCAGAAAACATGGTTCAACGATGCAGATGAAAATGACTGACACACTTTGCCCCGTTTCACTGACGCAAGACCTGGTGCGTTGCCCGTCCATCACCCCCGAAGAAGGGGGCGCGCTGCAATTGCTGCAATCGGTATTGGAGGGGGCAGGGTTCACCTGCATCCGCGTCGACCGCAACGGCACGCCCAATCTGTTCGCACGCTGGGGCGCGCGGGGGCATCCGCGCAGCCTTGGGTTTAACGGGCATACGGATGTTGTGCCGCTGGGAAACCCTGACGACTGGACCCGCGCGCCTTTTGGCGGCGAAAGCGATGCAGGCCGCATCTGGGGGCGCGGTGCATGTGACATGAAATCGGGCGTTGCGGCCTTTGTCGCGGCGGCGGTGGATTTCGTGCGCACCACGCCGCCGGACGGGGCCGTGATCGTGACAATCACCGGCGATGAAGAGGGGCCAAGTCAGGACGGCACCGTGGCCCTTCTGGACTGGATGGCCCCGCGCGGAGAGGCAATGTCGGCCTGTATCGTGGGCGAACCCACCTGCCCGAATACGATGGGCGAGATGATCAAGATCGGGCGGCGCGGGTCCATGACGGCGCATGTGGTGGCGCGCGGGCGGCAGGGGCATGCAGCCTATCCGCATAAGGCCGCCAACCCGTTGCCGGTTCTGGTGCGCTATCTGGACCGGCTGGCCCGTCATGAGTTGGACCGCGGCACCGACCATTTCGACCCGTCCACGCTGGCGCTGACAACCATAGATGTGGGCAATCCGGCATCGAATGTGATCCCTGCGCAAGGGCGCGCGACGCTGAACATCCGTTTCAATGATCTGCACACAGGTGCAAGCCTGTCGGACTGGTTGCGCGATGTGGCGCGCGATGTCTGCGCAGGCACAGATGTGACGCTGCATCTGGACTTCCACATTTCCGGCGAAAGTTTTCTGACCCCGCCGGGGCCGTTGTCGGATATGGTGGCGCAGGCGGTGACGGATGAATGCGGGATTGTGCCCGTGCTGTCCACATCGGGCGGCACGTCGGATGCGCGGTTCATCAAGGACCATTGCCCTGTGGTGGAATTCGGCCTTGTGGGCACATCCATGCATCAGGTTGATGAATACGCCGAGATTGACCAGATACACCAGCTAAAAGCCGTCTATAGTCGTATCTTGCAGGCGTATTTCGCATGACATTATCCATTGCCCTGACAGAAGACATCGCCACCTGCCACGCCTTGCGCCGCGCTGTGTTTATCGAAGAACAGGGTGTGTCCGTGATTGAGGAAGTGGACGGGCGCGATGCGCAGGCGCTGCATATTCTGGCGCACAAGGACGGGCAGGCGGTCGGCTGCGCGCGTATTCTTGTGGCGGGCGCAACAGGCAAGATCGGGCGTGTGTGCGTGCTGGCACAGATGCGCGGGCAGGGCGTTGGCGTTGCGCTTATTGAGGCCGCGCTGGATTGCCTGCGCCAGATTGACGGGGTCACACAGGCCAGACTGGGTGCGCAGATCCACGCAATCGGGTTTTATGAACGGCTGGGGTTTAACGTCGATGGACCGGAATATCTGGATGCGGGGATTGCGCATCGGGATATGGTGCGGCCAGTGTGACCGGCGGTTGTGATCGGAATGCGCCGTGACGGCACAGATGGCGCGTGCTAAAGGGGGCAAATGACACGCTTTGCATCCCGCCTTGGCCCGCGCCCGTTCCGCCCCGCCCACCCACCCCAGGCAGGGGTTGCACCCCTGCCTTGCGCAACGCGCGCGGGCCAACCTGAACCCAGGGGATTTGCATGAAACAGCTACCCGGACTGGACCAGTTGCGCGCGTGGATCGCGGAAAACCCCGGCGCCAGCAAGCGCGACATTGCCAAAGCGTTCGACATAAAGGGCGGCGCGAAGATCGACCTGAAAGCCATGCTGCGCGAGTTGGAGGGCGAGGGCGTTTTGCCGCGCCGCCGGTCCAAAGGCGGCACAGGCGCGTTGCCCCCTGTGACGGTGCTGGAAATTCTGGCCCCTGATGCGCAGGGCGATCTGTTCGCGCGCGCGGTCGAATGGCGCAGCGGCGGCCCTGCACCGCGCATCCTGTTTCTGACCCGCAGCGATGACCCCGCCTTGGGCGAAGGGGACCGCGTACTGGCGCGGATCGAGGCCATTCGCGGCCCTGACTACGACTATCAGGCCCGCCTGATGCGCAAGATCGGGACCAACCCGTCGCGCATTCTGGGTGTGTTCCGCAAATCGGCCGAAGGCGGGCGCGTTGTGCCCATCGACAAGGGCGCAGACCGTGACTGGCGTGTGTCGGCCCATGATACTGAGGGCGCGCAGGATGGCGAGCTGGTTCATGCCGAACCGCTGGGCAAGGGACGTTTCGGCCCGCCTGCTGCGCGTATTATCGCGCGTCTGGGCGACCCGACCGCGCCCAAGGCCGTGTCGCTGATTGCCATTCATCAGCATGGCATCCGCGATGCCTTCCCCGACGCAGTGATTGCCGAGGCCGACCAAGCCAAACCGGCAGGGCTGTCTGGCCGTCGGGATCTGCGCGATCTGGATCTGATGACCATCGACCCGTGGGATGCGCGTGATCATGATGATGCGATCATGGCCAGCGCGGACCCTGACCCCGAAAATGCGGGCGGCTATATTCTGTGGGTGGCCATCGCGGATGTCGCGGCCTATGTGCGCCCCGGTTCCGAACTGGACCGTGAAGCGCGCAGGCGCGGCAATTCCACATATTTCCCCGACCGTGTTGTGCCCATGCTGCCAGACATTCTGTCAGGCGATCTGTGTTCGCTGCATGAAGGGGTGGACCGGCCCTGCATGGCGCTGCGCATGGTGATTGACGCGCAGGGCAACAAGCTGACGCATGATTTCCACCGCGCGATCATGCGCTCGCGTGCGTCGCTGACCTATGAGCAAGCGCAGGCCGCAGATGACGGGCAACTGGACGACGCGACCACGCCATTGGCGGACGGGTTGCGCGACCTGTTTGGCGCATATCGCGCGTTACGCCGCGCGCGCGACCACCGCCAGCCGCTGGATATTGATCTGCCCGAACGCCAGATCGTGCTGTCGGATGAAGGGCGCGTGACATCTGTGGCGTTCAAGGAACGGTTTGATGCGCATCGTCTGGTCGAGGATTTCATGGTCCTTGCCAATGTAGCCGCCGCCGAAACCCTGCGCGAAAAAGGGTCGGCGCTGCTCTACCGTGTGCATGAGGAACCGAGCCCCGAAAAAATGGAATCGCTGCGCGAACTGGCGCGGGAATCAGGCTTTGCGCTGGCTAAGGGGCAGGTGCTGAAAACCCGCCATTTCAACCAGTTGCTGGCACAGGCCGAAGGCACCGAATTTGACGAATTGATCAATATGGCCACGCTGCGGTCGATGACTCAGGCCTATTACAATGCGCAGAATTTTGGGCATTTCGGGCTGGCCTTGCGCGAATATGCGCATTTCACATCGCCTATCCGGCGCTATGCGGACCTGATCGTGCACCGCGCGCTGATTGCGGCGCATAACTGGGGTGATGACGGGCTGACGCCATGGGACGTGGACCATCTGGATGAAACCGCCAAAGCCATATCCGAGGCAGAACGCCGGTCCATGGCGGCAGAACGCGACACGGCAGACCGCTATCTGGCAGCATTTCTGGCCGAACGGGTTGGCGCGGAATTTACCGGCCGTGTGTCGGGCGTTGCGCGCTTCGGCGTGTTTGTGAAGCTTGATGAAACCGGCGCGGACGGGCTGGTGCCCATTCGCGCCATCGGCGATGAATATTTCCGCCATGACCCCGAAACACAGGTGCTGGAAGGCGAGCGCACGGGCTTTCGCATCGGTCTGGGCCAGCGTGTGAAGGTCAAACTGGCAGAGGCCGAACCCGTGACCGGCGGGCTGGCACTGGAACTGCTGGAGGTCGAGGGCGAAGCCCCCGCGCGCAACCCGCGTGGCGGCCGTGGTCGTGGCCGTCCCGTGCGGCGCGCGGTCGGCAAACGCAAAGGCGCGGATGCAAAAGCCCGCAAGAAGATCAAGCGCACCCGCGGTTGACGCGCGGGACGCTGCGTCACATCTGTTGGTGATGGATTGCGATCCCGCCACGCCCTAGACTGCATGCCAAGGCGGCATTCAATCGGGGGGAAGTGATGGACGATATTGTTATTCTGGGCAGCGCACGCACGGCCATTGGCACGTTCGGGGGCGCGCTTGCGGGGCTGACACCTGTGGAACTGGGGCGCATTGTCGCCACGGAAGCCCTGTCGCGCGCGGGCGTCGCGGGGGAACAGATCGGCACTGTGGTGTTCGGCAATGTCATCGCCACCGAACCTGCCGATATGTATCTGTCGCGCCTTGCAGCCATGAAGGCGGGCGTGCCGGAAACTGTGCCCGCGATGAATGTGAACCGGTTATGCGGGTCCGGCGTGCAGGCCATCGTTTCGGGCATTCAGGCGCTGGCGCTGGGGGATGCAGATTTTGCGCTGGTGGGCGGGGCCGAGAGTATGAGCCGCGCCCCCTATATTCTGCCTGCGGCGCGGTTCGGGCAGAAAATGGGCGATGTGACTGGCACAGACATGATGCTGGGGGCGCTGAATTGCCCGTTTGGCACGGGCCATATGGGGGTGACCGCTGAAAATGTTGCGCGCGAATACGGCATTACCCGCGATATGCAGGATGCGTTTGCACTGGAAAGCCAGACCCGCGCCGCCCGCGCCATCGCTGCGGGGCATTTTGTCGGCCAGATCGCGCCCGTTACCGTAAAGTCGCGCAAGGGCGATGTGGTTTTCGACACGGATGAACACCCCAAGGCCACCACCGCAGACGCACTGGCAGCGCTGCGCCCGGCCTTTGCGAAGGACGGCACGGTTACGGCAGGAAATGCCAGCGGCATCAATGACGGCGCGGGCGCGCTGGTTCTGGCACGGGCAAGTGCCGCGCAGCATGCGGGGCTGAAACCGCTTGCGCGCATTACCGGCTACGCCCATGCAGGTGTGCGCCCTGATGTCATGGGAATAGGCCCTGTGCCTGCGGTTCAGGCGCTGTGTGCGCGTACCAATCTGGGCGTGGATGATTTCGACGTGATCGAATCGAACGAGGCATTTGCCGCGCAGGCCCTTGCGGTCAGTCAGGCCCTTGGGCTGGATCCTGCGCGTGTGAACGCAAATGGCGGGGCCATTGCGCTGGGGCATCCGGTGGGCGCGTCGGGGGCGATTATCACCAT
The DNA here is from genome assembly GCA_020832445.1 of Paracoccaceae bacterium. GTDB lineage: Bacteria > Pseudomonadota > Alphaproteobacteria > Rhodobacterales > Rhodobacteraceae > Roseinatronobacter. The sequence continues at coordinate 64,884 of JAFIEO010000042.1, forward strand.
CAAGGCGCTGCATGAACTGGCGCGCACTGGCGGGCAGCGCGCCCTTGTGACCATGTGTATCGGCGGCGGTCAGGGGATAGCGCTGGCGCTGGAACGCATCTGATCCTTGCACATGGCGCGTGCTGGGGTATGTCTGTTATGGATGAATTGCATGAAGGAAAGCAGACATGACACTGACACTTGATCAGGCGCGCACCATCATTTCCACCACCCGCGCCAAAGGGCGCGAGATGGGTCTGAAACCGTTGTCAGTGGTGGTGCTGGACAGCGGTGGCCATGTTCTGGCCTTTGAGCGCGAAGATGGTGCGGCACCGGGCCGGTTCGCGATTGCGCAGGGCAAGGCTTACGGCGCGGTCATGCTGGGCATGGCGGGGCGCGCACAAATGGCGCGCGCCGAAGCGCAGGCCTATTTCATGGCCGCAGTGAATGGTGTGTATGGCGGGCAGGTTGTGCCGGTTCCCGGTGGTGTGCTGCTGCGCAAAGGTGGCGTTGTCGTCGGCGCGATTGGCGTGACGGGCGACACATCGGACAATGACGCGGACGCCGCACTTGCAGGGGCCGCTGCGGCAGGGCTGGACGCCGAAGCCTGACGGCATATGACCGGCAGGCAGGTGCTTCGCGCCGGGTTGATTTGCCACTTATCGCGCCGCGCGGGTGTCAGGGTCAGTTCCTCTCGCCCTGATATTCATACGCAAGGCGCAATCCGCCCCAATGCGTTCCGTTCACCATGATCGGGGCGGATATGTCCTTCATCATCTTGTACTCACCGCCGCCCATGTCGCGGCGGTAGATCTGCAACAGGAAAGGTCTGGTGTTCTGGCCCGCACCCAACCCGACGCGGTCATTGAAAATGCGCCTGTTTCGTGCATTCGCGGAGTTCCAGTCCACATCGCGCGTCTGCGGTTTGGAAAATTTGCGGTTATGGGTCGGCAGGTAGCCATTTCTGTCCACTGCGGCACAAAACGTGATCTTGGGGTTCGTCTGAAGGGCGGCTTCCTGAAATGCCGGAAACAGGTGGTCGGTCAGGTCCGTGAACGGGGCAAGGTGCTGTTGGGGGTTGGTGCCGGGGATGGGCTGATAGGTGAAATCCATAAGCTGAGCCATGTTTATGTCACCACGCGCCACCGCCTGTTCCAATGCTGCGGCCATGTCCGCAGCGGTGGCCTGAACCAGTTCGATCATCACCGCGTCATCGGACGCGCCGCCAAGTTCGACGGTTTTCTGCACCATGGATTCACTGATATCGACGACCGTATCCAGCTGCGCGCGCGCGTCATGCAATTGCGCGGCGGTTTCTGAAATACCGTCTTTTACCTTGGCGAAGACCGGCATGAAGCTGCTATTGGCGGCGTCGACATCTGCGGCCTTGGTCAGGATTTCGGTGACAGAGGCTTCGCTTTGCGCAACTTTTTCGATAATTTTGCCCAACGCATCTTCAATTGCGCTGCTGTCCTTCAAGGTCTGGCTGGCATCTTTGGCAACAACGCCCGAATCCTTTTGAAGTTTTGATATACTTCCCGTCAACTCATCGATGGACAGGGCAATGCCTTGGGTTGTTTCCGCAGTCTGGTGCGACAATCGGTCAATTTCCTGTGCGACGACAGCGAAGCCGCGACCCGCTTCGCCAGACCGGGCCGCTTCTATTCGGGCGTTGATGGACAGCATATTGACCTGCTGTGCAATGTCCTTGATGGCATTGGCCCGACTGGACATGTCCCCCAGGGTGCGGGTGATGGCGGCCATCGTCGTGTCAAGGGTCTGCACCCATTCTGCGACAGTCTGGCTTTTGTCCAGCATCGCGCGAATGCACGTGGCGGAATGCCCGACTGTTTCCAGGGTGTCCGTCACTGTGGTGCCAACATGTTCCGCAGCCGTTCTGACCGATGTATTGGCGCTGGAAATATGCTGTGCAGCTGTCTGGGCATCATGAACAAGTGTGACCTGATTGTTCATGACAGTATCAAGCATGTCCACACAGGCATGTATCAAAACGATGTTATGGCCAAGGTCCACTGATTGCCGCGCCAGCCGGTCCAGTTCGAACTGGGAGCTTGAGATGGTGGAGGATTGAAACATATGCGCGCGTGTCCCGGAAAAGACTTCCCGACACATCTTCCACGCCAAACATTAAATTTTCGTTTCCCATGGGGGGAAACACCGCAGCCACCTTAGCCCAGCGGCACCACGCAATCGCAAATACGCAGCCGCACTTTCGCGCCGATATCAATGCTTGCGCCCGCACCGGAAATGACCAGCATGCAGCGTTCGCCTTCCTGAACCCAGAACAACTGGTCATGTCCGCGGAATTCGCGTCCGACAACGGACGCCGTGCCCTCTGGGTCTGGCTCCAGCATGATCTGTTCGGGGCGCACCGACAGTGACACGGCCCCGTTTGCCGCGCGGCTAAGGGGCAGGTTGCCGAATTCGGTCTTCACTTCCATCCCCGATGCGGTCCCCGTCAGAATGTTGGACCGCCCAAGAAAGGATGCAACAAAGGCCGATACAGGGTTGCGGTAAATCTCGTCCGGGGTGCCGATCTGGACAACACGCCCGGCTTCCATGACGGCAATGCGGTCGGCCACGGCCATCGCTTCTTCCTGATCATGGGTGACCAGAATGGATGCCGATCCGGCAGCTTTCAGCAGTTTGCGCACTTCCTGACGGGTTTCCACGCGCATGGCCGCGTCAAGGTTGGAAAACGGTTCATCCATCAACACCAAGGGCGGGGCAACCGCAAGGGTGCGCGCCAGTGCGACACGCTGTTGCTGACCACCCGACAATTCATGCGGCTTGCGTGCATCCAGCCCGAACAATCCGACCAATGCCAGCATTTCGCGCGCGCGCTCGTCAGCCTTGGCGCGCGACAGCTTGCGCAGGCCGAATTTCACATTCTCGAACACGGTCAGATGCGGGAACAGCGCATAATCCTGAAACACAAACCCGATGCCGCGCGCTTCGGGGGGCAGGCGGGTGATGTCCTTGCCATGCAGATTGATGGTCCCTTCATCGGGCGGTTCAAACCCGCCGATCATGCGCAGGGTTGTCGTTTTGCCGCAGCCTGACGGACCCAGCAGCGCCAGCATTTCCCCTTCGCCCAGATCGAAGCTGACACGTTCCACGGCGGGCGTGTCACCATGGGGGAAATGCTTGCGCAGGCGCTTCACTTCCAACAGCAACGCCTTGGCGGCAGGACGAAACCCCGATGGCGTTGCCTCTGCGGGCATCTTGAAACTCAGGCTTTTGGGCAGGGTGGTCATGAAGTGTCTTTCCTTGGCCGTTATCCGGCCTTCTTGTCATGGCGCAAAACGAAGCCTACGAAAAGGGCTGAAAAGGCCATGATCGCTGCGGCGTAGGGGGCGGCTTCCATCAGCATACCTTCTGATGTGCGCGAGAACATGGTGATCGACAAGGGCCGGAACCCTGTGGGCGCCAGCAGAAATGCGATTGGCAGTTCCTTCATGGCAATCACAAACACCAGCACCATACCCGCAACCACACCCGGGCGGATGGTGGGCAACGTGACGCGCGCAAACACCGACAAGGGCCCATGCCCCAGCGCCCGCGCGGATTCCTCGACCGACGGGCGGGCCTGATACAGTGCCGACCGGATGGGACCAAGTGCCAGCGCCAGAAAGCTAAGCGCATAGACCATCACCAGCAGCAATTGCGTTTGATACAGAAACCGCGCCGCATTCAGCGAAAAGAACACGAAAGCCAGCGCGAAAGCCAGCGCAGGCACCGCATACCCCACAAAGGCCAGCCGGTTTATCAATGTCGACAGCCGCGACGGGTAGCGAACGGCAAGAACTGCGACCGGCAATGCCATTGCGGCGGCCATCAACGCGGACGGCACCGCCACCGACAGCGATTGCGAAAATGCGCGCAGCAAGGCTGGAAACACTGCGGGCAGGTCATCCAGCCGCACCATCCAGAAGGTCAAAACCGCGATGGGCAAGCCCACAGATGCCAGCAAGACCAGCGCGACAAAACCCCAGCCAAGTGCCTGCGCCACAGGCGGCAGATTCAGACGCCGCCGCGCCGTGCCCGCCCCTGATCCGGTGCGCGAATAATGCGCGCCTTCGCGCAGGCGGCTTTCCCACCACACGACCGAAAGCGCGATGGCAATCAGCATCAGCGCCAGCCATGCCGCATAGACACGGTCGAACATGACGGAATACTGAATATAAATCGCATAGCTGAACACTTCATAGCGCATCAGCGCGACCGCGCCGAAATCACCAATCACATACAAGCCCACAACCAGCCAGCCCGCCATCAGCGCGGGCATCAGATGGGGCAGGGTGACCTTGAAAAAAACCTCTCTCGGGGTGGCACCAAGGGCGCGGGCCGCTTCTTCCAGCGACTGGTCCAGCCCTGCAAATGCCGCGCGCAGGTTCAGGTAAATATAGGGAAATGTATAAAGCGCCAGCGCCAGCGTTGCCCCCCACAGCCCTTGCAGGCGCGGGATGGTGAAACCGAATATCTGGTTCATGAACCCGAAATTGCCCGACAGGCCAATCAATGCATAGGCCATGACATAGCCCGGTGTCGCCAGCGGAATAATTGCCAGAATATTGACAAATCTGCGATATTTCAGGTTGGTGCGGCTGACCAGCCATGCCAGTGGCAGCGCGATCAGCGTGGCCAGTGCCAACGTGCAGACCACCAGTGCGAAAGTATTGCGCAGCAATTCTAATGTGCGCGGGCGCGTGAACATGTCGATCACGGTTGCCAGATCGGCCTGGGCTGCGCGCATGACCAGCCAGATCAGCGGTAATACCATCAGGCCCCCGATCAAAAGACCGAGGGCCGAGAAGATCACGCGGGCCCGTGGCATACGCCACAGGCCCGGTGTTATCGTGGTGCTCAGGTTCAAATCAGCCCAACTTCACGCAGCATTTCCAATGTGCCTTCCAGATCGCCGATGGTGTTCAGGTCGACTTCTGGCGCAACACGGGTCACGTCGTCAATATTGATGTCCTGACGTGTGACAATCGTGCCCGGAATGATCGGGAATTCGGACACTTCGCCGGTGAAATACTGCTGTGCGGCAGGCGAAAGCAGGAATTCGATAAACGCTTGCGCGTCGTCCTTGTGGTCCGAGCTTTCCAGAACGCCCATGCCTGCAACCAGCAGCAGGTTGCCGATATCGCCTTCATTGCTGAACAGTGTCTGCGTGACAGGGAAATCTGCATCGCGGTTCAGAAAGCGGTTCAGGTAGTAGTTGTTGGTAATCGCAATATCCGCTTCACCATCGCCGATAGCCTGAATGCCGGCTGTATTGTTGCGCACGGCCACGGGTTCATTGGCAGCGATCCCTTCCAGCCATGCACGGGTTTCGTCATCACCGTGCACCACACGCATGGCAGTAACATGCGCCAGGAACGACCCGTTGGTTGCAGGCAGGGCGATGCGGCCCTTCCATTTTTCATCCGTTAGATCGAACATTGATGCGGGCAGGTCTTCTTCAGACACGCGCTCGGGCGAATAGGCGATTACGCGGCCACGGCCGGATGTGGCAACCCAGCGGTTTTCGCTGTCACGGTAGGTTGCAGGCACATCGGCAACCAGCGATTCGGGCAGCGCTGCGAACAGATCAACCACGGCACCAAGGGCTGCGGCATCCTGTGCCCAATACAGATCAGCAGGCGATGCATCACCTTCTTCTTGCAGCAGGACAGCCAGTTCGGCGGTGCCTGCATAGCGGACATTCACATTGATGCCGGTCTGTGCGGTGAAAGCTTCGATAATGGGGGCGACCAGCGTTTCACCGCGGCCCGAATACAGTGTCAGATCAGCCAGCGTGGGGGTCGCAGCGAAGGCGGCCAATACAAAGACGGAATTGCGCAAAATTGTCATGTTAACCTCTTTCAGGGGTCTAAGTTTCAGCGCAGGAACCCTGTTGGCTAATGTGCCGTCCGGCACTTTGGCTGTGCGGATATCCGCATATTAATCCCTACTGATGTCGTCAGTTATTATACCTGAGTTGTTTCGTCAACTACCTTCCGCTCCGCATTTATCCGATGCGTCACCCCGTCTGGTGCATATAAAGCGTATATTCCAAAAAAAACCCGCAACCTTGCGGCGCGGGTTTTTCCACTGAAATCAGCCATTGATCACCGTTTGCGGTCGCGCCGGCTGCTCATGGGTTGGAAGGCAACAGCAACATGCGCTTCGCAATAGGGTTTGCCGGGCTTTACCGGCAGGCCGCAAAACCAGAAATCATCGGTCGCCGGATCGCCAATAGGCCATTTGCAGGTCCGTTCTGTCAACTCCAGCAAGGATAGCTTGCGGGCCGTCTTCTCAACCTCGCGGACAGTTGCCAGCGCTTCTGGGTCGATCTCATCGGTGGAAGGTTGCGGCGGCAGCGGCTGGCCCGCGGGAATGATCGGGCGCGGATTATAGGGCGCAGGCGTTGTGACCACTTCGGTCGCGCGTTCGGCTTCAGGTTCCGGCGCAGATGCAGGTTCCGGCGGCTTCGGGCGGGCCGCGCGTTCGGCCTTGGCTTGTGCCAGATCTACCACAGGTGCGGCAGGTTCTGCGGCAGGCGCCTCTCGCACTGGCTCGGGGCGCTTGGCGGTCGTGTCCGTCGCGGGTCTGGAAGGCTGCGCCGGCGCATTTGCGGTGGGCGGCGATTGCGGGGTGGGGGGGGCTTCTGCATCTGTGGTGGTCCGGTTGGACAGGCCAAGCCTGTGCACCTTGCCGATGACTGCATTGCGCGTTACACCGCCCAGTTCCTTGGCAATCTGAGAGGCAGACTGCCCCTCCATCCACATTTTCTTTAGCAATTCGACCCGTTCGTCGGTCCAGGACATCATCTGCTCCACGGCTGGCGGCAGGGCGGGCTTGTCACGCGCCCCTTTTGCAATTCTATTGCCCAACACTAAGGGCAAGGTGGTGAAATACAAGCCGCGCCACATAAATACAATGACCAAGCGTGCGAAACTGACGTCAAAGCCGGAAAGGGCAGTAAAAATGTTGGATCAACGGATAGATCAACCCGACAGGTATGACATGGGAATGCGCAGATTCGGGCGCATGAACTGGTTGGGCCTGCAAGCCCTTGCCTGGCGCGAGGTGATGCGCTTTCTTGTCGTGTGGACCCAGACCCTTGCGGCACCGCTGGTGACGGCGGGTTTGTTTCTGGCGGTGTTCTCGCTGGCCATCGGGCCTGCGCGCGGCGAGGTTCTGGGCGTGCCCTTCATCCAGTTTCTGGCCCCCGGCATTCTGATGATGACCGTTATCCAGAACAGTTTTGCCAACACGTCATCCTCTATCGTGATTTCCAAGGTGCAGGGCAATATCGTCGACACGCTGATGCCGCCATTGTCGCCGCTGGAACTGGTGCTGGGCTATCTTGCGGGCGGGGTCGCGCGCGGGCTGGTTGTCGGTGTGGTTATTTCGCTGGCGCTGTGGCTTGTTCTTGGGCTTGGGGTGGCGCGCCCTGTGTGGCTGCTGAGCTTCCTGACGCTGGGGGCCGTGCTGTTGGGGGCGATCGGTATCGCTGCCGGTATCATTTCCAACAAATTCGACCAGATTGCCGCAATCACGAATTTTATTGTCGTACCATTGTCGTTTCTGTCGGGGACATTCTATTCCATCTCGGGGCTGCCGCCGGTTCTGGAAATGATCAGCCGGTTCAATCCGGTGTTTTACCTGATTGATGGCGCGCGCTACGGCATGATCGGCGCCTCCGACGCATCGCCCGTTCTGGGGCTGGTGGTTGTGTCTGGAACGGCACTTGGGGTTTGCGTGCTGTGCTGGGTCTGGTTGCGCAGCGGATACCGGTTGAAACCATAGGTTTTCCGGTCACGGGCATGTGAATGAAGGCCCCGTCCGATCAAGCGCTGGCTTGTCACGACGGGGTGCAATGGTATAACTGCGCACGGCTTGTGCCAAAAGGGGATGTGGTGAAACAGCGTATTAGATGGGCCTTTATGGCAGTTGCTTTTGCAGCGCTTGCCCCGATGGCGCAGGCGGGGGACCGCATGTGGTCGGATTGCAGAACCTGCCATACAGTCACGGCCCCGGACGGGTCGGTTCTGGCGCGTGGCGGGCGCAGTGGCCCGAACCTGTATGGAATTGCAGGCCGCACCGCCGGCGCTGATGGCGATTTCCGTTTTTATTCCGATGCAATGCGCGCCGCGCGCGCGGGCGGCGTGACATGGACGCGGGACAATTTTGTGGCCTACCTGGCCAACCCCGAACAGTTTTTGCGCAGCGCCACTGGCAACGCAGAAGCGCGTGCCGATATGCATGTCGAATTGCGGCAGGGCGCGGCTGCGTTGTTCGACTATCTGCGCAGCTTGTCGCAATAGCGTTCAGCGCGCGCAGTTTCTTGCAATGATGTCGGATGATCAGGTGAGAGACTGGACAGCGACCCAAACGGAAAATGCTGCGGCTGCTTCCTTCCGGACCTGACCGGGTTGGCAAGGCGTTCGCCCGCGCCAGCCTCTCGCGGGGGTATCTATGCGTTCATGCAGCGCAATGCAAGCATCGTGTTTGATTTCGCCGAATACTGCGGGCTATGGTGCCTTGGACTTGCCGCGCGTGGGCGCTAACATCTTGAATAATCAAAAAGCCAGCCCGAAAACCGGTTTCCACTTTTTACCGGTTTGTTCTATGAAGGGGCAAGCAATCAGACAGGGCGGACATGGCCAAGCGGGGCTACCATCACGGCAATCTGCGGCAGGCTTTGGTAGAGGCCGCGCTGGAACTGATTGCGGAAACCGGACCGCAAGGCTTCACCATGGCCGAGGCGGCCAAACGCGCGGATGTGTCGGCGGCAGCGCCCTACCGCCATTTCACTGGCCGCGAGGAGCTGATAATCGAGATTGCGCGTCAGGGGTTCGATCTGTTTTCGGACTTGCTGGAATACGCCTATAAGGACGGGCAACCGTCCCCGCTTGTTGCGTTCGAAGCGGTGGGGCGCGCTTATCTGGCCTTTGCGCGCAAACATCCGGGGCATTACGCCGCGATGTTCGAATCAGGCGTGCCCGTGAATGCCAGCAAGGATCTTGCGGCGGCCTGCGCGCGGGCAGACAATGTTCTTTTGCGCGCGGCCGCTGACTTGTCGGCGCGTATGCCGCCGGACCGTCGCCCGCCTGCGACGATGTTTGCAGCCCATGTCACGGCGTTAAGTCACGGGATTGTCGCCCTTTATGCCCGCGGCACACCCGGCGCGCGCGCCCCCTTCACCCCCGAGGAATTGCTGGAAAGCGGTGTCGGGGTGTATTTGCGTGGTTTGGGGTTTCTGGAGTCTGACACCTGATAACGGGCAGGGGCGCGGATGGTTTTCCGTTTCGGCTGCGTGCGAAAAAATGTGAAGCATCTTTACATTTTTCCTTGAAATCCGGATCAGACCTGCCACATATGTAAATGTGAATTACATTCACTAACCATGAAAAGGGGTACGACATGACAACAATGACAGCGCCGATGTCATGGGCCCGTCAGGCAGAAGCCTGGCTTGACGGCTTTGGCAAGGCAGGCTGGATCACCGCGATGGTGCTGGCCTTTATTACGTTCTGGCCACTGGGGCTTGCGCTTCTGGCTTATATGATCTGGGGAAAACAGATGTTTGGAAAATCCTGCCGCACAAAAGCCCGCAACGGGGCAAGCATGATGCGTTCTTCCGGCAATTCGGCATTTGACGCCTACAAGGCCGACACGCTGCGCCGGCTGGAAGATGAACAAACCGCGTTTGACACATTCCTGCACCGGTTGCGCGATGCCAAGGACAAAGCGGAATTCGACCAGTTCATGGAAGATAACCGCCGCAAGCGCGATGCATCCCAAACAGCGGCAGACCCGCTTTAAGCGCATGCCGCGCAGTCCTGTCGCTACATTGTGATCATGAAAGGCCCCGATCTTGCGACGGGGTCTTTCTTGCATCATGCCATTTGCCCGAAAGCTGCGCGCGGGCGCAACATCTGCCATGATAATTCAGCCCAAGGTTAAAACACCGGTTGGCAGTGCGTTCTGACTGACCTAGTGTGCCCTTGTAAAACAGAGGATCAGGAAGCCCGCCATGGCCAGATCCCAGCTTGGGGTTCAGACGCAGTTTTCCCGACCGGTCCGCCAGATTGTGATGATGTTGCTTGTCATTGTTCTGGTTGCGGTGGGAACTTATTTTGCCCTGCCACGTGTGGCAGGTATTTTCCTTGCGAATATATGGCTGAACGGATTCATCTTTCTGGTGTTTGTCATTGGCGTGCTTGCCACGTTCTGGCAGGTTATCCAGTTGAACCGGTCCATCGTCTGGATCGAAGGGTTCGCGGCAGGCACCCCCGGTCATGATGCAACAGTTCCGCCTGCGCTGCTGGTCCCGCTGGCGGCACTGTTGCGGGGGCGCGGGCATGGCAGCCAGATCAGTTCCAGTTCGGCAGGGTCTATCCTTGATTCCGTGGCCACGCGGCTGGATGAACTGCGCGACATCACGCGCTATATCATCAACCTGTTGATTTTCCTTGGCTTGCTTGGAACATTTTATGGGCTTGCAACCACTGTTCCTGCGGTGGTCGACACCATCCGCTCGCTTGCCCCCGAAGCCAATGAGACGGGCATACAGGTGTTTGAAAACCTGATGAGCGGACTTGAAGCGCAGCTTGGCGGCATGGGAACGGCGTTTTCATCATCCTTGCTGGGGCTTGCGGGATCGCTGGTTGTGGGGTTGCTGGAACTGTTTGCGGGCCACGGGCAGAACCGGTTTTACCGCCAGCTTGAAGAATGGCTCAGCTCCATCACGCGGCTTGGCATGGCAGGAACCGACCCCGAACAGGGCGGCGAGATGGGCGCGGTTGTGCACGTTCTGGACGCGATGGCCGAACAGATGGAAGCGATGCACCGCCAGCAGGTTCAGGCCGATTTTGAACGCGGTCAACTGGATCAGGCGCTGGGATATCTGGTGCAGGCCATTGACCGGCTGGCCGAAGGCGGGCTTGGCGGGGGCGATGCGCAGGATGCATCCGTGGTGCTGGAACGCATTGCCACCGCACAGGAAGAACTTCTTGGCTATTACCGTCAGGATGCGGTCGAGGGTGGCCCCCATGCCGAAGCTGAAATCAGGATGCGTTTGCGCAATATTGACGGGCAGCTTTTGCGCATTTCCGAAGAACTGTCTGCGGGTCGTCTGGAAACAACGGCGGATTTGCGGTCCGATCTGTCCAACCTGACAATGGCTGTGCGCCAGTTGTCGCGCGCGGGATTTGGCGTGCGCCGCGACGGGGGGGCGTAACCCATGGCGCTGGCACGCGGCAGGGGCCAGCGGCGCGAAGTCAGTGGCGCAATCTGGCCGGGCTTCGTCGATGCGATGACCGCGCTGCTGCTGGTGCTGATGTTCGTGCTGTCGATTTTCATGATCGTGCAATTTGTTTTGCGCGACACGATCACCGCACGCGAAACCGAACTTGAAGGTCTAAGTGCCGAAGTGGCCAGTCTGGTCGATGCACTGGGATTGTCGCGCGCGCAGGTGTCGACACTGGAAGGGCAGGTGTCCGGCCTTGAAGGCGATCTGGATGAGGCCCGCGCCCTGATGGCCGCGCAACTGGCCCAGATCAGCGGCTTGTCGCGTGACCTGACCGCGAGAGAGGCAGAACTCAGCAGCGCACAGGCGCAGATTACCCAGTTTGAAGCGCAAGTGGCCGCCCTGATTGGCGAGCGCGACAGCGCACTTGCGCAAGGGGAAGAACTGACCGCCGATCTGGCAGAGTTGGAAGCGGCCCAGCAAGTGCTGATATCTGAACAGGAAGCCATGGAACTGGCCCTTGCGCGCCTGCGCGACGAGTTGGATGCGGAAGCGCAGGCCGCGCGTCTGGCTGCCGCCCGCGCCGACGCGGTGGAAGCGGCGCTTGCGCAGGCGCAGGCAGATGCGGCATCGCAGGAAGCGTCCCTTGCACAACTGGTGCAACAACTGGCCGCGTCCGAAGAAGCACGCCTTGCCACTGCCCTGGACCAAAGCGCGCTGGAGCAGGATCTGGCCGCCGCGCGCGAAGAACTCGACGCTGCGGAGGCCGCGCGTCTGGCCGAAGCCGCCGCCGCCGAAGCGCTGCGTGCGCGGCTGTCAGATGCGGAAACCGCATTGACCGAAGAAGAACGCCGCCGCCTTGCAGATGTTGCCGCCGCGCAGGCCCTGCGGGACCGTCTGGCGCAGGCCGATACCGAACTGACCGCCATGACCTTGCAACTGGAAGCAGAACGCGCGCGCGCCGAAGAAACCCTGACACTGCTGGCCGCCGCCCGCGCCGCACAAGCCGATCTTCAGGCCGATCTGGATGCGGAACTGTCCGCGCGGGAACGTCAGGCCGCCTTGCGCGCCGCCGCGCAATCCGCCCTGTCCGACGCCGAAGCCCAATCCGCCGAGGACCGGCGCAGGCTGGAATTGCTGAACCGGCAAGTTGCATCGCTGCGCGGGCAGGTGGGCGGTTTGCAGGAATTGCTGGGCGAGGCGCGCGCGCGTGAAGATGCCGCCAATATCCAGATAGAAAGCCTTGGCGCGGATCTGAACCTGGCATTGGCGCAACTGGCCGCCGAGGAACGCCGCCGCGCAGATATGGAAGCGGCCGAGCGTGAAAGGCTGGAGCAGTTCCGTTCCGAATTCTTCGGACAGGTGCGGCAGGTTCTGGAAGGGCGTTCTGGCGTCGAGATTGTGGGCGACCGTTTTGTGTTTTCATCCGAGGTGCTGTTCGAACTTGGCTCCGCCGATCTGGCGCCTGCGGGGCGCGCCCAGATCGCCAATGTCGTGTCAATTCTGCAAGAGGTTGCAGACAATATTCCATCGGGCATTGATTGGGTTTTGCAGGTTGACGGGCACACCGACAACCTGCCCATCGCGCCCGGTGCGGAATTTGCCGATAACTGGGAACTTAGTCAGGCCCGCGCGCTGTCAGTCGTGCGCTACCTGACCGAGGCTATGGGTTTTCCCGCGTTCCGGTTGGCAGCGGCTGGTTTCGGCGAGTATCGCCCCGTCGACCCTGCGAACACCGCACAGGCGCGGGCACGCAACCGCCGTATTGAGCTGAAACTGACCGAGCGCTGATTGCGCGGATGATTCTGCCGTGCTGATGGCCGGCGATGCGAAGTGCCTGCCTATATGGTGTGCCATTGTATACAGTTTTATACCAAAATGCCCGATGTGGGCGCAATCAGCACGGCTTACAGCGGTCGTGGCCCTTGCGTGATTGCTGCGAAGGGACTAGGCAGTGCGGGTCACACAAACGATCCGGAGATCACTGATGACCAGACCCAAAATTGCACTGATCGGCGCTGGACAGATTGGCGGCACACTTGCCCATCTGGCTGCGATCAAGGAACTTGGCGATGTAGTCCTGTTCGATATTGCCGATGGCACACCGCAGGGCAAGGCGCTTGATATTGCTGAATCCGGCCCTTCCGAAGGGTTTGATGCGGCACTGAAGGGCACCACCGATTACGCCGATATTGCAGGCGCGGATGTCTGCATTGTCACCGCCGGTGTTCCGCGCAAACCGGGCATGAGCCGCGATGACCTGCTGGGCATTAACCTGAAGGTCATGAAATCGGTCGGCGAAGGGATCCGCGACCACGCGCCGAATGCCTTTGTCATCTGCATCACCAACCCGCTGGATGCGATGGTCTGGGCGTTGCGCGAATTTTCGGGCCTGCCGCATAACAAGGTTGTCGGCATGGCCGGCGTTCTGGACAGCGCGCGTTTCCGTCATTTCCTGAGTGTGGAATTCAACGTGTCCATGCGCGACGTCACAGCGTTTGTGCTGGGCGGCCATGGCGACACAATGGTGCCACTGGTGCGCTATTCGACCGTTGCGGGCATTCCGCTGCCTGATCTGGTGTCGATGGGCTGGACCACGCAGGACAAGCTGGACGCAATTGTTCAGCGCACCCGCGACGGCGGCGCCGAGATTGTGGGCCTGCTGAAAACGGGTTCGGCATTCTACGCCCCCGCGACCAGCGCCATTGAAATGGCCGAAGCCTATCTGAAAGACCAAAAACGCCTGCTGCCTTGTGCGGCCTATTGCGATGGCGAATTCGGGCTGAAGGGTATGTATGTCGGCGTGCCCACGATTATCGGCAAAGGCGGAATCGAAAAGATTGCCGATATCAAGCTGACCAAGGATGAACAGGCGATGTTCGACAGTTCTGTTGCTGCTGTGCGCGGGCTTGTTGAGGCATGCAAAGGGATTGACCCCAGCCTTGCCTAAGGCGTGGTTGAACCGCGTTTTCTGACAGATACAAGGGGCCGCGCCATTGTGCGGCCCCTTTGATATTTCTGACCGGCGCGGCATTCGAATGATCACGTTTTTGTGATGATAATGCTGTTAGCGGTATTTTGTGATCACAGCTTTTCAGCGTGTGATCACAAAATGCACATTTTCAGCCGATCCCGAAGGATTGCTGAAGTTATTCATTGTTTTTTGTCTGAAATCTGGCATGCACAGAAAGAGATAACATAGAAAATGGGACAGTTTCATGAACATTCATGAGTATCAGGCGAAGGGCCTTTTGCGCTCTTACGGGGTGCCCGTGTCGGATGGCCGCATTGTTTTCCGCGCAGAAGAAGCTAAAACTGCGGCGGGGGAGTTGGACGGGCCGCTTTGGGTCGTCAAGGCGCAGATCCACGCAGGTGGCCGCGGCAAAGGTCATTTCAAGGAAGCATCCGCCGGTGAAAAAGGCGGCGTGCGTCTGGCGAAATCTGTCAGCGAAGCCGAAGAAATGACCAAGCAGATGCTGGGCCGCACATTGGTGACACACCAGACCGGACCGGCAGGCAAGCAGGTCAACCGCATCTATATCGAAGACGGATCAGATATTTCGCGCGAATTGTATCTGGCGCTTCTGGTGGACCGTGTGACCAGCCGCATCAGCTTCGTCGTGTCAACCGAAGGTGGCATGGACATCGAGGAAGTGGCGGAATCCACGCCCGAGAAAATCCTGTCCTTCAGCGTCGATCCGGCAGCCGGCATCCAGGGGTTCCACGGCCGCCGCGTGGCGTTTGCGCTGGGGCTGGAAGGCAAGCAGGTCAAGCAATGCGTCGATCTGGTGAACAAGCTTTACAAGCTGTTTGTCGAACGTGACGCGGAAATGGTTGAAATCAACCCGCTGATCGTCACCACCGATGGCGACATGAAATGTCTGGACGCCAAAATGGGGTTCGATTCCAATTCACTGTATCGTCAGGCCGATATTCTGGCCCTGCGTGACGAGACATAAGAAGACCCCAAGGAACTGGCCGCCAGCAAATATGACCTGAACTATATCGCGCTGGATGGCGAGATTGGCTGCATGGTCAACGGTGCCGGTCTGGCGATGGCCACGATGGACATCATCAAGCTGTATGGTGCGGAACCCGCGAACTTTTTGGATGTGGGCGGTGGTGCGACCAAGGAAAAGGTCACTGAAGCGTTCAAGATCATCACGTCTGACCCCAATGTAAAAGGTATTCTTGTCAATATCTTCGGGGGCATCATGCGCTGCGACATCATCGCCGAAGGTGTGATTGCCGCCGTCAAGGATGTGGGCCTGCAAGTGCCGCTGGTTGTGCGTCTGGAAGGTACGAATGTGGATCTGGGCAAGGATATCATCCGCAATTCGGGCCTGAATGTGATCGCTGCCGACAACCTGTCGGATGCGGCTGAAAAGATCGTCAAAGCGGTGAAGGGGTAAGTCTGATGGCAGTTCTTGTCGACAAACACACGAAAGTCATCTGTCAGGGGTTTACCGGCTCTCAGGGGACATTCCATTCCGAACAGGCCATTGCCTATGGCACGAAAATGGTTGGTGGTGTCACACCGGGCAAGGGGGGGCAAACCCATCTGGACCTGCCGGTGTTCAATTCCGTGCATGAAGCGAAATCGGTGACAGAAGCGAATGCAACCGTCATCTATGTGCCTCCGCCCTTCGCTGCCGATTCCATTCTGGAAGCCATTGATGCGGAAATGGAACTGATCGTCTGCATCACCGAAGGGATTCCCGTTCTGGATATGATGCGCGTAAAACGTGCGCTGATTGACAGCAAATCGGTGCTGATCGGGCCGAACTGTCCCGGAGTCATCACGCCCGATGCGTGCAAAATCGGCATCATGCCGGGCCATATTCACCGCCGCGGGTCGGTCGGTGTTGTGTCGCGGTCCGGCACATTGACCTATGAGGCCGTGAAACAGACCACCGATGTGGGGCTGGGCCAGTCCACTTGCGTCGGTATCGGCGGCGATCCCGTAAAAGGGACGGAGCATCTTGACGTTTTGGAATGGTTTTTGGCCGATGATGAAACCGAATCGATCATCATGATCGGGGAAATCGGGGGCAGTGCCGAAGAAGAAGCCGCGCAATTCCTGAAAGATGAAGCAAAACGCGGGCGGTCCAAACCCTGCGCAGGCTTCATCGCTGGCCGCACGGCCCCTCCGGGGCGGCGCATGGGCCATGCTGGCGCGATTGTTGCTGGCGGCAAAGGCGGTGCTGACGACAAGATCGAAGCGATGAAAAGCGCCGGGATCATCGTTGCCGACAGCCCCGCCGGTCTGGGCGAGGCTGTGCTGAAAGCGATTGGCAAGTAATCCGATCCCGTTAAAGGGGGGCAGAACATGACCATAACGCAGGCCATTCAGGATGGTTTTCGTAACGCGTTTACATTTTCGGGGCGATCACGTCGCCCCGAATACTGGTTTTTCTTTGCCTTTGTCTTTGGCGGGGCCGGCGTGCTGAGTGCGCTTGAACTTGCCATTCGCGGGACCACCGGCGGGCTTGTGTTGCGCGCGTTCCAGATTATCGTGTTTGTGCCGTTTCTGGCCGTGGGCTGGCGCCGGTTGCAAGATACCGGCCGCCCGGGGTGGTACCTGCTGGTGCCATCCGCGATTGTTGTGGCCAGCACGTTCGTCTCCGGCTCGGTATTCCAGCATATGATTGGCATTATTCTGTCCCCGTTCGGCCTTGCTGTGCGGGGTGGGCCTGATGGGATTGTGGGTGTTATGTCCATTGTTCAGATACTGGCTGGTCTGGTTATCGTGTACTGGATGTCACGTCCCAGCCAGCGTGGGCCAAACACCTGTGGCCCTGAACCGCGCGTGCATTGACGCGCATAATCTTTACCGTAGCACAAAGGTGCTGACATGAATGACCAAAGCCCGAATGAGCAGTTGAACGCGCAGGATTTCCTGCAAGGGCATAATACCGATTATGTAGAAGCGCTTCAGGCGAAACATGCGGCGGACCCGTCGTCGGTTGACGCGGCCTGGGCGGAATATTTCCGCGCCTTGGGCGAAACCCAGGGCGATGCGACACGCGCCGCCGCTGGCCCCAGCTGGGCGCGCCGCGACTGGCCGCCTGTGCCAAATGATGATCTGACCGCCGCGCTAACCGGGGAATGGCCGGTTGTCGCCGCGCCGAAAACCGCCGCCAAACCGGTCGCTGGCGAAGGCGATGCCGCTGCGCAAAAGATCACCGCCAAGGCCGCCGAAAAAGGGGTCACCCTGACCACCGAACAGGTGCGCGGTGCGGTTCTTGACAGTTTGCGTGCGCTGATGATCATTCGCGCCTACCGTATTCGGGGCCATCTGGTTGCCGATCTGGACCCGCTGGGCCTGCAAAGCGAAGAACCCCATCCCGAACTGGACCCGCGTTCTTACGGCTTCACCGAAGCCGACATGGACCGCCCTATATTCATCGACAATGTTCTGGGGCTGGAAGTTGCATCGCTGCGCGAAATTATCGACATTCTTCAGCGCACCTATTGCGGCACATTCGCGTTGCAATTCATGCATATTTCCAACCCCGAACAAGTGTCTTGGCTGAAAGAGCGTATTGAGGGGCTGGGCAAGGAAATCCAGTTCACCAAACGCGGACGCCGCGCCATTCTGGACAAGCTGGTTCAGGCCGAAGGCTTTGAAAAATTCCTGCATGTCAAGTACATGGGCACCAAGCGTTTCGGTCTGGACGGGGGCGAAGCGGTCATTCCCGCGATGGAGCAGATCATCAAACGCGGCGGCGCGCTGGGTGTGCGCGAAATTGCTGTGGGCATGCCGCATCGGGGCCGTCTGAACATTCTGGCCAATGTGATGGGCAAGCCCTATCGCGCTATTTTCAACGAATTCCAGGGCGGCAGCTTCAAGCCCGAAGATGTCGACGGGTCGGGTGACGTGAAATATCACCTTGGCGCATCATCAGACCGCGAATTTGACGGAAACACCGTGCATTTGTCGCTGACGGCCAACCCGTCGCATCTGGAAGCGGTGAACCCTGTTGTTCTGGGCAAGGTGCGCGCCAAACAAGACCAGATCGGCGATGCAGAACGCCGTCAGGTTCTGGGTGTGCTGCTGCATGGTGACGCGGCCTTCGCGGGGCAGGGTATCATTGCCGAAGGGTTCGGCCTGTCGGGCCTGCGCGGGCACCGCACGGGGGGGACCATCCATCTGGTCGTGAACAACCAGATCGGGTTCACCACGGCGCCGCATTTCAGCCGCTCGTCGCCCTATCCCACAGACATTGCCCTGATGGTGGAAGCGCCGATTTTCCACGTCAATGGCGATGACCCCGAAGCGGTGGTGCATGCCGCCAAGGTGGCCACGGAATTCCGCCAGAAATTCCTGAAGGATGTGGTCATTGACGTGTTCTGTTATCGCCGTTTCGGCCATAACGAAGGCGACGAGCCGATGTTCACCAATCCGGCCATGTATACCCGCATCAAGAAGCATAAATCGACGCTTCAGCTGTATACAGAACGTCTGGTCGCGGACGGGCTGATCCCCGAAGGTGAAATTGACGATATGAAAGCCGCGTTTCAGGCGCATCTGAATGATGAATTTGAAGCCGGAAAAACCTATAAGCCCAACAAGGCCGACTGGCTGGACGGGCGCTGGTCCCACCTGAACCGCGAGGGCGAGGAATACCAGCGCGGTCAGACATCGATTCCCAGCGAAACACTGGCCGAACTGGGCGGGGCGCTGACGCACTATCCCGAAGGGTTCAACATTCACAAGACTGTTGTGCGCCAGCTGGAGGCCAAGAAGGAAATGTTCGCGTCCGGGCGCGGGTTTGACTGGGCCACAGCCGAAGCGCTGGCGTTCGGATCACTCGTGACTGAAGGGTATCCTGTGCGCCTGTCAGGGCAGGATTCCACGCGTGGCACATTCAGCCAGCGCCATTCTGCCTTTATCGACCAGCAGACCGAAGATCGCTATTACGCCTTGAACAATATCAAGGAAGGTCAGGCGCGTTTCGAGGTCATCGACTCCATGCTGTCGGAATATGCCGTTCTGGGGTTTGAATACGGCTATTCGCTGGCCGAACCCAACGCGCTGGTGATGTGGGAAGCGCAGTTTGGCGATTTCGCCAATGGTGCGCAGATCATGTTCGACCAGTTCATCAGTTCCGGTGAAAGCAAATGGTTGCGCATGTCCGGTCTGGTCATGTTGTTGCCGCACGGGTTCGAAGGGCAGGGGCCGGAACACAGTTCCGCCCGGCTGGAACGTTTCTTGCAGCAATGTGCACAGGACAACTGGATCGTTGCGAACTGCTCGACACCCGCAAACTATTTCCACATTCTGCGCCGCCAGATTCACCGCAGCTTCCGCAAGCCGCTGGTGCTGATGACCCCGAAATCACTGCTGCGCCACAAGCTTTGCATTTCCGAAGCCGCAGATTTCACCGAAGGGTCCAGCTTCCACCGTGTGCTGTGGGATGATGCCCAAAAAGGCAACAGCACCACCGAATTGGTGGCAGATGACAAGATCAAGCGTGTGATCATGTGTTCGGGCAAGGTGTATTATGACCTGCTGGAAGAACGTGATGCGCGCGGGATTACGGATATGTACCTGCTGCGGGTGGAGCAATTCTATCCCTTCCCGGCAATGGCGCTGCTGAAGGAACTGGAACGCTTCCCCAATGCAGAAGTGATCTGGTGTCAGGAAGAGCCGAAGAACCAGGGTGCCTGGAGCTTCATTGAACCAAATATCGAATGGGTTCTGGGACGTCTGAAAGGGGCCACAAAACGCCCCCGTTATGTGGGGCGCACAGCCAGTGCCTCGCCTGCGACAGGGCTTGCCAGTCAACATAAAGCACAACAAGAAGCGCTCGTGAATGAAGCGCTGACAATCGAGGGATAACAAGACCATGTCCACCGAAGTTCGAGTGCCCACACTGGGCGAAAGTGTTTCCGAGGCGACTATTGCAACCTGGTTCAAGAAGCCCGGTGACGCGGTTGCGGTCGATGAAATGCTGTGTGAACTGGAAACCGATAAGGTGACCGTCGAAGTGCCCTCGCCCGTGGCAGGCACATTGGGCGAGATTGTCGCGCAGGAAGGCGACACCGTGGGCGTTGACGCGCTGCTGGCCATGATCAGCGAGCCGGGTGCTGCGGAAACCCCCAGCAAAGCCGCCAAGGCGGATGCAAAACCCGCTGATGCCCCGCAGCAGGATGCGGGCGAGAACGTGGACGTGATGGTCCCCGCTTTGGGCGAAAGCGTATCCGAGGCCACTGTCGCAAGCTGGTTCAAGAAACCGGGCGATGCGGTCGAGCAGGACGAGATGCTGTGCGAGCTGGAAACCGACAAAGTGTCGGTAGAAGTGCCTGCGCCCGCATCGGGTATTCTGGCCGAAATTCTGGCGCAAGAAGGCAGCACAGTTGCCGCAGGCGGCAAGCTGGCGGTAATTTCCGGCGGCGCGGTGGCATCACCCGCGGCAGGCGCGCAAGCCCCTGCGGCCACGTCCGGTTCCGCCGGGCGCGATGTCGAAGATGCACCATCTGCCAAGAAGCTGATGGCCGAAAAGGGGCTGTCTGCCGATCAGGTCACGGGAACGGGCCGCGACGGGCGGATCATGAAGGAAGACGTGCAGAAGGCAGCGGCGGCCCCAGCGGCGCAGCCTGCGGCTGCACCGGCTGTGCCCACCCCTGCCGCTGCCCCGCGAGCGCCGGTTGCCGCAGATGATGCGGCGCGTGAAGAGCGTGTGAAGATGACGCGTCTGCGCCAGACCATTGCACGCCGCCTGAAGGATGCGCAGAACACCGCCGCCATGCTGACCACCTATAATGAAGCCGACATGGGCGGCATCATGGAGTTGCGCAAGGAATACAAGGACCAGTTTGAAAAGAAGCATGGCGTGAAGATGGGCTTTATGTCCTTCTTTGTGAAAGCGTGCTGCCATGCGCTGAACGAAGTGCCCGAAGTGAATGCCGAAATTGACGGCACCGATGTGGTTTACAAGAACTACGTCCATATGGGTGTCGCTGTTGGCACCCCCAGCGGGCTGGTCGTGCCGGTGCTGCGCGATGCGCATAAAATGGGCTTTGCCGAGATTGAAAAGCGCATTGCCGAAATGGGCAAACGCGCGCGTGACGGCAAGCTGTCGATGGCCGAAATGCAGGGCGGCAGCTTCACCATTTCCAACGGCGGGGTCTATGGCTCGTTGATGTCGTCGCCCATTCTGAACCCGCCGCAATCGGGTATTCTGGGGATGCACAAGATTCAGGAACGCCCGATGGTTGTCGGCGGCCAGATCGTTGCGCGCCCGATGATGTATCTGGCGCTGTCCTATGATCACCGGATTGTCGACGGCAAGGGCGCCGTGACCTTCCTTGTGCGCGTGAAAGAAGCGCTGGAAGACCCGCGGCGGTTGTTGATGGATTTGTGAGTATGTGCGGCGCAAGCGATCAATGCCGACTTGCGCCGTTAGTGCGCGCGGGGGTGTGGGAGCACTTCCACACTTTTGGTGAATACGAAGGCGAAATCATTGGTGATATCGAGAACGATGGTTTAACCGTCGATACTCTTGCCCGGATCGTGAATAAGTTTGGTGTAGCCGCGCGCCTCCCCCAACAGCGCCGAAATGACTACACATTGGCTATTCTCGATACTGCTAACCAGTGCAATGCACAAAGTTTAGATATTAAAGCGGCGTCAGTTTCACAGTTTTCTTCTAGAATGAGTGAAATTGGGGTCACTATTCACGGCGTCCAACTTTCAATGGCGAGTAAAGTTTTCTGGTTTGTGTCGCCTGATGGGTGGACAATGTACGACAGAGTTGCACGTGTGGGCTTAGGCGAAAAAAACTACAATAGTTTCTACAATCGCTTAAACAATTTGTGTTTTCCGAAGCTGTGCGATGAAATTAGATTTGCGGCAAATAACGTACTTCCCACACGAAACTCACCCGAGCGAATTGTCGACAAAATGCTCTGGATTCTGGGAAGTGGCAAAGCTGGCAAGCTATGCCGAGAAGCGGAGGCGAAGTTGGGGCAACAAGAACCACTCAGTCAACTCGCCAATCAAATTACCCCCATAATCTGCTGCTCCCTCCTTGGTAAACACCTCCTCCAACGCCTAGATGACATGTGCCCAACCCCATGACCCCCGAACTCACAATCCTCACTCTCGCCGCCCTGCTGCAAGCCGTGCAGTTTATCCTGTTCGCCCTGCCTGCAAATCTGGAACTTGGCACAAGCTACACCGGCGGCAGCCGTGATTTCGCCCCTGACAAGCCCCTGTCGAAACGCACGGCCCGCCTGCAACGTGCCCTCACTAACCATTTCGAGGGGCTGATCCTGTTTGGCATTGCCGCCACAGTCATCAGCGTCTCGGGGCAGTCCAGCGCTTTGACGGCCGCCTGTGCCTATGCCTATCTGATCGCGCGTATCCTGTATATTCCGGCCTATGCCTATGGTCTGAACCCGTGGCGGTCGCTGATCTGGGCGGTGGGGTTTTTGTCCACTTTGATTATACTGGTGGTTGCAATCCTGCCCTGATCCTTCATTTTTGTCATATTTACACGGTGATGCGCGACATGACAAACTGTCCGGCCACCGCTGACCAAGGGAGACACCTTATATGTCCTACGACCTTATCGTTATCGGCGCTGGCCCGGGCGGCTATGTCTGTGCCATTCGTGCAGCCCAGCTTGGCCTGAAAGTGGCCTGTGTGGAAGGGCGCGACACGCTTGGCGGCACGTGCCTGAATGTGGGCTGCATCCCGTCCAAGGCGCTGCTGCACGCAACCCACCAGCTGCATGAGGCCGAGCATAATTTCGACGCCATGGGCCTGACGGGGGCGAAGCCCAAGGTCGATTGGAAGAAAATGCTTGGCTATAAATCCGATGTGATCGGGCAGAACACCAAGGGCATTGAATTCCTGTTCAAGAAAAACAAGGTCGACTGGATCAAGGGCTGGGCGTCAATTCCTGCCGCAGGCAAGGTGCAGGTCGGCGACAAGACCTATGACGCCAAGAAAATCGTCATCGCATCGGGGTCCGACTCCAGCCCGCTGAAAGGCGTGGAGGTGGATGAGAAGGTCATCGTCAGCTCGACCGGGGCGCTGGAACTGGGCAAGATTCCCAAGAAAATGGTGGTGATCGGCGCAGGCGTGATCGGGCTTGAAATGGGGTCGGTCTTTGCGCGTCTGGGCGCAGAGGTGACAGTGGTTGAATATCTGGACCGTATCATTCCCGGCAATGATGCCGAAGTTGCCAAGAGTTTTCAGCGGCTGCTGGGCAAGCAGGGCATCAAGTTCATTCTGGGCGCGGCGGTTCAGTCCGCGACAGCCACGAAAACCAAGGCCACTGTCACCTATAAACTGCGCAAGGATGACAGCGAACACAAGCTGGAGGCCGACACTGTGCTTCTGGCCACGGGCCGGCGTCCATTGACCGAAGGGTTGGGGCTGGACGCGCTGGGTGTCAAACTGACCGAACGCGGCCAGATCGCGACCGACAAGCATTACAAAACCAGCATCGACGGCGTGTATGCGATTGGCGACGTCATTGAGGGCCCGATGCTGGCCCATAAGGCCGAGGATGAAGGCATGGCGGTCGCCGAGATTATCGCGGGGCAGGCAGGTCACGTGAATTACGGTGTCATACCAGGTGTCATCTATACCTGGCCAGAGGTGGCGTCGGTGGGCGAGAACGAAGAAACCCTGAAAGAGGCGGGCCGCGCCTATAAGGTCGGCAAGTTCAGCTTCATGGGCAATGGCCGTGCCAAGGCGAATTTCGCAGGCGATGGTTTTGTGAAAATTCTGGCCGACAAGGACACAGACCGCATTCTGGGGGCGCATATCATTGGTCCCTATGCAGGCGATCTTATCCATGAAATCTGTGTCGCAATGGAATTTGGGGCCGCAGCCGAAGATCTGGCGCGCACCTGCCACGCCCACCCGACCTATTCGGAAGCCGTGCGCGAAGCAGCACTTGCCTGCGGTGACGGGGCGATACACGCATAACTGTCAGCCGCAGATTTCGCGGATGGCGCAATACGCGCGGTGAATAGTCCGGCCCCTGATCTGATCGGGGGCTGGTTTTCTTTGGGGCTTGCTGTATCGCGCGCAACGCAGCGCGGCTTGACTTCCCTTGGTGGCGCAGGGATGTTTGCGCTGTAGACATTACAGCGGCGGCAGTCCAGCATCCTTTTGCTTCAGGGTGCCGATCCTCTTGCGGCCTTGCGATCCGGGCCAACTGCCAGAAATAAAACGATTTTTCAGGGCCACCAGACTAGGAAATGTGACATGCTGAACGGAATAGACCCCCGCATAGCCCCCGAATTACTGCATGCCTTGGCCGCCATGGGCCATGGTGATCAACTGACGATTGTGGATGCAAACTATCCCGCACATACAGCCGGTTTGAATTCGGATTGGGGGCATTGCCTTGACTTTGGCGGCACATCGACAGACGCGCTACAGGCCATTCTGACCCTTGTGCCGATAGATCAGTTTGATCGCGAGCGTCCGGCGGTCAAGGCGATGCAGCAAGTTGATGCGCCCGATACACCCGCTGAAGCGGTTGCGCAGGCGATCGGCATTGTCCGCGCATTCGGGCATGACATCGCCATGACCGAACGCTTTGCCTTTTACGAGGCGGCGGCCGACTCCTTCGTGATCATTCGCACACAAGAACGTCGCCTCTATGGCAACTTCATTCTGCGCAAAGGTGTTATTGAATAACCAATCGCACGCAATGCCGCCTTCCGGGGTGTCATTGATTTAACCAAGGCAGTGTTGAAGCGTTGTGGCGGATGGGGTGGCCGCCATCTAGCCTTTATTATCGTTTGCAATCATATGCTTGATTGAGACAAGTCGCCTTTATTCATTGGCCTTACCCCACATAGCGCCTATGCAACCTTGCGCAATCCGATGCATCCAGCTACATTTCTGATGTGGGGCTTGATGTGGGATAGCTAAGATGCCGAAGATTGCCGAAGAACTGACCGCGCTCGACGTCAAGAGACTGGCCCATCCCGGTGGCAAGCGCAATATCCTGTTTCCGGTCGGTGGCGTGACCGGGCTTTACCTGCAAGTCACGCCGAAGAATGGCCGGTCCTGGGTCTTGCGCGTGATGGTCGGTAAACTGCGCCGCGACATTGGCTTGGGTGGTTTTCCCGCCGTGACGCTATCGCAGGCGCGCGACAAGGCGCGCGAGGCGAGAGACAAGATTGAACGCGGCATTGACCCTGTAGAGGAACGCAAGGCCGTCAAGGCGGCGCTGATAGCTGCGCAGCGCCGTGGCCTGACCTTTGCCGATGCAGTGGACCGCGCGCTTGCCGCAAAGCTGGACGCCTTCAAGAACCCCAAGCACCGCCAGCAATGGGAAAACACCCTTGCCACCTATGCCACCCCCGATCTGGGCAAGATGCTGGTGCAGGATATTACCACGCAGGACGTGCTGCGCGTGCTGCAACCCATCTGGGCCAGCAAGACCGAAACCGCGTCACGCCTGCGCGGTCGGATTGAGGCGGTTCTAAGCTGGGCCACGGTCGCAGGCCACAGGACAGGCGACAACCCGGCACGATGGGCAGGAAACCTGAAAGAGCTTTTGCCCGCCCCATCAAAAGTTGCGAAAGAGGAAAATCAGCCAGCTTTGACTTTGGAAGACGCACCGCGGTGGTTTGCAAGCTTGCAGAAGCTTGAAGGGTTCGGTTCGCGAGCGCTTGAACTTGCCGCGCTTACCGCAACACGGTCACAAGAAGTGAGGGGTGCGGTTTGGGAAGAAATCGATTTGGACCAAGCGCTTTGGATTATTCCCGGTGTGAGGATGAAAAAGGAAAGGGAACACCGCGTGCCCCTGTCGCCCCGCGCGGTCGAACTGTTGCGCGCGCTTCCCAAGCTGGAAGGCAATCCGCTGGTGTTTCCAGCCGCGCGCGGTGGGCAGCTATCGGACATGACGCTATCGGCCACCATGAAGCGAATGCACGAATCAGACATATCCCAAGGCGGTGCAGGTTATCTTGACCGCGTATCCAAGCGCCCCGCCGTGCCGCATGGCCTGCGCAGCACATTCAGGGATTGGGCGGCGGAAATGACCACCTATCCGGGCGAGATGGCAGAAGTGGCGCTTGCGCACAAAATCAGCAACGCAGTCGAAGCCAGCTACAGACGGGGCGACATGATTGAGAAGCGGCGGCGCATGATGGCGGACTGGGCTGATTTCATGGGCGGGAAAGTTAAGACTGGCAATGTGGTAAGGATCGGATGATGTTCTGTCCCCCAGAATATGTGCACATTCACGAAATACTCGATACGTGCAAACGCGCAGCTGCTGCACTTTCAGATAATGACCTGCCGGTCAGCCTCGGTCGCAGCAAAGGCCATAATCCACTGAGTGCCGTTTCTACACGAAATCTGCGAAAGGCGGTTGAGCTGCAGATGGTCAAGATAACACTCGAAGAGTATCGCAACGCTGCTGTCGCGTTTTCGCCACCGGACAAAATTTTGCGGCTATCGAATAAGGTGGTGACGCTCGCTAAGCCTGTAAATCACATTCTAAAGTCTAATGATCCACATGCCCGAGTTGAGTTGTTTTACATAGACATAAGGACAGGCCGAGTCGATCTCAAGAACCTAGCGGACCGCATTAGCTCATGGGCTACGTGGCGCCTGCAAGGTGAATCATATGCCAGTTTTCATGCATGCAACATGGATATTCAAAGGCAGGCAATGAAGGAGTTTGGAGAGATTGATGGCTGGGTGGTATGTTTCGAGCGACCTGCCATAGCAATGTGCGAGAAAGACATCTCGGAGCTGTGGAAGAATGCTTTTAGATCAAATCATGCTGTTCAAGCAGACCCACAAGTGAGCAAACGAAAACCACTAGAGCGGGTTTGGACTGATACCTGGCAGGCGTTTCCAAATGGCAAGACAACGACTTGGGAAATCATTGAGCAATTCTCAGGTCACTCACGTCGGCAGATAATGCGAGCATTGGACGAATATGGTGGGCGCGAACGATGGGCAGGAAGTGGGCGGGAAGTGGGCAACAACGATTAGCGAGGCCGCCCACCCTTCGCCCGCCTGCCCAGATTTCCAATAAATATTGAATATGCTTTGCTTTCCTTAGCAATCTAAGGAGAAGCACATGCGAGAGATATATCTGTCTGACCGCCAGCTCGGCGAACGCTACAGCGTCCACCACCTGACACCTCGGCGCTGGGTCAGTGAAGATCCAAGGGGATGACGGGGGATTTCGGGGCGTCCATTTAGAGCAATGGCGCGATCACTTCTATTCAAAGCACCCAGGCGACAGCGCAGATGCAAAGCGCAAAGCCTTTCAGCGCGTGAGGCGTGACCTTGTTGATGGCGGCTATATGACAGCCACCGATGACGTGTATCTGATCCGAGATGCAGGGCTTCAAATGTCGATTTTGTTGCAGCGGGACAAGCGGGACATTGCGGGACAAATTGGAAAATGTCCCGGTGCAGAAGCGGGAAATAGCGTAAGCGTATTCTGAGCGCCACCTTCCAGTCTTTGCCCTGAGCTGCGATCTCCGGCCTGATTGAAATCGGGATGGAGTTTCGCGATGGCGACTACGGATGAGTTTCTCCGTGACTATGGGGTAGATATCCGCACGAATGG
>JAFIEO010000048.1 GCA_020832445.1 Paracoccaceae bacterium
GCAGTTTAAGTTCGGGACCGGTCACAATGACCGAACGGCCCGAGAAGTCCACGCGCTTGCCCAAAAGGTTCTGGCGGAAACGGCCCTGCTTGCCTTTCAGCATGTCCGACAGCGATTTCAGCGGGCGCTTGTTGTTGCCCGTGATCACGCGGCCACGGCGGCCATTGTCAAACAGTGCATCAACCGCTTCTTGCAACATACGCTTCTCATTGCGCACGATGATGTCGGGCGCGCGCAGTTCGATCAGGCGCTTCAGGCGGTTGTTGCGGTTGATGACGCGGCGATACAGGTCATTCAGGTCCGATGTCGCGAACCGGCCACCATCCAGCGGCACCAGCGGACGCAACTCTGGCGGGATGACGGGCAGCACGGTCAGCACCATCCATTCCGGGCGGTTGCCGGATTCGATGAAATGCTCGACCACTTTCAGCCGCTTGATGATCTTTTTGGGCTTCAACTCGCCCTTGGCTTCTTTCAGCTCTTCGCGCAGGCGCAGGGCTTCATCTTCAAGGTCGATATTGGCCAGCATCTCGCGGATGGCTTCGGCACCGATATTCGCGGTGAAGGCGTCCGCACCATATTGGTCCTGCGCATCCAGAAACTCTTCTTCGGTCATCAACTGGCCATAGGACAGATCGGTCAGGCCCGGTTCGATAACGACATAGTTTTCGAAATACAGAATGCGCTCCAGATCGCGCAGCGTCATGTCCAGCATCAGGCCGATCCGTGACGGAAGCGACTTCAGGAACCAGATATGCGCGACAGGTGCAGCCAGTTCGATATGACCCATGCGTTCGCGGCGCACTTTTTGCAGCGTGACTTCCACACCGCATTTTTCGCAGACAACGCCGCGGTATTTCATGCGCTTGTATTTGCCGCACAGGCATTCGTAGTCCTTGATCGGCCCGAAAATACGCGCACAGAACAGACCGTCACGTTCTGGTTTGAACGTCCGGTAGTTGATGGTTTCAGGCTTCTTGATCTCGCCGTAGGACCAGCTCAGAATACGCTCTGGCGAAGCCAAGGACACCCTGATCTGGTCAAAGGTCTTGGTTTGGGCCAGCGGGTTGAACGGGTTTGTGGTAAGTTCCTGGTTCATGATCATTTCCTTGAAAGGGTCGGGGGGACAGGGGCAGAGAGTGAAATTTACGCACCCTGCCAGCTATGTGCAGGGTGCGTGGGTTCACGCAGCGTTACCCCTCCTCCTCCGAATCCAGGAGTTCCATATTCAGGCCGAGGCCACGGACTTCTTTCACCAGAACGTTAAACGATTCCGGCACGCCCGCTTCATAGTTGTCCTCGCCCTTGACGATCGATTCATACACCTTGGTCCGGCCTGCCACGTCGTCCGATTTGACAGTCAGCATTTCCTGAAGCGTATAGGCCGCACCGTAAGCTTCCAGTGCCCAGACCTCCATCTCGCCCAGACGCTGACCACCGAACTGCGCTTTACCACCCAGCGGCTGCTGCGTGACAAGGCTGTAAGGCCCGGTTGACCGCGCGTGCAGCTTGTCGTCAACAAGGTGGTGCAGTTTCAGCATGTATTTCACACCCACAGTCACCGAACGGGCAAACTGTTCGCCCGTGCGCCCGTCAAAGACGACCGACTGGCCAGATGTGTCAAAACCGGCACGCCGCAGCGCATCATCGACATCAGGTTCCTTGGCACCATCGAAAACCGGCGTGCCAATCGGCACCCCCTTTGTGACGGTCGTTGCAGACTCGACAAGGGCGGTTTCATCCATGCCATCGAACACTTCGGCATAGAAGTCATCGCCATAGCCAATGCGCATAGCTTCACGCACAGGCGTCATGTCACCTGACCGGCGGTATTCCTGCAATGCCTCGTCGATCTGGACGCCCAGACCGCGCAAGGCCCAGCCCATATGGGTTTCCAGAATCTGGCCGACATTCATACGCGATGGCACGCCCAGCGGGTTCAGCACCATGTCAACCGTGGTCCCGTCTGCCAGAAACGGCATATCCTCTACCGGCACGACCTTGGAGATGACGCCTTTGTTGCCGTGACGACCGGCCATTTTGTCCCCTGCCTGAAGCTTGCGCTTCACGGCGACGAACACCTTGACCATTTTCATCACACCCGGCGGCAGATCATCGCCACGACGGACTTTTTCGACCTTATCGTCGAAACGGGCCTGCAACTGGCGCTTTTGCTGGTCGTAAAGGGCATTCAGCGCCTCTACTTCCTGTGCCTCGGCCTCGTCGGACAAGGCAAGCTGCCACCACTGACCACGGCTCAGGCTTTCAAGCAGTTCGTCGGTAATCTCGGAATTGGATTTAACGCCTTTGGGGCCTTTGACAGCCACTTTGCCGAAGATCAGCTGCTTCAGACGACCGTAGATGTTGCGCTCCAGAATCTCCAACTCGTCATCGCGGTCGCGTGACAGGCGTTCGATTTCTTCGCGTTCGATCTGTAGGGCGCGTTCATCTTTTTCCACACCATGGCGGTTGAACACGCGCACTTCAACGATGGTCCCGTAAGCCCCCGGTGGCAGACGCAGCGATGTGTCGCGCACATCGGACGCCTTTTCACCAAAGATCGCGCGCAACAGCTTTTCTTCCGGCGTCATCGGGCTTTCGCCTTTTGGCGTGACCTTGCCTACCAGAATGTCGCCAGCCTGAACTTCGGCGCCGACATAGACGATGCCTGCCTCATCCAGATTGCGCAGTGCTTCTTCACCCACGTTGGGAATATCGCGGGTGATATCTTCCGGGCCAAGCTTGGTGTCGCGGGCCGCAACTTCGTATTCATCGATATGAATAGAGGTGAACACGTCATCTTTCAGAATACGCTCTGAAATCAGGATCGAGTCCTCAAAGTTGTAACCATTCCACGGCATGAACGCCACGACGATGTTCCGGCCAACAGCCAGTTCGCCCATGTCGGTGCAGGGGCCATCAGCAATAACTTCGCCGCGGGTCACATGGTCACCCACCTTAACCAAAGGACGCTGGTTGATGCATGATGACGCGTTCGAGCGTTTGAACTTGCGCAGACGATAGATGTCCACGCCCGGCTCGCCCGGTTCCAGCATTTCGGTCGCGCGCACAACAATACGCTGCGCATCGACCTGATCGATAACACCTGCACGGCGCGTCAGGATGGCCGCACCGGAATCGCGGGCAACGATGCCCTCCATGCCGGTGCCGACCAATGGCGCGTCCGATTGCAGCAACGGCACAGCCTGCCGCATCATGTTCGACCCCATCAACGCGCGGTTCGCGTCGTCATTTTCAAGGAACGGGATCAGGGATGCCGCAACCGAAACCAGCTGCTTGGGCGACACGTCAATCAGGTCAACGGCTTCGCGCGGGTTCAGCATGAACTCGCCTGCTTTGCGCGTGGACACCAGTTCGTTGACGAAGGCACCATTTTCATCAAGCGTCGCATTGGCCTGCGCAACTGTGTGGCGTTGCTCTTCGGTGGCTGACAGATAGACCACTTCATCCGTGACCTGCCCGTCCACAACCTTGCGATAGGGTGTTTCGATGAAGCCGTATTTGTTGACACGCGCGAATGTCGCCAGAGAGTTGATCAGACCGATATTCTGACCTTCGGGCGTTTCAATCGGGCACATGCGGCCGTAATGGGTGGGGTGAACGTCGCGCACCTCGAAACCTGCGCGTTCGCGCGTCAGACCACCTGGCCCAAGCGCGGACAGGCGGCGTTTATGTGTCACTTCGGACAGCGGGTTTGTCTGGTCCATGAACTGGGACAACTGGCTGGAGCCGAAGAATTCACGCACTGCGGCCGCAGCCGGTTTCGCGTTGATCAGATCCTGCGGCATGACAGTGTCAATCTCGACCGAGGACATGCGCTCGCGGATCGCACGCTCCATGCGCAGCAGGCCGACGCGATACTGGTTTTCCATCAACTCGCCCACGGACCGCACGCGGCGGTTGCCAAGGTGGTCAATGTCGTCAATCTCGCCCTTGCCATCACGCAATTCGACCAGACCGCGAATACACGCCACCACATCTTCTGGGCGCAGCGTGCGTAGTGTGTCGGGTGCATCAAGCTGAAGGCGCATGTTCATCTTCACACGGCCAACGGCGGACAGGTCATAGCGTTCGGAATCGAAGAACAACTGGTCAAACAGCGCCGATGCCGTGTCAACGGTCGGTGGCTCGCCGGGGCGCATGACACGGTAAATGTCCATCAGCGCGTTTTCGCGGCTCCAGTTTTTGTCCGCAGCCATGGTGTTGCGGATATAGGGGCCAACATTGACACCGTCGATGTCCAGAACCTCGATATCCGTGATGCCGTTGTCCAGCAGCACTTTCAGCGTGCCGCCTTTGACTTCGCCATCCTTGTCCAGATCCCAGGTCAGTTCTTCGCCGGCTTCGGCATAGATTTCGCCGGTTTCTTCGTTGATCAGGTCCTGGGCAACATAGCGGCCAACGATATGGTCAAACGGAACCAGCAGGTCAGTGACTTTGCCTTCGTCGATCAGCTGCTTGACCATGCGCGGGGTCATCTTGTCGCCAGCCTTGCAGATGACTTCGCCGGTTGCAGCGTCGACCAGATCGATTGTCGGGCGGGTGCCGCGCACACGCTCGGGGAAGAATTTTGTGACCCAACCCTTGTTCTTTTGCAGGCTGAAGCTGACGCGGTCATAATACGCGTTCATGATCTGGTTCTGATCCATGCCCAACGCATACAGAAGCGTGGTCACAGGCAGTTTGCGGCGACGGTCGATCCGCGCAAAAACCATGTCCTTGGCGTCAAACTCGAAATCAAGCCATGACCCGCGATACGGAATGATCCGGCAGGTAAACAGCAGCTTGCCCGAGCTGTGCGTTTTCCCCTGATCATGGTCAAAGAACACACCGGGACTGCGGTGCATCTGGCTGACCACCACCCGTTCGGTGCCGTTGACAATGAACGTCCCGTTTCCGGTCATAAGCGGCATGTCGCCCATGAACACGTCTTGTTCCTTGATATCCTTAACGGATTTCGCGCCGGTATCTTCATCAATATCAAATACGATCAACCGCAGCGTAACTTTCAACGGTGCCGCATATGTCATGTCGCGCTGGATGCATTCGTCGGTGTCGTATTTCGGTTTTTCCAGTTCGTATTTCACGAACTCCAGCGTTGCCGTTTCGTTGAAATCCTTGATCGGGAAAACCGACTGGAACACCCCCATGATGCCTTCGCCGTCAAGCGGACGGTCCGCATCGCCGGAGCGAAGGAACAAATCATACGAATTTTTCTGAATCTCGATCAGATTCGGCATTTCCAGAACTTCACGGATCTTGCCGAACATCCTGCGGATACGTTTCTGGCCAACATAGGACTGAGCCATGCGCGTCGTCACCTTTCATGGTCTTCGCTGGCGGGCGCGCTGTCGGGCATCAGGCGCCGCGCCGCTTGCGAAACGGGGGGTGTGGCTCCATTCATGCGAACCCTCCCACAGGTTCACTCCCGAGCCGGCACTATCCCTGGACAGGACTTTCACACCACAGGCACAAAAGTCCTGTCCAGAAACAGTGATAAACTGGGACCGGAGGCGTCCGGTCCCAGTTTGATTTTCAGAAGATCAAGATGCTGCGCATCTCGTCCTATTACTTCAGCTCGACTTTTGCACCAGCATCTTCGAGCTTTTTCTTGATCTCTTCGGCTTCCTCTTTCGGGGCGCCTTCTTTCACGGCTTTGCCGCCAGCTTCGACCAGGTCTTTGGCTTCTTTCAGGCCCAGACCGGTGATGCCGCGAACTTCTTTGATGACCGCGATTTTGTTTGCACCGGCTTCGAGCAGAACAACGTCGAATTCGGTTTTTTCTTCGGCAGCGGGGCCTGCATCACCAGCAGGGCCAGCCATCATGACAGCGCCGCCAGCAGCGGGTTCGATGCCATATTCGTCTTTCAGGATCGTTTTCAGTTCCTGAGCTTCGAGCAGCGTGAGGTTCACGATTTGCTCTGCAAGTGCTTTAAGATCAGCCATTGTTCAGTTCCATTCTGTTCAGGTTCAAGGGTCCAACATGGGTGTGCTTCACGCCACGCAGGCCAAAGGTTGCTTATGCCGCTTCACGCTCTTCGAGCGTTGAAAGAATTCCGGCAATATTCGAAGCAGGAGCGCCAATTGCACCCGCGATGCTTGAAGCAGGAGCGCCGATGCACGACACGACCTGAGCGATAAGCTCTTCGCGCGACGGCATTGCAGCCACTGCCTTGACACCGGCAGGGTCAAGGGCCGATTCACCCATTGCACCACCAAGGACAACCAGCTTCTGGTTTTCTTTGGTGAAGTCCTGGACCACTTTTGCAGCTGCAACAGGGTCTTCGGAATAGGCGAGAACGGTCATGCCTGTCAGAAGGTCAGAAATGCTTGCGCAGGGCTTTCC
The DNA here is from genome assembly GCA_020832445.1 of Paracoccaceae bacterium. Lineage (GTDB taxonomy): Bacteria > Pseudomonadota > Alphaproteobacteria > Rhodobacterales > Rhodobacteraceae > Roseinatronobacter. The sequence goes on from JAFIEO010000048.1 coordinate 6,368, forward strand.
TTCCAGGGCGATCTTGGCGAGCTTGTTCTTGGCGACGCGAACTGCCCCGCCCGCATCACGCATGCGTGCGCGCAGAACCTGCATCTCAGCAACCGTGAGGCCAGCGTATTGTGCTACCACAACCACGCCAGAGCTTTCGAAGATCTGGCCGAGTTCCTCGACCACTTTCTCTTTTTGGGCTCTATCCACAGGGTCTCTCCAATTATTAGGGGTTTCCCCCCGGCTCGTTTCGCCAGACAGGTGTCTGGCATAAGGTCCGAACGGGCCTTTCCCAAATCCGCCCGAGGAATTACCCCGGAAACCGAAATGTTCCTGTCCCGCCTCAGGCAGGAATTACGATGTTGCCATCACCCACCGTCTCGGACGAATCGCCAAGGCAATCAAGCGACAGCCTGATACCCCAGCGGGGGGTTCCATAGACGCTATACCCGCGAATGCCAAGCGAAAAAGTCCGTAAGCCCCCGCGACGCGCAAACAACCGCAAGATGATCAGCCCTGCGACTGCTCCAACTGCGTGCGATAATACTCTGCTTCGCTGCGTGCTTCGCGCAATCCGTCCATTGCCGCGCGCAATTCTGCTTCTGTCTGGCTTAGCCGGGCGGTCAGATCACGTTCGCGTGTCTCGACATATTCGATCGCCTGATCGCGGATTTCTTCGGCTTCGTGCAGGGCCTGCGCCATGCGGTCCAGTTCGCCAAGATCCTGCTGGCGGACACGCGTGAACCTGTGAACAAGCCAGTTCGTAAACCACCCCAGAGAGAAGGCCACAAACAGGATCAGTGCCGTAATCACGATGAATTCAAACCGGTTCATTTCTACCTCTGTTCAGGCGGGCTGCAAACACAGCGCAATCAAAACTCTGCACATCAAGGCCTTTCGGGGCGGGGTTGTGGGCGGGGTGTGTCTTCGGCCCCAAGCGTGACTTCAATTTCCAGATCGTCCTCGTCGGGTTGCTCTTGGGGTTCATCCTCGCCCGTTTCCTCGCGGGCGGCGGCGGCGGATTCCCCGATCAAACGAAACTCTATCCGGCGATTGGCTTCGCGTCCTGCTGCGGTGCTGTTATCCGCGATGGGGAATTCGGGCCCATAGCCCTTGGCCTCGAACCCGGAAATCGGAATGCCGCGCGCCAACAGTGCCGCCATCACGGCCTCGGCGCGTTGCTGGCTTAGGCGCATATTGGTTTCCAACCGGCCCTGACTGTCGGTATGCCCCGCGATTTCCATTTCAAGACGACCACAATCGCGCAAGATCTCTGCGATCTGGTCCATGACCCTTACGGCATCTGCAACCAATGTCGCCGACCCCGGATCGAAGGTCAGTTGGTCGTCCGTCAGAATTTCCTTGATCCACGCTTCGCAACGGGCAGGGGTGGGTTGCATGGCCACGGGATCAAAGCGTTCATCATAGTTGATATTCAGGTTGAAGCGCGCGCCCGCCCCCAGCCTGTCGGTCAGAATTTGTGAAATACGATCGGACGCGCCCGCATCCCCTGTCACACCGCGAATGTCGATCTGGGACGGGCGCACGCGCACGCTGCCATGTTCCAGATAACTAAGAACATCAATCGCCAGCAGGGTGCGCACGGACCACCCTTCGGGGGTATCAGGCGTGATATTGGCCTGCATATCCACAGCGGACAGCCCGAATTCCGACCGCGCCATGGACAAAAGCGCGCTGCGCAGACGTTCATCTGTCAGGCGACCACGCATCACCACGGCCCCTTCGGGCGCGCGGGTGATCATGAATTCCACGGCATTTTCCTGCCCTTCCATATCCCCTTCTTCCGGCGGCAACCTGACCGCTTGCAAGGAAAAGACATCAGGAATGGCGTTTTCCAACGTTCCCACAATGCGGTCAAATTCCGCAACCTCGACGGCATTCGGGACAACAAAGGAAATGTCGGTATCCGAAAAGGTCACGGTTCCCGCGCCGACATCGCCCAAGGCCCGTACCGCCGCCACAGCCGCAACCTGCCACCGCGGCGAAGGGCTGCCAAGACCGATGGTGCATTCCAGAACCCCGCCTGCACCCGCCTGACGTGCGGCTTGCAGAATCGCCGAACGCGCATCTTGCGAATCTGCGGAACAGGCGTCGAACCGCGCCCCGTCTTCGTCTATCACAAAGCGCAAGGTAAAGGGCGTGATCGCGGGACGGGGGGCCGAAATTTCGATGCTGGCAATCAGGCCGCGCGGGCGTTCACGCTGCAACCGCTGGCGGAACTCGTCGCGCTGGCGCTCTGATTCCGCAAGACCGAACACCTCTACCTGATCGGCGGATACCGAAATCTTGCTGACGGGCACAAGGGTCATGGCCTTCAGCGCGTATTCCACCGAACGCTCCCAGCCGAACGGCACAGCATGGGCCGCCGTTTCAACCATGTTGACGACGGACACTTCAGGCCCGATTCCTTCGATCTGGCGCACGATGCCGGAGATATCATAGCTTTCGGGGACCAGCCCTATCAGGGATACGTCCAGCCCGTTGCGCATCATTTCAACCGAAAAACGCGGCGCGGCAATCGCAATGGATGGCGCGACGGTCAGCCTGTCAATAACACGCTCCGCGCCAACGACCCCGCTGACGATGCCCAGCGCGCGAAACCGCTCTGCTTCGGTGGCGGCCTGCCCGCTCATGGTGACAAGCAGACCGTCAACCTGAATGTCGGGCCATTCGATTTCAGCCTCGTTCAGGGCTTCGCGCGATTCGTTTACAAGCAGGTTTTCTGTCGCGCGCACACTCAGGGTTGCGCCCCCCACCGCCAACATGGCCGCCACGACAAACGCCGCAGCAGTCAGAACATGGCCTTTGTAACGCTGCCATACCCCCAAGGAGTCGCTTTGCACCACTGCCAGAATTTTGGATATTTGGTTTCGCATATCCGTCACCTAGCCAGTTGCGCTTACAGGCGCAATCACGCGAAAAGTGTTATGGCGAAAAACAGCGCAACAAACAGCCCTGCATCGCGGTTCGATCTGAACAGTTTCAGGCAAACGTCACCATCATCAATATCCAGTTTGCCAAGCTGCCAGTTCATATGCCACCCCATGGCCCATGCCCCCGCCAGACCAAGCGACATTTTCAACGGATTTGCCAATGGTGCCAAGGCGTAAATCACCGCAAGCGACAGCAACACAACCGTGGCCACCAGGAACCCGCGCAGCCATTGATCGGTCTGGTTTCCGAACAGTCGCGCGGTCGATTTCACGCCGATAAGTTCATCATCTTCACGGTCCTGATGGGCATAGATCGTATCATAAAAAAGTGTCCAGCAAATACCCGCAAGATACAAAAACACCGCAGGCAAGCCCAGTGATCCGGTCTGCGCCGTCCATGCCAGAAGCGCGCCCCAGTTAAACGCCAGCCCCAAGAAGATTTGCGGCCACCATGTGAAACGCTTGGCAAAAGGATAGATTGCAACCAGACCCAGCGACAACACACCCAGCCCGATGGCCACCCAGTTGAAGGTCAGCAAGATCAGCGCGGCAATGCCAGCCTGAATGGCCATCCAGATGCCCGCCTGTTGCAAGGTGACCTGCCCCGACGGGATGGGGCGCGAACGCGTGCGCGCTACCTTGTCATCAATGTCGCGGTCGGTGATGTCGTTCCATGTGCAGCCTGCCCCCCGCATCAGGAACGCACCAAGCCCACAGGCCAGAACCAGCCATACCGTCAGCCAGCCCGCCGCGTCAGGATAGGCCGCAGCCCCCAGAAACACCCCCCACCAGCACGGCAACAGCAAAAGCCATGTCCCTATGGGGCGGTCGGCGCGTGAAAGGCGCAGAAATGGCCGTGCCTGCTCGGGGGCCAGTGTGTCCACCCAGTTGGCCGCTGGCGCATCTGCCACCGTGCCATTCTTGCCCGGCCCCTCTGGTCTTTGATCGTCGTCGGTCATACTATCGGCCCCATGACAGCGCGCAGTGAACAGGCAAAACACAGACTCTATCTAGAGCATGCATTGGGTCAGGGGCAAGTGATTGACCTGTCGCGTGACCATGCGCATTATCTTTTCAATGTGTTGCGCCTGTCTGTCGGGCAACGTGTGGCCGTTTTCGACGGTCAGCACGGGGAATGGCAAGCGGAAATTGTGACCACCGGCAAACGCGGCGGAACGTTGCGCTGCCTGACGCAATCCGCGCCGCAGCGTATGCCGCCGGACATATGGCTGTTATTTGCCCCCATCAAGAAAGCGCGCACCGACTTTATCGTTGAGAAAGCCACCGAACTTGGGGCCGCGCGTATTCTGCCCGTCCAGACCGAATATACCAATTCCGAACGTATCAGGCAGGATCGTCTGCAAGCGCATGCAGTGGAGGCCGCAGAGCAATGCGGCGGCACTTTTGTGCCCCAGGTTGCGGATTTGCAGCCCCTGTCGCGCGTGCTGGACACATGGGACAAAACCCGCGCGCTGATTTTCGCCGATGAAGCCCTGAGCGATGCCCCCGGCCCCGCGCCAGCCCTGCCCCCCGCGCCTGCTGCCATCATCATCGGCCCCGAAGGCGGGTTCTCGCCCGCCGAACGGGCAAGGTTGCGCAAAATGGACAACGTGACGCCAGTATCACTTGGCCCGCGCATACTACGCGCCGACACTGCTGCCGTCGCAGCGCTGACATTATGGCAGGCGGCACAGGGGGATTGGGCATGATCCGCGAAGCGCGTGCCAGTGACGCGCCTGCAATCACCGCGTTCCTGCGACAGCACATAGAAAGCTCTATGTTTCTGCTCTCTAATCTAGAGCAGCATGGCATAGGCCAATCTGATCATCTGCATGCCACGCGGTTCTTTCTGACATATGAAGGGGCATCCTTGCGGGGTGTTTTCGGCTGCACGAACGGCGGCTACCTGATGTGCCAGCACCCTGAACCAAGCGTCGCTGTCGCACGCGACTATCTTGCGCACATCGCGGGGGTAAGAATACTCAGCATGACTGGCCCTGAGGATCAGGTTGCGCAGTTCGTTCAAGCATTGCCGTATTTACACAACGAATGGCTGAAGAACGAAATCCAGCCGCTTTTCATGTGCGATCTGACAGATTTCGCGTTCCCTGAACAGGTGCTGACCGCGCCCTTACCGAAGGATCGCGCCATGCTGGAAGTCTGGTTCCGGAACTACCTGACCGAAACAGGGATTGCAGACTCCGCGCGCGCCCGTATGGAAGCTGCACAGCGCGCGACACAGGCGATCACCGACAAGAACGTGCGGCTATACTGCGACCACGGCGGGACGCCTATTGGCATGACTGCGGTGAATGCCCGCGCCGGACACGGGGTGCAAATCGGGGGTGTTTATGTCCACCACGCCCATCGCGGGCAAGGTCATGCTGGCCGAATGGTGGCTGCACAACTGGCGGAACTGCGCGCTGCTGGTGCAAGGAATGCCGTTCTGTTTGCCGCTTCGACCGCTGCGGCAAAGGCGTATACGCGCATCGGCTTCCGGCAAATCGGGGGCTACCGGATCGCGATGCTGCGCGCACCTTGTGCAATCGGGGTCGCCACATGCCCCTGATCCGGCCCGAACTGTTAACCCAATTCCAGCGCTGGTCCGAAGTGGTGACCGGGCTTGTCATTGCCGCACTGGGCTTGTGGGCCGCATTTGTGGCGCGCGACAGTTTTTTCCAGCTGGTGGCTGCATTGATTGCGGGCACTGGCCTGACGCTGGCGGTTATCGGCTGGCGGCGCATGCGCTTTCACCGTGCCACTGACGGCCCCGGAATTGTGCAGGTGCTGGAAGCGCAGATTTCATATTTCGGCCCCGAAACCGGCGGTTTCATCAGCGCACGTGATCTGGTTGAATTGCATCTGACCCAACACGGCACCTGCTGGCATCTGATCGCGCAGGACGGAACGCGGCTGGATATTCCTGTCGGGGCCGAAGGGGCAGACACATTGTTTGATGTGTTTGCCAGCCTGCCGGATATACATATGCAATCCGTTCTGGATGCACTTGACGCGCCCGAACATGTGCTGGCGCGGCCGCTATGGCTGCACCCGTCGCGCCGCGCCGCGACCCGGCGCCTGCACTGACGGCGGCAGCGCATGGGGAAAACCCTGCATCTTTATCTGCGTGCGCCATGGCGGGACAAGGCGATGGCGGGGCAGGTCAATCTGTTCAACCGTCTGTCACACGCCCTGCCGGATTGGGCATTTCGCTATCATCCCGATACAGCCGCAGAACGGCTGCTTGCGATTGCGCGCACAGGCAACGGGTTGTTTCACATGCATGAACCGCCCACGCGGCGCATTTTGTGCTTTCGGCATGCCTATGTATATCCCTTCTGGCGATTTGAACGCACGAACAGGCGCTGGAACTTCGACGTTGCCCATGCACAGTTCCAACCCGACGACATCGTGCAGACTGATGCGCAGCGGTTCATGCGGCGAATGGCGCGCAAAACGCTTGGGGACGGGGCTGTTTGCGATGACGGGTTCATCTTCATGCCCTTGCAGGGACAGCTGCAAAGCCATCGAAGCTTTCAAAGCATGTCCCCCCTGTCCATGATCAAGGCGACACTGGCGCATGACCCGCGCCCCATTCGCGCCACCCTGCACCCGAAGGAAACCTATTCCGCGGCGGATATTGCCGCGCTGGCGGATGTCCAGTCGCGTTTTGCGCGGTTCCGACTGGTCACGGATGATGCGCAGCGTCTGCTGCGCCATTGCGCCTGTGTCGTCACCCAGAATTCCGCGCTTGCCCTAAACGGGTTCATGGCCGCAAAGCGCGCGGTTTTATTTGCACAATCCGACTTTCACCATATCGCGCATTCGGTCCCGCACATTGGGGTTACAAATGCCTTTGCGGCGCTGGACGGGCCGGACCCCGATTTTGCCGCCTATCTGCACTGGTTTTTCACCCGTCACTGCGTTGATATGCAGGCCGCCGATGCAAAAATCCAAATCCGTTTGCGGCTGCAATCCCTGGGGTGGGCACTTTGAGGCATGGGGTGATGTGCATTTTTGCAGGGCCGATCTGCTTGACTTGGGCAAGCCCAGACGCCAAGTCCGTAGCACCAACCACAATGACACGGCACACACAGGATCGGAGCGCATATGTCCATTCCCCAAACCGGCGGCGGGCCGATCGAGAGCAAGGCACAACTGGCTGAATATCTGGCATCCGGCTGCAAGCCCAAGGAAGACTGGCGTATTGGAACCGAGCATGAAAAATTCGGCTATTGCCACGACACGTTGAACCCCCTGCCCTATGACGGGCCAAGGTCCATCCGGGCTGTGCTGGAAGGGCTGCGCGACCGTTTCGGCTGGTCGCCTGTGCTGGAGGCGGGCAAGATTATCGGGCTGGAAAAGGATGGTGCCAATGTGTCGCTGGAACCGGGCGGGCAGTTGGAACTGTCCGGCGCACCACTGGAAACCATCCACCAGACCTGTGATGAAGTGAACCAGCATCTGCGCGAAGTGCGCAGTGTCGCCGATGAAATTGGCGTGGGCTTTATCGGGCTTGGCGCCGCCCCGATCTGGAGCCACGCGCAAATGCCGGTCATGCCCAAAGGCCGCTACGCGCTGATGACCGATTACATGGACCGTGTGGGCACCATGGGCAAGTCGATGATGTATCGCACCTGCACGGTGCAGGTGAACCTTGATTTCGCATCCGAGCAGGACATGGTGCAAAAGCTGCGCGTGGCGCTGGCGCTGCAACCTGTAGCAACCGCGCTATTTGCCAATTCCCCCTTCTTTGACGGTAAACCCAATGGCCATAAAAGCTGGCGCGCGCGCGTCTGGCGCGATCTGGACCCCGCACGCACCGGCATGTTGCCCTTCGTGTTTGATGACGGTTTCGGGTTTGAAGCCTGGGTGGATTACGCCTTGGATGTGCCCATGTATTTCGTCTATCGCGACGGCAAATACATCAACGCACTGGGCCAGTCGTTTCGCGACTTCATGAAAGGGCAACTGCCCGCCCTGCCCGGCGAAATACCCACCCTGTCGGATTGGGCCGACCACCTGACAACAATCTTTCCCGAAGCGCGCATCAAGAAGTTCATCGAAATGCGCGGCGCAGACGGGGGGCCATGGCGCAGGCTTTGCGCGCTGCCCGCATTCTGGGTCGGGCTGACCTATGATCAGGGCGCGCTGGATGCGGCATGGGACATTGCCAAGGGCTGGACACCGGAGTTGCGCGAGGAATTGCGCATAGCGGCATCTGTCGACGGGCTGGCAGGGACTGCGCAGGGCGTGAGCCTGCATGATCTGGCCCGCGAAGTTGTCGACATCGCAGAAGCAGGGCTGAAAGCGCGCGCACAACCCGGCGCTGGTGGCATGTTGCCGGATGAAAGCCATTTCCTGAACGCATTAAAAGAGAGTGTCGAGACGGGCCAGACCCCTGCGGATGAGTTGCTGCACCGCTATCACAGCGACTGGCAGGGTGATCTGACACAGATCTACGGGGCATACAGCTACTGACATTCCTGCACATGGTCCTGTATTTTGCAGCCGTGGATTCTTGACTTTGGCAGCCAGTAGGGTGCAATCAGCGCATATGGTGGAACAGTCGGACATTTCAGCCACTGACAAGGCCAAGTCAAAGCGACCCAGTTGGCGACACTGGACGCAGGACCGTGTTGCAGCGGCCCTGCTGTCAATGCTGCGCCCGCTGCCCTATCGCTGGCGCATACCTGCCATTGGCTGGCTGGGCGGAACCATAATCGGCCCGTTGGCGGGAATGCGTGACCGCATTCGCGCCAATCTGACACATGTGATGCCGGACCTGCCCCCGTCAGAGGTGGCGCGCCTGTGCCGCAAGGTGCCCGACAACATGGCCCGCACCATAGCCGAGATATTCACCGGCGATGAATTCCTTGAACGCGCGCGCACCAGCAGCGTTGAGGGCACCGGCCTGACGGCCTTGCAAGAAGCGCACGCGCAAGGTCGCCCCGTGCTGCTGGTCACTGCGCATTTGGGAAATTATGATGCGGCCCGCGGTTTTTTGCTGGCACAGGGGTTCAATGTCGCGGGGTTTTATATGCCCATGACCAACCCTGCCTTCAATACCCGCTATGTCGCGGCCATATCGCGTATTGGCACGCCGGTTTTTGCCCGGGGCCGCGAAGGTCTGGCCCGTATGCTGCGGTTTTTGCGCCGTGGCGGCATGGTGGGCATGGTTGTCGATCACTATATGGATCACGGCGAGATTGTCGATTTCATCGGCAAGCCCGCGCGCACGGCCCTTTCAGCCGCAGAACTTGCGCTGAAATACGACGCGCTTCTGGTGCCGGTCTATGGCATTCGCAATGCTGATGGCATTACATTCCGGGTGCGTATTGAAGATCCGATACCGCATTCAGACCCGCGCACCATGACCGCATGCCTGAACCAGTCGCTGGAAGCGCTGGTCAAAACCCATATGGATCAATGGATGTGGTCACACAGGCGCTGGAAAAACACCTGACCCTCAAGCGGCTTGTCCTATCACGCCGTAACGCACGCGCAGGCTGATATTGGCCTGAAGGGGTCATACGCGCTTGGATAAAGCCCGCGCCAGCGGTGGGCCGGGGTCTGCCGATCCGACATTATTTGAATGCAGTTTATGCAGGCTGCATATTCCTTACTTCAATGGCTTGGACTGCCATCAGGTTATCGGCAGGCCGCGGGACGGCCCACCGATGGCGCGGCGGGCTGCGCCCTTGATTACGCGCCTTGGGACTTCCCTTCAGGCCGAAATCCACAACCAAAGATGCAGTTTGCGCCTGATGCAACCAGACTCTGGCACAGTTCCCGCCGCTAACTGTCCCCGCGCTTCACGGGTTTGGGGGCGTCGTCATATTGCGCGTTCAGTATGCGCTGGCTGTCGCCATCAGGGTCGTCATACATACCCTTGCGCAATGTCCATAAAAACGCAGCCAACCCCACCAACCCCAGAAACAGGGAAACGGGTATCAGGATTGTCAGCACTTCCATGGTCACATGGTCCTTTCGTCATTTCAGCCGCAATGCGTTCAGCGTCACTGTAATGGACGAGATTGACATCACAGCCGCTGCCCAAAGGGGCGTGGCAAAACCCAGCAGGGCTATGGGAACGAATATAATATTATACAGGCCGGATTGCACGAAATTCTCGCGTATGCGGCGGGTGGACTGACCTGCAATCCGTATCGCGTCGGCAATCGGTGCAATATCACGCCCCAGAAGCACCATATCTGACGCCGCGCGCGCCGCATCCAGCGCAGACGCGGGCGAGATGGAGACATGCGCGGCACTTAGCGCCACTGTATCATTCAGCCCGTCGCCCACCATAAGCACCTTGTGGCCCGCATCCTGCAAGGCCGCAACCCTGTCGGCCTTGTCTTGCGGCAGGGCCTCTGCGTGCCAATCGGCAATGCCCAACCGCTGCGCCAGATCGCGCACAGCGCCCGGGACGTCGCCGGATACCAGCAAAACGGCCTTGCCCTGCGCCTGCAACCCTTTGACCACATCTTCCGCGCCGGGGCGCAACGCATCCGTAAAGGTGAAGGCATCACATGCCGTGCCGATGCCCAGATAGGCCGCCGTCATTTCGCGTGGGGTCGCGCCAACCCATGCCGCGCGGCCCAGCCGCACGCGTGCGCCGTTCCAGTCCCCTTCGATGCCGTAGCCGGGCACTTCTTGCACCGCGTCAAGCGGCACGGGGCTGACGCCGCGATCATGCAAAGCCTGCGCCAATGCCTGCGCCAGCGGATGGCTTGATGCAGCAGCCAGTGCAAGCGCCACACGCATCTGGGTTTCAGTATGATCATCCAGATTGACGGGCACAGGCGTGCCCATCGTCAATGTGCCGGTTTTGTCAAAAACCACCGTGTCCACCTCGGCCAGCCGTTCCAGCGCTGATCCATCCTTGATCAGCAATCCCTTGCGAAACAGCTTCCCGCTTGCAGCGGTAACCACAGCGGGCACGGCCAGACCCAACGCACAGGGGCAGGTGATGATCAATGTCGCCGCTGCAATATTCACCGCCAGCCGCAGATCGCCGCCTGATATATACATCCAGACAATGAATGCCCCGATGGACAGCAATGGAATTGTCGGCGCATAGGCGCGCGCCGCGCGTTCGGCCAATGTGGTATATCTGGTGCGCGCCGATTCCGCATTCGCCACCAGATCGGCCATGCGGTGCAAGGAACTGTCCTTGCCAGCAGCAGTGACGCGCACGGTCAGGGGGCCTGTCAGGTTGACTTCCCCCGCGCTAAGGGCGCTGCCTTCGGCGGCGTACACAGGCAGGGTTTCGCCCGTCAGAAGGGAACGGTCAATTTCGGACTTGCCCGCAGTGACCACCCCATCCACCGGCACGCGCCCGCCGGGACGCACCAGCACCAGATCGCCAACCGCCAGTTCGGCCACCGACACGGTGCTTTCGACACCATCCGCCAACCGGATGGCGCGCGGCACTTCCAGCGCGGCCAGTTCCTGCGCGGCAGACCGCGCGACAGCACGCGCACGAAAATCAAGGTAACGCCCCGCCAGAAGGAAGAAGATCAGCATGACCACCGCTTCAAAATAGGCGTGCTCGCCTGATTGCAGCGTTTCATAGATGGAAATGATCAGCGTCAGGATAATGGCAAAGGAAATCGGCGCATCCATATCCATACGCCCCGCACGCAGCCCCTTCATGGCCCCACGGAAAAAGGGCTGGCCCGAAAACGCCACTGTCGGAATCGCGATCAGCGCAGAAATCAGGTGGAACATGTCGCGGGTCGCCCCTTCGGCGCCTGACCACACGGCGACCGACAAAAGCATGATGTTCATCATGGCAAAACCGGCCACGCCAAGGCGCATCAGCAATTCGCGCCCCTGCTTGTCGGTTTCGGTCATCGACAGCGTGCCTGCGTCCAACTCATGCGCGTCATAGCCCAGCCGGTCAAGGCGCGCGATCACATCCTGCACCCCCACCGCGGCGGCGGCGTCCACGCTAAGCCGCTTCAGCGTCAGGTTCAGGCGGGCAGAATTCACCCCTTCCATGCGCGACAGGTCACGTTCGATCGTGGCAATACAGCCCGCGCAATGCACTTCGGGCACGGACAGCAACAATCGCGCATTGGGCAAGGCCGCGCGACCGGCCAACGCTTCGGCAGCGGGGGCGGCATCGCAGGCAGGGCAGGCAGAGGGGCGATAGGTTACAGTGCTCATCAAGACACCTTAGCGGACGTGCAGAACCACACGCTGGCGAAATTCGGTCCCGTCTGCGGCAACCGCATGCATCCGGATATTCCAGTTGCCCGGCCCGATATCGACGGACGCGCGGTAAGCCCCGTCAAAAAAGCGGAAATCAGGCGTTTTGTCTGCGCGCACATGGGTTGCAGCGCCCACAACGGCATCCAGATGGGCCACCTGCACCGGTTCGCCCTGCGCATCGGTGATGGCCAGCTTCAGGTTTCCGTCTTCCACACTTGCCTTGACGTCCCAACCCAGCGAAAGCTGGGCTGCCAGTTCTTCGTTGAAATTCTGGCTGGCAACATAGGAATTGTCGACCTCCAGCCCCGGAAAGGTGCTGACGGCATTGAAAGCCAGCGTCAGATTGGCGGCCAGAATGACCCCGAACGCCGATACGGCAATAATCAACACCTTTGTTCCCGTCATCCGGAACCCTTTGCGTGCTGTGTCTGTCATTGGTTTCTCCCGTTGAATGTCGTGTCGGAATAGACGCGTTCAGATGTCCCCGACAATGTTGCCCAGATGCGCGCTGGCCGGCGCTCTGCCATGGCCGAGTCTGTATGGGGTGCAGCCGTCAGATAAACGCGAAGCAAGGCCATTTCATCTGGTCCTACAGTAACCGCAGTGCCGTCTTCACCTTGGATGGACAGTTCCAGATCAGGGTTTTCCGTGACCGACAGCACAAATTCCCGTGGTTCATGATACATGTTGCGCAACCGGATGTCATAAACATTGCGCACCGTGCCATCGGACAACACGATATGGGTCGGGTTGCGAATGGGCGACACGCTCATGTCCAGATCAGCGCGAATGAACAACGCGATGACCAGCCCGATGCCGATCACCCCCCAGATCGCCGTGTAAAGAACCGTGCGGGGGCGGAACACATGTTTCCAGACCGATTTGGCATCCTTACCCTCTCGTTCAGCAATCTCGTCGGACAGGGCCATATAGGCCACCAACCCGCGCGGCTTGCCAATCCGGTCCATGACTTCGTCACAGGCGTCGATACATAGCCCGCAGGTGATGCATTCCATCTGCTGGCCGTCGCGAATATCAATCCCCATCGGGCACACATTGACACAGGCCATGCAGTCGATGCAGTCACCCTGATTTGGGTCCAACTCGCCCTTCTTCAGTTTGCCGCGCGGCTCTCCACGCCAGTCACGATATCCGATGGTGATTGTATCTTCGTCCATCATGGCCGCCTGAATGCGCGGCCATGGGCAGGCATAGATACAAATCTGTTCGCGGAAGAACCCGCCGAACAGGAACGTGGTCATCGTCAGGACCAGCACTGTCAGATAGGCGATTGAACTGGCCTGACCGGTGAACAGATCGACAAACAATGTGGGCGCATCCGCAAAATAGAACACCCATGCGCCGCCGGTCGCCATGCCGATTACGAACCACGATGTCCATTTCAGCCCGTATTTGCGAAGCTTTTCAAAATCCCACCCTTTGCGATGCAGCCGCAGGCGCGCGTTGCGGTCCCCTTCGATCCAGCGTTCCACCAGAATGAACAGGTCGGTCCATACAGTTTGCGGGCACGCATACCCGCACCAGACCCGCCCCAATGCAGACGTGAACAAGAACAACCCGATCCCCGCCATGATAAGCAGGCCCGCCACGAAATAGAATTCATGGGGCCATATCTCGATCATGAAGAAGAAAAACCGCCTGTTGCCAAGGTCCAGCAACACCGCCTGATTGGGCATTTCCGCGCCACGGTCCCACCGAATCCACGGAACCAGATAGTAAATTCCCAACATGACAGCCAGAAGCCACCATTTCATCGTGCGGAAATTACCACTGACGCGGCGCGGGAAAATCGGTTCGCGCTTGGCATATAGGGGCGGGGGGATCTCGTCAGGGGAACTCATTCCGATGCTCCGGCTATTGGGCTGATCCGGTAATCACATGGTTCACCAGAACAAACCTTGACTTGAATCAAAAAGCGCTTTGGCAATGCATCTTTTAACCAATTGCCAAAGCACCACATCGTTTTCGCGGGAAAGGGTGTAGCGCCGACCTTCAATAACACGCGCGAACAGGAATGAAGGCCGACGCGGCCCTTTATGCCAGGGCGTGCCCGACCTTTGCCCCTGAAAGCTGACTGTAACATTGATACAGATCAAATACTTCTGCGCATCGAACAACAGGCGACAGGATGTCGCAAGGCCACATCTGCGCACGGACATGAAACAGGCCCCCGCTTGCGCAGGGGCCTGAAAAAATGGCGAAGCGGGTGTGTGTTACTGACCACCACCCAATTGGTGAACATAGGCTGCAACCGCACGGATTTCCGCCTCGCGCAAGCGGTTCTCGAAACCGGGCATTACGCCGAAACGCGAATAATAGATCGTTTCGCGAATGGCGTCGAATGATCCGCCATACAGCCACACCTGATTGTTCAGCGCAGGCGCCCCAAGGAAATGATCCCCTTCGCCGCCATCACCATGGCAAGACGCGCAGTTGATTTCATACAGTTCCGTCCCGGCAGCGGCCAATTGTGCGTCGTGGTCAGACCCCGACAGCGACAGGACATGATGCACAACCTGATCAATCTCGGCATCATCCAGCAAACCGTCGCGCCCGAAAGCAGGCATTTCCGACCAGCGCGCATCTGCGAAATCCTCGTTGCGGATACCCCAGGTCACGGTTGTCAGAATGTCGTCCATCGTGCCGCCCCACAGCCAGTCATCATTCAGCAGGTTCGGGTAACCCGCCGCCTGCACGCCCGCGCCGCCACTGCCGTGACACTGCGAACACTGCGCACGAAACACCGACGCACCGGCATTGATAGCAAAGCGGTGCAATTCGTCATTGTCACTGATCGCTTCCAGATCGGTGTCGACCAGCTGGACGAAAAACTGCTCGTTGCGGGCCTCGAATTCGTTGATTTCTTGGACGACATTGGCGCGCGACGAATAGCCCAGCAAACCCGCAGTAGAGGATTTGATGCCCGGCCATGCCGGATAAGCGACCCAATAGCCCACCGACCATATGATGGTGATGATGAATATCCAGACCCACCAGCGCGGCATGGGGTTGTCGTATTCTTCAATCCCGTCCCAGCTATGGCCTGTGGTTGCAACATCATGTTTCAGCTTTTTGGCCGGATCAGGATACTGCCGAGAGGCGGGTGTAACCTTGTTTTCGGAATTGTCAGCCATCAGCGGGCCTCTTTCGGGTCAGCGTGACGCCCCTGATGGCTGTCGGAACCGGCACCCTCAGGCTTGTCATCGTTACGGAAAATCATATTCGCAGATTCGTCGTGAACCTTCTTTGAGCCGGGGCGCAAGATGAACACGAACACCCCGATAAAGAAGCAGAACATGAATAGCAGATGCCAGCTATCGGCAAACGCACGCAGAAAAGTATATGTTTCCATTTTCCTTCCCCTCTAGCGATTGGCCACGGGCACGAATGTGTCGAAATCGACCAACGTTCCCAGCATCTGCATATAGGCAATGATGGCGTCCATTTCCGTCACCTGCTCTTGCCCGTCAAAACTGCGCTGCTGCGCACCCGGATAGCGGTCCAGAAGGCCCGGATCACCGAAGTCTTCTGCTTGCGCAAAGAAGTCATCGACTGCGTTTTCCATCATCTCCTCGGTGTAGGGATGCCCCAGCACACGATAGACCGCCATGATGTCGCGCACATGTTCGGCATCTGACCGGTCCAGCGTGCGGTTCATCATGAACGCGTAGGATGGCATGATCGATTCCGGCACAACGTCGCGCGGGTTGATCATGTGCTGCACATGCCAGTCATCCGAATACCGCCCGCCCAGACGGGCCAGATCCGGCCCTGTCCGTTTGGACCCCCACTGGAACGGGTGGTCATACATCGATTCCGCAGCAAGGCTGTAATGGCCATACCGCTCCACCTCGTCGCGCATGGGGCGGATCATCTGGCTGTGGCAGGTATAGCACCCTTCACGCAGATAGATCTCGCGCCCCGCGATTTCCAGCGGCGCATAGGGGCGCATGCCTTCAACCTTCTCGATGGTGTTATCAAGATAGAACAAAGGCACGATCTGAACGATGCCACCAATTGTGACTACAAGGAAACTCAGCACCAGCAAAAGCGTGGCATGCGTTTCGATTTTCTTGTGGTGATCAAGAAGTCCCATAATGCCCTCCGTTATTCAGCGGGCACTGCGGCGGCACGGGCGGGTTGTTTTTCCGCCGTGCTTGTCACAGTTTTCCACAGGTTATAGCACATGATGATTGCGCCCAGCAGGAACATCGTTCCGCCCAGCCCCCGCACCACATACATCGGGAATTTCGCAGCAACCGTGTCAGCGAAAGAGTTTACAAGGAAACCCTGCGCATCAACTTCGCGCCACATCAGACCTTCCATGATGCCGGTCACCCACATCGAAGCCGCGTAAAGCACGATCCCGATTGTGGCCAGCCAGAAATGCCAGCTGACCAGCCGCAGGCTATACAGCCCTTCGCGCTGCCACAGTTTCGGCACCAGATAGTATAGCGCGCCAAAGGTGATCATGCCGTTCCAGCCAAGTGCCGCGGAATGCACATGCCCGATGGTCCAGTCCGTGTAATGCGACAGGCTGTTAACGGCCTTGATCGACATCATCGGCCCTTCAAACGTGGCCATGCCATAGAAGCCCACGGCAACAACCATCATGCGGATGATGGGATCAGTGCGCAACTTGTCCCACGCGCCCGAAAGCGTCATCAGACCGTTGATCATCCCGCCCCAGCTTGGCATCCACAACATGATCGAGAATGTCATGCCCAGCGTCTGCGCCCAGTCCGGCAGTGCGGTGTAATGCAGATGGTGCGGACCGGCCCAGATATACAGGAAGATCAGCGCCCAGAAGTGCATGATAGACAGTTTGTAGCTATAAACCGGACGTTCTGCCTGTTTCGGGATGAAGTAATACATCATGCCCAGGAAACCGGCGGTCAGGAAGAAGCCAACCGCGTTGTGCCCATACCACCACTGGATCATGGCAGATTGCACGCCCGACCAGACAGGAACCGATTTTGACCCGAATGCAGAAACGGGGATCGCGGCGTTGTTGACAAGGTGCAACATCGCGACGGTCACGATAAACGCGATATAGAACCAGTTTGCCACATAAATATGCGGTTCACGCCGGTTGATGACCGTGCCCATATAGACTGCAAGGAACGCAACCCACACGATGGTCAGCCACAGATCGGTCAGCCATTCGGGTTCGGCATATTCATTGCCTTGGGTGGACCCCAGAACATAGCCTGTTGCGGCCATGACGATGAAAATCTGATAGCCCCAGAACACGAACCATGCCAGACCGCCCCCCCACAACCGCGAAGCCGACGTGCGCTGCACGACGTAGAACGCTGTTGCAATCAGGGCGTTCCCGCCAAATGCGAAAATCACCGCCGAGGTGTGCAACGGACGCAGACGCCCGAAATTCAGATAACCTTGCGCCCATTGAAAATTCAGTTCAGGCCATGCCAGCTGGAATGCAATAACAACGCCCACCAGAAAGCCTATGACCCCCCAAAAGGCAGTGGCAACCACGCCAAAACGAATAGGCCCATCCATATATTCATTTGGATTCGTCACCGGTGCAGGCTCTCCGGCACGACGAATTTGCCACACGAAGGTGATCGCTGCTGCAAGCATGATCACCAGCATGTGGACCAAATAAGGCAAATCGCGTGCCATGCTGGCAGCAATCGCAGCGACAACCACGACCACCCCCAACACAGCAAGCTTCAAGTAATCCCACATGATCTGCGTCCCTTATTATCATCCTGCTATCTTAATACATATAGCACGGACAGTTTTGCATGGTGCGTTTTGTCACGGTACGCGGACAAGAACTTTGATTCATGTCAATTTCTTCGCCCGATATTTTTGCGTCAGATCAATGTGCGAAATCCCGATCCGGGGCATGTTGGGGGTGTCATGCGCAACAGTATGAAATTTCGTGCTGCAAATGGGCGTTGTGCAGCAGCGCCGGGATTATGATGCTACGCGTGTTACTGCGAAAGGCATCAGCCCGCTTTTCGCGGAAAATTTAATGAAAGGAGTTCGCGATGTCCTACAAGACCCTGGTCACATTCGTTGCTACCGAAACAGGCCTGCAACCCCTGCTACAGTCTGCCATTGCCCTTGCCCGGCGGTTTGATGCCCATCTTGAAGTGTGCTGTATGGGCGTGGATACCACGCAAAGCATGGGCTTTTATGCCGGCGCGCCCGCGATCATCTATCAGGACTCTCTGGATGCGGCGAAAGCCACCGCCGATGCATTGCAGGACGCCGCCCGCGAGCAGCTGCGCGGCACGGACATCCGCTGGAGCACTGACAGCGCCGTGCTGTCGCTGGGCGGAATCACATCCTATGTCGGGTTGAAAGCGCGGTTCTCCGATCTGGTTGTGCTGCCGCTGCCATATGGCGCAGGGCGTGGCCCGCAAGACGAAGTGATTACCGAATCTGCATTATTTGAAGGGGATGCGCCTGTGCTTGTCCTGCCCCATCCCGGCGCGGCCCTGCCGGAATTCAACAAGGTGGTGCTGGCCTGGAACCAAAGCGACGAAGCCCTGCACGCGACGCGCGCATCGCTGCCGCTGTTGAAACAGGCAGATCTGGTCAATGCGGTCATCATCGATCCGCCCTCGCACGGGTCTGAACGCTCCGATCCCGGCGGCTTGCTGGCACAAATGCTGGCGCGGCACGGTATTCAGGCCGATGTATCGGTTCTGGCCAGAACCCTGCCCCGCACCAGTGATGTTTTGCGCAGGCACCTGAATGATCAGGCCGCTGATTTGCTGGTCATGGGGGCATACGGGCGGTCGCGGCTGCGCGAAGCGATCCTTGGCGGGGCCACGCGCGACATGCTGGAAGACACCCCCTGCGCGGTCTTTATGGCGCATTAGGTCATGTCACCGGACTGCGGCACCCTTATCAACCTTGAACCTGAAGGTCGGGCAGGGGGATAAATACGCCAGTTTCAAAAGGCGGTGCGGGGAATATCACGTTCAACCCGCGCCGTGCCTTTTCCAGTTGCAACAGGGTCATGACATCATGAAAGGCGTCTGATGCCCACCCGCCGCTAGCATGGGCAATATCATCCGCAGTGATGCGGGCATAGGCGGTCAGATCAGCATCGCCAAGCTGTCCGACACCGCTAATGAAGCTGCGGAACTCTGCATAAGTGTAGGTCCGCAACCCGTCCGGCATGGACAGATCATCGCTTTCATGGACCGGCATCAAGGGGGATGCCACGGCAAAGGCCACGACCGAACCGGACGCTATACCAGATTTGCTTGGAAACAGCGCAATGACTGCCGCACACAGGATGCACAGCATTGGGACGATACAGTCAGACCCGGAAAATCCATCCCCAAACCACGGTTTCCTGACATCCGGTACTGTCGCAGTATCCTTCTGGCCATGCGCAACCAGTTCGTCAAAATCTGTGTCCCAGTCGAACATCGGACCCCCGCAAATGCAGCCACTCAACCCCAAGTATACTTAGGATTACAGGCGACCATCATGGCGATTTGGGGCAATAATTATGGTTATTCAGGGGCAGAGTCAGAAATTAATGCGATGCAAATTCATGATTCTTAAAGATATCTAGAAGTTTAGACCAGAAATCCGCCGTCCGAATCATCGCCGGTTTCTTCCAGAAGTTTGTCAAAATCCGGAATCGTAATGCGGCGCTTGCCTTCGGTCAGGATCAACCCTTCCTTGCGCAGGCTGGACATCTGGCGGCTGACTGTTTCCAGCGTCAGGCCCAGATATTCGGACATTGCCTCGCGTGTCAGGGGCAGTTCGAAGCTCAACTCTCCCTGAGACTGGCTAAGCTGCAACGACGCATCCCGTCGCGCAATAATGCACAACAGGCTTGCGATCTTTTCGCGCGCGGTCTTGCGCCCTAACAGCAACATCCACTCGCGCGCGGCGTCCAGTTCATCAAGGGTCATTTCCAGCAACCGCTGCCCGATATGCGGGGTGCTTAGCATCAACTCCTCGAAAGGTTTTCTGCGAAAACAACACATAACCAGATTTGTGGCGGCCGTCACGTCATAGGCGGACCGGCTGCGCCCGGGGCGACCAACAAAATCCGATGGCAACAAAAGCCCCACCATCTGGCGGCGCCCGTCTTCCATGGTCTGGCTAAGCGTTGCAATGCCCGTCACCACAGAGGCTACAAAATCCATATTATCACCGGCCCAGGCCACGGTCTGGCCGGCTTCAAAACTGCGGTAATACTTGATCTGCTCAAGAACCTGCAATTCATCGGCTTCACACCGTGCGCACACGGCGCGGTGCCGAATGGGGCAGGATTCGCAATCCTGTGCGAACGTCTGGATTTTTGGTGTAACGCGGTTCATGCTGTTTGATCTACATCAAGGAGTTTGGGATCATTATAAATATATCCTACAGGTATGTCTTACATTTCGCAACTTACTAAGCTTGGCCTGTTTGACGCGCGCGTGCCGCGCTACACAAGCTATCCGACTGCGCCGCAGTTCCAATCCGGGCTGCGCGGCGACACAATTGCAAACTGGATTCAGCAAATCCAGCCAGATAGCGAGATATCGCTTTACCTGCATGTGCCCTTCTGTCGCAGGCTGTGCTGGTTTTGTGCATGCCGCACCCAAGGCACCAGCAGCGATGCGCCAGTGCTGTCCTATATCGAATCGCTGCGCATGGAACTTGAACTGCTGCGCGCGATTCTGCCCGAAGGTGTGCGCCTGACGCGGCTGCACTGGGGGGGTGGCACGCCAACGCTTATGCCTGCGGCGCAAATGCGCGAACTGGCCGCACATGTCTTTGACATCGCGCCAATGGCCGAAGGGGGCGAATTCTCGGTCGAGATTGACCCGAATGAAATTGATGATGCACGTCTGGATGCACTTGCCGATGCGGGGATGAACCGCGCGTCAATCGGGGTGCAGGATTTTGACCCCGAAATTCAGAAGATCATCGGCCGCGACCAAAGTTTCGAGATTACAAAACAGGCCGTTGACGGGCTGCGCGCGCGCGGGATTGTCAGCCTGAACGCCGATATTCTGTATGGCCTGCCGCATCAGACACCGAAACGAATTTCCGATTCTGTGCAAAAACTGCTATCGCTGAACCCCGACCGTGTAGCGCTATACGGCTATGCGCATGTGCCGTGGATGGCGCGACGTCAGCAAATGATCCCGTCAGAGACACTGCCGCGCCCCGAAGAACGTCTGGAACTGTTCGACACCGCGCGCAGGCTGTTCATGTGGGACGGGTATGACGAAATCGGCATCGACCACTTCGCGCGCCCCCATGACAGCATGGCCAAGGCAGCGGCGGCAGGAACATTGCGCCGTAATTTCCAAGGATATACCGACGATACGTCGCCTGTGCTGATCGGTCTGGGCGCGTCGTCGATTTCGCGCTTCCCGCAAGGTTATGCGCAAAACGCACCGGCAACGGCGGATTGGAAGAAATATGTCCATGCAGGCCAGTTTGCGACATCGCGCGGGCATGTGTTCACACCTGCCGACATCTGGCGCGGACGTGCCATCGAAACCCTGATGTGCGATTTCATGATCAACCGCGCAGAGTTGGTGCAAGGGTTCGGTGCCAACCCGTCCGATGTTGATGCGCTGTTTGATCTGGCGGTGAAGAAATATGGCGCATTCGTCAAACGCACTCCCGAAGGGCTGGAAACCCCGACCGAGGGGCGCCCGCTGGCGCGGATGATCGCCACACTATTTGACGAATACGCTATGGCGACAACAGGCCATAGTTCCGCAGTTTAACGCAGGTTGCGTCGGGGGCGCGGGCAGGCTGGCCGAATTTGGCCTTTTGCGGTCATTGGGAACACCCCAAGGCGCGGAGCAAAGGCCGTAGGCCGCCGCGCCATCGGCGGGCCGTCCCGCGGCCTGCCGATTTGGCTGATGGCAGTTCAAGCCTTTGATGTCAGGAGTATGCAGCCTGCATAAACTGCATTCATATAACGCCGGATCGGCAGACCCCGGCCCACCGCTGGCGCGGGCTTTGTCCAAGCGCGAATGTC
>JAFIEO010000053.1 GCA_020832445.1 Paracoccaceae bacterium
TGGCTCAGATCCCCACCCGCTCGCTGATCATGCATTTCCCTTCTGCGGAGTACCCGGGGGAAGAGAGAGGCAAATCGCAGGACAGCCGGGGCAGTTGCAAGGCAGCCCTTGTTTGCGGGATGATCGAATTTCGTATGGACAGACATGCGCGAATTCCAGTTGATCTTGTTTGACTGGATTGTCCGCGAGCTGCGTGAAAAACCGCAGAGAAATTTTCAGGGATTGACCGGAGTGTTACTCACTAATGTTTTTGCGCTGTCGGGGAACCCCCGACACCACAAAAACTCGTTCGCGAGGGGGATACCCCCTCGACCCCTTTGCCCTGTCTGTAGATGGATTTTCCTGGATTTCTGGATTGCCCTTTTTTCCTGAAGGCAAGCGGCCTGATGCATGCGCACACACTCCCGCATAGACAGCCGTGCCCTGAGCAGTCGCTTCCCCGGGCCGAAGCGGATCACCTCCGACCTCAGCCGATTGACGTCACCTTTGGCGCCATAGCCCGGCATACGGCGGCGCGGCTGTAAGCTACGCCGCGCCCTTCCAGATTTCGGGCGTGACATAGGCAACGCTCTCACCCACGCTGATCATCACATCGCCGTCCTGGATATTGACCTGAAGCTTCATTGCGCGGCTGGCCAGATTTCCCAACGCAGCCGTGTCCGCCTCAGAGAAATGGATGACCTGGAGATTGTCGAAACGGCTGGTGCCGCTCCTGACCTTGTCCCACCACACTCCGGCAACCCGGCCACCATAGGGGTAGACAATCACCTTCGCGGCTTTGCTGCAGGACTGACGCAGGATCTTTTCGCTCGGCAGCCCAAGGGCCACCCACAGATCAATCTCGCTGCTCAGGCTCTTTTGCCAGATGTCGGGCTCACTGTCCGTGGACAGCCCTTTGGTCATTTCCAAATGCTCATGGGCATTCAGGGCAAAGGCAACGATGCGCAGCATCAGCCGTTCATCCGTTTCTGAGGGATGCTTTGCAACCGTCAGTTTGTGGGTCTCGTAATACTGACGATCCATGTCAGAGACCGTCAACTCGACTTTATAAATGGTGGCATTTTGCGCCATGCTCAGTTCCCAACCTTCAAGGATCGGGCCGTCTACCCTGTCCAGCGCTCCGTGGGAAGCAGGCTATCCGAGATTGGGGGCGCGAGGGTTGGCAGAACGAGTCCAAGTTCCCACCTACTTTGGTTTTGGGGCCATCCGACCCACTGCGAAAGCGCCCACCTGTTTGACGTACCCGGCCCTCTTCTGCCGTACAGCGTCAACGAAATCTTGCGGTGCGGCGTTACCGAATCAGCCGTTCGTGCTTTATGCAGCAATCTACAATCGTATGCGGGGATGCATTAGTCCCGGCTGCTCCTCACGTTCGAGAGTCGGACCTGCCCAATCGTCTGACCACGGCGCGCAGGGCGGCGTCGAGGGGGCCGCGCTCCCACTGCCGCCGCCAGAGTATGGCCGCGATCGTGACAGCCCCCCAGATCAGAAAGGCCATACCCATAAGGGCTGCGTTGCCAAGCGTGCCGAACAGTCCAAGCCCCCAGCCGTGGAACAGCGCCCCGGCCAGCAGCCCCTGCGCGACATAGCCCGTCAGCGGCATCGACCCGGCCGGGGCCAAGAGACACAGCCGTGGCGTCAGGCGCAGCACCGCGACGACATAGACCGCGGCCAAAGTCGGGGCGCCAAGCGCAAGCGCCGCATAGCCGAGCGTCGTGGGCCAGCCCTGCGGCAGCAGCCCCAGGGTCGCCGCCGCATACAGGGCATTGGCCGGCAGGGCCACGGCCAGCAGCACCGGGACCCGGGCGGCAAGCGCGTCATGCACAGGCGACGCGGGCTCGAAAAACCCGACCTTCTGTGCGGCAAGACCCAGACAGAAAGCCCCGAAGGCCAGCGGTCCGTTGAACAGAACCACAACCACCAAGGCGATGGGCCAATCGGCAAGCCGCTGCATCACCGCGTCCAGAAAGCTGCCCTGATACCCCAGCCCGCTCAGGTCCATGGTGCCTTGCGCCATGTTTTCGGCGGAGGCATCAAGAAGCGCCAGTGCCGCAAATGCCAAGGCGGCCAAGGGCACCATCGCCGCTGCAATCCGGACAAGGCGTCGCGGCGTGGCATCGCGCAGGCCCCAAAGCCCGGCACCCAGCACGGCGTAAGCCACGAGGATGTCACCATGAAAGACAAGCACCGCATGCGCGACCCCGAAGAGCGCCAGCGCGGTCAGACGCGCCCGGTATTGCTGCCCGGCAGGCACCCCGGCGCGTGCAGCCGAGGCCAGTTGCACGCCGAACCCCCAGCCGAACAGGAAGGAAAACAGGACGAAGAACTTGCCCTCGAACAGCAGGCCGACAATGCCCTTGGCGATCAGATCCAGCGTGCCCTCGGGTGAGGCAAGCGCCGCTGCCATGGGCAGTGCCAGATGCGGCAGGTTGACGATGCCGATGCCGAGAAGCGCAAAACCGCGCAGCACATCGACAGAAGACGAACGGGTCATGGGGTGATTCCTGATTGAGCACATGCTCAACCTATCAGGCATTGAGCGTGTGCTCAACGGGTGATATACGAACACACATGACCACCGATCGCCGCACCGCCATCCTGTCCGCCGCCGCAGACCTGATCCGCGAACACGGGGTTGCGGCGGTGCGCACGCGCGATGTCACCGCCCGCGCAGGCGTCGGTATCGGGTTGCTCAACCACTATTTCAAATGGGGTGAACTTCGCGCCCTTGCGGCGGCGCAGGCCCTCTGGGCCGAAATCGACCGCGTCGTGCCCGATGCACCGACGCCGGACCGGCAGCTTGATGTCTTTCTGGCCCGCGCTTTTGGCGAAGACGCCGACCCCCTGTGGCGGCTCTGG
>JAFIEO010000057.1 GCA_020832445.1 Paracoccaceae bacterium
GACATCTATATCGACACGCGCACGGTGGATGTGCATGTGGGCCGGCTGCGCAAGACGCTGTGCACAACAGGCCACCCCGACCCCATCCGCACCGTCCGCGGCGCAGGCTACGCCATGGGCGGATAACGCCCGACGATACGGGCCTGTCGCAAATTTTGGCGGCTTTGGATTGATTCGGGCATATACTTTCGTGACGATTCCGGTTATGTGCGCTGGTCTTGTGTCGTTTCGGCGACCGCCCCCGGCGTGATGCGCCGCTATCCATGGAACTTTCCTGTTATGATCCCTCCCCTGTCCGAGGCGCTCGCAGAGCGCGGTTTTGACATTCTTACCCCGGTTCAACTT
The DNA here is from genome assembly GCA_020832445.1 of Paracoccaceae bacterium. GTDB lineage: Bacteria > Pseudomonadota > Alphaproteobacteria > Rhodobacterales > Rhodobacteraceae > Roseinatronobacter. The sequence goes on from JAFIEO010000057.1 coordinate 346, forward strand.
GCCGTGGCCGCTGACGACGTTGTGGCTGAAGACCTTCTGGTTTCAGCGCAGACCGGATCGGGCAAGACCGTTGGTTTCGGTCTGGCCATCGCGCCGACGCTGTTGGGGGATGCGCATAAGTTCGGCCCGGCCGCATTGCCCCTGGCGCTGGTTGTGGCCCCCACGCGCGAACTTGCTTTTCAGGTCATGCGCGAGTTGACATGGCTTTATGCGCGCACCGGCGCAGTTGTCACGTCCTGTGTGGGGGGCATGGACATTCGCACCGAACGCCGCACGCTGGAACGTGGTGTGCATATTGTTGTCGGCACGCCGGGTCGTCTGCGCGACCATATTGAACGCGGCGCGCTGGATCTAAGTGAAATTCAGGCCATCGTTCTGGATGAAGCCGACGAAATGCTGGATCTGGGGTTCCGCGAGGATCTGGAATTCATGCTGGGTCAGGCCCCGGTTGAACGCCGCACCTTGATGTTTTCCGCGACCGTGTCGCCGATGATTGCCAAGCTGGCCAAACAATACCAGCGCGATGCCAAGCGCATCAGCACCCTTGGCGGCACTGACCAGCATGCAGATATTTCATATCAGGCGCTGCGCGTTTCGGCGTCCGACAGTGAACATGCGATCTTTAACCTGCTGCGCTTTCATGAAGATCAAAGCGCCATTGTGTTCGCCAATACCCGCGCCGCTGTCAGCCACCTGACCGCGCGTCTGGCCAATCGCGGGCTGTCCACGGTCAGCCTGTCGGGCGAACTTAGCCAGACCGAGCGCACGCACGCCTTGCAAGCCATGCGCGACGGGCGCGCACGGGTCTGTGTGGCGACCGACGTGGCCGCGCGCGGGATTGACCTGCCGAACCTGAATCTGGTGATTCATGCGGATTTGCCCACCAATACCGAAAGCCTGTTGCACCGTTCGGGCAGAACGGGCCGCGCGGGCCGCAAGGGTATATCGGCGCTGATCGTGCCACCCAAGGCTGTGGGCAAGGCCGAACGCCTGCTGAAATGGGCCAAGATTTCGGCGGAATGGACTGTCGCGCCATCGGTCGAGGATGTTTTGCGCAAGGATGAAGAACGGCTGCTGTCCGACCCTGTCTGGTCGGAACCGGTCACCGATGAACAAGCCGCGTTTGCCGAAAAACTGCTGGGCCTGCACGCGCCGGATGTGATTGCGGCGGCATATCTGCGGCTGTATCAGTCCCGCCACGCAGCCCCCGAAGAACTGCGCGCGCCCGACAGCAAACCTGCCGCGCGCGAGCACCGCGAATTCGGGCCAAGCCGTTGGTTTTCGCTGTCCGTGGGCCGCGATGACCGCGCCGAGGCCCGTTGGCTGCTGCCCTTGCTGTGCCGCGCCGGTAATCTGGAAAAAGCGGCCATCGGGGCCATTCGGGTCCAGAATAACGAAACACTGGTCGAGATTGCAGAAAGCAGTGCTGCGGGTTTTCTGGCAGCACTTGGGCCGGATGGCGTGCTGGAAGATGGCGTGACCGCGCGCGCGGCCAGTGGCCCGCCCAGCGGCCAGCATTCCGGCGACAGGCCCCGCGATGGTGCCAGAGATGGTGCCAGAAAACCGCGCGAGAACCGCGACCGGGGCTTTGACGCGAAGCCCAAACCGCGCGAGGCGGGCTTGGCGCGCAGCGAACGCGCGACCAGCCCGAAGCCCGAAGGCAAGCCACGGGCAAAGCCTGCCTATGATGCCGCGCCTGCTGCCCCGCGCGCGAAACCGGCCTATGATCCTGATGCGGCCCCTGCGGCCCCGCGGGCAAAACCCGCCTATGATGCCCCCCCGCAGGGCGAGCGTAAGCCGCGCCATAAAGCCAAACCTGCGGCGGGGGCCGAAGGCCGGTCTGCGGGGTTCAAGTCACATGACGCAAAACCCGCGCCGCGCAGCAAACCCAAACCGGAACGGGCTGATCCGTCGTCAAAACCTGCTGGCAAAACATGGCAAAAGCCTGCGCCCAAACCAAAGGCACGGCCTGCGCCCGCAGATGCGCGCGACAGCTCCAAGCGGTTTGTCCCGCCCGGTATGGCCAAGGCAGATGCCCGCAAGCCCCGCAAACCCGGTGCAGGTCCGCGCCCCGGCGGGCGCGATGCACCGCGTCGCGGTAAATAACAGCATTGGTAAAATCCAAAGGCCCGCGTCCAGAAGCATGATGGACGCGGGCTTTTGCTATGCGCTGGCAGTCTGGCACAGCCGCCAGATGCGCTCAGACGTCAGCGGCATCTGGATGTCTGTGCCCAATTCCGGCCCCAGCGCATCCTGAACCGCGTTCACGATGGCGGCGATGGCGCCCACGGTGCCCGCTTCGCCGCAGCCTTTCAGGCCCAGCGGGTTGCCCTTGGCGGGAACCGGCACGGAATGGAACCGGATGGGCGGCATGTCGGATGCGCGCGGCATGGCGTAATCCATGAAACTGCCGGTCAGGGGTTGGCCCTGATCGTCGAACACCACCTGTTCGCAAATGGCCTGCCCCAACCCTTGGGCAATGCCACCATGAACCTGCCCTTGCACCAGTTGCGGATTCAGCAGATTGCCGAAATCATCCACGGCCGTGTAATTCAGCACCTGAAGGGCACCTGTTTCGGGGTCCAGTTCCACTTCTGCCAGATGGGCACCGTTGGGGTAGGATCGCGCATCCAGTTTGGCGCTGCCCGCATGTTGTAGCAAATCCGCCCGCCCCTGGCTGCGCGCCAGATCGGCGGCTTCGATCAGGGTCAGGGTGCGGTTTGACCCCGGCGCGCGGAAGTTGCCATCGTCAAACCCCAGATCAGCGCCCAGTTCGGGTTTCAGAAATTCCGTGAACGCGGCCACCATCTGGCCGACTGTGGCCAGTGTCGCATTGGTCTGCACCGTGACCGAACGTGACCCGCCGGTTCCGCCCCCTTTGGCAATGCGGTCGCTGTCGCCCTGAACAACCTGAATCGCGTCCAGCGGAATGCCTGTCTGGTCTGACAGGAATTGCGCGAACACGGTTTCATGCCCTTGCCCGTTGGATTGCGTGCCGATCATCAGCGATACGGTCCCGTCCTTGTTGAAGGCGATTTCCGCATCCTCGGACGGGTTGCCCATGATGCTTTCGATATAATAGCACAGGCCCAGACCGCGCTTGCGCCCGCGTGTCGCACTTTGTGCGCGCCGCGCGGCGAAGCCCGCCACATCGGCGTGCCCGCGCGCTTCTTCCAGCAGATGCGCGAAATTCCCTTCCTGAATGTGGTCCCCTGCCACCGTGGCATGCGGGAAGGCGTCGGGGGAAATGAAATTGCGGGCGCGCAGGGCAAACGGGCACAGCCCCAGTTGGCGCGCGGCCTTGTCCATCAGGCGTTCCAGAACGGTGATCGCTTCGGGCCTGCCGGCACCGCGATAGGCGTCCACTTGCGTGGTGTTGGTGTATATCCCGCGAGTGTGGATAAAGGCCGCCGGAATATCATACGCCCCGGTCGCCACCATGGAAAACAGCTGCGACTGGATGCCTTGGGCAAATTCCGAATTCCACGCGCCCAGATTGGACCAGTTTTCAACGCGGTAGCCCAATATGCGCCCGTCCGCATCCAGTGCCAGTTCCGCATGTGACCGCAAATCGCGCCCTGCATTGTCGGACACGATGGCGTCAGACCGGTCGGGGGCCCACCTGACGGGGCGCTGCAAGGCCTGTGCTGCATGGGCGATTGCGAAATATTCGGGATAGGGCATGCCCTTCATGCCAAACCCGCCGCCGACATCGGGCGTGGTGACGCGCACATCCTGCGGGGCAAGGCCCAGCATTTTGGCCAGCCGTTCCTTCATGACCCACACACCCTGCCCGCCAAAACAGAAATGCAGCCGTGTGCCATCCCATTGCGCATAGGCGCCGCGCGGTTCCATGGATGCGGCCAGCAGACGGGGTTGGTCAACTGTTATGGCGATTCGGTGCGCGGCTTGGTCAAAGGCCGCGTTCACCGCGCCCTCATCGCCCACCGCCCAGTCATAGGCGATATTGTCAGGCGCTTGCGGATGAATTTGCGGCCCGCCCGCTGCAAGCTCCAGATGCGGGGGCAGCGGGTCTATGTCCAGCTCGATCAATTCCAGCGCATCGCGGGCCTGTGCGGGCGTGTCGGCCACCACCATTGCAACAGCTTCGCCCACAAACATTACCCGGTCGCGGGCAAGCAGGGGGCGGGGCGGGTTTGCCCCTGTGGTGCCATCGCGGTTGGTGCGCAGGCTGGCCTGCATGGGCTGGGTCAGACCGGCGGCGGCCAGCGCGTCCGCATCCAGCACGGCATGAACGCCGGGGGCATTTCGTGCAGCCGACAGGTCCAGCGACAGGATTCGGCCATGTGCGACGGGGGCGCGCAGAAAAACAGCATGCAGCGCATCTTTTGGGGCGACATCGTCCAGAAAACTGCCTGCGCCTGTCAGCAGGCGCTTGTCCTCTCTGCGGGGGACGGATTGGCTTTTGCCGAATGCTGTCATGACTTTCTCCAGTAAATCCTGTCGCTTGGGCAATCCTAACGGGCGTGGCCGCCCTGTGCTACCACTATATAGCCCGGCTATACAGGAATAGCCGCATATCACGGCAACCGTCATAATACCGTTACACGCGGGTCATATCAGGACGATGTTGTCAAACCGCCCCGACGGGGCAAACCCAGAGGACCGTTTTATGCGCACTTCCTTTTCACTTTCCCTTGCAGTATCTGCCCTTGCCCTGTCGGCTGGCATGGCGACTGCCCAGAACATAGATCCTAACCTGCCCACCTATGAGCCTGTCTCAGGTGTGTCCGGCAACCTGACCTCTATCGGGTCGGACACGTTGAACAACCTGATGACCCTGTGGTCAGAAGGGTTCCGCAGCCATTACCCGAATGTTGCAGTTCAGGTTCAGGGTGCCGGTTCGGGCACTGCCCCACCCGCACTGGTCGAAGGCACAGCCCAGTTCGGCCCGATGTCGCGCCCGATGCGCGGCACCGAGATTGAGGAATTCGAGGCCCGCTATGGATTTGAGCCGCTGCCGATGCGCGGCGCGATCGACGCCATTGGTGTGTTCGTGCACCGCGATAACCCTGTAACTTGCATCTCGATGCAGGAAGTTGATGCGATCTTCTCATCCACCCGCGCCGGTGGTGCAGATGAAGCCATCACCACATGGGGTGAGCTTGGTGCGGAAGGTGAGTGGGCCGACCGTGCAATCTCAACCTATGGTCGTAACTCCGCGTCGGGCACTTATGGTTACTTCCGCGAAGTGGCCCTGTTTGGTGGCGATTATAGCGCCGATGTGCGTGAACAGCCCGGTTCTTCGACCGTTATTCAAGGTGTTGCATCCGACCTTGGCGGCATTGGCTATTCCGGAGTGGGCTATGGAACCGCTGATGTGCGTGCGCTTGAAATTCGTGGCGATGACGGCACTTGCTACACAACAGATGACGCGCCTGAAGGCACATATCCGATTGCGCGCTTCCTGTATATCTACATGAATGTGGACCCCAATGCTGAACTGGAGCCGCTGCGCGCTGAATTCGTGCGCTATGTCTACAGCCAGCAAGGCCAGCAAGACGTTGTGCGCGCAGGTTTCTTCCCTGTCACCGCGCGGATTGCTGATCTTGACCTTGAGGCATTCGGCCTGAACTAAGGTCTTGACCTGTTCGGGTGGCGCGGCGCAGGTCGCGTCACCCCTTTTTTGTTTTCAACGTGATGGACACGCAACATGAGTGACAGCGCCCCCACCACCAGCGAACGCGGCATCGCCGCACGGCAGCGGCGGATGACCACCCGCACCAGTGTCAAACTGGGCGAGAATATCGCACAAGGGGTCATCACAGTCGGTGGACTGATGGTGATTGTTGCCGTTATGGGGATCATGGTGTTCCTGTTTCGTGTGGTCATGCCGTTGATGGCCGGTGGCGAATTGCAAGGCAACACCCGCTACCAGCTTGACACCCAGCAAGATGTTATCTGGATCAATGGTGATGAATTCCAGACACTTGGGATTGCGGTTGCCGCCGAAGGGCGGGTGATTACCTATCACATCCCGTCAGGCACAGAAGTTGCGCGCGACCAGTGGGATTTTCGCGGGGCCGAAGTGACCGCCGTTGCCGGCACATTGCAGCGTGACCGTGTGGCCTTCGGCTTTGATGACGGGGTTGTGCGTTTTGCCACGCTTGGGGTTCAAACCACGACGACGGCGCAGCGCGCCCTGCCCGGCGGGCTGATCGATCTTGACGGGCGGGACCGTATGCTTGACGGGCGCGTCTACACCGAAGTCGGCACTGGTGATTTCCGAACGCTGTTCGGGGAAATCGAACTGGGCGACGGGCAGCAGATCTCTGAACTGCCCATCATCGCGATTGATTACCGCATTGGCGGCACGCGCGAGCGGCCGACCATCGCGTTTGCCACTGTTGATGCGGACAATCAGGTGCGGGTCAGCCAGTCCCGCGTGCAGATCAACATGATGACCGGTGCGGAAACCGTGTCGACCACCACGACCGATCTGCCGCCGCTTGTTGGCCTTGCGGCAGATGCAACGGTTACGGGAATTTTGCTGTCGGGCACGGGCGACCGCGCCATTGTCGCAAGCGATGACGGGGTCGTCTTCCGCTATGATTTGCGCGATATGAACAACCCTTCGCTGGCTGAAGTGCGGCGCGTTGCCGATGACGGTGTTGCCGTGACGGCCATGACGTTCCTGTCGGGCGAGGAAACGCTGGTTGTGGGCACCGAAGATGGGGGCTTGAACGCGTTTTTCCGTCTGCAAACCGGCACGACGGATACTACGGACGGGCGCGAGTTGATGCGCGCACGCACACATGCGCCCATGCCTGCGTCCATCGTCGATCTGTCCGAGGCGCAGCGCCAGAAAGAATTTGTGGCCATCGACGCTGAAGGCAATGTCTGGGTCTACCATTCAACTTCGGATCAGGTGCTGTTTGAACTGGCGCGTTCGGGCGATGTCAGTACAGACTCCAGCGGGATGATTTTCCCGCGGTCCAACGGCGTTATGCTGGTGTCGCAAGGCGGCGAGGTCGAGGCATGGCAATACACCCAGCGCCACCCGGAAGTTACGTTTGGCGTGCTGTTCAGCAAAATCTGGTATGAAGGCTATATGGAGCCGACCTATGTCTGGCAATCCACTGCCGGAACCGATTTGGCAGAACCCAAATATTCACTGGTGCCGCTGGTTTTCGGCACGTTCAAGGCGGCGTTTTACGCCATGATCTTTGCCGTGCCGATTGCACTGATGGCCGCGATCTACACATCGGAATTCGTGGACAAACGCGTGCGCGGCACCGTCAAGCCGATGATGGAGATGATGGAATCCCTGCCGACCGTGGTTTTGGGGTTCATCGCGGCGCTGGTGCTGGCGCCCTTGGTCGAAGAATGGATCGGTGCGGTGTTGCTGGGTTTCTTCGCGTTGCCCATGGGGCTGATGATCGGGGCTTTCGCATGGCAGGCATTACCTGCGCAGATTGCCCTTAAATACGACGGCTTTCCGAAATTCACGCTGATGGGGCTGTCCATTCTGATCACGGCTTGGATTGCCGCCCAGCTTGGCACTTCGCTGGAGCGGGTGCTGTTTTACGGTGATTTCAAGCAATGGACGACAGGGCGCATCGGCACTGGCACGCCGTTCATGTTTCTGATCCTGCTGCCGGTCAGCTATTTTGTAACCGCGTGGGCCTTTCGCAAGCAATTCGGGCACCATTACCGCGACCTGATTTCGGGGTTGGACCGCTCGCGCGCGGGTATGGTGGATGCGGGGCGCTGGATCGTGCTTTTGCTGGTGGCTATGCTTCTGTCGTTTCTTGTGGCCTATGCGCTGACCCTGATCGGCTATGACCCGCGCGGCAGTTTCATTGACAGCTATCAGCAACGTAATGCGCTGGTGGTGGGCTTCATCATGGCGTTCGCGGTGATCCCGAACATCTACACACTGGCCGAAGATGCGCTGAATTCCGTTCCCGGCCATTTGCGCGCGGCGTCACTGGCCTGCGGGGCAACCCCTTGGCAAACCGCGCGCTGGGTCATTTTGCCGACGGCGGCATCGGGTGTGTTTTCGGCGGTGATGATGGGCATGGGCCGTGCTGTTGGCGAAACCATGATTGTGGTCATGGCCGCAGGCAATACGCCGATCATGGAATGGAACATCTTTTCGGGGTTGCGCACCCTGTCGGCCAATATCGCGATTGAACTGCCAGAGGCCGTGAAGGATGGCACGAATTACCGTGTGCTGTTCCTTGCTGCGCTGACGCTGTTCATCATGACTTTCGTGATCAACACAGGCGCGGAGTTGATCCGCCAGCGCTTCCGCAAGCGCGCCTTCAATCTGTAATTCCGGGGCTTGGGGACAGACATGACCAGCTTGAACGAACAACAACCGCCTGCATCCGGGGCCGCTGGCATTGCCGCTGTTGCCGCGCGCGACGCGGTGAAGCCACGCAACCGCAGGCGCTATTCTGCGGACCTGTCGGCGCTGGGGGAACCCGCGCTGTGGGGGTTTGGCGGTGCCCTGGCGCGTGGGATCATGCTGATCGCGGGCGTTTTGTTGGTTGTGTTGTATAACGGGGCAACAACCTTCTGGCCCAAACCCATCGACCGGGTGGCGTTGACCGACGGCACGGTGATTGCAGGTGTGGAACGTCGCGGCACCATCTTTCGCCCCGACCTGCCGCGCCTGACGGATGAACAGCGCGCCGTGGTCGAGGAAAATGAAGGTTTCGCCTACCGCACCCTGTATCAGACCGCGAATTTCGACCTGTATGGCGATGATTTCCAGTGGGTTGCGGATTTCGAAACCGCCAATGTCACCCAGCCCGAGGATTTCTATTATTTCGAGCGCCAGACATGGGGTGTGTTTGTAGGCCGCATCGCCGGCATGACCATAGACGGGCAGGAAATGGCCTATGACGCGGATGTGCTGAAGCGCGAACAGCGTGCCGCCCGCGAACGGTTCCGCGAAATCCGCCAGCTTGAACGCAGCGAGATCGGCGCGATCAACCACCACATCGAACGAGAGCGTCTGGCCCAGCGTCGCGCCTTGTTACGCGAGGGCGAATTGCAGCGCGGCGAGGCTGCAGACGTTGATGGGATGGCGTCACAGGCGCGCGACGGGATTCTGGCTGAATCGCAGGCCCGCATCCAGACCCTTCAAGCCGAGTATGAGGTGCTTCAGGCCCGCGTGAACGAAATCCGCGCAAATGACCGGCGCTACACTGTCACGCTGGAAGAGGTGGGCGGTCGTCAGATCACCCCGGAGATCAGCCAGATTGTCCGCTATTACCCTGCCAACACCATCGGGATTGCCGACAAGATTGGCATCTATCTTTCGCGCTGGTGGGAATTCGTGTCTGCCGAACCGCGCGAGGCGAATACCCAAGGCGGCGTTTTACCCGCTATCTTTGGCACGGTGGCGATGACATTGCTGATGGTGGTGTTCGTGGCCCCTTTTGGTGTCATTACGGCGCTGTATTTGCGCGAATATGCCAAACAGGGTCGGGTGACGTCGATTGTTCGTATATCCGTCAACAATCTGGCCGGTGTGCCCAGTATTGTTTACGGCGTGTTCGGTCTGGGGTTCTTTGCCTACACAATGGGCGGCACGATTGACCAGTTGTTCTACCCTGAAAACCTGCCCAACCCGACCTTTGGCAAGGGCGGCATCCTGTGGGCATCGCTGACACTGGCACTTCTGACAGTGCCGGTGGTGATTGTCGCCACCGAAGAAGCGCTGGCGGCGGTGCCGCGTTCCATGCGCGAAGGGTCATTGGCGTGCGGTGCGTCGAAATGGCAGACCATCCGTTATGTGGTGCTGCCCAAAGCGCTGCCGGGCATCATGACCGGCATGATCCTGGCAATGGCGCGCGGCGCGGGCGAGGTGGCACCCCTGATGCTGGTGGGGGTTGTGAAACTGGCCCCCGCGCTGCCCATCGACGGCTTCTACCCCTTCATTCACCTTGATCGCAGCTTCATGCATCTGGGGTTCCATATTTTTGACGTGGGGTTCCAGTCGCGCAATTCCGAAGCTGGCAAGCCGATGGTTTTTGTAACCACGCTGCTGCTGCTGGCCTTGATTGTCGCCATGAACGCAACTGCCATCATCATACGCAATCGCCTGAAGCGCAAATACGCAACCGGCCAGTTCTGAGGCTCAAGACATGAATGACATCATAGAATTCGAACCCACATCCTACCACGTCAAGAAGTCCACTGATGGCCCCGCGCTGGATATCACTGATTTCAACCTGTGGTATGGCGAAGCGCAGGCCCTGTTCGACTGCAATCTGGAAATCCAGAAAGGGCAGGTCACCGCGCTGATCGGGCCATCGGGTTGCGGCAAATCCACGCTGTTGCGCTGCCTGAACCGGATGAACGACCTTGTTGACGGGTTGCGCATTCAAGGCAAAATCACCGTGGACGGTTTTGACATTTACGCCAAAGGTGTTGATGTGATTGCGCTGCGCAAACGCATGGGCATGGTGTTCCAGAAACCCAACCCCTTTGCCATGTCGATCTATGACAACATCACCTATCCGCTGCGGGTGGATGGTATCACCAAACGGTCCATTCTTGATGAAACCGTGGAACGCGCGCTGCAACAGTCCGCCCTGTGGAAAGAGGTCAAGGACCGCTTGCAAGAAAGCGCCCTTGGCCTGTCGGGCGGGCAGCAACAGCGCCTGTGCATCGCGCGCGCGGTCGCATCGGACCCCGAAGTGTTGTTGATGGATGAACCCTGTTCCGCCCTTGACCCCATCGCCACCGCCCGCATCGAGGAACTGATTGAGGAGTTGAAGGGCACTTATTCCATTGTGATGGTCACGCACTCGATGGCACAGGCCGCGCGGGTTTCCGATAACACGGCGTTCATGTATCTGGGGCGCCTGATTGAATATGGTGACACTGACACAATCTTCACCAACCCGCAGAAATCGCGCACGAATGACTATGTAACCGGCCGGTTCGGATAACACTGTCATGTATGACGCGGCGACAACTGCGCTGATCGCGGCCCTGCCGCACCCGGTTTTGCTGGTGGATATGGCGGGGGGCGTTGTGAAGGCAAACCCGCCCGCCACCGAATTGTTCGGCGCGCGCATTGCGGGTGCGCAGATCCGTGCGCATTTGCGCCAACCGGACGTTGCGGGAATGCTGGACCGTGTGCTGGGCGGCGCGCATGAAGGAAGCGCAAGTTTCGTCTCCTCCTCGGGCAGTCGCGAAACGGTCTGGCATGTGATCGCGCGCCATGTCGGGGATGGCACTGTTGTGCTGTCGTTGGGCGATGTGTCCGACATTGAGGCGGCAGAAGCGCAGCGCCGTGATTTCGTCGCCAATGTCAGCCATGAACTGCGCTCTCCCCTAACGGTGCTGTCGGGGTTTATTGAAACATTGCAGGGACCGGCAGGTGACGATCCGGGCGCGCGCGCAGAATTTCTGGGTATCATGGCTGATCAGGCCGAACGTATGACGGGCCTTGTTTCGGACCTTCTGTCCCTAAGCCGTGTCGAATCCGCCGAGAAGATTCGCCCGCGCACGCCGGTGTCCATTGATATGGTGCTGAAAGCCACGCTTGCCGCCCTGCGCCCCCAGATAGAGGCTGCGCAACTTAGCATTTCCTATCAGGTTCCCGATGATATTGCCGATGTTCCGGGGGATTATGACCAACTGGTTCAGGTGTTTCACAACCTGATCGAGAATGCCCTGAAATACGGCTTCAGCGGGGGCCGTATAGAAGTGGTGGCGCAACAGATGTCGGCAATGCCCGGTTTCGAAGGGGCCGTGTTGCGCGTCAGTGTGCGTGATTTTGGCGAAGGTATCGATCCTGTCCATATTCCGCGCCTGACCGAAAGGTTCTACCGCGTGGACAAGGCGCGGTCGCGTGACAGTGGCGGCACGGGGCTGGGGCTGGCGATTGTCAAACATATCCTTAGCCGACATCGCGGGCGGCTTGTCATCCGCTCGGCGCAGGGTGAAGGCACCATATTCGATGCCGTTCTGCCCTGTGGCCCGCCACAGAACTGATACCTGAAACCATGGGCCATGGTTTTTGCCCAACCATCAGATCCGTTCGGTGCGCCAATCGGGGTGTATTGCGCTGCGTTGACAAAAACTGTCCGTATCCGTGCCTGCAAAAAGCCCGTCGCGGGTAACCAATACCGTGCGCCAGCCGCGCGCTGCGGCGCCAAGAATATCGGTATGAAGGGTGTCGCCGCACATGATAATCCGGTGGGGCGGGGTGTCTGGCAATGTGGCTTCGATCATCTGGTGAACCTGCGGGAAGGGTTTGCCGAAATACGTCAGATGGCCAAGGTTGGCATCAGCCAACAGATGCGCATAATAGCCCGGTTCCAGCGAAAATCCGCCTTCGCGCGGGGCAACAAGGTCTGCATTCGCCACGATCAACGGGCGCGGTCTGGTGCGCAGGCTGCGCGCAAGGATGTCTTGATGGGCGTCTGTCCAAGCAGCAGTCGACAGAAAAAGAAAGCTGTCCACGCGGTCGAAATCGCGCACGCTGTCGCCCAGCCGGCATATCGTGGCGTCAATATCGCTAAGGTCGTCTGACGGGGCGGTTATGCACCCCCAAAGCCCTGATCCCAGCCCCGATATGGCCGCATCGCGGCTGGTGATAATTTCGTCTGGTGTAACGGGAATGCCCAGTTTGCGGAATTTTTCCGTCGCGGCGTCATGGGTGTAGCTTGCGGCATTGGACAGGATGCGGATTTCCTTGCCCGCCGCGCGCAGCTGATCGATGCGCTGCGCGGCCCCTGCGATGGGCGTTTCCCCGATATTCAGCACGCCGTAGGCGTCGAAAACGAACGCGTCTGCGTCCGGTGCAATATCAAGAAGCGAGTCGACCGCCTGGGTTGTCGCGCCAAAGCGGGCTTTGGGCATGCGGTGGCGGACTGTCTCATAACGGTCAAAAATACTTGCTACGTTATCCATGCTTGCGATCTGCTCTTTTCATTCGCGATGTCGGACCTGTTTCCGGTCATAACGATTCTGCATCAAGATGAAAAGCAAAAGCAACAAAAAGACAGAAACAGCCACGATGCGGGCGCATTTGCGCGAATTTCTGGGCTGAATGTCGAAATTAGGGCGGGATTGGATGCTGGATTTCAGGAATTTTTGTTGCTTTGTTGTTTTTGGTCGGTATATTTTCTAACAAAGCAACAGGGTTATCATGGCGTCAAAAAAGATCAGACGGTGCGACCTTATCCAGCAGGTGGTGCAGGAACGCGGGGGTATCAGCGTGGGCGCGCTGGCCGATATGCTGGGCGTGTCGATGCAAACCATCCGCCGCGATCTGGATACGCTATGCGATGACGGCACCATGCGCCGCGTTCACGGGCGTATCGAACTGGCAGAAGATCGGCTGAACACGCCGTTTGACCAGCGCGCGGGCACCAACCTTGTGGGCAAACGCGCCATTGCCGAAGTGGCGGCCGGAATGATCCCTGATGGCGCAACGCTGTTTTTGTCCATCGGCTCGACCGCGCTGAGTGTGGCGCGCGCCCTGCATCGCCGCCGCGAACTGACCGTCATCACAAATAACCTGAGTGCGGCAATGACCCTGAGCGAGGAAGTCTCGAACAGGATCATCCTGCCGGGGGGCGAATTGCGCCTGCCGGATCGTGATTTCATCGGCGAAGAAGTGGTATCCTTTTTTGGCCGCTACCGCGCCGAATACGCGGTTTTCGGCACCGCAGGTGTGGATATTGACGGTGGCCTGTCAGAATTCCATCAGGCCGAAGTGCGCGCATCAGAACGCATGCGCCAGAATGCGCAAACATCGGTTCTGGTCATAGACCGCAGCAAGTTCGGGCGCCATGCCCCCTCCATCGGGTGCGCCATCACCGAGGTGGACCATGTGATCTGTGACCGCCCACCGGCTGCGGATTTTGCTGCATTGATCGAAGACCTTGGCGACCGGATCGTGTTTTCAGAAGAAAGAGAAATGGAATGACTGACCCTTTCGTTCATGTCGAAAGCGTTGAGAAGCGCTGGAACGGCCAGCTTGGGGTCGAAGACATTTCACTAAGCATTCCGCGCGGGTCATTTGTGGCATTGCTGGGTCCGTCGGGGTGCGGCAAGTCGACCACGCTGCGCCTGCTGGCAGGGCTGGAGGTGCCTGACAGCGGCAGAATTATCATCGGCGGGCGCGATGTGACCGCCAGCCCTGCCGCAGAACGCGGCCTGTCGATGGTGTTTCAGTCCTATGCGCTGTTTCCCCATCTGGATGTCGCCGAGAATGTGCTGTTCGGCCTGAAGGTGCGTCGTGTGCCGCGCGCCGAGCAGCGCGAGAAACTGGCGCAGGCGCTGGAAATGACCGGCCTGACCGGATTGGAAAAACGCAAGCCCGGCCAGATTTCGGGCGGGCAGCGCCAGCGGGTCGCACTGGCGCGGGCCATTGTCGCGGGCCATCCGCTGTGTCTGATGGATGAACCCTTGTCCAATCTGGACGCAAAATTGCGCCATTCCGTGCGGCGCGACATCAAGAAACTACAGCGCGATCTGGGGATGACCGTCATTTATGTCACCCATGACCAGACCGAAGCCATGAGCATGGCCGACATGGTTGTGCTGATGAAGGATGGCCGGATTGAACAGTTCGGCAGACCTGTCGATCTGTATGAAACGCCTGCCAGTATTTTCGTCGCGGAATTTGTGGGCAGCCCGCCCATGGCGCTGGTTGAATCCGGCGTTATGCCTGCCGAACTGGAACGCTCCGACAAGCAGGTGGTTTATGGCATTCGCCCCGAGCATCTTGATCTGGCCGAACCGGGGGCGGGCCTGCTGCAAGCAGTGATTACCCATTGCGAATATATGGGGTCGGAAACATTCCTGAGTTTCGAGGTTCCCGGCACAAGCGGGTTGACAGTGCGCCTGCCGGGCGAAGTGCGCAGATCGGTCGGGGAGGCGGCCGGTCTGACGTTTGATCGCGCGAACCTTCATGTGTTTGACAAGAACACTGGCTACAGACTGCCGCGTTAGACCCCGCTTTGCCGTCGCCATATGCGGCGGTGATGCATTCAACCCAAGGGAGGAACTACCATGACACGCCATACCATGACTGCCTCGCTGCTGGCCGGTGCCACAGCATTGACCGCGCTGCCCGCCAGCGCGCAAACCGAACTGACCATGTATTACCCCATTGCTGTCGGCGGTGCGCTGACACAGGTGGTCGACGGGCTGATTGCCGAATTCCACGAGGCCCATCCCGATATTCGCGTGAATTCCATCTATGCAGGCAACTATGATGACACCCGCGTGCGGGTTCTGTCGGCGATTGCGTCGGGCGACTCGGCCCCGCTGTCGGTGTTGTTTTCCATTGATGCACTGGATCTGATTGAACAGGAAATGATCATTCCCTTTGATCAGGTGCTGGAAACCGATGAAGAACGCGAATGGCTGGACAGCTTCTATCCCGGCCTGATGGCCAATGGCCAGATCGACGGGCAGACATGGGGCGTGCCGTTCCAGCGATCAACGATCGTTGCCTATTACAACAAAGACATGTTCAGCGCCGCGGGCCTTGACCCTGAAGCGCCACCCGCCAACTGGGACGAGTTGGTCAGCATGGGGCTTGCGCTGCGCGAAACCGGCCCTTACGGCATCATGATCCCGTCCACCGGCTATCCTTACTGGATGTTTCAGGCACTGGCCACGCAGAACGGGATGGAGTTGATGAACGGTGACGGCACCGAGACATATTTCGACGACCCCGCCGTGATAGAGGCGCTGGAATACTGGGTGTCGCTGTCGGCAGAGCATGACATCATGCCATCGGGCACAGTCGAATGGGGCACATTGCGTCAGGCGTTCCTGGAAGGGCAGACCGCGATGATGTGGCACACCACCGGCAACCTGACCGCTGTGCGCGATCAGGCCAGTTTTGATTTCGGTGTGGCAATGCTGCCCGAAAAAGTTCGCCCCGGTTCGCCCACGGGTGGCGGGAATTTCTATCTGTTTGAAGGGGCCAGCGATGATGAATATCGTGCCGCCCTGACACTGATCCGGTTCCTGACCGATGCGGAACGCGCTGCGCAATGGTCGATTGCCACAGGCTATGTGGGTGTCAGCCCTGCGGCCTATGAAACCGATGTCCTGCGCGCCTATGCCGAAGAATTTCCGCCTGCGATTGTTGCGCGCGACCAGCTGGAATATTCGGTGGCGGAATTGTCCACCTATGAAGGGGCGCGGGTGCGCGATGCGCTGAACACCGCAATCCAGTCCGCGTTGACAGGTTCGGCCACGCCTGCGGATGCGCTGGCACAGGCGCAAAGCATCGCCGACCGGCTGCTGACCCCTTACCGCTAAGTTCCTCCCCTGATGGGGGGCGCGTAATGCGCCCCCTGTCGCATATGCCGCCAGCGCCCTGCGGGTGCGGTTCTTCGTCTGGAGTGACAGCATGAATGATCTTGCAAGATACGAGCGCCGCCGCCGCATCATGTATGGCTGGATGCTGCTGTCACCTGCGCTGATCCTGCTGTCGTTGTTTGCGTTTATCCCGTCGGCAATGACCTTCTGGTCAAGCCTGTTTTCGCGCGGCACACGGCGCAACCCGTCCGAATTTGTGGGCGCGGGCAATTATGACCTGCTGTTCGCCGACCCGACATTTGCCAAGGTTGTGGTCAACAACCTGATCTATGCGGGTGTGACGATCCCTGTGTCGATCATCATCGCGCTGGCGATGGCGCTATGGGCCAATTCCAAAATTCCCGCGCGTGGTTTCGTGCGCACTGCCTATTTCACGCCGACAATTCTGCCGATGATTGCTGCGGCAAATATCTGGCTGTTTTTCTACACGCCGGGCCTTGGGGTGCTGGACCAGATTGGCGCGCTGTTCGGGTTCGCGTCGGTCAACTGGCTGGGGCGCCCTGAAACCGCGCTATGGGCAGTGATCATCGTGACCATCTGGAAAGAAGCCGGTTTCTTCATGATCTTCTATCTGGCTGCGCTGCAAACCATTCCGCCGGACCTGAAAGAAGCTGCCGATATCGAAGGGGCCAGCCGTTGGACCTATACCCGCCGGATTGTCCTGCCGCTGCTGATGCCGACCACCATTTTTGTGGCCGTCAATGCCCTGATCAATTCCGTCAAGCTGATTGACCATTTGTTCATATTGACCAAGGGCGGGCCGTCGGATGCGTCAAAACTGGTGCTGTATTACATCTGGGAACTGGCGTTTTCCTATTTTGACAGGCCGCAGGCGGCGGCGCTGACCGTGATGGTGCTGGCCGTGCTGGGGGTTACAGCGGCGATCAAGTTCATCATTCTGGACCGCAGGACACATTACCAATGAGCGATGCACTTAAATCTGGCCAAGCGCCCCTATATGTCATGGCCCCCAAGCGCAGCTTCCGGCCCCGCCTGACACTGGCGCTGGACACGTTCGCGGCGTGGACTCTTGCCATCGTGTGGATTGCACCGCTGCTGTTTGCCGTGTGGGCGGCGTTCCATTCCACATCGGATGCCGTGAATTTCAACCTTGCAGGCGCATGGACGCTGGATAACTTTCGCACCGCGTGGGACGGGGCGCCGTGGATGCGCTATTTCTTCAACACCTTTTTGCTGGTCAGCGTGGTTCTGGCGGGGCAGTTGGTGGTGACCACGCTGGCAGGCTATGCCTTTGCACAGTTCCAGTTTCCGGGGCGTGATGTGCTGTTCATCATTGTGCTGTTGCAGCTTTTCATCCTGCCAGAGGTGCTGATCGTTGAAAATTACGCCATGGTGTCGCGGCTGGGCATGTTTGATACGGTCTTCGGGATCGGCACGCCCTATTGGGCCAGTGCTTTTGGCATTTTCCTGATGCGACAGGCGTTCAAAAGTGTGCCCAAAGAACTGGACGAGGCTGCGCGCATTGAAGGATGCAGCTGGTTCGGTGTGCTGTGGCGCGTCTATGTGCCCTCGGCCAAACCCACATATCTGGCCTATGCGCTGGTGTCGGTATCCACGCATTGGAACAACTTTCTGTGGCCGCTTATCGTCACCAATTCCGAAACCACACGTCCGCTGACAGTCGGGTTGTCCCTGTTTGGCGCGCCCGAAAGCGGGGTGAATATTTCGGTCATTTCAGCCGCAACCATCATGTCGATTGCACCGCTGCTGATCGCGTTTTTGCTGTTCCAGCGCCAGTTTGTGCAGGCATTCCTGCGCGCGGGGATCAAATAAGCCATGGCGCGTTTTCTGCACCTGACTGATTTGCATGTTGTGGCGCCGGGCGCATTGTGTTCCGGCGTGCTGGATACCGGCGCGATTTTGCGCGCGGGTGTGGACCATATTCTGGCGCAGATGCCAGCCATCGGACCGCTGGACGGCGTTTTGGTGACCGGTGACATCAGCGAGGATGGCAGTGCCGCAAGCTATGAACTGGCGCGGCGTGAACTGGCGCGGTTTGGCCTGCCTGTCTATGCCGTGCCGGGCAACCATGACAGCCGCGCTGCATTTCGCGCAGTCTTCGGGGGGGCGGCATGGATGCCTGCTGCGGGGGCCATAGACTGGGTTGTTGACCTGCCCGATACCCGCCTGATCGGGCTTGATACGCTGGTCGAAGGGCAGGGCGCGGGGCGGTTGCAACCAGACAGTCTGGAATTTCTGACCCATGCGCTGAATGGCGCGGGCGCGCGCGCAGTGGTTGTGGCCCTTCATCACCCGCCCTTGCGGACAGGTATCCGGTTCATGGACAATATCGGGCTGGAAAATACCCACGACCTTGCCGCCGCCATGCCCGCGAATTGCGCGCCGGTGATCTTTGTGGCAGGTCATGTGCATGGTGTTTACCTGGGCCGGATTGGCGCGCACCGCGTTGTGACCGCGCCGTCCTTGTGCAGCGCATTTGCACTTGATAGACGCGCCAATGCGCGCGTGGGCTTCTTGACAGGCCCGACCGGATACGCCCTTCTGGACACCGGACCTGACGACAGCTGGACGGCACAGCCGCTGTTCATGGGTGACGGCCCCTTTGACTTCTAGCGCCTTGCCCATCAAGGTAGGGTCTTCTTTTTCCAGCGGGACATCATGGAAACCTCGCCCATTCTTTTTATTCTGAATATGGCCGGCGCTGCTGCGCTTCTGATATGGGCTGTGCGACTGGTGCGCACGGGGTTTGAACGCGCCTTTGGCGGGCAGTTGCGCCTGTGGTTGCGGCGGTCCACGTCAAACCGTGTGGCCGCTGCCCTTAGCGGGGCCGGGGCGGCGGTGTTGCTGCAAAGCTCCACGGCGGTGGCCATGCTGATGGCGGGTTTTGTGTCCGCGGGCGCGATTGGCAGCATGGCGGGTATGGCCATTGTGCTGGGGGCCGATCTGGGGTCGGCGGTGGTGGCGCTGATCCTGAATTCGCGGCTGGTGGGGGTCACGCCAATTTTGCTGTTGGGCGGGGTGCTGATATTCCTGCGCAGTTCACGCAGGCGTTTGCGCCAGATCGGGCGCATCATGATCGGGCTGGCGCTGGTGTTCCTGTCGCTTGACCTGATCCGCGCGGCCAGCCTGCCGCTGGTGGACAGCGCAGGCGCGCGTGGTGTCATGCTGTATCTGGCCAATGATCCGATCAGTGCCTTTTTGCTGGCGGCGGCATTCGCGTGGCTGGTGCATTCCAGCGTTGCGGCCGTGCTGTTATTCGCGACATTGGCCGCGCAGGGGGCACTGCCACCTGTTGCAGCCTTTGCCATGGTTCTGGGGGCCAATCTGGGCGGGGCCATGATTGCGTTTTTGCTGACGCTGAAATCGGATGTGACGGTGCGCAGGGTCATCTGGGCCAATCTGGTGCTGCGTGGTGGCGGTGCGGTTCTGGTGCTATGGGCCATCGTCGCGGGGCAGATTCCTGTCAGCGTGTTGGGCGCCGATGCCGGAGCGCAGGCGCTGCATTTGCATTTGCTGTTCAACGCCGTTTTGCTGGCGGTGTGCCTGCCGCTGGTGGGGCCGATCACGCGCATGACATCCGTGCTGGTTCAGGATGCGCCCAACCCCCATGCCGCCGATCTTGCGCGAACCGCGCTTGACCCGACGGTGCAGGATCAGCCAAGCCGCGCATATGCCTGCGCGGTGCGCGAACTGGTGGATATGGGCAGCCGTATTGAAACCATGACGCGGCAGGTTATCCCCCTGTTCGAGAGTTTTGACGACGTGGCCGCACAGAAAATGCAGGACGCACTGGAGCGTGTGGAAAACCGGTCGCTGGAGGTGCGGATCTATCTTGCCAAGGTGCGTGGCCGCGAGGGCGACGAGGATATCGGCACGCGCGCATTCGAGTTGTCCGCCATCGCCATGAACCTGGAGGCGGGCGCCGATATGATTGCCCGCAAGGCTGTTGAACTGGCGCGCCGGAAATCACTGGAAAACCTTAACTTCTCCGCCGATGGCTGGCGGGAGTTGCAGGATTTTCATGATGTGGTGCTGCGCAATGTCCAGCAGGGTATTGCCGTTCTGATGTCCGAAGATGTGGGCCTTGCCCGCGAATTGGTCGAGGAAAAGGAAAAGGTGCGCAACATCGCGCGCGACCTGCAATCGCGCCATCTGGAACGCCTGCGTCAGGGGTTGGCAGAATCGATCGAGACAAGCGCGATCCACCTTGAACTTCTGCGGGCCTTCAAATCATTGAACACATCCTTTGCCATGATCGGCTACCCGTTGCTGACCAAGCGCGGAGAGTTGCTGGACAGCCGGCTGACCGGCGCATAATTCACGCCCCCCAATCTGCCAGATCCGCTGACGCCTGCGCAGCTATCGGGTCGCGCCCGGATATGGAATGCCGATTGGTTGAAACTTCTTCCACACCGTTTCGTAGCCATAGGACAAAACGCCAATATCGGTGTAACCGGGAGAAATAATTATGAAACTATCACTTCGCGCAACCTTGATGGCCGCAACCGTATTTGCATCCGCACCCGCTGTCGCACAAATGACAGACAACCCCATGGTCGGCGGTGCGCCGATGCTTGCAGAACGCAATATCGTGGAAAATGCCGTGAATTCCGCAGATCATACCACGCTGGTTGCCGCCGTGCAGGCCGCCGGTCTGGTGGACACGCTACAGACCGAAGGGCCGTTCACGGTGTTTGCGCCTGTAAATGCGGCATTCGACGCGCTGCCCGATGGCACCGTTGAAACGCTGCTGATGCCCGAAAACATTGACGCCCTGACCGAAGTGCTGACCTGTCACGTCCTTGGTGCGAATGCGATGTCCGATGTCATTGGCGGCATGATCGCGGATGGCGGCGGTGTCCATATGGTCGAAACCCTGGGCGGTTGCCTGCTTGAAGTGCGCGCATCGAACGGAATGATCACCCTGACAGATGAAACCGGCGGCACCGCAACCGTGACGATTGCCGATGTTGTTCAGTCAAACGGTGTTATTCACGTCATTGATGCCGTGTTGCTTCCGGCGGCAGATGATGCCGCGATGGACGAAGATATGCCCATGCAGACGGGTATGGATACGGGTATGGATGCGGGCGACAACCCGATGGTTGGTGGCGCGCCCATGTTCCCCAGCCGCAACATTGTGGAAAACGCCGTGAATTCGGCGGATCACACCACGCTGGTTGCCGCCGTGCAGGCCGCCGGTCTGGTCGAGACATTGCAAAGCGAAGGGCCGTTCACTGTGTTCGCGCCCACCAACATGGCGTTTGACGCGCTGCCTGATGGCACGGTCGAGACATTGCTGATGGAAGAAAACCGCGAGACACTGACCAGGGTTCTGACCAGCCATGTCGTTGCGGGCAACATTTCTGCCGCGCAGCTGACAGCGCGCGCACGCGCATCGTCGGACGGGTTCTACCACTTCAACGCCGTGTCGGGGGCTGCGCTGTCGGCACAGGTCCGTCCGTCAGGCGATGTGTATATCTTTGACGAAAGCGGAAACGCCTATCTGGTCAGCGTCGCGGATGTGAACCAGTCAAACGGTGTGATCCACGTTGTTGACGGCGTGCTTCTGCCGCGCTGATACCATCGCACTGACATTTTTGTTGCGGCAAGGCGGGGATGACCTGCCTTGCCGCCTTTCGCGATGGTGGCGCAGTGCCTGTGTATCTGATTGTCCGCCGCAAGCAGGGCATATATTCAACGGCGCAGTATTCCGCGACGGAATGACATCAGACCAAGTCAACGCTGGCATTGTCGCGGTTTCCGGCACAAGATTTGGGTGGTTGATGCCCTGATCAGAACGAAAGGCCCCCGATATGCAAGGCGATCCGCGCAGTCATGGACTTTGGGAGGTATCCGCGCCACCCGCGCCCGCAACGCGGCCCCTGACCTGTGCTGTGCGTGCCGATGTTGTGGTGGTGGGGGCTGGCTATACGGGGCTGTCAACCGCGCTGCATCTGGCCGAGCAGGGCTGCGATGTTGTTGTGCTGGAAGCGGTCGATATCGGTTTTGGCGGGTCGGGGCGCAATGTCGGTCTGGTCAATGCAGGCATGTGGGTGATGCCTGATGCGCTGGTCGACACCCTGGGCGCAGATCAGGGCGAGCGGTTGATTTCCTATCTGGGCGAAGGTCCGTCACTTGTCTGGGATATTATCGCGCGCTACGCGATTGCGTGCGAAGCCACGCAGGCAGGCACGCTGCATGTGGCCCCTGACCGCGCGGGGGTGGCGGAACTGGCCGAACGTCATGCGCAATGGGCGCGGCGGGGGGCACCCGTGGAATTGCTGGATGCGCAGGCTACTGCCGGACGGCTGGGCACGACGCATTATCAGGGGGCCTTGCTGGACAAACGCGCGGGAACAATCCAGCCGCTGGCCTATGTTCGCGGGCTGGCGGCGGCTGCAATCGGGCAGGGGGCGCGCATTTTCACGGCCACGCCCGCCATTGGCATGCGCGCAGATGGTGGCGGCTGGCAGGTCACAACACCGCAGGGGGCGGCCACGGCGCAAAAGGTGGTGTTTGCAACCGACGCCTATACCCGCCACCTGATGCCGCAGGTCCAGACGCAGCAGGTGTTCTTGCCCTATTTCAATCTGGCCACAGCACCGCTGCCCGATGCGCTGGCCAAGACCTTGCTGCCGCAGCGCCAGGGGGCATGGGACACACGGCAAGTGCTGACGTCCTTTCGGATGGACCGGCAGAACCGGCTGATTTTCGGGTCTGTGGGCGCGCTGCGCACTGGTGGCGCGCAGATACATCGGGCGTGGGCGCGGCGGGCCTTGGCGCGGATTTTCCCGCAACTGGGGGCAGTGGATTTTCAGCATCAGTGGCACGGCACTATCGGCATGACCAACGACCACTTGCCACGGTTTCACGAACTGGCGGACGGTGTGGTGTGCTTTTGCGGCTATAACGGGCGCGGCATTGCACCGGGCACGGCATTCGGGCGTTCGCTTGCGGGGTGGTTGCGGGGCGGCAACGAAGAACTGCCCCTGCGCCCCAGCACGCCCCAAGATGCCCCGTTGCGCAACCTGAAAGGGGCGTTCTACGAATTCGGCGCGCAGGCCTTCCATCTGGTTGACGCGCGGATTTAAAGCATGTCGTGCAAAAGCGGGAACCGGTTTTGCACATGCGTATCAACAGGTTTGGGGCGGGTCGTGCGAAGGGGACGTTGAGGCATGGACAAAGCCCGCGCCAACGGTGGGCCGGGGTCTGCCGGTCCGCCGCCAGTGAAGTTCACTTTATGCGGGCTGCATACTCCGGCGATCAAATGCTTGGCGTGCCATCAGCCAAATCGGCAGGCCGCGGGACGGCCCGCCGATGGCGCGGCGGGCTGCGCCCTTGTTTCCGCGCCTTGGGGTGTCCCCTTCAGGCCAGAACCAACCAGCTTTGTAATTCCATCTGACATAACACCGCCCTAGGTGACCTGACCGATGATCCAGTCGCGAAATGCCAGCGGCACCG
Organism: Paracoccaceae bacterium; assembly: GCA_020832445.1. Classification (GTDB taxonomy): domain Bacteria; phylum Pseudomonadota; class Alphaproteobacteria; order Rhodobacterales; family Rhodobacteraceae; genus Roseinatronobacter. The sequence continues at coordinate 24,130 of JAFIEO010000057.1, forward strand.
GATCTGACGCGCTGGCATCGGGGATGGCCACCCAATAGGCGGCATCCGTTGACAGCGACCCGCCGGACAGCGCGCACAGATCGCCCGTCTGCAATTCGCGTTCTATCAGATAGCTTGGCAGCAATGCGGCCCCGATTCCGGCCAGTGCCGCTTCGATCAACAGTGAAAACTGGTCAAACCGGTGGCCCTGAAACCCCCGCGTCACAGGCTGGCCTTGCGCGCTTAGCCATTCGGGCCACAGCATCGGGCGCGATTCAAGGTGCAGCAGCGGCAGGTCATCGGGCAATATGTCGCCTGTCACAACACCGGGCGCGGCCACGGCCAGCATCGTTTCGGCGCATAGATATGTGCAGCTTGCACCGGGCCATGCGGGCTTGCCGTAATGAATGGCCAGATCAACACCGGCATCTGTCATATCGAACGCGCCCTGACGGGCCGCAATGCTGACCTGCAATCCCGGATGCGCGCTCAGAAAGCTGCACAGGCGCGGCATCAGCCACCGGCTGCCGAAGGTTGGCAAGGTGACAACTGACAGGTGCCCGGTGACATCGCGCCCGCTGGCGGCACGGATTGACAGGTTTTGCAATTCTGCCAGCAGCCGCTCGATTTCGGGGCGCAGCCGCTGGCCTGCGGTGGACAACACGATCCGCTGGCGCACGCGTTCAAACAATGCGATGCCCAGCTGGGTTTCCAGATCCTTGATCTGCCGGCTGACAGCACTTTGGGTCAGGTTCAGTTCCACCGCCGCGCGGGTAAAGCTGCCATGGCGTGCCGCCGCCTCGAAGGCTTGAAGCGCGGCAAGGTCCGGCAACTGGCTGCGGCTTAGCTTCATTCCTGCCTCGCATCATGTCAGGTGAAATTGGCACGTTTCATACGAAACTTGATGTTCTATATATATGACATGCTAAACTGGCAAGCTGAGGGAATGGGCATCATGGTGGCCAAACCTGCCTTCTAGACCTGACTGCTATTGTATGGAACACCCCGCATTTGACCGCCCAGGCCGGTGCAATCTTGCAAAGAAACGACACGCAGCGCCCTGGTGCAGGCGTGTGGACGTTAAAAGGACATGACATGATCGATATTCAACAAACCACGAATGACATCTTGGGCCGTTTCGGTGTTGACCCCGCCGCGTATACGGGCGGCACATTGGCCAGCTTTTCGCCAATTACCGGCGAACAGATTGCCCTGCTGCCCGAACATGATGCCGATGGTGTGACCGCCGCGATTGACCGCGCCGCCGCCGCATTCCGCGACTGGCGCAATGTCCCCGCCCCGCGCCGTGGCGAGTTGGTGCGCCTGCTGGGCGAGGAATTGCGCGCCGCCAAGGATGATCTGGGCCGTCTTGTGTCCATCGAGGCAGGTAAAAGCCCGTCTGAAGGCGCAGGTGAAGTGCAGGAAATGATCGACATCTGCGATTTTGCGGTCGGCCTGTCACGCCAGCTCTATGGCCTGACCATCGCCACGGAACGCCCCGGTCACCGGATGATGGAAACATGGCACCCGCTGGGCGTCGTGGGCGTGATTTCGGCGTTTAATTTCCCTGTGGCCGTGTGGTCATGGAACACGGCACTGGCGCTGGTCTGCGGCAATGCGGTTGTCTGGAAACCGTCCGAGAAATCACCGCTGACGGCATTGGCCAGTCAGGCGGTTCTGGAACGGGCGCTGGCGCGGTTTGGCGATGCGCCTGCGGGGCTGGCACAAGTTATCATCGGCGGGCGCGACACGGGCGCGGCGCTGGTCGATGATCCGCGCGTGGCGTTGGTGTCGGCCACCGGATCAACCCGCATGGGGCGGCAGGTGGGGCCGCGTGTGGCTGCGCGGTTCGGGCGCTGCATTCTGGAACTGGGCGGCAATAATGCGGGCATTGTCTGCCCGTCTGCGGATATGGACATGGCGCTGCGGGCCATTGCATTCGGGGCCATGGGCACGGCGGGCCAGCGCTGCACATCCATGCGGCGGCTGTTTGTGCATGACAGTGTTTATGACGCATTGGTGCCGGGGCTGGTCAAGGCATACGAATCTGTCACCATCGGCAACCCGCTGACCACGCAGGCGCTGGTCGGCCCGCTTGTGGACCGCGCCGCGTTCGACGCGATGACGGGCGCGCTTGATGCGGCGCGCGCGGCGGGCGGCACTGTTCACGGTGGCAACCGCGTGACCGATGTGGCCCCCGACAGCGCCTATTATGTGCGCCCTGCGCTGGTTGAAATGCCCGCGCAGACCGGCCCCGTGCTGGAGGAAACATTCGCGCCCATCCTGTATGTCATGCGCTACAGCGACCTTGACGATGCGATTGCGCAGCAAAACGCCGTGGGCGCGGGGCTGTCATCGTCGATCTTCACGACCGACCTGCGCGAGGCGGAAACCTTCCTGTCGGCGGCGGGATCTGATTGTGGCATTGCCAATGTCAATATTGGCACATCGGGCGCGGAAATCGGCGGTGCGTTCGGTGGCGAAAAGGAAACCGGCGGCGGGCGCGAAAGCGGGTCTGACGCATGGAAAGGCTATATGCGGCGCGCGACCAATACCATCAACTATTCGCGCGAACTGCCGCTGGCGCAAGGCGTCGTCTTCGACATCTGACGCTGTGCCTGCCTGTCCCCGCCTGTGCCACAGCGCTGCTGTGGTCCGGGTCGGGGGCATGCAGGGCGCACAACCTTTGGATGTGCTTGAATAAATTTTTCCTTGCATGAAGCGAATAGACCTGCAACGATTTCTGATCAGGCTTTGTGTGTGACGATACGCGCACATATCAACCATCGGCAAAATGACCTGCCGCGATGGGCCAATTTGAAAACGCAGCCACTTTGTGGATGCCGATCAGAAAGGAACTCTTATGGAGAAGCTTGCACTTCAACTTGGGCTGCGCACGAATGTAACGATCTTTTTCTGGTCGGCGGGGCTTATGATCGTTTTCCTGTTCGCGTTGGTGATAGCACCCGAGGCCATAGGCGACTTCTTCGCCGGTGCGCGGTCATGGGTCGTCACCAATCTGGGCTGGTTTTTCATTCTGGGTGTAAATATCTGGTTGATTTTCCTTGTCTGGATCGCGTTCAGCCGCTTTGGCAATATTCGCCTTGGGCCTGTTGACAGCAATCCCGAATATTCGAACCTGTCGTGGTTCACCATGCTGTTTGCAGGCGGCATCGGGACGGTGCTGATGTTTTGGGGCGTGGCGGAACCGATCCTGCATTTCGCATCCCCGCCCTATGCCGAGACCGAACCCCATTCCGTTGAGGCCGCGCGCGAGGCGATGGGCTTTTCGCTGTATCATCTGGGCCTGCACACATGGACAATTTTCACCCTGCCCGGGCTGGCCTTTGCCTATTTCATCTATCGCTATGACCTGCCGGTCAGGGTCAGTTCGGTGTTCTATCCGTTCCTGAAAGAAGGCATCCACGGCCCCATAGGCAAGGCCATCGACATTGCCGCAATTCTGGGTACGCTGTTTGGTGTGGCGGTGTCGATCGGGCTTGGAACAAGCCAGATCAATGCAGGTCTGTCCGAATTGATGGGCGTGCCGGACAACGTGACAAGCAAGGTTCTTATCATCATCGTGTTGACGGCTGTTGCCACCACATCCATCGTGGTCGGGCTGGATAAGGGCGTCAAGGTTCTGTCGAATATCAATATCGGCATGGCAACAGGGTTGATGCTGTTCGTGCTGGTCACCGGATCGACAGTGTTCCTGTTGCGCGGCATCATCGAGACTGCGGGCATCTATGCGACCAATATTTTCCCGATGGCATTCTGGAACGACATGATGGCCAGCTACACCAATGATGACGGCTGGGGCTGGCAGGGGGGCTGGACGGTCTTTTACTGGGCCTGGACGGTGACATGGTCACCATTCATCGGCATTTTTGTGGCGCGTATATCCAAGGGGCGCACCATTCGGGAATTTGTGCTGGGCGTGCTGCTGGCACCGTCCCTGTTCACGCTGGTCTGGTTTGCAATCTTTGGCTGGTCCGCGATGGAAATTGACGGCATCGGAACTGCCGCGCGCGACGCCTTGGGCGCAAATGCGGGCCAGATTGCCGAAGCTGTGGGCCGTGGCCCCGAATTCGCGATGTTCGCGTTTTTCGAGAATTACCCCGCGACCCAGTTGATACAGGGTCTGGCGGTGGTGATTGTCGCGATCTTCTTTGCGACATCATCAGATTCTGCGTCTTTGGTCGTTGATATGCTGTGCACAGGCGACACAGAACCCGGCCCCGTGCGCCAAAGGGTGTTCTGGGGCGTGTCGGAAGGCGCGGTTGCCGCAATGCTGATCGTGCTGGCAGGCGAGGCTGGTCTGGTGGCCTTGCAGCAGGTGATTACAGTGGTCGGGCTGCCGATCTTTATCCTTGTTTTCGCGATGATGTTTGCCCTGCTAAAGGCGCTTCTGGCGGAAAACATATCGGGGGTGAAGGTGGGCAGACCGCCGGACATCAAGAACACTTAAGTGGTTCAGTGACCAAACATGGTGCCCCCGCATGTTATGTGCGGGGGTTCATGCCTTCCAGATGCAGCAACAGGGCGCTGTGGTCGGCATCGCCGCCGCCATTGGCTACGAAATCTGCAAAAGCCTGATGCACCGCGTTCGTTTGCGGCAGGGTCAGGCCCTGTGCCTGCGCCAGCACCGCCACGGAGTCCAGGTCCTTCAGGTGCAGGCGTGCAGGCCCGCCGGGGGTGAAATCGCGCGCGACCATGCGCCCGCCATGCAACTCCAGTATGCGGCTTTCGGCAAAACCGCCGCGAATGGCCTGCCGGAACTTTGCGCGATCTGCGCCGCCCGCCTGAACCAGAACCATGGCTTCGGCGACGGCTGCGATGGTTATGGCAACGATTTGCTGGTTGGCCAGTTTGCACACCTGTCCCGCCCCTGACGGGCCGACATGTGTGACCCGCCCCAAGGGCGCCAATACAGGCGCAAGCCGGTCAATCACATCAGGCGCGCCGCCCGCCATCAGCGCCAATGTGCCCGCATCCGCCCCCGCAACGCCCCCTGACACCGGACAATCCACATGTGCGATGCCCCGTGAAGCCAGCCGCGTGGCATGGTCGCGCGCCTGATCGGGGGCGATGGAGGATGTGTCTACCACCACCGTGCCCGCCGTCAAATGCGCGGCTGTGCCGTGTGTGAACAGCACATCTTCCACGGCATGCCCGTCCGACAGCATGGTGAACACCACGCCCGCCCCGTCCACCGCCTGTGCGGGGGTGTCCGCCAGTTCTGCGCCATCTGCGACAAGGGCCTGCGCCTTGGCGCTGTCGCGGTTCCAGACCCGCACAGGGAACCCCGCGCCCAGCAAGCGCCGCACCATTGGCGCGCCCATTAACCCTGTGCCCAGAAATGCGATCTGTTGGTTCATAGCTGGCCCCCAAGTTCATCTTCGATATGGATGCGGATGATGTCGTCAAAGCTGTCCTCGGCGGTGAAACCCAAGGCCCGCGCGCGGCTGGCATCAAACCCTGTGGCCCAGCCTTCGCACATGCGGGTGATCATCGCATCCGGTTCGCGCGTGATCAGGGCGACAGCCTTGTCGCCCGCGACACGGCGCAGCGCGTCAATCTGGTCCGCCACTGTGGCGCTTAATCCGGGCATGGACAGATTGCGCCTTGGCCCAAGGGCAGACAGGTCCATCGTGGCACCATGCAGCATGAACCCCACCGCCGCGCGCGGCGATGCATGCCAGTGGCGGATTGTATCGGGCACCGGCAGAATGGCGGGCTGTCCGATCAGCGGTTCGCGCAGGATGCTGGAAAAGAACCCGGATGCGGCCTTGTTGGGCGCACCGGGGCGAATGCAGATCGTGGGCAGCCGGATGCCGATTGCATCCATAAAACCGCGCCGCGTGTAATCGGCCAGCAGCAATTCGCAAATGGCCTTTTGCGTGCCATAGCTGGTCAGGGGCGTGCAGTGAAAGTCATCCGGTATCGGGTGGGGCATCGGCGCGCCCACCACCGCGATGGAGGACGCAAACACCACGCGCGGGGTATAGCCGTCCGCCAGATGTGCCAGCCGGATGGCATCGAACAGCCCGCGCGTGGCATCCAGATTGATGCGGTAGCCTTTGTCGAAATCCTGCTCTGCCTCGCCCGATACAATCGCGGCCAGATGAAACACGACATCGGGACGCGCGGCGATCAGTTGGGCCGGTGTGTCGGGGTGTTCCAGATCGGCCGCGATACAGGCAACCTGGCCGCCAAAGCCCGCAGGTTCTGGCGGGGCCATCACATCGGCCAGCGTCAGCTGTGTCACCGCCTGCCCGCCAAGGGCACCGTCTGCGACCAGCCGTTCTGTCAGCTTGCGCCCGACCATTCCGGCCGCGCCCGTTATCAGAATATGCATCCTCACTCCCTTCGATATGCGCGCGTCGTGTTGCGCTTGCTTTCGCGTTAATTTGTCTGATAACCTGACATATATGCAATGCAAAGCACAAATCTGCCCAAAACCGGATACCAACCTATGACGACAGCCCCCGACACTGCCGCCCCGCCCCTGCTGGATGGTTTGAAAAAGGCCCTTGGCGCGGATTTGGCCGCTGATCTGGTTCTGTCCGGCCCGGATATGGCCCCCTATTGCCGCGACTGGCATGGCGATGTGCAATCAGATGCGCTGGCCGTGCTGCGCCCGCGTGACACCGCGCAGGTATCGGCTTGTCTGCGCGCCGCGTCCGCTGTGGGTTTGGGCGTTGTGCCACAAGGCGGGCGCACGGGGCTGGTGCTGGGCGCTGTGCCCGACACACCTGCGCGGCAGGTGGTGCTAAGTCTGGAACGCATGAACCGCATCCGCCGCATCGATGCTGATGATTTCACGACTGAGGTGGAAGCAGGCGTTGTGTTGCAAACCCTGAAGGACAGATTGGCCGATGCGGGGCTGTTTTTCCCGCTGGCGCTGGGCGCGCAGGGCAGTTGCCAGATTGGCGGAAACCTGTCCACCAATGCGGGCGGGCTGAATGTGCTGCGCTACGGCATGACGCGCGATCTGGTGCTGGGGCTGGAAGTGGTGCTGCCGGACGGGCGCGTGCTGGATTTGCGGTCGCGGTTGCGCAAGGACAATCGCGGCATTGATCTGAAACAGGTGTTCATTGGCGCGGAAGGCACGCTTGGCGTGATCACGGCGGCCACACTGAAACTTGGCCCGCTGCCCGAACAAACCGCAACCGCGCTGCTGGCGCTGGACCGGCTGGAAGATGCGATGTCCCTGTTCCGGCTGGCTCGCCGCCAGTGCTGCGACCTGATGTCGGCGTTTGAATTCATGCCGCCGCTGGCGTTCACGCTGGCGCGCGAAGCTATGCCCGATCTGCCCATACCCATGGCCACCGACGCGCCCGCCTATGTGCTGATGGAATTGTCCGGGTCCGGGCTGGTCGATGTTGCGAACCTGATGGAGCGGTTTTTGGAACTGGCGTTCTCAAAAGGGTTGGTGCGCGACGGGGTGATTGCCCAATCGCAAACGCAGGCGCAGGGCCTGTGGCTGATCCGCGAGGGGATGAATGATGGGCAGGCGCGGCGCGGGCGGCATTTGCGCACCGATGTGTCCGTGCCCTTGTCCCGCCTGCCGGAATTCGTGGCGGCCGCCGAAGCGGCAGTTACAGCCGCGCTGCCGGGGGCGGTGTGCGTGTCCTACGGGCATGTGGGCGATGGCAATGTGCATCTGAACGTTCTGCCCGCACAGGGGCGCGATACAGACCAGCAGATCGAGATGGCCAAGAAGCTGATTTATCAGGTGCTTGAACGCTTTGACGGGTCCATCAGTGCCGAACACGGCATCGGGCGGTTGAAACGCGCGGATTTTCAGGACGCCTTGCCGGAGGTGCAGCGCGACCTGCTGGGGGCGATCAAGCGCGCGATTGATCCCGCGCAGATGATGAACCCGAATTGCCAGTTGGTGCTGGCGCACGGGGCAGGGGGATGAGCGCGCCTGTGCCCGGTTTTGCACGCAACACGCAGCTTTCCACCCGCATTGCCGCGCATCTTCTGGCGCAGATCGAAGCGGATGGCCTGACAACCGGCGCGCGGCTGCCGACCGAAGCGCAACTGGCGCGTGATTTCGGTGTCAGCCGCGCGGTCATCCGCGAAGCGATTGCCCAGTTGCGCAACGAAGGATTGGTGGAAACCCGTCAGGGCGCGGGTGCGTTTGTGGCCGACATGGCCGCCCGCCCGATCCGTCTGGACGCCCCGCAAGACATGGACAGCCGCGCGTTTCAGCAGCTTTTCCAGTTGCGCGCCCCCCTGGAGGTTGAGGCCGCAGCCCTGGCCGCGCACCATCGCAGCGCAGCAGATATAGTGCGGATCAAGGCTGCACTGGCACGGTTTGATCAGCCTGAAGAAAGCGCCGACAGTTCTGTGGCCGCCGATCTGGAATTTCACCGCGCGCTGGCGCAGGCAACGGGCAACCCCTATTTTGTGCAGTTTCTGACCGCAATTTCCGACCGGATCGCGCATGTCATACTGGCAGCACGGGCTGAAACCCCGCTGGATGCCCTGCACGCCCAGACCAGACGCGAACATGCCGCAATCTGCGCCGCGATTGTTGCGGGCGATGCACGGGCCGCACGCGCGGCGATGCGCGCGCATCTGGCCGGGGGCGCGCAGCGTGTGGGCTTGCAACTGGATATGTCTGACTGATGCCCATCCGCCCCTGATTTCGCACATATCAACACGAAAAGGTGCCGCATGAAAATTACCGCCATTGAGACCATTCGCATTGCGGAGCGCCCGAACCTGCTATGGGTCGAGGTTCATACCGATGAAGGGATCACAGGTCTGGGCGAGACATTTTTCGGCGCCGCCACTGTTGAGGCGCATGTGCATGAATGGATCGCACCGCGCGTTCTGGGGCGTGACCCGTTGCAGATTGACGCATTGGCCGCCGATCTGGTGGGCTATCTGGGGTTCCGGTCGGCGGGGGCGGAAATGCGCGGCAATTCCGCGTTTGACATTGCGCTTTGGGACATATTCGGCAAGGCCACGGGCCAACCTATCGCGCAGCTCTTGGGCGGGTTCACGCGGCCCTCCATCCGCACCTATAACACCTGCGCGGGGCTGGATTACATCAAGAAGGCTGACGGCCAGCAGGTGGGTAACTGGGGGCACGGCAACAAGCCCCATGCCTATGACGACCTTGATGCATTCTTGCACCGCGCCGACGATCTGGCCCTGTCCCTGCTGGAGGACGGGATCACAGCGATGAAAATCTGGCCTTTTGATATTGCTGCTGAAAAGACGCGCGGTCAGTATATCGCGCCTGAAGATCTGAAAACCGCGCTGCGCCCGTTTGAAAAAATTCGCGATGCGGTGGGCGATAGAATGGACATTATGGTTGAATTCCATTCCATGTGGCAGCTTTTGCCCGCGATGCAGATTGCCCGCGCGCTGGCCCCGTTCAATACGTTCTGGCACGAAGATCCCATTCGCATGGACAGCCTTGGCAGCCTGACGCGCTATGCGCAGGCATCTGTCGCGCCGATCTGCGCATCTGAAACACTTGCCACGCGCTGGGGGTTTCGGGATTTGCTGGAAACCGGCGCGGCCGGCGTTGTTATGCTGGACCTAAGCTGGTGCGGCGGCCTGTCAGAGGCGCGCAAGATTGCGGCCATGGCCGAAGCATGGCACCTGCCGGTTGCCCCGCATGATTGCACAGGGCCTGTGGTGCTGGCGGCGTCCACCCATCTGTCGTTGAACGCCCCCAACGCGCTGGTGCAGGAAAGCGTCCGCGCGTTCTACCGCACATGGTACCGCGATCTGGTCACCGCCCTGCCAGAGGTCAGGAACGGCCACATAACTGTCCCCCCCGGCCCGGGGTTGGGGCTGGCGTTGAACCCGGAACTGGACAGGGCATTTGAAACCAGCCGCAGGGTTACGCGGGCGGGTATTTGATGTCGGATTGCTCGCGCTAGTCAACTACGATGATCGTATTATGTGTGATACGCGGCCAAGTTGATTGACTATCAAAGCTTACTCAAAGCTATTCGAAGTGCTGCTATCGAAACGCCGAAACGCTTTGAAAGAATTTCCTCGTCAAGTCCATGAAGACTCACCGCAGATGTTAATGCGCCATCTCCAAACACAATAGCTTCAACAAATTCGTTAGCCTCACGTTCTTGGAACTGTTCATGCGCATCGTAAAAGTGCATCCCCCCCGCGCGATTTAGATCCGGTGCAAATGGGTCTTCGTTCTTATGCAGCAGGAAGTGCATTATTTCATGCAATACGGTCCATCGCCTGATGGCCACGTCATCGTATCTGTTCACTTCAATGGCAAACCCATTGTCGCTGAATGGATCAGTAACAAGGCGTCCGCGCTTATTTCTTGGCATTCCAACAAGATATATGTCGAATCCCATTTCAGTTGCGAGTTTTTTTGCGGAAGGGGTGGTCCCCCCTCCGCCAATTCCAAGATTGAAGTTCCTTATAAGATGGCGCAGATTCCCTTCGGCTGGAAGCCGATTAAAAAGTTCACGTAGGTGTCGGAAGTCGAAATTTTGTACGAAAAATCAGCCAATTCAGGCATTATATGAGTAATATCAATGGCTTAATTTTGAAATTTCAATATGACTTCCCAGAATCTCAAAATAGGCCCGTTTTCGACAGACAAGAAAGAACCCGCGATGAAATCATCGCGGGTTCATGCAACTTATTGCTGAAATCTGGAGCGGTCTATGATTGGAAAAGTTTATGCGGGTCGATCCGGTATGGGTTCTCGATCAACATGACATTTGCACTGTCACATGCACCGGTCCATCGGCCGAACGTTTCCGCGAGATCGGTTCTGGAAAGATCCGTTTTTCCCGCGGCCTTCGCATGGGCCATGGACTGGATCACCATCTCGATGAAGCGCCCCCAACGCCGCGCCGTCCCATGGATCATCCGATTATAGGTATCCTCATCCCGGGCACCCGACACGTCCAGTTTCGCGGCCGCGCCGTAAGAGCACATAATCCCGTCGGCCTCTTCGAGGTTTTGTTGGTTGTAGGCGATATCGCTGTAGGAGATCGGTTCCAGGAGTGCGATCAATTCATCTGATTCATTCAGGTGCTGGAGAAGCGTCGGAATTCCAGACAGGATCAACAAGATCGGCCATTCCGGGCGCTTCATCAGGTCCTTCAAACCGTCAAGGATGGTCTTGATCTCCTTCGGGGACTTGTCGTGCATGGTATGTTGAGATTCGTCGATATGAACGATGAAAATGCCCTTCCGTTTCAACTGATCCTCGGTCCGGCGCCAGATCATGTCCGAGCTGCGATGGTCGAGGTCGCTGAAATAACCCGAAGCCTTCAACAGGGCTGACCCTAAATGCTTCCATGCGGTCGTCGTCCGCAGGGATATTCGGGCATACTTGCGTTCAAGCCCTCCCGGGAGCGCTGAGGGGTTTTCAGCGAAGCCTTTCAGGAGATGCTTGATGTCATGGGATTTCCCCGAGCGGGTCCCGGCGGTCAGGACAAGTCCACGCCCTTCGAAGTGGGTGTCTGCGAGGCGTGAGGATACGAACTGAGCGAGCACACTGTCGAATCCTGCCTGAAGGCCCGCGCCTATCGTGACCCTGACTTTCCGGAAACCCGGCTTCGGATGCTAGCCACAAAGACTACATGCCGCGACCGCTGGCGGCAGGTCATCAACGAGGCGGACCGAATTTCCGTGAAACACCTGCTGACCTTGCAGGAGGGTGTTTCCGAGGCACAGTTCCGCGAGATGGTGCAGGCCAATGTGCAGCTTGTTGTACCTGAGCCTCTAATTGGCAAGTTTCCACCTGTCATTCGAACTGATATCATGACTCTTGAGAGCTTTTTGGGGGATTTGAGGGTGTTGCAACAAGCTTAGTGGAGTTTAGGGTCCGCCTGCTGCACGCGGACTGGTTACAAGTGAATTGCACTATTTTTTGCGATGAAGACGAAGGTTTCCATACTGCATCTGTTAGCCAGTTAAACCAAGCAGAACGGCGCAGGCAAGTCACGGCGGTAGCCTGTCCCCGCAACCAACACTGTTTCTTCAATAAAATCAACATCTTCCAACCCCGCACCCGCGGGGCCGTCATGCGTTCCGCTCTTTTTGCCAGCACCCGCAGCCCTTTGTTAGCGGAGGATCTCAAGACGGCGATCGAACGTCTTGAGCGTGCAGCTTCCCAGAAAACCCAGACGCGGGTCACACTTGATGACGTTCATGGGCAACCCAAAGCGGTCAAGGCGCTCCGGCGAGTGGTTGAAGATCTGTGGAGTTATCAGTCCGGGGCGGTGAAGTGGTCAGAAGTCACGAAATCCTTCCTGCTTTTGGGTCCACCAGGCACCGGAAAGAGCATGATGGCGGCGGGGCTGGCGGGGTCAGCGGGCATCAGCTTCGTGAAGACTTCATATTCAGACTGTCAAAAATTCGGGCACCAAGGCGACATGCTGAAAGCTCTGAACACCGCCGTTGAAAGCGCCATTTCCGCGGCACCCAGTGTCTTTTTCATTGATGAGATTGACTCTTTTCACAGCCGTGACCGGGAAACCGGCTCCAGGAATGGCTACATCATCGGAGTGGTGAACGGCTTGCTGACCCAGATTGACCGGCTGTCGGCGACGCCCGGCGTCATTCTGATCGCCGAGACCAATGACGCAAAACGCGTCGATAGCGCCGTCATCAGGCCCGGCCGGTTTGACCGGCATATTCATGTCGGAAAGCCGGACCGGTCCGGAATTCGATCGATGTTCGAAGAGCCGCTTTCCGGACTGACGGTTGATCCGGTCGAGATCGACAGGCTCTGCGATCAGCTATTGGGGTCGTCCGGAGCGGAGATCGCCGCATTGATCCGGGATGCACGGACGCGTGCCCGCGCAGAACGCAGCCCGCTGTCGTTCGGGCATCTGAAGTCCGCCGCCGACGCGATCCAGCCCCCGTCGGAGCCCGGCGTCATCTGGCGGATCAGCGTGCATGAAGCCGGACACCTGCTGGCCGGCCATCTTCTGGGACTTCCCGCTGCCGCACATGCCACCGTTACCGGAATTTATGGACGAGTCACACGTCCTTACCCCACATGCAAACTCCCGGGAACCATCAGCGATATGATTGTTCATGACCTGTCGGGGCGGGTCGCGGAGAGGCTGGTCTTCGGCGTGATCAGCCACGGCGCCGGTAGCGGCTTGGAAAGCGATCTCGCCCTGGCGACACGTGCCGCCATTGCCGCCGAGACCAGCTATGGTTTCGGGACATCCCTGAGCTGGATCGACCCGGAAACGCCGCTCTATCTGCTACCACGCGACATTCAGTCAAGGGTCGAGGCCCGGCTGGCCGCCGCCGAAGCCCGCACACAGAGGCTTCTGGCGGAGCGGAAACCTGAAATTGAGCGGATCGCCCGGGTTCTGATTGAGAAGCGGGACCTGGATGCAGCGGCGATTTCTGCGCTGTTGTCTGGCGTCCCCAATGGAACAGTCCACACCATGAGCCCCGCGGAATGTGAGGGCCGCGAAACCCAGCATGTTGATCCCAGTTTCTTGAAGGAAACCCCCGATGCACAATCACTTTAATCCTCACCATCCGATGCGGCATCTGATCTCAACGGTCGCTGAAAGTTTGCTGCGTGATGATCCGGAATATGAAGAGAGCCCTGCGACTTTGCCGCCGGTAATTCGTCGGATGTACCAGGAATTCCTCCGGTTCCCGGAGCATGGCTCAACGGCGCCACGTCTGGTCGACTTTCTGCATTATATCAAGAGATTGGATGCGATCTCTCCAAGTGACAGTGATCTGGATGAGGCCCCGGAACTCGGCCGTTGGGCGCTGGTGCGCCGCCCCGCTGTAAATGCTGGATTAAAATTCCCCAGAAGTGCTGGCGCAAAATTCCCCACCTCACGGGTTTGGTGATCAGCCGTTGAGTTGATCAGCGCCTCCGTTCTTGGGTGGCCTGCCTCGGCGTTTTGGCGGCGGTGGGGG
>JAFIEO010000062.1 GCA_020832445.1 Paracoccaceae bacterium
CAAGGGCCTGCTCGAGGGCGGCATCGATCTCTTTGTCGCCTGCGGGATCCTCGCGATGGAACGCAACCTGCCCACCATTGGCGAAATCTACCGCCTTGCTTCCTCAGGGGGCGACAAGAACAAGCAATATGCAGGCTATGCCGAGGAAGTCCGCAGCCCCTCTGCACGGCTGATCTTCGAGCGCATGGCCTCGACCAATGATCGCACGCTGACGTCCTATCTCTCGCTGTTGATGACCTCGGGGCTCAGCGCCTGGGACAACCCGACCATTGACCGCGCGACCGCCGTGTCGGATTTCGACTTCTCGAGCTTCCGGCGCAAGCCGCAAACCGTCTATCTGGTGGTCTCGCCTGACAATATCCGGCCATTGGCGCCGCTGATCCGGCTGTTCTTCTCCGACCTGATCGCCAGTCTGCAGGACCATGAACCCGGCGAGGACGAGCCGTGGCCCGTGATGATCATGCTCGATGAATTCGACCGCTTGGGCAAGATGCCGATCGTGGCCGAGAGCATCAAGACCCTGCGCTCCTACGGCGGCCATCTGGCGATCATCACCCAGACCATCCCCGCTCTCGATGAAATCTATGGAGAAAACACCCGCCTCTCGCTGCAAGGCGGGGCCGGCGTCAAGCTCTACATGACGCCGTCGGAGAAGCGCACCGTCACCGAGGTCAGCGAAGGCGTGGGCATGACCACCAAGCGCGTGGTGTCAAAATCGCGCGCCATGGGGCGGGGCATGTTCGACACCAATGTCAGCGAGCGCACCGAAGAGCGGCCATTACTTACCGAAGATGAGGCCGCGCGGCTCGATCTTGATGACATCATCCTCGTGATCGATGGCCAGTACCCGGCGCGCGCCAAGCGGATCAAATACTATGAGGACGCGAAGCTGCGGCACATGTTCGAGGGGCAGACGGGGGACTACCCCCTACCGCTCGGGGGCAAGCTGAATGCGCAGGACGCAGCCGAGATCGATGACCGGATGGTCGCCATCGTGCAGCGGCAGACCGAAGGCATGATTGTTGCACAGCGGGTTGGGTCGGGTAGTATCGCCGCATCAGCCGGGGAAGTCGTCCCGCCGACACTCCGCAAGGCACCGCGCGCGAGCGTCTCGCTCATGACAGGTCTGCTCGACATATCTGATTTCGACGCGGCCAAAGCTCCCCGGCGCTTGCCTTTGCCAGGTCAGCCCACGAACAGTGTGAAGCATACTCCGGCGCTTCAGATGTCTCGGCGAGGGCGCATGAGCACCTCTGTCATGGCCAAAGCCCAGCTCATCGCTCCTACAGCAAAAAACTGTGCAGAGATCGAAAGCATCACACAGGAAATCGAGATGATCCGGAAGCAGGGCGACGCTGCGTGACAGGGCGGCAAGTGGTCAAAGTGGCATTCCGGTTGGCATATTTCCTGCCAGACGACATCGTCCTGGCTATCCGGGTCGTCAGGCCGACCTCTGTCAGGCCGCGCAGCACTTCTTGTATTTTTTCCCGCTGCCGCAGGGACAGGGATCATTCCGGCCAATCTTTGTGTTGGCTTGAACGGGCTGGGTGCCAAAGAGTTCCGGGTTCGTGAGGGCGAGCGGCTGTACCCGTGACTTGCTCGCCAGATATTCTGGTGAAAAACAGTACCAGCCCTTGAGTTCTGCCACGGTGTCAGTGATTGGGCGATTGTGATACTCGGCAGCAAAACCGCTGGCACTATCGGCGGTACGGTTGACCTGCATGACATGCTCGAAATCGGCATAGGCAGTGTGGTCAGGCGTGATCCAACCACGTTCAAAGACAGCGCGCACCTTGCAGACCATATCTTCGAAGCCGAGCACGCCAACGGTTTGCGCCCAGGCCCACCAGATTTCTTCCTCGGTTTTTGCGTCCGCGTCGTCATGAAATTCCGTCAGAAAGTCTCTGACCTGCGGACGCAATCCGGGCTCTCGCAGCGCGATCAACGTGATGGCGTCGAACATCTCGCCCCGCAGAAAAGGGTAATCTCCCCTTTTTTAACGGGGTGCATCCGTAGAATTCACGCGGCCATTTTCAATTTCATGGCGGGTGTGATGCCGCCGATGCCCATGTTGGGGCGGTCGTTGTTGTAAGTCCATAGCCATTGCGTGGCTTGATCCTGTGCCTCCTCAATGCTTTCGATAATATATTGGTCCAGCCACTCGTGCCGAACCGTCCGGTTGTAGCGCTCGACGTAAGCGTTCTGCTGCGGCTGCCCGGGCTGGATGTGCTGGATGGTGATCTTGTGCTTCTCAGCCCATTTTCTCAGCGTTTCGCTGATGTATTCAGGGCCGTTGTCGACCCTGATCGTGCCTGGCTTTCCCCGCCACTCGATGATCCTGTCGAGGCTTCGTGTCACCCGTTCGGCAGGCAACGAGAAATCAACCTCGATCCCCAGACCTTCACGGTTGAAATCATCCAGCACGTTCAGAAGCCGGAACGCACGGCCATCACCCAATCGGTCGGCCATGAAATCCATGGACCAGGTCACATTCGGCGCATCGGGCACAGCCAAAATGTCGGGCTTCTCCCGTTTCAGCCGCTTACGAGGCTTGATCCGCAGGTTCAGTTCCAGCTCGCAGTAGATCCGGTAGACGCGTTTGTGGTTCCAGGAATGCCCCTTCACGTTGCGCAGATGCAGAAAACACAGGCCAAACCCCCAGGTCTTTCGGGCATCCGTCAGCCCCGTCAGCAGATCGGCGATCACCTCGTTCTCGTCCTTTAGCTTTGGACTATAACGATAACAGGTCTCGCTGACCCCGAAAGCCCGACATGCCAGCGCGATACTGACGCCGCGTCGTTCTACCGCCGTTTCGGCCATCTCGCGGCGCTGAGATGGCCCTGTCACTTTTTTCCAAGGGCTTCCTTCAGCAGGTCGTTTTGCATGCTCAGATCGGCATACATCCGCTTCAAGCGACGGTTCTCTTCTTCCACTGCCTTCATCTGACTGACCATCGACGCATCCATACCGCCGTATTTCGCCCGCCACTTGTAGAACGATGCATCACTCATGCCATGCTCACGGCACAGCTGCGCCACCGGCACACCACCTTCGGCCTGTCGCAGGATCGCAATGATCTGTGCTTCTGTGTATCTGCTTGTCTTCATTCGAATTCTCCTCGTTCATCTTGCCGAGAAAATTCTACTTTTGCAGCCCCTTAAATTCGGGGGGGATTACCCGGCGAGGGCTGGGCCGATGTCTGGCGCAAGGGCCATTTCGCATGGGAGTACAAGGGGCCGAAGAAAGACCTCGACCGGGCCTTCGCGCAGCTTCTGCAATATGCCATCGCGCTTGAAAACCCGCCGCTCCTGATCACGTCGGACACAGACCGCATCCGCATTCACACCAACTGGACGAACACGGTCCAGCGGGTCTATGACCTCTCGCTTGATGATCTGGCCGATGGATCGAAGCGCGATCTGCTGCGTGCGGCCTTCACCGACCCGGAGAAGCTCCGCCCGACCAAGACCCGCCAGAGCCTGACCGAGGACGCCGCCGCGCATTTCGCGAACCTCGCGCTGCGCCTACGCCTGCGCGGCCATGATGCCGAGGAGGTCGCCCATTTCGTCAATCGGCTGATCTTTTGCATGTTCGCCGAGGATGTGGGCCTTCTGCCCGACAAGATGTTTGCGCGGATGATCAAGGCCGGTCGGCAGAAGCCCGAAGGCTTCGCCGCGCTCGCCAGCACACTGTTCGCTGCGATGCAGTCGGGCGGCATGGTCGGGTTTGAGCAGGTCGAATGGTTCAACGGCGGCCTGTTCGACAGTGACGCCGCCCTGCCGCTGGATTGGCAGGATTTGGACGACCTGATCCGCGCCTCGATGCTGGACTGGTCCGAAATCGACCCCTCCATCCTCGGCACCCTGTTCGAGCGCGGGCTTGACCCCGACAAGCGCAGCCAGCTTGGCGCGCATTACACCGACCGCGACAAGATCATGCAGATCGTCGGGCCGGTGATCGTGGACCCGCTTATGGCGGAATGGGCCGAGGCGAAGGGCAAGATCGAGGCCGCGCTCGACCGCGCCCGCAAGGCCAAGGCGAAAGCGACAGCGACCAAGGCAGAGGCAGAGGCGCGCGCGATCTTCTCGGGCTTCCTCGACCGGCTGGCGGGGTTCCGCGTTCTGGACCCGGCCTGCGGATCGGGCAACTTCCTCTATCTGGCGCTTCTCGCGCTCAAGGATATCGAGCACCGCGTGAACCTAGAGGCCGAGGCGCTGGGTCTGCAACGCGAGCTTCCCCGCGTCGGCCCCGAGGCCGTGCGCGGGATCGAGCTGAACCCCTACGCTGCCGAACTGGCCCGCGTGTCGGTCTGGATCGGGGAAATCCAGTGGATGCGCCGCAACGGGTTCGAGGCCGCAAAAAACCCGATCCTGCGCAAGCTGGGCAGCATCCAGAACCGCGACGCCGTGCTGAACCCGGACGGCACGCGGGCCGACTGGCCCGCCGTGGATGTGGTTGTCGGCAACCCGCCATTTCTGGGAGCAAGCAAGATACTCGGGGAGTTGGGTGAGGACTACACCACAGCACTACGGAATGCTTGGGGCGATGTTGTGCCAGGTTTTGCCGATCTGGTCTGCTATTGGTTCGCGCAGGCATGGAGGATGATGGAGACGGGCAAACTCACCCGTGCCGGGCTGGTTGCCACGAACTCAATCCGGGGAGGGGCGAACCGCAGTGTTTTGAAACCCATCGTTGAAAGTGGGCGCATTTTTGCCGCATGGTCCGATGAACCATGGACAGTTGATGGCGCGGCGGTGCGCGTGTCGATGGTTTGCTTTGATCGCGCTGACGGCGTGTCCATGCTGAACGGGAAACCTGTGACTAGGGTTCTCTCGGACATTACAGCGAATGAGCACGATTTTGATTTGACGAAAGCTGCCCGCCTCAAAGAGAACGCCAGTATTTGCTTCGAGGGGATGAAGAAATACGGGAGCTTTGATATTCGATCCGATCTCGCGCGAGAGTGGCTTGCAATGCCGCTAAATGTAAACGGATTACCAAACTCGACTGTGCTAAAGCGCCTCGTAAATGCGATGGATATTGTTCGCCGCCCGGAAGAACGTTGGGTTATCGACTTTAACGATTTCCGTGAAATCGCGGAAGCGGCCTGCTTTCAAGAGCCTTTTCGTTATGTCGCAGAGATCGTTAAACCAGAGCGTGCAAAAGTTCGAGACATCAAAACGCGCACGAATTGGTGGCTGTACGAAAGACCAAGACCACTCTTGAGAGCGAAACTCTCAAAGATTAAGCGGTTCGTTTGTACTCCGCGCGTATCAAAGCACAGGATATTTGTTTGGCTATCTGTCACATCCGTCCCAGATACAGCGACCGACGCCATCGCCCGCGACGACGACACCAGCTTCGGCATCCTGCATTCGCGCTTTCATGAAATCTGGGCGCTACGCATGGGGACATTTCTCGGGGTCGGCAACGATCCCCGCTACACCCCCTCGACCACCTTCGAGACCTTCCCCTTCCCCGAGGGCCTGACCCCGAACATCCCCGCCGCGGATTACGCCGATGATCCGCGCGCGCAGAAGATCGCCGCCGCCGCCGCCCGCCTGAACGAGCTGCGCGAAAACTGGCTCAACCCCGCCGACCTGGTCGAGCGCGTCCCTGAGGTCGTCCCCGGCTTTCCCGACCGCATCCTGCCCAAGGACGAGGCCGCCGAGAAAGAACTGAAAAAGCGCACCCTGACCAACCTCTACAACGTCCGCCCGGCATGGCTCGACCACGCGCACCGCGCCCTCGATGAGGCCGTCGCCGAAGCCTATGGCTGGGACGATGACTGGCGCGCGGGCAGCTTGACCGACGACGAAATCCTCGCGCGCCTGTTCCGGCTCAATCAGGAGC
The DNA here is from genome assembly GCA_020832445.1 of Paracoccaceae bacterium. Taxonomy (GTDB): domain Bacteria; phylum Pseudomonadota; class Alphaproteobacteria; order Rhodobacterales; family Rhodobacteraceae; genus Roseinatronobacter. The sequence continues at coordinate 5,854 of JAFIEO010000062.1, forward strand.
GGGCGGGGAAAGTGGTGGAAGCATGAGCTCCATCGACGCGCCAGCGAACCCGATTGACCACATATTCCGAACACAGTTGAAAGCCTTCGTGTCGGGGCTGGAACAGCAGCCTGTTCCCGAAGTGCAAGACCTGCGCGCAGGAACGCTGGCCTTCATCGCCGCTTTCGCGCCCGAGGCGCTCAGCGCAACATCGATCAAACTTCTGGCTGACACGCGCGCGCGCAGCAGAAGCTGGGAAAGTTTTCAGACCGAGCTGTGGTGGCGCATTCCCTTTCTTGATGCGGCCCTTTTCAACCTGTGCCACGATATCGAAGATATGCGGATCGTGATCGAAAACCTGTCACATCGGACGCGGGGCATCCGGACGCATCTTTTTGCGCCACTTGGTCTGGCACTGCCCCGGCTGGATCTGGATCAAACCAATTTCGCGCAGCGCATGGCCGAAAACCTCGACCCTGGGCATCTGGGGAATGATCAGGGCTTTTGCATCCTGCTGGCCTCTGACATGCCCTTGGCGCGGAAACGCGCCATTCTAGAGCATTGGCATTCGATCGCCGCAAACGACCACGACAGGGAGCGGGCAGAGCGCGCGCTGTCGGGCCTTCATGTCGAGAACCATACGATCCAAAACGCGTATCTGCTGATCGCGCTTCACCTTGCTGAATGCGCTTTCACATCGCAACGGGATGCGCTGCCGCTTTTCTCAATCACTCCGGCAGAGATGATAGACCGCGCCAAAGGGCATCCACTGATGCAGCCGTCGCTATGCCTGTGAATGGTAAGAGGGAGGATTATTGCCGGAGTGACCGACCGTCTGTGGCGTGCATATGGTCTACCTTGCGCCAGTGCCCTCGGGTCTGAAATAAGAGGGTCTTCCGGCGAACACAGGGATGTTTTACCGGCAATGTCAGCTATCTTGCTGATGAAACCGACGAATAATGCCGATCAAGGCCACATCTGCGCAGCATGGAGTACGCGCAGAACTGTGATCGTGCTGGCGGTTTCCGCGTAGACAACAAGGTAGTTGGGCCGAACAATCAGTTCCCGAGTGCCCGCTACTCTGCCCGGCCTGCAGAGCTTCGGATGTT
>JAFIEO010000066.1 GCA_020832445.1 Paracoccaceae bacterium
TTCAAGGCAAGCTCCGAAACAGCGAAAAAGAAACGGAAGGAAACACCAGTATTGACGCCAGAATGACACGTAGAACATAACAACTGGGTGGGTCAGTTCTCGGTGACAATGCCGGGTCAAATCTCAGTGGCAATCAACAGCAGCTGCTCACTTTCTTTTTGCCGTAAGCCTCGAGCAGTGACAAATCAGAAGAAACAGCGTGAATGTCGCTTAGGATCAAAAATCGCATTATTGAAAAATCGCCACTAATTCCTGATCGGTTTTCCGCCTTCCAGAAAACCCACCGACATTTCGCTGAACGGTAATTTCGGATTGGATAAAAGAACCGAATATATCTCGAAACTCAGTACAATCCTTGTAAGAGATCACGACTGTATTTTTAGCGAAAACCAACTGGGTCGTCACATCAAATAGCCTTTGTAGATCAACTCCTTTGAAGGTCTGAGCGCCATACTCGCCAAACACCCTTGAGTCGTCTGTGAAGTACGGAGGATCCATGTAAATACAGCAACCTTCGGGGGACAGGTTTTTCAAGAAGACCTCAAAGTCGCCGCAATAGAGATTGGTGCATTTCAGCAGTTCGGAGTAATCAAGAACCTCTTCAAAGGACATCTTTTTCCGAGCTTTAGTTCGTGCTCCATAAGGAGTGTTCAATTCACCTTTCTTATTCGTGCGATAGATACCGTTGAAGCCGTAGTGATTGAGGTACAGGAAGAGCGATGCTTTCCTAGTCCCGGATTCGAGCTCATTGAACTCTTTTCGCTTTTCATAGTAGGTGTGCTCGTCGATCGGAGTGTCATTGTAGTCGCTCCAGACTTCGGCTGGATCGCGGCACAGTTCTTGATAGAATGAGATCAGCGCAGGATTGCTATCGTTTAGATGCGAGTGTATTGGGCGTTTCTTAAAGAAAAATGTTGCCGATCCGCAGAAAGGTTCGATGTAAGGTCGCTCAAAGTCGAGCAGAGGCATGATCTGGGAAGCAGACAACGCTTTGCTGCCTGCCCATTTTATCGGTGATCCTCTTTGTTTGTTCATGGTTCCCTGCCACTTGTAGACGGCAGCGACCTGCCTTGCATCTCATCTGACTGCATACATTCCGCAGTTTGGCCGATCGCGTCAAGATATCAAACTTCCATTCGAGCGTCGTAACTGAGCAGTTCTTCGATTTCGCCAGCAGATACTCTTAAACATCGTTCTCGGGGCATCATCAGCGTGCAGCAGCTATGCAAGTAAGAACAGCAAGTTTTCTTGGATCTTGAGTGATTCATCCGCCAAACGATACGCTACCTGCAAAGTCAGTTTTTGCGATGCTGCACCGCGGCGCAGGGTGTCACCATGGGTGTCTGCTTCGGGCCGGGCACGCCTATCGAATGTCGCTCGGCGGGGCGCTCGGTATCGCAGTTGCCATCTCTCCAGCTCCCGGGTTCGTTATTCTCCCTCTACTTCAACTTCGCCATGACGCTTGTCAGGATTGCCCGTGCTTTCGCAAGATCCGCCTCATCTGTACCGTGAAGCGCCTTCACCTCTATGATTTGTACGGCCATCCGAGCATCCGTCAGGATCGCGCGCCCCTTGGGGGACAGTGATATAATGACCATCCGGCTGTTATTAGGGTCCGTCTTGCGCTCAATCCAGCCATCCCGTTCGGTACGGTTCAGGGTGTTCGTGGTGGTTGAGGTTTCGATGTCGAGACGACGCGCGATCTGTGCAGGGCGCATATCACCGTCGCGTCCCATGAGATCGAGCATCGCGAATTGTGCCGGGGCCAGTCCCAAGGGCGCAAGAGCCGCCGCGATCTCACGGGTTGCTATCCGGGCCGCTGGAAGTACGATCCTTGTCAGAAAATCCTGTTCACCAGACATGATGCCCCCTCATAACCCGAAAAGATCGGGGTGATTCCTTCTTGTTCAAGTCAGATTAAGTTTTTTTCGGAAAAGTTGCTAGCATGCTATTGAATGTAAAAGCTTCGCGCTCCATATTGCTAGTCTGCTAGCCCGAAAGGAGTATTCAATGCCTCGTCCCATCGCCCAGCAGCTCTCGCTGCCTCACCTGACCTCGCCCGCGCTGCCGCCTCAGGTCGCGCACGACGTGGACCTTGCCGCCGCCCTCGGTCCGAGCTTCATGACCCTGAACCGCTTTCCGGATCTGTCTTCTGCCGATATCTGCCGCCACGCGCCCGAGATCGGAAATGCCGGCGAGGCGCATGTGGCGTCGTGGGGCGCGCGCCGGGGGTTGCATCCGGTGCCTGCGCCTGCGGGCGCGCAGTTCGATCACATCTTTACAGTAGGGCGCAATCTGCTTCGCATCCAGACGAAGACGACCGCCGGTCCGGGCCGGGATGGTCAGTATCACTTCCGGATGACGCGCGGAAATTCCGGGGACCCCCATGGCACCTGTCGTTATGCGCAAGACGCTTATGACATCGCGGCATTGGTGTTTCTTGATCGCGGGATCGTTACGTTTACCCGCGAAAAGAAGTCGAGCTTCACCTTCAGTGTCGCTGACGTTGAAATGATCGGCCGGATCGAATTGCACTGCTTTTGCGATTGCCTGCTGGGTTTGGGCATCCTGACCCAGCAGCAGTTCGAAGATCTTCTCCCGGAAGATATCAGCCCCGCCTGCGGCTGATCGCCCCCCCCACGAAAAAGATCGCGAAATCACCGATCCGGTTGACGGGTCGGCCCTCCCTTTATTGTCAGGAGACACCATGTCGAACACCACGCCCCCCACCCTTGAGGCGGACGCGGATTGGAAGAAATTCGCCGCCGATATTCTGGATGATCTGCTTGAGAGCGGATTTGAACGCTGGTCGCACCGGATCATTGAAGTTGCCGCGTCCCATGAGACCGCCAAGCCGACGAAACCCGCGCCCGCAAAGAAATTGAGCGGGACGGATCGCAGCGGCTGGGACGGCGTGTACGATGTCGACTCGATCCTCGATGAGATTGAGAATGAGGAATTCGGCCCTGTTCTGCCGCCTTGCCACGAGCAGGACAGCATTGCCCCGCGCAGGTACCTGCCCCAAGCAGCCGCAGCCCTCGCCGCAGTTCAGCTTGCGCGTAAGTTCACGAACGCGACGGGGCTGAGCCAGGCGCTTTGTGTCTCCGGATCGATCACCCATATCGCGACCAGCGCACCCGAGCTGGAAGAGATCACTTTCAAGACACTCGATGCCCTGTTTGATTCAGAAGGCCCTTGCGCGACCCGCAGCAAGCCCCGGTTCTTCTGTGCGGGTGATGTCATGTCCTCGGGCCCGAAGTCGAAATCCGAGGTGCTGGGCGCATTTGACGCAAGATTTCGTGATGCATTGATCGAGAACAGGACGATCGTGCTGGTCTCGCCTGCGTATCAGGCAGTGCCGCCTGCGCTTGCAGCACTGATCACACAACGCATCTCGCTGCCTGAGATTGATGCGGCGATGCTGTCGGAAATCCTGAAACATCTCTTCCCCGATGCAGCGCCTGTCGACATTGACGACGCTGATCCAGCGATTTTGAACGCGACGCCGGAGGCCCTCGCGCTCTGCGCGCGCGCAGATAACCCCGAGACGGCGCTTATCCAGCTCCGGGCGCGCAGCGAACGGGCGGTCTCTGATGGTCCCGGGTTCGACGATTTCCCGCTCTCGTTCAGCGTACGGGCACCCTTGGACCAGTTGATCAACGATATGCAAGACTGGCGCGCCGGGAAGATCGGGTGGTCTGATGTGCAGCGAGGTATCCTGCTCTATGGTCCGCCCGGGTGTGGCAAGACCGAGATTCCGCGGCTTATTGCGCGCTCGGTCGATATCCCGGTACTCGCAGCGTCCATGTCGAGCTGGCAGGCTGATGGGAGCCGCGCATCTGAAATCTGCAGCGAGATGCGGAAGTGTTTCAACAAAGCGCGGGCCGCTGCACCGAGTGTGCTCTTTATCGACGAGTTGGACACCTTTGGTGATCGTGCGCGGCCACATGATCAAAATAGTTCCTGGACTGACATGGTCATTGGGGGCTTGCTGGAATGTCTTGATGGATTCAATGAGTTGGAAGGTGTCGTTGTCATTGCCGCGACGAACCACCTGCACAAGATTGATGCCGCACTTCGCCGTCCGGGCAGGTTCGACCGGGTTGTATCCATTGATCATCCCAGCGCAGAGCTGATGCCGAAGGCATTCCGCTGGCACCTGCGGGATGACCTGGAGGGGGTCGATCTGGCGGACGCCGCGATGGCCGCTGTGGGGATGACTGGCGCCGAGGTCGCCGCAACCGTCCGCGATGCACGCGCCCTCGCGCGGCGGGGAAAGCGGGTGCTGGCGGTTGATGATCTCCAGGCAGCGATCCGGAACCGCCGCCCACGGGTTGATGCTGCGCTGCATTGGAGGATCGCAGTACACGAATGCGGTCACGCAATCGCAGGTCATCTCGTCGGTCGGGCCATTCCAAAGCTGTTGACCGTCAACGGATCCGGCGGTGATGCGACAATGCTGCGGCGGCCCTGCGCGGGTACTAAGTCGGATTACGAGAGTGACCTGATCCTGCTTCTGGCGGGTCGGGCCGCAGAGGGCCTTGTCCTTCGCGAGCCGTCGGGCGGGTGCGGAGGGGATGAACGCTCTGATCTCGCGCAAGCCACGACCATCGCGACTGCGATTGAAACGAGCTATGGGCTCGGGACGGGCGGTATGGTCTGGCAGTCATCGCCGGAGCACGCAGCCGAGCGGCTGCGTTTCGATCGGCCGCTGCGTGATCGGGTTCAGGTCCATCTTCAGCGGGCCGAGGCAGAGGCCATCCGCATCCTGCAGGGCCATCAGTCGGTTCTGGAAGACATGGCGACCGCTCTCGCGGAGAAAGGCGTTCTGACTGGGCAGCCCCTCCGGGACTACCTTGATCAGCTTCCGGCCGAGCCATCCCTCTCGACCTCATCAGATGAGCGGCATCAGACCCCTCCCACAAAAGCGGTCGCAGACCAAGACAGTATCAACGTGAGTTGAAGATATTAATTGGATCCCGCGCCGACTGAGGCGCGGGGCGCTCCCTCCGTATGAAACAGATTACAGGGAGCGCAAAAGAAAGGGATATCTGAATGTGAAATGAATTACCGTCGAGGTCAGGGATTGTCCGATTAATGATGATGTGGCTCTGGCTCGTGTAAGACCGTAACCGTTCATTAAATCGGATCTGGCGCACAATTTAGCTCCGTTCTTCGGCCGAGCCGCCAAAGCTATATATTTTTCTTTTATTACAGCGCCTTAATGGCGCTGAACGTAGCTCTTCCAAAGACCCGAAAATTACGCTAAGTTTCACACATGTAACACAAGCGTCTCACAAAATGCGCACAAAACGCCGAAATTGGCTGGTGTTGTGAAAAATATTATGCTGAGTTTTCAGCGCCTTGGGGTGAGTCCCTGAAATTAGCTCCGTTCCCTACCGCCGGAGCCATAATCTAAAAATCTTTTGGGAACTCAATGGCTTGGGGATTCCGCCCCGTGCCGTTCCCGTGAATCTGCCCTCTGTGCCCAATGGCGTGGTTTTTGCTGCGCCCAAAAGGCCGATCTGGACCGCGCCGATTTTGCCCGACAGGGCTGGGCAAGTGCGTTGAACGCACAGGCAATCTTTACCTTCTGAGAGGAGATCGTGCCGGATATTTTTGCGGATATCTAGGCGCGGGTCATGGCTGCGCGCCGGTGGTGGGGCAGGGGGGCGATATCGCGCCATTTTTGCCCATGTCCGCGCCCCAACGGTCCACAAACCCGCCAGGTTCCGCTGATTGTGTTGACCGCTTTGCAGATGAACAGCTATACCTGAATTTGCAAGACTTCTCAGGGATGTATAGGCGTAATGATCATTCTAAGCCACCGGGGGTTCTGGCGCATCCCTGCCGAAAAGAACACGTCGGAGGCATTTGTGCATTCCTTCGCGCAGGGGTTCGGCACCGAAACGGATTTGCGCGACCTGAACGGCACGCTTGTGGTGGCCCATGACCCGCCTGATGCCTGCGCCATCACCGCCGAGGTAATGTTTGAACTGCACGCGCGGCATGATAGCAACCTGCCGCTTGCCCTGAACATAAAATGCGACGGGTTGCAGCCGTTGCTGGCCCCGCTTCTGGCGCGGTTTGCGCCGCGCGATGCCTTTGTCTTTGACATGGCTGTTCCCGACATGCTGGGTTGGCTGCGCGCGGGCGTGCCGGTTTTTACCCGCCGTAGCGATATTGAACCCGACCCCGTTTTGCTGGCAGAGTCTGCCGGTGTCTGGCTGGACGGGTTTCAGTCCGATTGGTGGGACGCTGATGTGATCCGCCGTTATCTGGACGCCGGAAAACGGGTATGCGTTGTCTCGCCCGAGTTGCACGGCCGCGCCTGCCGCCCTGTATGGGATGCACTGGCGGCCACGGACCTGCCACAGGCGGAGGGGCTGCTGTTATGCACCGATTTTCCCGCTGACGCGAAGGAGTTGTTTGGCCTATGACCATTGAAGCTGTCGTTTTCGACATGGACGGGGTGCTGATTGATGCCAAGGACTGGCATTATGAGGCGCTGAACCGCGCATTGGCGTTGTTTGGTTTTACCATCTCGCGCGCTGATCACCTGTCCACCTTTGACGGGCTGCCAACGCGGCGCAAGCTGGAAATGCTGACGCAGGAACGCGGCCTGCCGCGCGCGTTGCACGGGTTTCTGAACGACATGAAACAGCAATACACCACCGATCAGGTGCATCTGAAATGCCGGCCGCTTTTTGTGCATGAATTCGCGCTTTCGAACCTGAAGGCGCGGGGCTACAAGCTGGGGCTTGGGTCCAATTCTGTGCGGTCAAGCTGCGAATTGATGATGCAAAAAAGCGCGCTTATGCCGTATCTGGATGTCATCGTCAGCAACGAGGATGTTGCGCGCGCGAAACCCGCACCAGATATCTACCTGAAAGCCTGTGACGCGCTTGGTGTGTCCCCCGCGAATTGTCTGGTGGTCGAGGATAACCCCAACGGCATAAAAGCCGCCGAGGATGCGGGCTGCAAGCTGTTGGTGGTCAATTCGGTGCATGATGTGCAGCTGGACCGGATTCTGGGCGCAATCGCCCGCGCCGAGGAGGTGGCCATATGATCAATGTCCTTATTCCCATGGCCGGGGGCGACAAGCTGTTTCGTGATGCGGGCTATCCTTTTGCCAAGCCGATGGTTGAAATCGCGGGCCGGTCGCTGGTTGAACATGCGTTCGACGGGTTGCGCGACATCCCGGATGCGCGCTTTATTTTCATCATCCGCAAGGAAGATGACCAGCGCTTTTATATGCGCGATGTGCTGGAACTGATGGTGCCGGGTTGCGTGGTCATCCGCGCCGATGGCGACACGGCAGGCGCGGCCTGCACTGCGCTTTTGGGGATTGATTACCTGCTGGGCGATGATGAATTGCTGATTGCGAATGCCGATCAGGTGATCAGGGCCGATCTGGCCGCTGTGATAGACGAGTTTCGCGCCGCCGGTCTGGATGGTGGCACCATCACATTCGATTCGGTGCATCCGCGCTGGTCCTTCGTCAAGACCGATGAAAACGGGCTGGTGATCGAAGCCGCCGAAAAACGCCCGATCAGCCGCCACGCCACCGCAGGGGTCTATTACTTCCGCCACAGCAAGGATTATGTGGCCGCCGCGCAAGCCATGATCACCAAGGGCGCGCATGTGAACGGGCTGTATTTTGTGTGTCCCTGTTTCAACGAAATGATTCTGAATCAAAAACGCATTGGCATCTGGCCGATTGACCGCGACGACTACATCTCGCTCGCGACGCCGCAAGCGGTCGAGGAATATGACCAGAACCTACGAAATTTGAAACGGGGCTAAACATATGCAGGTTTTCAAGCTGGACGATATGACCAAGGGCTGGTTTGTGGGCGATTTCGCGCCGGTGGCCTTGCGCACCAAGGACGCTGAAGTTGCCGTCAAACGCTACACCGCCGGCACGAAAGAGCCGCGCCATATGCACAAGATCGCCCCGGAAGTGACGCTAATTCTGGAAGGGAGCGCGCGGATGAATGACCAGATTCACAGTGCAGGTGATATCGTGAAGATCGACCCCGGAGAGGCCACGGACTTTGAGGCCCTGACCGATGTCACCACGGTCGTGGTCAAGCTGCCCAGTGTCGCAGGGGACAAATACGAATGCTGAATATCGTGGTGCCCATGGCAGGGCGCGGACAGCGCTTCATTGATGCGGGCTATACGCTGCCCAAACCGTTGATCGCGGTGCATGACGTGCCCATGATCCGGCTTGTCATTGCCAACCTGACGCCCGACTGCCCGCACAGGTTCCATTTTCTGTTGCAGCGCGAGCATGCGGAACGCTACCGGCTGGACGCCCTGTTGCGCGACTGGGCGCCGGGATGCGCCCTGACCCTGCTGGACGGTGTGACCGAAGGTGCGGCCTGTACCGTGCTTCTGGCGCGCGATGCAATTGACAATGACAACCCGCTGATGATTGCAAATTGCGATCAGTATATTGATGTGGACATCAACACCTATCTGGCCGCGCAACAGGGTGCGGACGGGCTGATTATGACGATGTGGGCGGATGATGCAAAATGGTCCTTCGTGCGCCGCAACGCTGATGGTCGCGTGACCGGCGTTGTCGAAAAGGAAGTGGTGTCGAATGAAGCGACAGTCGGCATTTATAATTTTGCACGCGGGCGCGATTTCGTGCGTGCCGCTGATGCCATGATTGCCGCTGATCTGCGCGTGAACGGCGAATTCTATGTCGCCCCCGCCTATGACCGCCTGATCGCCGAAGGGGGCAGGGTTGTCTGCCACAGCATTGGCGGTGTCGGATCGGGGATGTATGGCATCGGCACGCCCGCCGATCTGGAGGCGTTTCTGGCCTTGCCACTGTCGCGTCAGGCCGTCGCAGGCGTGTTGCCGTCCGGGGGCGCGCCATGAGTAACGCTGCACCAAAGCCACCGCTTGGGCCAGAGCGTGGCGGCGACAGATCGCTGCGCGCGCGCCTGTTGCGACGTTTGCGGCGCTGGGTTATCGCGCAGGAAAACGTGCATAGCGACGATTACACAACCTTGCATCACCGGCCCAAACGCGCAGACCAGATCGGCACATGGCCGGACCCGTCCATCGCGCACCCGCGCGCGGCCGTGGTCATGCAGGGCCCGCCCTTCATGGCCGATGATTTCACGCTGGAAACATTGCGCCTGTATACCCGCAGCATGCGCGACTGCCAGTTGATCCTGTCCACATGGGACGACACGGACCCTGCGTTTCTGGCGGCGGCGCGCGATCTTGGGGTGACAGTGGTTCTTAGCCGCAAGCCCGATTATGCGGGGCTGTTCAATATCAACATGCAACTGGTTTCCGCGGCGGCAGGGGTGGAACGCGCGGTGCAGGACGGGGCCGAATGGGTGATGAAAACCCGCACCGACCAGCGGCTATACGCGCCTGATGTGCTGCCGTTTCTGGTGGCGGTGGCGCAGGGGTTTGCGGTTGGCGGCGCGACTGCGCAACGCCACCGCATTATCGGTGTGGGGCACGGGTCGCTGAAATATGCCCCCTATCATGTGACCGACCAGACCGTTTTTGGCCATGCGGATGACATGCTGGCCTATTGGACACCCCCGTTGCGCATGGACCGCGCCCCCGCGCATTGGCCGGATGATCTGCCTTCGATCTTTACCAAAACGCCGATTGGCGAATTGTGCAGGCTGGGCGCGGCGGAATGCTATTTTGCCAGCCGGTTCTTGCAGCGCATGGGGCGCGACCTGGACTGGACACTTGCCGACAGCTGGGCGGCCTACCGTGACCATTTCGCGTTTGTCGATTATGCCGCGACCGATTTTTTCTGGGTAAAGACGCAGCTTCACACGCAGCGTGAAATGACGCAAAGCTATGATGCGGTGTCCAACCGCCATGAGATGGGGTTTCAGGACTGGATGCTGCTGTATTCCGGTCAGGTGCAGCCCAAGGATGCTACGCCGTTTGAACCAGTGCAACACCAGCTTTTCAATCAGGCTGTCGTGAAGCCCTGATACAGCAGCGCCTGTTTGCCGCCGATTGTTGCCATTTTGGAAATTTGGTGACACAAATTGTCGCCTATGCGTTTTTTGCACCGGTAATTTCAACCAATGGTATGCGACAATGACTATTCCTTCCCATGTCAAGGACATGCTGAATAGAATTCGGGCCCGTTTTTTTGACTCCCCGCTGCATGAACGCATGCTGCCAAGTGATGCGCAGTTCACCACGCTGCGCCCCGTTCGCAAGGCCACACAGGCCTCTGTCGCGAAATACTGGTCCCGTCTTGCCAACACCACCGGCCCTGCCGATCGCGATGCAATCGCCGACCCGCTGACAATGGCCATGCCAGAGCAGTTTAACGCCAATATAGAAAATTTCATCGGGACCGTGAAACTGCCTGTCGGGATAATTGGCCCTTTGCGGATCAACGGGTTGAATGCGCACGGTGATTACCATGTGCCAATGGCCACCACCGAAGCCGCGCTTGTCGCGTCCTATGCGCGCGGGGCCTATGCCGCAACGAAATCAGGGGGCATCAGCACGGCAATCCTGTATGAAGGGGTCATCCGCACACCGGCCTTTGTGCTGGAAAACCTGCTGAATGCGGGGCTGTTTGTCGAATGGGTCGTGACCGAGGTTGAGACGCTGAAGGCGGCGGCAGAATCCACCACACGGCACGGCAAACTGGTGTCGGTGGAGCCGATGATCGACAATAACGTGGTGTTCCTGATCTGCCGCTATACAACCGGCGATGCGGCGGGGCAGAACATGGTGACAATCGCCACGAATGCCCTGTGCGATGATATTGTGGCGCGCTGCCCCGTTGCCCTGAAGGCGTGGTATATCGAAGGCAATTTTTCCGGTGACAAGAAAGCATCATTTCTGGGGCTGGTCACGGGACGCGGGCGCAAGGTCAGTGCGTCGGTCACGCTGAAGGCAGATGTGGTGGAACGCACCTTGGGGACACGTGTTCAGGACATGCTGGAATACGGCCAGGTGGCCAATCTTGGCGCGCATCTGTCGGGGCAGTTGGGGGCGCAGGCGCATTATGCCAACGGGCTGGCGGCGCTCTATATCGCAACCGGTCAGGATGCCGCCTGCGTTGCCGAAAGCGCCATGGGCATCACCCGTATGGAAGCGCGCGGCGATGACCTGTTTTGCAGTGTGACCATGCCCAACATTCTTGTCGGGTCGGTCGGCGGGGGGACATCGCTGCCCAGCCAGTCGGCGGGGCTGAACATCCTTGGGCTGAAGGGCGCGGGCCATGGTGCGGCGCTGGCCGAAGTGGTGGCCGCAACCTGCCTGTGCGGCGAAATCTCGATTGTGGCGGCGATTGCGGCGGGGCATTTCACGCGCGCCCATGAAAATCTGGCGCGGCATAGATGACACCTGCGGCGCTGTGGACCTATCAGAAAGAACGCTTTCCGCTGGCCAGAACAGTGCCCTTGCTGGCGGTTTTTTCCGCAGCCAGCATCAGTGTCTCGGCCGAGTTGGCGGGGCGGCCCCTGCCGGGCTGGGGGGCGTTTGTGGCAGGGTTCGTTGTGGCAATGCTGCTGTTTTTCCAGATGCGGGTTTGCGATGAATACAAGGATCTGGAAGATGACAAACGCTACCGCCCCGACCGCCCCATCCCGCGCGGGCTGATTTCGCTTCGCGCAGTGCTGGCACTGGGGCTGGTGTCCTTGCCGGTGACGGCCTTTGCTGCATGGGCATGGCACCCGCCGCTATTATGGCTGCTTGGCGTTGTCTGGCTGTGGCTGCTGGCCATGACCGCAGAATTTGGCGCGCCAAGGTGGCTGAAGGCGCGGCCCGTGCTGTATCTGGCCAGTCATATGGCGATCATGCCGCTGATTGACTTGTTGTTGACCGCAATGGAATGGCTGCCCGCTGGCACGCCCGCATTCTGGCTGGGGCTGTTTCTGGCGCTGTCGTTTGTGAATGGCTGCGTGCTGGAAATCGGGCGCAAACTTTGGGCACCGCAAAACGAGATTGACGGGGTCGACACTTATTCCGGCCTGTGGGGGCCAAGAAAGGCCGCATTGATCTGGGCTGCCTGTGTCGTGGTGTCATGGGGCTTGCTGGTCGGTGTGGGGGCGGCAACTGGTGTGGTCTGGGTTGCGGTATCGCTGGGCGGGGCGGGCGCGTTTCTGTGCCTTCGGGCGGCGGCGGCTTATGTGGCAGCGCCCACCGCAGCGGCGCAAAAGCGCCTTGATACGGTTGCAGGGCTTTGGGTCTTTGCCTGCTATGCGCTGGCCGGTTTTGCGCCCCTGATTGTAAGGATGGTCTGATGGGGTTTATTGTTCCGCAGGATCAGGCGCGCAACGTGGAAGATGTCGGCGGCAAGGCGGCGGCGCTGTCGCGTCTGGCTGAAAACGGGTTTGCACCGCCTGCGTTTTTTGTCATTCGCGCCGACGCGTTCGACACTGGCACGCCGCTTCAGGGCTTGCCCGACGCGCTGGCGCATCTTGGCGCGGGGCCGTTTGCCGTGCGCAGTTCGGCGCGGCAGGAAGATGGCGCCGCGCACAGCCACGCAGGACAGTTTGACACGCTGCTGAATGTGCCTGCGGGCGGGGTCGAGGATGCGGCGCGACAGGTCTGGCAATCGGGCTTTTCCGACACAGTGGCCACTTACCGCGCGCTGAAGTCACAAACCGGGGCTGAAGGGCCAGCGGTTATTGTCCAGCGCATGATTGATGCGCGCGCGGCGGGTGTGGCGTTTTCCGCCGACCCCGTGACAGGACGGCGCGACCGCGTTGTGATCTCGGCGATTGCCGGATTGGGCGAGCGTCTGGTTTCAGGCGAAGAAGACGGCGAAGACTGGACAATCGGCGCGACCGCGAACTGTGCCACAGTGCCTGCCGTTCTGAACGCGGCGCAGGCCGAAGCGATTGCCGCATTGGCGCGGCGCGCAGAGGATGTGTTTGGCGCGCCGCAGGATATTGAATGGGCGATAGATGATGACGGGCTGCATATCTTGCAATCGCGCCCCATCACCACGCCGCTGCTGCCACCGCCCAACCCCGATACCGCACTGACAATATTTGATAATTCCAATATTGTCGAAAGCTATCCGGGTATGGTCAGCCCGCTGACCTATTCCTTTGCGGTTCATGTCTATGCCCGCGTCTACCGTGCCTTCGTGGCCTTGCTGGGGGTGCCCGACCGCACAATCGCCGCGCAATCTGCCGTGTTTGGCAATATGCTGGGCCGTGTTGACGGGCGGGTTTATTACAATCTGGTTAACTGGTATCGGGCGCTGGCGCTGTTGCCCGGTTTTTCGCTGAACAGGGCGTATATGGAAACCATGATGGGGGTGGACACGCCCATGCCCCGCGATGTGACCGACAGCATTGGCCCACCACCTGCCACAGGGGCCGCGCGCGTTTTCGAATACCTGCGGCTGGGGCGCGCGGGCGCAGGGTTGGTGTGGCAGGCGATGATGCTGCCGCGCACGCGCCGCCGGTTTTATGCGCGCCTGAATACCGCGCTGAACAGCGGCTTTGATGTGACGCGCGCCGGGCCAACAGCACTTGCGGCGGAATACCGCAAGATCGAAAGCACCTTGCTGGATCGTTGGGATGCGCCGCTGGTCAATGATTTTCTGTGCATGATTGCGTTCGGGGCCTCGCGCAACCTTTTGGAAAAGTGGCTGGGGCCGGATGGTCTGGCCCTGCATAACGATGTGATGATCGGGCAGGGCGACATTATTTCGGCAGAACCCGCGCAGCGCATCATGAAAATGGGACAGATGGCCCGCGCCGCCGGTCTGGATGCTGCGCTGATGGCGGACGGGATGGCCGGCCTTGACCCCCATCCCGACCTGCGCCGACAGGTCGAGAGCTATCTTGATAAATTCGGCGATCGCTGCACAGAAGAGCTGAAACTTGAAAGCCTGACACTGCGCGATGACCCGTCCAGCCTGCTTGCCGCGATTGTGGCCAGCGCGCAACGCGGCGCACATGATGCGCACAAGGCCAAAGACCCCGACTGGCGCGCGCTATTTCCCAATCCGTTCAAACGCATGATTGCAAAGGGCCTGATTTCATGGACCAAAAATCGCGTGCGCGACCGCGA
This sequence comes from Paracoccaceae bacterium, assembly GCA_020832445.1. Classification (GTDB taxonomy): domain Bacteria; phylum Pseudomonadota; class Alphaproteobacteria; order Rhodobacterales; family Rhodobacteraceae; genus Roseinatronobacter. The sequence continues at coordinate 14,053 of JAFIEO010000066.1, forward strand.
AAACCTGCGGTTTGAGCGCACGCGCATCTTCGGCTATGCGCGCCGTGTGTTTCTGGGACTGGGCCGTGAATTTGCCGCGCGCGGGTTGCTGTGCGGCCCGCGCGACGTGTTTTACCTGACCACGTCAGAAGTGCTTGGCGCGGTCGAAGGGTATGGGCTGTCGGGCGATCTGAAATCGCTGGTCAGCTTGCGCAAGGCCGAAGATGCGGCGGCAGCAAACCGCCCCGACCCGCCCGAACGGATTGAATTGCGCGGCCCTGCCATTGCGCCCGTCTGGGCCAATGCGCCTGCCCTGCAAGACCAGTCCGCGCGCCGCAGTGCAACCGGCTGCTCGGCAGGGCGGGTGACAGCGGTAGCCCGCGTGATCCGCGACCCGCGCACGCAATCGCTGGGCGCGGGCGAAATACTTGTGGCGCGTCATACTGATCCGGGCTGGATTGCCGTTTTCTCGAACGCGTCGGCCATTGTTGTCGAGCGCGGATCGCTGTTGTCACATTCGGCCATTGTGGCGCGCGAATTGGGCATTCCTTGCGTGGTGGGGCTGAAGGGGGCGACGCAATGGGTTGCAGATGGCGAAACCCTGACCGTTGACGGCGCAACCGGCGAGGTGGAGAGGCATATTGACGAATTCCGAGATTGAAGCGAAAGCCGCCTTTGACCACATCCGCTATGCCCAGTTATGGGAAGATGCGGATATCCTGACGGCGGCAATGGGCGATTGCAGCGGGCGAACGCTGGTGTCGATCTGCGCGGCGGGGGATAATGCACTGGCAATGCTGGTGCTGGACCCCGCCAAAATTGTGGTGGTCGACCTGTCGCCTGCGCAGATCGCCTGCCTGAAGCTGCGGATCGCGGCCTATTCGACCCTGACCCATGCGGAATTTCTGGAACTGATGGGCGCGCGTGCGTCCATGCAGCGCAAGGCACTGCTGGCGCGTGTCGTGGCCGCGCTTGACCCTGAAACACAGGCATTCTGGAACGCACAGGCCACGGATGTCGCGCGTTTCGGGGCTGGCGGGGTGGGCAAGTTCGAACGCTATTTCCGTATATTCCGAACGTGGTTTTTGCCGCTCGTGCATTCCCGCGCGACGCGTGACGCCATATTCGTGCCGCGCAACCGGCAGGGGCGTCAGGACTTCTTTGACACGCGGTTCAACACATGGCGCTGGCGGGTGTTGCTGAATGTCTTTTTCTCGCGCTTTGTCATGGGCCGGATGGGGCGGGACAAGGCGTTTTTTGACCATGTTGATGGCAGTCCCGCGCAGCATGTGGCGCGGCGCATCCATCACGCAGCGGCGCAAACCGACCCGTCGGAAAACCCCTATCTGCACTGGATCATCAAGGGCACGCATGGCGCGGCCCTGCCAATGGCGTGGCGCGCGGAGAATTTTGACGTGATCCGCGACCGCTGCGCCCGCATTGAAATCCGCCCCGGTTCGCTGGAGGCATTTATCAAAACCGGCGAATTGGCGCATGGGTTCAACCTGTCGGATATTTTCGAATATATGTCCCCGCCCGTTTTTGCGCAGGTGTATGACAGCATTCTGGGGGCCGCAGCCCCCGGTGCGCGGCTGGTCTACTGGAACATGATGGCCCCGCGCCGCGTGCCTGCGCACCTGTCCGCACGCGTGACGCGCCTGCGCGCGCTGGAGGATGACCTGAAATCGCGTGACAAGGCGTTCTTCTATTCGGATTTCGTGATCGAGGAAGTTGTCGGGTGAGTATGGCTGCGCAACTGGTCATCGCGTTCGGGTCGGTTGCGGCCCTTTTGGGGTTGATGGCACTGGTGCGCCGCCTGCCCTTCAGCGCCGAAGTGAAACGCAAGCTGGTGCATGTTGGCACGGGTATCTATGCGATGGGGTTGCCGTGGCTTTTCCCTGATCGCTGGCCTGTTTACATGATTGTCGCACTGACACTGGTGATGATGGTTGCGCTGCGCCTGCCGCAGATTTCGGGGCGGCTGGGCGACGCGGTGCACAGTGTCGAGCGCCGGTCCTACGGGGATTTCCTGCTGGCCATTTCGGTGGGGCTTTGTTTCTTTTTCGCAGACGGGGTGGCGCTGTTTTATGTGCTGCCAATCGCGGTCCTGACGCTGGCCGATGCGGCGGCGGCACTGGCGGGAACCGCCTATGGCACGCGCCGATTCAAGGTGGAACAGGGCGTCAAAAGTGTCGAAGGCACAGTGGTGTTTTTTGTCATCACGCTTCTGGTGGCGCTGATTTGCCTGATGTTCCTGTCGGACCTGCCGCCCCTGAACATTTTGACCCTTGCCCTGCTGGTCGCCGGTTTCGGCGCATTGGTCGAGGCCCAAAGCTGGCGGGGGTTCGACAACCTGTTTCTGCCGCTGGGGTTGCTGGTCTTTCTGGAGGTTCACAGCAACAGCACCCTGTTTGAGCTGCTGCCCATTGCCGTGCTGTTCGTGTTGGCAATCATTGCGTCGCGCATCATCGGCCCGCGTTGTGGCCTGTCGACCCATGCCGCGCGTGTCTATGTCGTGGCGATGTTTCTGATACTGGCGTCAGTTGAATTGCAAAACGCGATACTGCCCGCGCTGGTGCTTGTGGCCTATCCCTGGGCCAGTGCGCGATCCCCCGGTGGCGATGATTTTGGCGATCTGGACATGGTTGCAGGGCTGGCGTTGTTCAGTTTCGGCTGGCTGGCGCTTGGCAATGCTGTCGGGTGGAACGCGGTCCAGTTTTATGGCCTGACGGCGATGGGGCTGGTCATGGGGTTAGGCACGCTGGCGTTGCGGCGCAATCTGGTCTGGGTGCCGGTAATCGCGGCGGCGCTGCTGGCGCTCCGCCAGATTGTGACATGGCTGAACCCGCCGCATAGTTTATGGGCGGAACCGTTGCTGGTGCTGGCCTGCCTGTGTCTGGCCCTAAGCGCTGCGGCCAGTGCGGCGCTGCCTGACATGTTTTTCAGGCAGCGGGTGTTGAAGCTGACAGTGTTGTCCATGATCCTGCCGCTGGCCTATTATACCCTTGCGGTCATAGATCAGGGCGGCACACCCCCACCAGCCGGAGGAAGCCTGTGACGATTGAGACACTGAAAACCGATAGCGCGTCCCTGACCCTTCATCTGAACGGGCCGGATTGGGACGGTGCGTGTGCCGCGACGCTTGGCAATGTGTCGTTCAAGACGCCACAGGCGGGCACGGATTTGTTGCAACAGGCGCTGGCGCGCGTGCGGGATGCGGGGTTCGACCGTGTGTTGGGGCCAATGGCAGGCGACACATGGCACAGTTACCGTTTTGTCAGCGAAACTGACGGCACGCCCGCCTTTTTGATGGAACCGGCCAACCGCCCGCATGAGCCGTTGATTTTTGCCACCGCCGGTTTCCAGCCAGTGGCGCGCTATTTTTCGGCGCGGATGCCCTTGGACATATGCGACCCCGCGCCATTGCCCGCCCCCGCTGGTTTCACCATCGAGGCATGGGACGGCCACGACCCGGACGCCATGCTGCGAGAGGTGTTTGCCCTGTCGTCAGTGGCATTTGCGGGTAACGCGTTTTACACGCCTATCCATGAATCCGCGTTCCTTGAAATGTATAAACCCGTTCTTCCCATGCTAAAGCCCGCATTGATCTTTTTCGCGCGGCGGCCAGACGGGGCGTTGGCGGGCTTTTTGTTTGCAATCCCAAACTATGCCGAAGGGCTGGGCACGAAAACCGTCATCCTGAAAACCTATGCCAGTCTTATTCCCGGTGCGGGGCGGCATATGGTGCATGCCTGTCATGTTGCCGCCCTTGCGATGGGCTACAAGACAATGATCCATGCGCTGATCCATGACGACAACCGTTCTGCCGCGCGCAGCCGTCAGGAAGGCGGGCAGGTGTTTCGCCGTTATGAATTGCTTGGGCTGAAATGGGATGTCTGACCTGCTGCGCGACTTTGCCGCCGCAGTCGAACGGCATCCCGACAGGGTGGCGCTGGTCGATGGCAAGGGGCGCGCGGTAACGTTTGCCGAACTGGATGCGCGCCGCGTGCGTTTTGCAGGGGCGTGGCACCGCAAGGGCATTCGTGCGGGCGACAAGGTGTTGGTGGCCATGTCTGTGGATGCAGATCTTTATGCCGCGCTGGCCGCGCTGTGGACACTTGGCGCAACTGCCGTTCTGCCAGAACCGGCATTGGGGCTTGCGGGGCTGCGCCATGCCGCGCACGTCACCAGACCACGCGCCTTTTGCAGTTCTGGCCTGTATGGGCTGCTGCGTTGGGTGTTGCCCCAACTATGGGGGCTGCGCCATTTGCGCCCGAACGGGCAGGCCGCGCCCCTGCCCGCGATGCCCCCCCCTGCGGGCGCGGATATTGCGCTTATCTCATTCACATCGGGCACGACGGGGGCGCCGAAGGCCATTCCGCGCAGCCATGATTTCCTTGCAGCACAGCATAGCGCCATCGCGCCGCTGCTCCGCAGCGCGCAGGCCGAACGCGATCTGGTAGCGTTTCCCGTGTTCGTGCTGATCAATATTGCCAGCGGGCAGACATCGGTGTTGCCGAACTGGAAGATGTCGCGCCTTGATGCGCTGGACCCCGCGCAATTGCGCGACTGGATGCACAAGAACCGCGTCACCCGCGCACTTGTGCCCCCATCCCTGTGCGAAATGTTGGTGCAGGCAGGCGCAGATGCGCCGCTGCATACGGTCTTTACCGGCGGTGGCCCTGTTTTCCCCGAACTGATTGACCGGATGCACGCGGTCCGGCCTGATTTGCGCGTGTGTTGTGTCTATGGCTCGACCGAGGCGGAGCCGATTGCCCATCTGGACGCCACTGATATAACACCTGATGACCGCGCGGCGATGGACGGGGGGCAGGGGCTTCTGGTCGGCCACCCTGTTGCAGGGATAGACTTGCGCATTCACAAGGATGAAATTCAGGTTGCCGGTGCGCATGTGAACCGCGGCTATCTTGACCCCGCCCATGATGCGCAAAACAAGATCCGTGATGGCGCAATAGTCTGGCACCGAACAGGCGATGCAGGCCGTCTGGATGCGCAAGGCCGGCTTTGGTTGCTGGGGCGTATGGGCACGGATGTGAAAATCGCGGGTCGCATGTGCTATCCGTTCGCGGTCGAGGGTGCTGCGCGGCAATGGCCCGGCGTGCGCCAATGCGCCCTGATGGAAGCCCATGACACTGCCTGCCTTGTGATCGAAGGGGACAGCGCACAGATGCCAGTCTGGCAAACCCGCGCCACTGCGTTGGGGGGCGCGGGAGTCGTTCATGTGGCCAGCATGCCAATGGATAAACGCCACCGGTCCAAGATTGACCGCAACGCCCTGCGCGCAATGCTGTAGCTGGCACGGCTTACAGCGGTCTGCGCTATCCCAGCAGCCCCACTTCCTGGAAATATGATTTCGCGCCTGCATGCATTTTGGCAGAAAGGGCTTCATTTACCATTTCATTGCGGTCCAGCCCGTTCAGGGCGGAATGCAGCCCCCTGAACTGGTCCAGATTTTCAAAGATGGTCCTGGCCAGTTGATATGTGACCATTTCAGGCACGTCCGCCGATGCGACAAGCGTGGCGCGCATGCCAAAGGTTGGTGTGTCATCTTCCGCGCCGCGATACATGCCACCGGCGATGGTGGCCATGCTGTAATATTCATGCTTGTCCACCAAAGCGCGGATTGCGGGATTGTCGACCTTGACCAGAACCGTGTCGCAGGCGGTGGCGTCATGGATGGCAATCGACGGGTGACCGACGGCATAGACAATGGCATCAACGTCGTTGTCGCACAGCGCCTGGGCTTGTCGCGCGGGCGACAATTCGGTGACCTGCGCGAAACTGTCCAGCCCCCAGCCCATGGCTTGCATCACAACTTCCATCGTGGCCCGCTGGCCTGATCCGGGATTGCCAATATTGACCCGCTTGCCTGCCAGATCGTCAAATACCCTGATGCCGCTATCGGCGCGCGCAATCACCGTGAAGGGTTCGGGATGCAGCGAAAACACCGCGCGCAGCCCGTCAAACGCGCCATCGTGTTCAAAACCGCCGCTGCCGTTATAGGCATGGAATTGCAGATCGGATTGCACTACGCCAAATTCCAGCCCGTCAAAGCGTATTGCTTGCAGATTGTGCATCGAACCACCGGTCGGCTGCACCATGCACCTGATGCCATGCGCGGCACGATCCTGGTTAAGCAACCGGCAAATGGCGTTGCTGGCAGGGAAATACACCCCCGTCACGCCACCTGTGCCGATGGTGATCGATGTTTCATGCGCGGGCGCAGCCGTGCCAAGAAACGCGCATGACGCTGAAATGAATATTGCCCGCGTGAAAATGATCCCCTCCGTCACCGATAAAATGCATGCCGCTTGGTCACACGCTCGCCTGATTCCGGTTTGTGTTCAAGTGTTTCATCAAGCGGGGGGTGAGTTGCGCGCCTGCAAATGCACGGGCGCAGGCAGATTGGGCGTTTGTGTGACTTTCGCACATGTATCGCGCCGCGCTGGCGGGTGCGGGCATAATAACGCGGGAAATGCGGCCCCTTTCTACGCTAGGCTAGTGGCCGGTAAAGTGGCCAAAAATAAGGAAATCAATAGGCTTCATATTACATCAAGTATATGATAGTGTTTAATTTATATAGAATTTGAAAGCGGCCAAAGAAGCGGCCAAGGTGCAGGACAAATGACGATCCCTGATGATGGCGAGATGATTGTCTTGTTCGAACCGCTGATGGTTGCCGAAGGTGCGCCTGCGCGTGCGGGCCTGAATGATCTTGCGCTTGAACTGGCAGAAAAATCAGCGGCCTTTCGCAGTGGCCTGCCGCCGTCCATGGCCTGTGCGCTGGCAGATCTGGTGCGCGCGATGAACTGTTATTACAGCAATCTGATCGAAGGTCACGCCACCCACCCCATTGATATCGAGCGTGCGATGCAGGGCGATTACAGCGCCGATCTGACAAAACGCAACCTGCAACTTGAAGCCAAGGCGCATGTCACCGTTCAGAAATGGATCGATGAGGATGGCATGCCGGACCCGCCGACCGCGCCCCAGTCGGTTGTCGCGTTGCATCGTCGTTTTTGCGAATTGCTGCCGCCCGAACTTCTGTTTGTCGAAAACCCGCAAACATGCGAACGGATTGCGGTTGTGCCGGGCGAATTGCGCACCCGCTATGTCGAGGTCGGGCGCCATATCGCCATCAGTCCCGGTGCCGTGCCACGTTTTCTGGACCGGATGCACAAGGCCTACAGCTTGCCCGGCCGGATAGAGCCTATTCTGGCGGCGGCCTGCGCGCATCATCGGCTGTTGTGGGTGCACCCGTTCCTTGATGGCAACGGACGGATTGCGCGGCTTATGTCCTATGCCATGTTGCGCCGCGCACTGGATACGCGCGGCCTTTGGTCTGTGGCGCGCGGGCTGGCGCGGCAGGACGCTGCCTATAAAGAGCATCTTGCGGCCTGTGACAGCCCGCGCAGGGGCGACAGGGACGGGCGCGGCACCCTTAGCGAAGCGGCGCTTGCGTCTTTTGCCGGATTCTTTCTGCGCATCTGCATTGAACAGGTTGAATTCATGGAAAACCTTATGCGGCCCGACCGGCTGCGCGACCGCATATTGATCTGGGCCGAAGAGGAAATGCGCGCCGCGATCCTGCCTGCGAAATCCGATGTGGTGCTGAAGGCTGTTCTGTATCAGGGGCAGATACAGCGGGGCGAGGTTGAAGCAATTCTTGGCACCAGCGACCGCACGGCGCGGCGGGTCACATCCGCATTGCTTGATGCGGGCGCGCTGTCGTCGCCCAGCCCGCGCGCGCCGCTTACGCTGGCGTTTCCGGCAAAATATGCAGGCCGGTGGATGCCGGGGTTGTTTCCCGAGCAGCAGGATTGACGCACCCTTGCGCATCTGCGCGCAATTCAAGCGTTTCGTGGCAGAAATCGCGCAGCATGGCGCGGTCATGGCTGACAAGGATGATTGCGGCGCCTGCCTTTGCAAGTCGTGCCAGACCGGCCAGCGCGGCTGATTTTTGCCGTGGATCAAGCGCGCTTGTCGGTTCATCCGCAAGTATCAGCGTTGGTTTGGCAAGGCTGGCGCGCGCCAGTGTTACACGCTGGGCCTGCCCCATCGACAATGCGCCGGGGCGCGAGTTCAGGTTGATATGCCCAAGTCCGAAAGCGCCCATTGCCTGACGGATTGCATCGGGCCGGTCGCGCCGGGGTTGCCGCCCGTTGGCGCTGGTCAGGGGTTCGGATACGATGCGCGAAACCGGCCAGCGCGGGTTCATACTTGACACTGCGTCCTGAAACAGGACCAGCACTTCGCCCTGTCGCGGCGCGCGGGTCTGCCCGCCCCGCACGATAACGCCGGCAGCGGGGGGCAGGCGTCCTGCAAGTGTTGCCAGCAAGCTGGTCTTGCCAACACCTGACGGGCCTGCAACCCCCAGTATCTTGCCCGGTTGCAAGGCAAAGTTCAGCCCCGACACCAGACGCCGCCCGCCGCGATCAATGGCCAGATCCCTGACGTCAAGCATGTTCAAGCCGGGCGCGGGCGGCGCGGGGCAAGGGGGCTGGCCGGTGCGGATGAAATCGTACAACGGTGCGGGGGCACGCCCTGACGACAGCTCAGCGCGGCCCGCGATGGCGGCAATGCGGCCATCCTCGATCAGGATCACGCGATCTGCACAGCGCGCCACCAGCGGCAGGTCGTGGCTGACGACAATAACACCGGGCGCGCCGCTGCGCAGGCAGGACATGACCCTTTCGGCCATATCGGCATCAACCGCAGATGTCGGCTCATCCGCCAGCAGAACAGGCGGGGACAGCGCGATGGCGGCTGCGATATTTGCCCGCTGCAACATCCCCCCCGACCATTCATGCGGGTAGCGCTCCAGCATATGCTTGGCCAGTCCCAGACGGTTGCACAGCGCGATGATGCGCTTGTGGTCCGGTGTCAGGCCATGGGCGCGCCATGCTTCCGCGATATGGGCGCGGACGGTGCGCAAGGGCGCGCAGGCATCAAAGGGGTTTTGCGCGACAAAGCCTATTTCGCGCCCCAATCTGCGCCGCAGAACACGCGTATTGCCCAGCGGGACGGTGCCTGCGGCGGTGCGCAGGTCGCCCGATACCTGCATCGATTGCGGCAACAGCCCCAGCAAGGCGCGCATCAGGGTTGTTTTGCCACAGCCCGACAGCCCGACAATGGCCAGACATTCCCCCGCCGCAAGATCGAAGGAAATATCGTGCAAGATGCTGACGCCGCCATGGGTGACCGACAGGTTTGTGACTGAAAACACGGGTGCGGTCATGACCTCCCCTCGGGTGTGGCAAGGTCGCGCAGGGCCTCGCCCAGCAGGTTTGATGCCAGCACCGACAGCAGAATGCACGCCGACGGGCCAAGCAAAAGCCACGGCGCGACCGTGAACAAAAAGCGCGTATCGGCCAGCATTGCGCCCCATTCGGCATGGGGCACCTGCACCCCAAGCCCAAGAAACGAAAACGCCGATATGGCCGCGATCTGCCCCCCCAACCCCAGGGTGCCCAGCACCAGAAGCGGCCAGAAAACCGGCGGCAGGACATGATGAAGCACGACGCGCCATTCAGGCACGCCAAACTGGCGCGACACTTCGGCGGCGGGGCTGCGCACGGCGTCGAACGCGCAGGCCCGCGCAATCCGCGCCTTATAGGCCCAGTCAGCGGCGATCAGCGCGATCAGCAGGTTCACATATCCCGGCCCCAAAAGCCCGATCACGGCAAATGCAACGATCAGCCCGGGCAGTGCCATGATGACATCGACAAACCGCATCAGCGCGGCATCGACCCAGCGACCGGCCAGCGCCGCCAATGTGCCGACTATCAACCCGATCAGGGTAATTGCAACCGACACGGCCAGCGCCCCGCCCAGCGACCGCCGCGCCCCGTCGACCAGCCGCGACAGCTGGTCGCGCCCGGTGGCATCGGTGCCCAGCCAGTACCCTGATCCGGGCGGACGCAATGCGGCGGCATAATCCGGCACATTTGGCGGATGGGCCACAACCCACGGCCCCGCCACGGCCATGGCGGCCAGCGCCGCGCCCAGCACCACCCCCCAGCGCCCTGACGGATGGTGCAGCAGGGCGGCAAGAATGCCGCGCGGCGGGGGCGCAACGGGCCCTGACAATGTGGCGCGGCGCAGATTCATGCGGGCCTCGCATGGCGCATGCGCGGGTCCAGCATGATGGCCATTGCATCAACCACCAGACTGGCCGCGACATAGGCCAGCACGGCAATCAGGACGAAGGCCTGAATCACGGGGACATCGCGCACTGAAAGGGCCGTCAGGACATGTTCACCTATTCCGGGCCATGTGAATATCATTTCCAGTATCGGCGCGCCGCCGATCAGGCCACCAAGACTGATGCCAAGCGCGGTCATCCATGGCAGCAGGGCAGCGGGCAGGGCATAGATTGCCAGCACGCGGCCCGGCCTTGCGCCGCGCGCTTTGGCAACATCGGCGGGGCCGCGCGCAAGGTGCTCCAGCAATCCGGCGCGCAGCAATTGTGTCCAGCCCGCCGCGCGGTCAATCCCCAGAATTGCGGCGGCGATAATCAGCGTGGCACCCGCGCCCCCTGACAGAACCAGCCCGATCCCCATGCCCACCACGACGAATTGCAGCACCAGAAGCGCCAGCACGAATGACGGTGTTGCAGCCAGCAGCCGCGTATAGGCCAGCACCAGCCGGTCCGGCCAGCGCCCCGCCCAGCGTGCGGCAACCAGCGCCAGCCCCAGCGACCACGCCACAGAGATCACGAAGGACAGCCCGACCAGTTGCAAGGTTGCAGGCAGGCGGCGCATCAGCCCCGACAGGACCGGTTCACCCGTGCGCCATGACAGGCCGAAATCGCCCTGCACCACGCCCCCGATCCAGACCAGATATCGCTGCCATAAAGGCCGGTCCAGACCGAAGCGGTCGCGCAGAGCTGCGATGTGCTGGTCTGTCGGTTCCTCCACCCGCTGGGCATTCAGGATCATGTCCACGGGATCACCGGGCGCAAGCGGCAGCATCAGCCACACCAGCAGGCTTGCGCCGAACGCCGCCAGCACGGCCTGACCCAGCCGCATTACAAGGGCGCGGCCCAAACCGCGCGCCTTGATGTCACGCAACCTTAGTCGCAAGGCGCGGTCTGCCACGACACATGATACAGCGCAAAACCCGGCGCGTAGCAGGCATACCTGTCATTCACGATGACGCGCCCAAGATGGATGTTGAACGAGAATGCATAGGGGTCTTCGTCCCACAGGATTGTCTGGATACGGTGCAGGATTTCGGTGCGGCGTTCGGGGTCCACCTCTGTGGCCAGTTCGGGGACAAGTGCGTTCACTTCTGCATTGTCATAGCCGCCATAGTTCCGGCGCGCACCCGGCAAAAGATAGGTGTTCAGAAAATTCTGCACGCGGCCCCAACTGGCGGCCCCTGTGGAAACCATGGCCAGATCCCACTGGTTCGATGGCTCCAACAGGGCCTGATTGATGCCGTCGAAGCTGACAATCTCGGCGTCAATTCCCACGCGCGCAAGCTGCGCCTGCACCGCCGTGGACAGCGGCACCAGATCGGGTTGCTGGGGATAGATTGCCAGAATGACCGACAGTTTCCTGCCGTCCTTGTGCCGGAAGCCGTCCGGCCCTGTCACCCACCCTGCGGCATCCAGCAGGGCTGCGGCGTCCAGCAGATCGGTTTGGTAGTTCTGCAATGCGAAGGGCAGGTTTTCCGCATAAAGCGAATGTGCCTGCGCCAGCCCGCCGCGGAACACATCTTCCGCGATCTCGCGGTAATCAACGGCCCGCAAAACGGCCTTGCGCACCGACACATCCGCCAGCGGCCCTTGTTCAAGATTCATGTAGCCCGTGAAGCCGCCGGTGGACAGCCCGCCGATGTTGAAATGCACATCCGGCATGGCGTCCACTGCGGGCCTCGCGGCAAGCGGGGGGTACAGCGCGATGTCGGCCTCATTATTCTGCACGGCCAGAATGCGGGCATTCGGGTCGGGAACAAACGCGACAGTCAGCCCCGGCAAGGCCGGTGTTCCCTGCCAGTAATCTGCGAAGGCTTCGGCCTTCAGGCGTGTGTCGTCCAGTCCGGTAACAGTGTAGGGCCCGGTGTAAATTCCGGCACCCACCAGTTGCGCCCAGTCATCGCCCACGGCGGCAACCGCATCCGCATCAAGGATCAGAAAAACCTGCTCGTCCGCCAGAACGCCGGGAAGTTCCGGCCATGGGGCAGGTGTGGTCACTGTCAGCTCCAACGCGCCGGTTACTGTAAATTCGGCACCATCCGGCACCGACCCTTGCGCTGCGGGCGAATGGTCTAGCGCGGCGTCTATTGCGGCCAATACGGCTGCGGCATCGACCGGCCTGCCGTTTTGGAAATGCAGCCCGTCGCGCAGTGTCAGAACCCAGCGGTTCGGTTCGGGGTTTTCAAGCGATGACAGAAGCCACGGGTGGTGTTGGCCGTCTTCGTTGAATTTCATCAGCAATTCGGCCTGCCCGAATTCCTGCATCCAATACCCGTCCTGCCACGGGTTCATGCTGTTGATCGTGAATGAGGTGACGATGCGCAGGTCGGCGTGGGGATCATGCGCCATGGCAAGCTGCGGCAGGGCCAGCACAACAGCCGCCACTGCGCCGGACAGGGAAGCTCGGGCAAGGTTTATCATGGTCACGTTATCCTTTCGATTTTTGTGTGGGACATGTCGCGGCGCCTGCCCGGGCGTTCGCTCAGGCGCAGGTCGGGGGCGTCGCCACCCTGTGCGATGACATCGCACACGATCCGGTCCAGCGCGTCCTGATCCGGGACGTGATACCAGGCCCCTTGCGGATACAGCACCAGCAACGGACCTTGATTGCAGGGAAACAAACAGCCGGTCGTGGTGGTCATGCAGCGATCGGACAGGCCTGCTTTTGCAAGGCGGGCCTTCAGTTGTGCATGCAGTGTTCCTGCACCGCGAAAGGCGCAGCGCGGACCGGTGCAAACAAGAATATGGGTGTCGAAATCGGGCAGAAACTGCCAGCCCGGCTTGCCAAGGCTGGGCCGGACGGCCTGCATGTCCTGTGCATCTGCGGTGGTCGACAGGGCAACGAGTGCCTGCGCTGCATCCTCGATATTGCACAGATCGGCAAGGTCTATGCGCATATCCCCGCCTTCTGTGGCGGCAAAATGGGCAATTGCGCCGGGAAGCCACGCGCGGATATTGGCAGCCATCGGGAACCCGACCGGCATGATGCGCAGATGTTGCGCACCCGTGTCGCGCGCATCGCGCATCGCGGCCACCAGACCGGTTCCGGCCCCTTCCAGCCGGACCACCGAAATTGCGGGTCCGAATGTCTTGCGCGCCGCCAGATCAAGCGCTGCCCTGAAACGCGCTTCGTCGCGCGCCGACAGGCTGGGCTGCGAAAAGCAGATGACAAGATGATCTGCGCCCGGCATCACGGTTGCACCCCTGGCCGGATGGGGCCAGAGCGCGGCAGGCCGCTGATGCCCGTCCGTTGTGATGTGGCAGTGTCAGATTTTGCAATCATGCGCATTCCCTCTCCTTGCGGAGAAGCAGGAACGCGCCAGTATGTGGCCGGGCACGGCCATAGGTCTGGTCATTACTTCCTCCTCCGGGGCACCCCGCCCGGGTTTGTGTTTCTGGTGATGGCAGGTCTCCTGGCTCGCGGGTGTCGCACCTTCCCGCCTTCCCGAACCGGTTGGTCCAGTGGCATAAAGGGGGTGCGTACCGCTTACAGTTGCGGGGGCAGCGCCGGAATTGGGGGTTGTCCCCGCACCGGCTTCCCTATTCTCCCGGAACGTTCCGGGCACCATCACAGGTTGAATAGCTTGAACTTTATTCGGCGGCAAGGTCATTTCGGCATGGTGTCGGGCAAAGGGGAAAGACCGCGCAACAGCACGGTCAGGATCAGGCAGATGATGTGGGTCGGCGGGGTCATGGGCATGCAGACAAAAATTGCAGGGCAGATAGGAAGTGTTATATTATAACATTTCTCAGACGCAAGGCCATGTCGCGGAATTCAAGGTTTTTGCCGTAAGCGGCCTTGCGCGGCGGCATTTTCAGCCCGCCCCGAAAGGACCGCGCTGCTGGTGTCCGGTGTGATCTGACCTTAAACTTGTATATACAAGTTTATCTTGCTACAAAGCGTAATACACTATGTCCAAACGGGAGAGATTGATGTGCAACCCCCGCTTTTTTACGCGCAGGCAAACGCTGGTCGGGGCGGCTGCACTGCCCTTGGCGCTTGGCTGGACTAATCCTGTGCGGGCGTCAGATTTCCGCAGTTTGCAAGCCACGCTGGACAGGGCGGTCGCGTCCGGTCAGGTGCCGGGGCTGGTGGCACTGATCGCGCGCGGGCCGGATGTCTGGACCCATGTTGCGGGCCTGCGCGATATTGACAGCGGCGCGCCCATGACGCGCGATACGCTGTTCGCTATTGCGTCCATCGGCAAGCCCCTGACGGCGGTTGCTGCACTGATACTGGTGCAGGATGGCACAATAGGGCTGGATGATCCTGTCGAACCATGGTTGCCCGAACTGGCCGCGCGGCATGTGCTGCGCCAACAGGGTGGCGCACTTGATGACACGGTGCCTGCCACCCGCGCAATCACGCTGCGCGACCTGTTAACCATGCGCATGGGGCTGGGTATTGTGTTCGCCGACCCTGCCGAAGTGCCGGTTGCAGGCCAGATGCAGGCGCTTGGCGTAATGCCGGGGCCAAAGCTGTTTGCGGAAGATGCCGACACTTATATGGCGCGGCTGGGGTCATTGCCGCTGATGCACCAACCGGGCGCGGCGTGGCGCTATCACACCGGCCTTGATGTTGCGGGCGTGCTGGTTGCACGCGCCAGTGGCATGTCGCTGGGCGAATTTCTGCGCGCACGGGTCTGCGCGCCCTTGGGGATGCAAGACACCGCGTTTTCCGGCCCTGCCGACCGTCTGGCCACGCAATACGCGGCCAACCCCGACACCGGCGCGCTGGAGCGGTGGAATTCAGCCGCTGCCGACAGTTTTGCGGACCCGCCTGTGTTTCAGGCCGGTGGCGGGGGGCATGTTTCCAGCGTTGATGATTTTCTGGCGTTTGGCCGGTTTTTGCTGGCAGGCGGCATGGCGGATGGCGGGCGGCTGCTGGATGCGGCTTTGGTGGATGACATGCTGCGCGACCAGATTACGCCCGCGCAAAAAGCGGCATCGCCATGGTTTCCGGCAGATTTCTGGGACACACATGGCTGGGGTCTGGGCGTGGCCATACGCACCGCGCCGCAGGGCGCAATCGGGCGCTTTGGCTGGTGGGGCGGGTATGGAACCAGCTTCTGGTGCGATCCGGCCACCAACACTGTGGCGGCCCTGTTCACCCAACGCATGATGACCGGCCCGGATGATGTCGCGCTGGCCGATGCGTTTACCCATGCGGCCTTTGACGCGCGATGACCAAGGACATGCCAATGCCCGATATGATACTGACAACATTCGACTGGGTGCCCGACCTGCCCCGCGGTTATGTGCGTGATCTGCGCGTGCGCTGGGCGCTGGAAGAAGCGCGATTGCCCTACCGCGTGGCCAGCGTGCCGTTTACGCCAAGCGTGCCGTTCCGCGACCTTGATGCAGACCAGATGGCACAGCACCCCTATGCGCAGGTCCCGTGGCTGACAGATGGCGACCAGACCATCTTTGAATCGGGGGCGATCCTGCTTTATTTGGGGGAACGCAGTGCCGCGCTGATGCCAACCGACCCACGCGCGCGGCAAGATGTCATCACATGGCTTTTCGCCGCGCTGAATTCGGTCGAAGCGGCCAGTCTGCCTTGGTCGATCTATCAGTTTGCAGGCGACAGCGAACAAACACCGGGGCGGGCGCACTTGGATGCGTTCCTAAAAGCGCGGGTGCGCTATACCGAACAGGTTCTGGCGGGGCGCGACTGGCTGGCAGGGACGTTTTCAATTGCAGATATCGCGATGTCCGATGTGCTGCGCCTTGTTGACCGCTTTGACGGGCTGGCCGATGCGCCCGCCTGCCGCGCCTATGTCGCACGCGCCACCGCGCGCCCTGCCTTCGCCAAAGCATATGCCGACCAGATGGCCCATTTTGCGGCGGCAGACTGATACCACGCAAAAAAACCACATATGAAAGGAAATAGAGAGATGAGTTATATCCAAGGCTTCGTTGCCGCTGTCCCCAATGCCAACCGCGACACGTTTCGCACCCATGCCACGACTGCGATGGACGGGTTTCGCGCTTACGGCCTGCTGCATGGGGCCGAATGCTGGGGTGATGATGTGCCCGATGGCAAGCTGACATCCTTCCCCATGGCGGTGAAAGCACAGGCAGATGAAACCGTTGTGTTCGCGTGGTATCAATGGCCGTCAAGGGCCATCCATGACGCGGCCATGAAAGACGCCATCAACGACCCGCGTCTAAGCATGGACACCAACCCCATGCCCTTTGATGGCAAGCGCGTGATCTATGGCGGGTTTGAACCGGTTCTGGAGCTGGGCACGCGCCAGCCGGGCGGGTATTTCGACGGCTTTATCTGTGCCGTGCCAAAGGACGGGCGTGATGCGTTTCGCGATTTCGCGCACGAGGTCGATCCGATCTTTATGGAATATGGTGCGACATGGATCATGGAAAACCGGGGTGTCGATGTGCCGGACGGCACAGTCACCGATTTCCGCCGCGCCGTGCAGGCCAAACCTGATGAAGACGTGATGTTTTCATGGACACAATGGCCCGACAAGGCCACCCGCGATGACGGATCACGCCGCATGATGCAGGATGCGCGCTTTGCACAAATGCAGATGCCCTTTGACGGCAAGCGCATGATTTTTGGCGGTTTTGCACCGCTGGTCGAGGTGTAGACCGGTTGCAAAGGGGGCGCGCACGACATGCGCCCGGCGCAGGCTTGTGGCAGGATGCCCCCGCGGTGACTGTCCAAAAGCCCCCCCCGTTGCAAGAGTGACGCCAAAATAGCAGGTCTATGGAATTTCATCTTTATCCTCCCTGAAGCAGTTGCGCGCCTGTTTTTGGAAGATATTTTTTATTGTGTATTAAATAGCGCGCCTGTTTGACGCTCCATCAGGATTTTTGCCATTTTGCGGGAGAAATGCCTGTTTTCGCTTGCTTCCACGGGCGTGGTCAGGCAGGAATGACAGAATAATTTTGCATCAGGAAATAAATGGATAGCACCTGCTAATGAAGACCGCCGATCCGGAATTAATGCGTGCTATAAACCGCTTCCATGTTCTTGATACGATCAGGCGGCATGGCCCTTTGGCCCGTGTTGCCATATCCGAAAGGACCGAATTGTCGCCCACGACCATTTCGGCCATCACCGGATCGTTGATAGAAAGCGGATTCATTGAACCTGTAAGCGTCGGCGATCTGCGCAACAGTGGCACGGGCGGTCGCGGACGACCCAGAGTCATGCTGCAACTGAAGGCCGACGCGGCCTGCGTCATTGGCGTCAAGGTGTCCCCCTACCGGATGCATTTTGTTCTGACCGACTTTCAAGGTGATGTGTTGTCAGAATTCAGCCTGCCGGTGCGCCTGACCCGCGAACCAGTGGATGTGCTGGCCTATCTGATTGCCGATGGCGTCCGGTCCTGTCTGATTGACGCGGGCCGGACCCTGGACGCGATTGACAGCCTGTCGATTGCCATGCCGGGGGTCATCGAACACGCAACCGGCGCTGTCCGGGAAAGTCCGTTGCTTGGCCAGCCCAACGCGCCACTGGCTGCGGCATTGCAAGATCGTCTGGGTATTCTGACATTTCTGGAAAGCGATGCGGATGCCATCGCACAAGGGGAACGCTGGTTTGGCAAGGCGCGCGATCTTGATGACTTTGTCCTTGTTTCGCTTGAACATTCCATCGGTTTGTCAATCATGAACAAGGGGCAGCTTTTCAGGGGCGCAACCGGTTTGTCGCCCAATCTGGGGGATCTGGTGATCAGCGCGCCGGACGCGCCCGTGCTGATCCGCCTGTCAGAACTGGCGGAACAAAGCGCCATCATTGCGGGCCATGCCAGAACGGATGTCGCGCGCGATACCTTCCTTAGCGGGCCGCCTGATACGATAATCCCGCGCATTCAGGCAGGTGATCTGGTTGTGATTGAAAACGCGGCGCGCGCAGGGGCCGCGCTGGGAACGGCGCTGGCCAATATCATCACGCTTCTTGCGCCCCCGCGAATACTGCTGGTGGGATCAGTCCTTGGTCTGGGTGACCACCTGCTTGAACCGCTGCGCCGCGCAATGAAGGCTGCGGTTCCGCCCGCGCTTGCTGATCTTGGCAATGTGGACATTCATCACGTCGATGATGGCCTTTGGGCGCGTGGTGCCGCTGCATTGGCGCTGCGCGAACTTTACGGGTCCCCGTGGGGGACGATGCGCCCAAAGCAATCCAGCAGTAAAAGTGATCAGGAGGGAGTGAAGCATGTCGGCTGAAAAACCAGTCGCCATAGGGATCATCGGGTGCGGAAATATTTCAGGCACTTATCTAAAGGCAGCGCCGGAATTTCCAATCCTTGATATTCGCGCTGTGGCCGACCGTGACCACGAGACGGCGGCCGCACAGGGGGAAGCTTTCGGCATTCCTGCACGCCCGGTCGCTGATATTCTTGCCGATGACAGTATTGAAGTAATCCTGAATCTTACCATCCCGCAAGCACATGTCGCGGTTGGCATGGCGGCACTTGCTGCCGGAAAACACGTCTATTCGGAAAAACCGCTGGCCGTGACCGTTGCAGCAGGCAGGACACTGGTTGACGAAGCCCACCGGCTGGGGTTGCGGGTCGGGTGCGCGCCCGACACATTCATGGGCGGCGCCCACCAGACCTGCCGCAATTTCATCGACACCGGCATCTTGGGACAGGTGGTCGGGGGCACGGCCTCTTTCATGTGTCCGGGCCACGAACGCTGGCACCCCAATCCTGATTTCTATTACAAATCCGGCGGTGGGCCGATGCTGGACATGGGGCCGTATTACATAACCCAGCTTGTCAACCTGTTGGGCCCTGTTGCCTCTGTCACCGGCATGGCGTCTAAGTTGCGGAAGTCACGGCCCATCACCAGCGCACCGCGCAGCGGCGAGATGATAGAGGTTGAGGTGTTCACCCATGTTTCAGGCACGCTGGCATTTTCATCCGGTGCCATTGTCCAGATCACCATGAGTTTCGATGTGGCGGGCCACCGCCATAGCCCGATTGAAATTTACGGCACGGAAGGAACGCTTCTGGTCCCCGACCCCAACCATTTCGGCGGCCGGATAGAAGCGTTTGCAAAGAATGGCGACTGGGCTGATGTGCCGATAGCGATGCCATATTGGGACGGTAATTTCCGCTCGCTCGGTTTGGCCGACATGGCGCTGGCCATACGCTCGGACCGGGCGCACAGGGCAAGCGGTGCGCTGGCGCTTCATGCGCTTGAGGTTATGGAGGCTGTAGAGCAGGCCGCCATCACCCGCAGCCGGATTGACATCACGACACAGCCAGAGCGGCCGGAGCCGCTTGGGAACAGTATCGTCAACGATGTGTTGGCGGCTTGAGATCTGAGACAAGGGGGAGAAACACTATGCGCGAAGCACTGATCGTCTGGGGCGGCTGGAACGGCCACGAACCGGAAGCCTGCGCAAGCATCGTTCGCGACATGCTTGAGGAAGATGGCTTCAAGGTCCATGTTCACGACACAACCGAAGCATTCGCGGATGAAGGCATCAAGGAAATGAGCCTGATTGTCCCCATCGCCAGCATGTCCAAAATTGAAAAGGAAGAGGTGAACATGCTGACCGCCGCCATCAAAGGTGGTGTCGGACTGGGGGGATTTCACGGCGGAATGTGCGATGCCTTCCGCGAAGTGCCGGAATACCAGTTCATGTGCGGTGGCCAATGGGTCGCCCATCCCGGCGACATTATCGACTACCGGGTTGATGTTATTCGCCCCGATGATGCCGTGATGGAAGGTATCGACAGCTTTCCCTACAGGTCGGAACAGTACTACATGCATATCGACCCATCAAACGAGGTTCTTGCCACCACGACCTTTACTGGCGCGCATGCGGACTGGATTGACGGAACAGTGATGCCCGTGGTCTGGAAGCGCCGCTATGGTGCAGGGCGGGTGTTCTTTTCCTCGCTCGGGCATGTCGCAAGCGAATTTGAAGTGCCGCAGATGAAGACGATTCTAAGGCGTGGTCTAGGATGGGCCGCACGCGCGGTTTGACCCTATGACGTGACGACCAAAAACCCCCTTGTGGATTTGTTCCTGAATGCTCGATGCACCAATCGGGGCGGGTGGCCGCGTTGTCGGTGGCCATCATGTTCAGTTATTCCGCAGCACCAGAATATGGCACGAACATCCGGTCTTGTATCTTGACAGCAGACTGATGATCGGGTCGGTTTAGGCCATGTTGCTCAAAAGTGGGAACCGGTTTTGAGCTTCTCGAACATGCGCAATCAATAAGTTAGAGCATGTCTCGTGAATGCGAATGAACGTGATATGCTCTAGGGTGCAGGAAACCGGCAGCGCGCATGTTTTGCCCTGTCGTGAGTGAAAGGAACAGACATGAGCGATCTGGCAGCGGTTTTCGACCATATCGAGCAGCACCGGGACACATATCTGGAGCGCCTGATGGAGTATCTCAGGCACCCCAGCATCAGCGCCCATGATATTGGCATCCGCGAGGTTGCAGCCCTGCTTGTTGATAAATTGACAACCCTTGGCATGACCGCAGAAGCCATCCCCACAGCGGGCCACCCAATGGTGCTTGGGCGGCGTTCGGATGTTCCCGGCGGGCCGACCGTGTTGCTATACGGGCATTACGATGTGCAGCCCTCCGACCCGCTGGAGGCATGGGACAGCCCCCCGTTCGAGCCGACGCTGCGCAACGGACGGGTCTATGCGCGTGGCGCGGGTGACAACAAAGGCCAGCATTTCGCGCAACTTCTGGCCATCGAGGCCTATCTGGACGTGCATGGCAAGCTGCCGTGCAATGTCATTGTTCTGTTGGAAGGCGAAGAAGAGATTGGCAGCCCCCGCATTGCAGATTTTGTGCGCGACCATGCCGATTTGCTGAAAACCGATCTGGTGATAACCGCAGACGGGCCGCTGCACCCGTCGGGGCGGTCGATTGTGACATTCGGCGTGCGTGGTATGGCCGGGTTCGATCTGGTGGTGCGCACAGGGCGTACAGACGCGCATTCGGGCAATCACGGCGGCACCATGCCGAACGCGATCTGGACTTTGGTGCATTTGCTGGCAACCATGAAAACACCGCAAGGGCAGATCACGATTGACGGGCTGCACGACCCGATTATTCCCCCCACCAATGCCGAACGTGCCGCCGCCGATGCGCTGCCGGTCGATATTGCGGGCTATATGGATGAAATGGGGTTGGCGCGGCTGGACGCACCGGCAGATCGTCCGTTCCATGACCGGCTGATGTTCCACCCGACGCTGACGATCAACGGGTTGCACGGCGGATATGACGGGCCGGGGTCGAAAACGGTTCTGCCCTGCGCTGCGGTGGCAAAATGCGATATACGCCTTGTGCCCGATATGACGCCAGATCAGGTGCTCAGCTGTGTGCGCGCCCATGTTGCCCGCCACGCCCCTGAGGTAGAGGTTATTCCCCGCGGCGGAATGCTGCCATCGCGGACGCCCATCGACTCGGCATTCACGGCGGTTATCATGGACGCGATCCACGCTGCGCGCGATGAAGTTCCCTTGATGTACCCTTCGGCAGGGGGAAGCCTGCCGGATTATGTGTTCACCAAAATACTTGGCGTTCCGGCCTTCGTCGTGCCCTATGCGAATGCGGACGAGGCAAACCATGCGCCGAATGAAAACCTGGAAGTGGACCTGTTTTATGCAGGCATCCGCACGGGTGCAGCATTGCTGGACAAACTGGGCGCGCTGAAACCCGATGCTTGATCGGTTGGCAGTATCAGCTGGCATCGTGATCAATGCGGATGCGGTTGCGCGCTTTTGCAAGCGCTGCGTCCACCGTGGCGGCATAATGGACAAGCGGGTGTTTCAGGCCATGTGTTATGAACGCCCGCCGGATATTGCGGCCGCCCCCTGTCAGCCACAGTGACACGCCGCGCTTATGCGCCTTGTGTGCCAGCCCTTCGATCATGTTCGCACCGGTCGAGTCAAGAAACGGCACAGCCGAGAAATCGATGATCAGGGCCTTGTGTGTGTCCTGAATGCGATCCAGCACCGACCCGATGGATGCCGCAGCCCCGAAAAACAACGCACCGTTGATGCGGTAGATGACGACATCGGGGTTTGCGGTGCGCGCGTCGTCATAAGCCGCGCGGGGGCGTGCGGTGTCTGCCTCGTCGCCCCGAACGAAAGCGGTGTTGGTGGCAACCTCGGTGGTGCGGCTCATGCGGTGGATGAACAGAACTGAACCAAGCGCGAAACCAACAACGATGGCTTCGGTCAAATCGCGAAAGATGGTCAGGAAAAACGTGGCACCAAGCACCGTCGCCTCGCCCCAGCCGGAGCGCAGCAGAATGGCGATGGCAGGTTTCTCGATCATGTTCCAGGCAACGACAGCAAGCACCCCCGCAAGCGCGGCAAGCGGGATATAGGCGGCAAGCGGCGCTGCCACCAGCATGAACATAAGAAGAAAGACCGCATGCAGCATGCCTGCAACCGGTCCGTGCGCACCCGCCCGCACATTGGTTGCCGTCCGCGCGATGGTGCCTGTCACGCAAAACCCGCCAAAAAGCGACGACCCGATATTGGCCACGCCCTGCGCAACCAGTTCGCAGTTTGACCGGTGCCTGCGCCCTGTCATGCCATCGGCCACGACCGCCGACAGCAGCGATTCAATCGCGCCAAGCAGCGTGAAGGAAAGCGCGGCGGGAAGCACCGCCACAATCTTGTCCATGGAAAAGCCGGGCAGCAATGGCGCGGGAAGTGATGACGGAATTCCCCCGAATTTTGTGCCGATCGTTTCCACGGGCAGGGCGAAGAAGGCTGTGAGCGAAGCCAATGCAACCGCGATCAGCATGCCCGGCCAGTGCGGGCGCCAGCGGCGCAGTCCAAGGATGACCCCGACCGTGGCGGCTGACAGGACGATGGCGGCGGGTGTGATGGTGTCGCGCGCCAACCATAGGGCCGGGATCTTTTCCAGCAGCTCGCCCGGCTCATGCTCCAGCGTCAGGCCGAAAAGTTCCTTGATCTGACTGGCAAAAATGATGACCGCAATTCCGGCCGTGAAACCGACAGTCACCGGAAAGGGAATGAACTTTATGAACGTTCCAAGGCGCAGGAAACCGATTGCCGCCAGCATCAGACCCGACAGAAAGGTTGCAAGGATCAGCCCGTCTATTCCGTGCAGCGCGACCGTGCTGGCGACCAGCACGATGAAGGCCCCCGCAGGCCCGCCGATCTGGAAGCGCGAGCCACCAAGCATCGAGACAAGGAAGCCGCCGACGATGGCAGTGTACAGCCCCTGCGCGGGGCTGGCGCCGGACGCAATGGCAATGGCCATCGACAGCGGCAGCGCCACGATGGCGACAGTCAGCCCCGCGACGGCATCGGCGCGCAGCTGCGCCACCCCATAACCTTCGCGCAGAACGGTTACGATTTTGGGTGTGTAAAGTTCGGCGAAGCTGGGGGCATCGCTTTGAATGATTGTCTGGTCTTTCATCTGTGGCCGCACCTTTGGAAAGGACGCGGCGGGATCGTCGGCTTGCAGTCGGCGGTCGCCGTCGCGGATTGGATTGCTAATGTTCTACCGAAGGCCCCTTCAGTCGTACGCCGCGCCCGCCTGTGGTGCTGACGGCGTTTTCGCCGATCAGCTCGATGCCCGCGCGTTCAAGCGCTGCGATCACCTTTGTCAGGCTTTCAACGACGCCCCGCACATTGCCGCCGCTGGCTTCCATCCGCTGGATGGTCGGAACGGACAGCCCCGCAAGTTCGGCCAGTGTCTTCTGGTCGATACCAAGGAGGGCGCGCGCCGCGCGCATTTGTGGGCCAGTGATCATGGATAAATATCCAGAAAGGTATGATGCATCTTTAGCCTATGCATACTGATATGTAAAACATGATTGTTATTGCTTTGCCTATGATCATTTGCGCGCCGGCATCACATTGTCCGGCCCCTTGATCTTTGTGCCTGACATACAGGCGGACGTGGAAAAAACCGCCATGCAATACGCGCTTTCGCCGAAGGACGCCTGACGGTAAGGAATGGGTATTGCAACTCGTGCGATTTACGGCACCAGATGGCGTGACACGCAGCAACAAGAAACGCCGGCCTGTTGTGCGGATTGTGGGAAATGCGCGGCCCGCATGGAACGGGGTTCAGGGGGGCACAAAATCGGGCGGCTTGTGCGCCAATCGCGGACGCGCCAACAACACGGCGGCGACTGGTGCAGGCGCGCCGGTGCACAACAGGCGTGCATATAAGTTGGGATAAACTTGCATGGAATTGTGGATCACCCTTTCAATCGCGGCAGCCGCGTTTCAGACCTTGCGATTCATGCTGCAAAAGCACCTGAGCATGGGCGCGCTCAGCGCAGGTGGCGCAACGCTGGCGCGGTTTTTCTACTCTGTGCCCTTTATCGTGGCGCTGGCGCTTGGCTATCTGGCCCTCGGCGGTGCAGGAGTGCCGGAATATACGCCGATGTTCTGGCTCTATGCTGTTGTCGGCGGGCTTACCCAGATTCTGGCCACATGGTGCGTGGTCGCGCTGTTTGCCGAGCGTAACTTCGCAGTTGGCATAACCTTCAAGAAAACCGAGGTCGTCCAGACCGCGGTGGTGGGGCTTGTCATTCTGGGGGACAGGGTATCGCTGCTTGCGGTGGGGGCCATCATGCTGGGGCTAGTGGGGGTGTTGCTGCTGTCGGACACACCCGGCCTGCAAGGGCGCTGGTGGCGGCGGTTTGGCAGCAGGGCGACCGTGTTGGGGCTGGCATCGGGCGCGTTTTTCGCTGTTTCCGCCGTTGGCTACCGCGGGGCAACACTGGAAATCGCCAGCGACGACCCATTGCTGCGCGCTGCACTTGCGCTGTGTGTGGTCACAGTGCTGCAAACCATTGGCCTGTCGCTGTGGCTTTTGTGGCGCGAGCCGGGACAGCTTGGGCGGGTGATCGCGGCGCGGCGCACAGCGGTTTGGATGGGCCTGACGGGGATGGCAGGCAGCCTGTGCTGGTTCACGGCATTCACGCTGGAAAACGCCGCATTGGTTTTCGCGGTCGGACAAGTGGAAGTGATCTTTTCGCTGTTCGCCGCCGTGCTGTTTTTCGGCGAGCGTATTACCGCGCGCGAAGGCATGGGCATCACGCTGGTCACCCTGTCCGTGATCGCCGTCGTGGCATTTCGATAGGACGCATCGGGTGCGCGGCGCAGTTTTTCCGGTGGGTTCCAGAAGGGGCTGTCAACCGCGAAGGCGAAGCGTATGGCCACCTTGTAAACCGCCCCGCCCCGCCGGGCGCTAAAGGTTTGGCAGCCACAACACCAAAATCGGGAATGCAAGCAACAGCGCGACGTGCAGGATATCTGCCCCGACAAAAGGAAAAGCCCCTTTGAAAATCTTGTTCAGCGGCACATCCTTTGCGACGCCGGATAATATGTAGACGTTCATGCCCACGGGTGGTGTGATCAAGGCAATCTCTGTCATGCGCACGACAAGCACGCCGAACAGAATGGCATCAAACCCCAGACCGGTTACAAGCGGAAAGAACAGGGGCACGGTCAGGGTCATCATTGCGGATGCGTCCAGGACCATGCCAAGAATAAAATACACCGCAAGGATCATCAGCAGAATCGTCATTGGCGCAAAGCCGCTGTTGCTGACAAAATCAACAATATGCAGCGGAATTCTTGTGACAGTAATAAAGCTGTTGAACACCAGTGCACCAAACAGGATGCCGAAGATCATGCCTGTTGTCTTGACTGTGGCATATATTGCAGTGCGGGCTGTGGCCCATGTCAGGCGGCGGCGCGCAGCGGTTATGACAATGGCGCCAAAAGCCCCGATGGCGCCCGCCTCTGTCGGGGTGAACCACCCGAAGATTATCCCCCCCATGACCAGACCAAACAAAGCGATCACTTCGCCGGTTGTTTTGAAACTGGCAATTTTTTCGCGGAAGGTGAATTTCGGGCCGCGTGGGCCGGCGTCCGGATTGATGCGGCAAATAATTGCGATGGTGACAATATAGAAAAGCGCCAGCAACAGGCCGGGAATGATGCCGGCGGCGAACATTGCCCCGATCGAAGTTTCGGTAAGAATGCCATAAATGATGAACATCCCCGATGGTGGTATCAATGCGCCAATCGTGCCGCCCGCAACCACACTGCCAGATGCAAGTGACAGGTCGTATTTATGTTTGCGCATCTCTGGCATGGCGACCAGCCCCATGGTTGCGGTCGTCGCCAGACTGGAGGCGCTTACCGATGCAAACCCTGCCGATGCCCCGATTGTCGCCATGGCAAGCCCGCCACGCCTGCGGCCCATCCATTTCGCAGCGAAATCATAGATATCCCTGCCAATTCCAGACGCGAACATCAGATGCGCCATGAACAGGAACAGCGGAATTGTTCCGATGGCGTGATTGGTGACAATGCCGTAGGTCGTGACCCCGATCCGCACCACGGCGGCGTCAAAGCTGATGATCGCCGCAAAGCCTGCAAAACCCACCAGCCCCATCGCAAAGCCGATGGGCATGCCCGCTGCGATAAAGGCAAAGACGATGGCAAGCCCGATGAAACCGATAGCGACAGTGCTCATAGTTTGTTTTCCAGTTTCTCTGGGGTGTTGATGCTGTCATCGTGTCCAATGAACAGCTGAATAACCTTGAAAAGCAGTGTCGCGCAGATCAGTATCATGGCGATTGCCATCATCCATCTGAAAGGTGCTATTGGTATATTGATAATCGGGGACGTTTCCCCCTGCGCCCCGCGTCTGATGGCCTCGCGTATGGTGGCAAGGGCAACCGCCATCCAGAACAACGACCCCAAGGCCAGCATTATACCCTTCAGGGTCAGACGAAAGCGCCTGTGGTGCAGCACGTCCACAAACAAGCTGACCCCCGTATGCTCGTTCTGCATTGTTGCATAGACCAATGCAAAACTGATGGCGGGAATAAGCAACAATTCGGCCAAGGCATAGGTTCCCGGAAAAGCGATGCCGATTGCCCGGAATACCACAGTCACGACAGTCAGCGTCATCAGGGCCAGAATGCCGCTGACTGCAATCAACCCTGATACACGACTAAGAAATTCCAAAAGGCGCTGACCGTGACGCATGTTTTCATACCTTGGCTTTTGTCGCAGAGCACCGGGAAAGGGACGGGGGCGGGCAACGCCCTGCCCCCGTCAATCCGCCGCGATCAGTCGCGACCGGCCCGCACCCGTTCAAGAACTTCGGTGCCGGGCAGTCCCATCCCATCCAGCCGTTGCGCGGTCGCGCGCGCAGGTTCGGCAAAGGCTTCGGAATATTCGGCGATCACGCTTTCATCGACCGCGTTGAACACCACGCCCATTTCCTCGCCATATGCGCGACCGGCTTCTTCCGACCCTTCGGCAAGTTCATAGGTCATCTTGGTCAGCCACAGGGTATTTTCCTCGAATATCTGTTGAATATCCGCAGGCAATCTGGCCCAGACATTGCCATTCATG
Organism: Paracoccaceae bacterium; assembly: GCA_020832445.1. Lineage (GTDB taxonomy): Bacteria > Pseudomonadota > Alphaproteobacteria > Rhodobacterales > Rhodobacteraceae > Roseinatronobacter. Next base: position 41,636 of record JAFIEO010000066.1, read on the forward strand.
GCCCGCGACGGATACGCACCGCGGCTATGGGGCAGTTCGGAATAGTAGTTGATGACTTCGGCAAAACTAAGCGAGCGCAGCGCCTCGTATGGTGCGATCACACCATCCAGAACACCGCGTTCCAGCCCGGGATAAGTATCTGTCATGGGCATGGTGACGCCTTCTGCACCGAAATTGGCCAGCGCACCAACATAGTCAACTGCCGACCGGATCCGCAGCCCTTGCAAATCGCCGATCTGCTCGAATGGGCGGTCCCGCAGCATCAGGTGCATGGGGGTGCCGACATTGAAGCCCAGAACCTTCACGCCATCCAGTTCTTCCTGAAACTGAGGAAAGTCGTTCCACAGCTCAAGATACACGTCCAGCACATCCAATGCATCTTCATAGCCATAGAAGAATGATGGCGACAGGCGTGACAACTCATATCCCGAACTTGCATAAATCGGCGCGATATAGGCCATATCCGCGACACCTGCGGCCAGTTCGTCAATGCCTTCGCGGCTGGTAATCAGTGACCGCCCCCAGAACGGCGTGATTTCGACCCGCCCATCAGTTTGTTCATGAATCCTGTCAATCCATGCCTGATCTGCCTCTCCATATGGGTGGGTCGGCCCATAGGGTGATGCATAACTCAGCCGGAATTCCTGCGCTGTGGCGATGCCCAGCCCAAGAAGTGTAATCAGACCAGCGGTTAGTCCTGTTTTCGTCAAGTGTGCCATCGTTTCCTCCCGATTTGATGGTTAGCTTACAGATCACCCCCGAAGGCACCAGCGTCTGCCAAGGTTTTGATATCTTGTGCATTCAGGCCAGCGGCCAGCAATATGCTGTCCCTGTCCTGGCCGGGCATCGGGGCAAGGTTTCGGAATTTTGCAGGCGTTTTGGTCAGTTTGACGGGCGTGCCAATCTGGCGCAGCATGCGCCCTGTGTCGGAACGCGCCGTCACAACCATCCCGCGCGCCAGATTATGGCTGTCGCTCAGCGCATCCTCAACATCATGCACGGGGGCGAATTGCGTTTGTGCATCATTGAGCAGCGCAAGCCACTGCGCACGGGTGCGCGTTGAAAAGATATCCTGCAACTCTGCCCGTAGTGCGGGCCATGACGCGACATCATGTTGCAGGGATGCGAATTCGGGCTTGCCCACCGCATCGCAAAAACGCCGCCAGTAGCGTGGTTCCATATCCGTCGTGACAATGAATTTTCCGTCCTTGGTGCGCCATAACCCCATATCCGCGCGCCGCGTGCCGCGCGGCGGTATGGTTGACGGGTCCGGATGGCGCGAAAGAACATTGACCAGCAGCGACATGGAACAATCGCTCATGGCGATATCGACATGTTGTCCCTTGCCATCCGCCTGACGTGCAACCACAGCCGCCAGAATACCAAATGCGGCGTGGGTTCCTGTCACGATATCGGCAACCGGCACCCCCGCGAATGAAGGCGTGTCAGGGTTTTCCCCGATCCGCGACAATGCGCCCGACATGGCCAGCGCAACGGGGTCATGGCCGGGCTTGTCGCGGCAAGGTCCGGTTTGCCCGCATAGCGTTACGCTGCAATAGATCAGGCGCGGGTTGATTTGCGCCAGCGTGTCATAGTCCAGCCCCAGACTTGCCATGACACCGGGCCGGTAATCTTCGACGATGATATCGGCGTCCAGCACCAGCCGCTTGATAAGCGCTTTCGCGTCTGCATTCCCGATATCCAGCTTCAGCGATGCCTTGTTGCGTGACAGGATGTCATTCTGGCGCATCCCGGCGCGCGCGGTTTCATCCAGCTTATCCCAGCCGAAAACCTTGGCCTGTTTTTCCAACTCTCGCGGGTTTTCAACGCGTGTGACCTCTGCGCCCATGTCGGCCAAAAGCCATGTGCAATATGGTCCGGGCAACAAGCGGGAAAAATCCAGCACTTTCAGGCCATGCAAGGCAGTCATTCCAATGCCCCCCAGCCAGCAAGTTCGTCCAGCGGACGTTCAGGGGGACAGTTGCGCGCGGGTGCAGGGCCGCCGGCGCCGTGCCCGAACAAGGGTGCGGGCAGCGCTATTGTGCCGGTATCGGTGGTAATGGGCACAAACAGACCGCGTTCTGCCAGATGGGCGCTATTGCGTACCTCATCCAGATCATGAATGACCGAAAGCCCCCAGCCCAGCGTCAGCGACCATTCCCCAAGCTGCGCTTTGGTGTGGCGCGCGAAAAACCCCTCGATAATGGTTTCCCACCGGTCGATCACGTCCTGCGGCATATCCGCAACCAGAATACCCGCCCAATCCACCTGTGACAGCTCGCCTGCGGCGTCGTGCTGTTCCAGAACCTTCACAACAGCGCGCATCATATTCGGATTGTCGATCATGGACCACGTCACATAGCCGTCCGCGCACGGCCAGACCTGCCGCACACCGGATTTGCCACGCACCAACCGGTTGCCGGTACGATTGCCTATGCGTCCGGTCCATTCATACATGATGGCTTCGCGGTAATTCGCCAATGTTGTGGCCTGAAGGGCGCTGACATCGACCCGTTGGCCGCACCCTGTGCTGTGGCGCGCATGCAGGGCCATCAAGGCGCCGGTTGCAACCTGTATCCCTGTCAACGCATAGGCCTGCTCGCCCGGGAAGCGCAAGGGCGGGCGATCAGGGTCGCCGGTGATATGCATCAGACCACTTTGCGCCATCAACGTCAGGTCCGTCGCCGTATGCCCGCTGCGGGGGCCGCCCGCGCTATAGGGGCGGGCCACAACATGGATCAACCGATCATGACCTTTCAGCATGGCATCGGGAATAGCCGTGCCGCGCCTGCGATCCTCCAACAGAATATCGGCATCTTTCAAAAGGGGTGCCAGCGCCGAGATATCATCTGGCCAACTGACGCGATACTTGCCGTGCCCCCAAGCGATTTCGCGCGCGGTCGTGCGTGGCGCACCCCGCGGCAGGCTGATGACTGTCGCGCCCAGTTCAGCCAGCATGCGGCCACCCAGATCAATCAGCCCGTCAGCCAGTTCCAGAACGCGAATTCCCTGTAGCTGGCTCATGCAATAACCCCCAAGGATTCGAGTTCTTCCAACTGCGCGGCAGAAACGCCCAGTATGCCGGACAACACGTTTTCATTATCCGCCCCCAGACACGGCGCGGCGCTGACAACCGGCGGGGTCTGCGAAAACGTCATGGGCGGGGCGGGCATCATGCTTTCGCCCAGAACGGGATGCAGGACAGGAACAAAATGACCCGCTGCGCGCAATTCGGGGTCTTCAAATACATCGCGGCCGTTCTGAACCGCAGCGGCAGGCACGTCAGATTGTGCAAGCGCAGACAGCAACGCCTCGCGGTCCTGCAAAACCGTAACTTCAGCGATACTGCGGTCCAGAATATCCGACTGTGCGACCCGGTCTTGCGCAGTCGCAAGCTGCGGATCGAATGGCATGTGCAGAATTTCGCAAAGGCTGCGCCACTGCGCATCTGTTTCAGCGGCAATAGCAATCCATTCGTCGCGGCCCTTGCAGGGGTAAACCCCATGCGGCGCGATCACAGGGTCCGCATTTCCGGTTTTTGTCGAATGTGGATCAGCAAACAGATCGGCAATAACGTGAACCATGGGTTCAATCTGCGAGATGTCCAGATGCTGGCCCTGTTTCGTGCGGGTGCGGTATTCAAGGGCGGCAAGAATGGCCACGGTTGCGAACATCGGGGCCACAACATCGCCATAGGCAAGCGGGGGCATATGCGGGGGGCGGTCGGGCCACCCTGACAGCGCGGCATGGCCGGAATGGGCTGCGGCAGAATTGCCATATCCCCGAAATCCCGCCATCGGACCAGTGCGCCCTGCGACCGAAACACTGGCCAGAATGATGTCAGGCTTGATCCGGCGCAGTTCGTCAAACCCCAGTCCGATACGCTCCATATAACCGGGGCCAAAATTTTCGACGACAACATCTGCCCATGCAACCAGTTTTCGCGCCAGATCAACGCCACGCGGGTCTGACAGGTTCAGCGTGACGCTTTTCTTCGATGTGTTGGATTGCGCAAAAAAGGCAGAGCCATCATGGTCTTTCGGCCTGCCGGCGAAGGGGGGCGAGCGACGCCCCAAATCCAGCCTGCGCGCCGATTCAATCTTGATGACCAGCGCGCCATTATCGGCCAGATCCTTGGTCGAGCGCGGACCCGCCCCGACCCAACTGAAGTCTGCTATTTTTACGCCATCCAACGCGCGCATATTTCCCCCTCCCCAAATCCGCATAACCAATGGTTCGCTAGGCGAACTAACGACTGTGTGTTCAACTGATTGCATCCAGCGCTTCGGCAACATGTGCCTGCATCTGCTCGCGGTTCCAGTCACGGCGGTCCACCATATCGGACCATATCTCGATCACCTTGATACCGGCGGCTTCAAGGGCACGGCGGGCAAAGCGCGACCCGTAACCCGAAAACCGGTCATGGCGCGGCACCAACATTAGCGCTGCGTCAACACGGTAGCGCCGCGCCTGTTCGACCAGCCATTCGTTCACCCAAGGCGGTTGGTGCAACTGTTCGTTCATAAGCGAGATGCGCGCCGCCAACGCGCGCAACGGATCATCCCCAATGGTCCGAATATACCCGTCAGCGGCAAACGGCAGATACATGGACCACACGAAGACAGCCCCGTGGCTGTCCTCGAATGCAGAATAGAAATCTGTATCGAACCACAGACCCGCGCCAATCCACATCATGCGGATACGTTCATTCTCGCAAACGGAATGCCCGTCGGAAATGCGGGTCGCAACCTCCTCCCTGAAGGTGCCGGCATGCTGCAAGGCCCAGTCAGACCCGCGATGCCATTGTGGAACCATGACATTCGGAATCTGTTCTGATATGCGCAAAGGCGCTTGCGGCGCTTGTGCGATCATGCGGTCTACATCTTCGAATATGGCTTCTTGCTGATTGATTGCGTGCATGTATTGCGCAAACTGGTCATGATCGAATTGCCTGCCGGTCATATCTTCCAGTTTGGCGATCAATGTGTGCATTTCCTGAACCATAAGGTCCAGCCGGTCCGAATGATAAAGGTCCTCCCACTTGTCGCGCGCAAGTTCCCACCAGCGCGGCGCCGGGTCAGGAACACCGGGTGCACTGAACAGATGCAACGGCGCGCCAGTCGCTTTGGACCAGAGGGAAAACACTTTCTGATGCTCGTCCGAACTTTGGCGGGCGCACAGAACAGACGGCGTTGGCAGGCCCCCCCAAGGTTGACGCGACGGGTCGCCGTCCAGTTCGGCGATCAGGGGCAGGCTTGAATAGCGCGGCAAATGGGCGTGAAACCCCATTTCTGTTGCGCGGTCCAGATAATGTTCTGACAGTTGTTTCGCGGCGATGACCGCCGACCACCATTGGTTGGTTACAAGCGGCATGCCCATGGCATGGAACAGTTCATGGGGGGTATCGGCATTTACAAAAGCGAATTTCTTGCCGCCGGTAATATCCTTGCGCAGTTGGCTGACCCATTCGCGCTGAAACAGCATGGCCGCCTTCGTGGCATCTAAGGGCCTATAGCTCATGTCAGGCCCCGCTGCTGTAATTCGTGCGATAGCGCGGCGCTTATTGTGTTCAGCGCTGCGGTATCAAGGACGGGGTGAATGAACCCCAGATTGATAAACTGGATGGCGCGCTTGTGCAGATGGGCCGAAATCTGCGGCACATCCCACCCGAATACGTCATCATCGGGATGAAGCTGGCAGATCACAGCATCGCATTGCGCATCTGTCAGGCGGCGCAAAACTGTGTCGGTGTGAATATCCGGCGGAACTACTCTGGCGCAAGCCGGGTCAGATGCAGCGGCACGCAAGAACGCGTCTGCTGTTGGCTGTTGCGGCAGCGGGACCGGCCACGCAGCGGTCATGGGTTGCATATCACAGACAATGGCGCCATGCGCCTCGATCGTGCGGTAAAGGGCGATTTCTGTAACCCCCGATCCGATCAAGCCAAACCGCAAGGCTGCCCGGGCCGGGCGCGGGGCAGATGGGCGCGCCGCGAATATCAGTTCGGCATGCTGGCGTCCGTCCATTCCGCCGCGCCCCGCAATGCGCCAGGTCAGCGCTGTGCTGGCAGAAATGCCGGCCCCATTCTGGCCGATATCAGCGTCAAGTGCCGCCAATGCATCTGCACGGGTGCATTCATCCTGCCATGTTGATGCCAACGCGCTTTCGGTCGGTGCGGATGTATTCAGACTTTGCCATAGTTTCGCCAATTGACGCATATTGAAGTCATGTGCATGGGGGGCATGGACCAAATTCCACAAAATCAAACGCGGCCCTGCCGGGGCCAGTCCCAGACGCCGGAATTCCAGTACGTATTGGTACGCCACCAATGCGGCCGTGTCATCGCGGCAAAAAATGATCGCGTGCAGCCCCTGATACCAACCGGTTGCAAAACGGTGCAGAAAACGGCGCACAGTGTGATCGACAAAAGGTTCGATGCATTCCGACACACCCTGCCCTGCGCAGGCGTCGTCTGTTTCTGGGGTCAGGTGCATGCAGACGGGTTGCAAGCCAGTGGCGCGCAGCAGTGGTTCGGGAAACCCTTCGCCGAATATGCCGACCATATCCGCACACACCCCTGTCGCGCGCATGGCATATGCACTATCCAGTATTTTGGCTGCAGATTGTGGCGTCACAGCTTACCCCCTGTTATATAGTTCATAAAGTGAACTGCATATGGTGCATGTGTCAATCCCTTTTTCGGCCTTTGACAGCAATGCGACCCCCAATATAGGTTGTTCACAAATTCGAAAGAGGACCCCATGACCGAACAACAGGGCGCCCGGCACCCCCGCGCGGATTCAATTAATCTGGGCCATTTACGCGAGAATTTGCCGTTCCTGTCCCGTACAATCCGGGCTTTTATCCGCGCCGAGAATTTCGTGCATTTTGGCGATATGAACACCGAACACGGTGAGATAGCGACCCTTAGCCTGATACGCGAAAATCAGGGCATGTCTCAGAATGAACTGGCGCAGCATGTTGTTTTGAAAAAATCTGCAGTGACAAGTCTGATCAAGAATCTGGAACGGCGTGGTCTGGTCCAGCGGCGCAAAGTATCCAGTGACCGTCGTTATAATGCGCTGTCGCTTACGGCAGCCGGGATCGCATGGCATGACCAGTTGCTGGAACGGATGGAGGCACAGCATAAAGCCATGCTTGGACCGTTCAGCGATGCAGAATCGGCGATGCTGTTTCAGTTTCTGAATGACCTTCATGATCATCTGGCAATGCGGTCCGCTGATCGGGATACAGCAGCGCCCCTTCCCGGCCCGCAAGCAGAGGAGTGATCACACAATAAGCAACCAGCTTGACCTTGGGTGCCATAAAGTTCATAAGATGAACTGTTTTTAGCTGGAGGGTCATCATGGGGCAGCCACTTGCCGGTATGCGTATTGCAGATTTTTCGCATGTCATTGCAGGTCCGCTTGCGACGCATTTCTTGCGCTTGATGGGTGCAGAAGTCATCAAGGTTGAGCCACCGAAAGGCGATGTGCTGCGCAATTACACCCAAAGGCAGGAACTGCGCGGCATGGCAGAAGCCTTTATTGGCGTCAATGCAGGCAAGAAGTCCCTGGTGCTCGATCTGAAAACCGACTTCGGACAAGAGGCCGCACGTCGATTGATCGCCACCAGCGATGTCATGATTGAAAACTTCCGCCCCGGCGTCATAGACCGTCTTGGGCTGGGACATACGCGCGTGACGCAAGACAACCCTTCTTTGATCTATTGTTCGGTATCAGGCTATGGACAAAAAGGGCCGATGCGTGACCATCCCGCCATAGACCAGATTATTCAAAGCGTTTCAGGGCTGATGACGCTTTCGGGGGAAGACAACACGCCCCCAATGCGCATAGGCTTTCCGTTGGTTGATACCTATAGCGCGCTGATGACCGCTTTTGCTGTTCAGTCTGCCTTGCTGCAACGCGAGCGTGATCCACAAAAACAAGGCCAATACATTGATATTGCAATGCTGGATGCGTCGCTGGTCATGATGGCGTCGGTTATCTATCCACTGCTGATTTCGGGCACGGAACCTGTCAGAACAGGGAACAGAGGCTTCTCTCGCGCCCCGACAGCAGATACATTTGCCACGCGGGATCAGCCCATAACCATAGGGGCGGTTCAGCAGAACCAGTTTGAACGATTGTGCGAAGCGCTGGGTGTGGAACATCTGATCATGGACCCACGGTTCAAAGATTCTGATATGCGGATCGCGCATGATACGGCCTTGCAAACAGAACTGTCGGCAGCTTTTGCAACCCGCAGCGCTACAGAATGCGAAGAATTGCTTGCCAAGGCCGGAGTCCCCGCAGGAGTCGTGCGAAATGTGTCCGATGCTTTGGCCTTGGACCAGCTTAACGGACGAAACCTGACGCTGGAGGTTCCGACCCCCAACCCGCATGTCCCGTCAGCAACCATCCTGAATGCAGGATTCCTGTTCGCCCATGGCGGACCCGGACTTGATGCACCACCGCCCCGCCTGGGCGAGCATTCTGCCGAGATTCTGACTGAACTGGGCATGGACAGTTTCGAAAAATAGCTTTCAGCATTCGCCGTTACAGCCGCCTATGGCAGTCGGCGATCACCCGGCTTACCCACGGGTGCGCGTAGGGCCGCCCTTATGCATGGTCTGTCCGGTCTTTTAATGCAATTGCAAATGGCTGGATACAGCCCCAAGCATCCGGTTTTCGGCACTGAAATCTCGTCCGGCATAAACAGATGCAAGTCTGATCCCTGCCTTGTGAAGTGGCATGTCCACACCGACAAGACCGGCAATATGTACAAGTGGAACCAACCCAAAAGGAATGTCCTCGGTCAGATAACGCGTATCAAGTGACCTTGGCCCGGGCACAGGCGGACCCTTGCTGCTGACTTGTGATGCCATTGCGGTCACAGGGCCGGCTGTGATGCCCGGAAAGGTTGAAAGATAGTGTTCGAAAACTGTGCGCACCTTCAATCCGAAATGCGCCGCCAATGCCAGCCGTTCCAGATCAAGCGCTTCGATCACACGCCCGACTGATGGTGTGATACCGGCATAATTCTCCCAATTCTCGGCCTTTTCTATTCGCGTCAGATTGGCCAACGCATTGGCAAGATGTATGGGCGGGTTAAGGTTGCTCAGGGCAACAGCCAGGGCACTGGGCAATTCGCGGAACTCTGTGTTGAACAAGCCTGCCAACACCGCATGACTGTCGTCTGGATCACGCGCAGCGGTTACAGCGTAGTCAACCCGGTCCCGAATGGTGCCACAGCTGATGCGGTCGGCAGCAATCCGGCGCGCAGTGACAACAGTGGTAGACCACGACATGATCGGAACCTGTTTGCCCGCGCTTTTCAGCATCTGGTCCGCATAAGCCGAACACAGGCTAAGTTCCGCGCTGAAGATGATCGTCTGGCCAGACGTGGTTAACGGCACAAGCTGGTCGATCAGGTCTTGCGTGCCTCTGGCACCGCGCGCACAAATAAGCACATCTGCGTTCTGAACCGCCTTGCGCAGGTCGGGGTTCTGCTGGATATGGCCCGAGAAGGTGAACGCACCCTCGACATATATTGTATCATTCAACGGACCTGCCGTTTCAGACCACAGAACGACATCATGGCCGGACCGGGTCAGCATGGCAGCGTAGGTGATGCCAATGGCACCACCACCAAGAATTGCAACTTTCATATTCTGTCTCTGGTTGTTTGGGCGACGTTCAGCCAACGATTCCGAAGGATTGCGGAAAGAACGTGCGTGGTAGAAAAAGGAAAACATCCGGCAATAGAATGACGCCGATGATCACAAGCAGTGTCAGCCCAACGATGGGCAGGACCGCCATGAACGCACGGGGCGTCGAAACATTGCCGATTTGCGCCGCGATCAGCAGGCAAATGCCATAAGGTGGCGTTGTCAGCCCGACGGCCAGCGAAAGGCAGACCACAAGTGCCATGTGAATATCGGATATCTGCGCGGCACTTGTCAGTTCCTTGATGATCGGCAAGAAGATGATCACTGCGGTCATAGGGCTAAGAACAGTTCCCACCAGCAGGCAGAAGACCATTATCATAAGCATCACCGCAATCGGGTGATCCGACACACCCAGGATGAAGTCCGCAACATCCTGCGCGATGCCCATATAGGCTATCAGCCACCCCATGATCCCGGCGGCGGCCACCGCGAACATCGGCAAAGAATAGGCCACGACCGTAGAAGAGATCAGCTCGAACAGTTGCCCCGGCCTGATGGTCCGATAGACGACCACTGCCAGCACAAACCCGATCAATGCAGCTACAGAAGCCGCTTCGGTTGCTGTGAAGAAGCCACTGGTGATACCGCCCAGGATGACGATGGGGATCAGAAGCACTGGTGCGGCCATCCGCCCGGAACGCAGCCGACCACGCAAGTCAACGCGTTCGGGATTCACGACGCCATAGCGGCTGGCAACATGATATGTGTAACCCATCTGCACAAGCCCAACGAGCACACCAGGCAAGATCCCCGCAAGAAACAGTGCCGCAATCGAGATGTTCCCGAACGCACCGTATATTACGAAAAGGATCGATGGCGGAATAATCACCCCCAAGGTCGAGGATGTCGCGGTCAGCGCCACCGCAAAAGGGGCCGGATAACCGGCTTTCTTCATGGTCGGAATCATGATCGCCCCGACACTGGCAGTGTCTGCCGCAGCCGAACCTGACATCGAGGCAAACATCATACTTACCAGCACATTGATGTGACCAAGACCGCCCTTAATATGTCCGACCATGGATTGCGCGAACATCATCAGCCGTTCGGTGATGCCGCTGTCGTTCATCAACCGTCCAAGCAGCAGGAAAAAAGGAACTGCCAGCAGCGCGAAAGAGTTGATGTTCGACACCATCTGATTGACCACCGATGTCGGCGGCAGACCAAGTGTCAGCACCGTCAGCAATGACGACACACCTATTGCGAAAGCAATTGGAACACGCAGGGTGATCAGCGCGATGAAACTTCCCAATAATATGACGATGGAATTCATTCCGGCTCCTTGCCCCCGATAGAGGATATTCCCCGGACTTCCCGCAAACCCTGAAAGGCAATCTCTATTGTAAACAGCATCATTGCCGCGCCGCTGATTGCGACGACGATGTTCTGGTAAAACAGCGGAAACCCAAGCGAAAACGAATAACGCCGCCAGCCAAGCTGGGCATATTCAAGACCATTGACGGCCATCACCCAGATCAAGGGAAACCCAAGGACAATAGCCAGCAGGCGCAGGAAAAGGTTGATGCGCACATAGTGTTCGGGAAAGACTTCGACAACGTAGTGCAATCCGTGGCGGTATCCTATGGCGGCGCCAAGAAAGACACTCCAGATGAAACAAAACATCGCGATTTCATCTGTCCAGACAAAGGACATCGAAATGAAATTCCGAACAAATACCTGAAACAGGATCACCAAGATAAAGGCTGCAAACAAAACACCGCCTGTGATCTTCAGTATAGCCTCTATGATGTTGTTGAGCTTGCTTATCATGCGCGCACCGATCTTCTTTGATACAGACCTGGTTCGGGTGGTCACTCGACGCTGCGGATCAGTTCCAGCAGATCCGCGACATCAAGTTCGGCGGCGACCTGATCATGCAGTGGCGCGACGATTTCAATAAAGGGTGCCTTGTCAACCTCGGTCACGGTCACCTGCCCGCTTTCGATCAGCGGTTGCAGCAGCGATTGGTCATATTGGATGCCCGCATCAATAGCCACCTGAGAGGCGCGCGCGGCGGCGTCCATCAATGCGTCCTGATCCTCGGGGCTAAGCCTGTCGAAGCTGGCCTGACTCATGGTGATATGGCTGACCATGAATTGATGTTCAGTCCGGGCGTGATAGGGCGCAACCTCATACAGCTTGTTTGCGACATAGGCGCTGATCGTGCTCTCGAATGCATCGACCACGCCTGTCTGCATGCCTGTGTATAGCTCCGTGAACGGCAGCGAGGACGGCAGCGCACCCGATGTTTCCCACATCAAGGCGTCCATACGCGACCCCGGCACACGCATCCGCAGGGCGGAAATATCTTCGATCTCAGTCACGCTATGTCTGCGGTTGCTAAGATTTCGGACGCCGCCCCCTGTCAGCGCAAGCAGTTTCAGCCTACTTCCGTTATTCGCATACACATCGCGAAAATAGTCTGAAACAGCGCTGTCTGTGGCAACGGTCGCGCGAAGTGCCTCATCATTGGCAAAAAGATAGCTGAGCGAGAAAAGCTGAAATTCGGGAAAGAAGGGCGTGGCTTCCTGCGTGCCGCCGATCAGGATATCAATTGTCCCCAAGCGCATTTCGTCCAGTGCGGTTGCGTCATTTCCAAGCGAACCGCCGCTGAAGATGCGGATATCCACACGCCCGTCCGTCGCCTCCAGCATATCCTCGCGCAGCGCTTCGGCGGCATCAAGCCACGGGTGTGGTGCATTGGCCTGTGTTGACAGGCGCAGCGTCTGGGCCGTTGTCGGAAGTGCGATGCCGGCAAGAAGAACGCAGACAGTTGACAGTTGAGCAATATTTTTCATTTTGAACCTTTCCCTGTTGATTGTGACGCTTGGTGTGCGCCTTCTTCATTGACAAAGGATCAGACAACCTAACTATAATGTCAAATATCAATGAAGCATCCTATAATGCGCTAGAGTTATGATAGACCTTCCGAAAGATACTCCCTTGCCGCGCGTCACCTTGCGCCAGGTAGAGGCATTTCGCGCCGTCATGCGAACGCACGGGATGACGTCGGCGGCACAAATGCTGTCTATTTCCCAACCTGCCGTAAGCAGGCTGATCGCCGATATGGAACTGGGGCTGGGGCTGAAGCTTTTTGAACGCAACGGTCCGCGGCTGAAACCCACTGACAATGCCTTGCGCCTTATGGAGGAGGTGGAGCGCGTCTTTCTGGGGCTGCATCAGATCGAACAGGCCGCGCGCACGATCAAGCGCTTTCCACAAACGCTGATGCGGATTGCGGCGCCGCCTTTTCTGTCATTGGAATATGTGGCGGTTGTGGTCGGGGCCTTGCGGCGCGCCTACCCCGAGTTGCGTTTCAGCATCCATACCGACAGTTCCATGTCGATTGCAGACCAGATTGCGCGGGGGCAGCATCATCTGGGGTTTTGCACCCTGCCCGCCAGCGCGGATGATGTGCGTGTCGTGCATGAAAGCCGGGTCGAGGCCGTTTGCGTACTCCCGCGGTCGCACCCGCTGGCGGCGAATGACACCATATATGTGTCCCAACTTGAACATGAGCCGCTGATAGTCCTTGGCCAAAGCGGCAGCATCCGCCCCCAGATCAATGATGTTTTTGCGGCCGAGCAGATATCACCAAATATAGTTGGCGAAATACTGTTTGCTGCAACCGCAGGAAGCCTTGTCTCCGAAGGGGTGGGCCTTGCATTGATGGACCCGTTTTCCGCCCGCGCGTGCCGCAGCAATGCCATCGTGATCCGCCGCTTCATGCCGCGTGTCGAACTAAGCTATTCGATGATTGTTCCTTTACACACCAAACTTGGCGACCCGATCGCGTTTGCCACCCGTATTGTACGCGACGAAATCGAGCCGATGTTACCAGACTGGGCATTCCAAAACTGAAGTGTTGATTGCCAAACGCGCAGATCATCGTGGCATCAGCAGGGCTTCAAGCCGGTTTTCTTCACCAGTTTGCGATTGTTCCGTCAGCCAGCCGGGCCTCCAGTGCGGGAACAACTTCTGGCTTGAACGGGTGGCGGGCCGCGGCCTTTTCGTTGATTTCAACACCGAATCCCACACCCTGCGGGACATTCCAGTATCCATCAACAAGATGCATAGGATGCGAAAAAATTTCGTCAAACCATGGCACTAACCCTACCGCTTCTTCTTGAATAACAAAATTGGGCGTTGCAACGTCGAAATGCAAAGCCACCGCACCTGCCACCGGTCCCATGGGGTTATGTGGCGCAATGCCCATCTGTCCGGCCTCGGCAATGGCCGCAATCTTGCGCCCGCCGGTCAAGCCACCGCAATGGCTAAGGTCGGGCTGGACATGCGCGACAGCCCTGTGTTCGGCCAGTTCCGCAAATTCGCGGGGGGTGAACAGCCGCTCGCCCGTGGCCAGCGGGCAATTCACGCGCTTGGAAAGTGCGGCCATGGCAGGGGCATCACCCGGCTGGATCGGTTCTTCAATGAATAGCGGGCTGATTGGCGCGATAACATCAATATACGCTTTTGCCACTTCGGGTGATGCTGGCCTGCCGTGAAAATCTGTCATGATGGCCACTTCGGGACCAACCCTGTCACGCACCGCCTGCGCCAGTTTTTCGACATGCAACAGGTCAGGCAGGGGTGCTTCATACCCTGAATATGGCACGAACCCCAGCTTGACCGCGTTGTACCCCATTTCAACGGTTTCCTGAACCGCGTCGCAGAATGCGCCAATGTCATCTGTGCCAACCTGTGCGCCGATGCGTGCGCGGCGCATATGGGTATAGACCCTTACGCGGTCACGCACCTGTCCGCCCAAAAGTTGCCAGACCGGCACCCCCAGATCCTTGGCCTTGATGTCCCAAAGCGCCTGATCGATGGCTGATACCGCCGACATACCGATCGACCCCAGTGGCCAGAAACTGAACTTCGTCATCTTGCTGAAAATATGTTCAATGCGGCGCGGATCCTCGCCAATGACGAATTGCGCCAGATCGTCAACCGCACCAAGGACCGCGCGGGTTTTCCATTCCAATGTCGCCTCGCCCCAGCCGTGCAGGCCGGGTTGGTCGGTCTGGACCTTCACGAAGATCCAGTTCCGGTGAATGGCGTTTACAACCACAGTGCTGATGCCGGTAATCTTCATGAAGTCCTCTCGCATTGCGATATGCCCGTGTTGCGGGGCGTCAGTTTAACAGGTCAGGCAGATAGCTGGAAATGCCCGGAATTAGGCAAACAAGGCCGATGGCCAGCAGTTGCGCCAGCAGAAATGGCAATATTGCACGCATTAACGGATACATCCGCACGCGGCCCACACGCATCATCACAAACAGCACCACCCCGACAGGGGGCGTGACAAGGCCCATTGCAAGGGTCAGCATGATGACCATGGCCGCCTGCATCGGGTCTATGCCAAGCTGGTAGACCACAGGCATCAGCAGGGGTGCAAAGATCAGGATTGCCGCGCCAATATCCAGAAAGGTGCCAAGCACCAGCATCAGCGCGGCCACTGCAAACAGAAACAACAGCGGATTGTGTTGGAAGACACTGGCAGCCGAGGCCACCCATGACGCGATACCAAGAAGGTTCAGCGCGTAGGACAATATTGTTGCAGCGGCGACAAGCAGGTAAATCGTGGCCGATGTGCGCGCCGCCCGCAAGAATGCCTTCCATAGCCCTTTCAGGTCCATCACGCGAAACACGACCGTGGACAGGAAAATGGCATATGCAACCGCAACCCCGCCGCCTTCTGTGGCGGTGTATATTCCGGCAAGCATTCCGCCGATGATGATGACCGGCAGGGTCAGAACCGCGATGGCCTCGATGATCATGCGGCCAGCACCGTTACTGTTGAAGACCAGACGCCGCGGTTTTGGCACCCGCTTGCGAAACGCATCAATTGCGACAACTGCGGCGCAGGCCCCACCAAGCAACAGGCCCGGCAGAATACCGGCCAGAAACAGGTCAATGACCGAAAGGCCGGTTACGGCCGCCATAATGATTGCCAGCCCCGATGGCGGAATGATTGGCCCCACAATCGAAGAGGCCGCAGTGACGGCTGCGGCATATTCCTTGGTATAGCCTTCTTTGGGCATTTCTTCGGTAAACACCCGCCCCAGTGCCGCAGCATCCGCCACTGCCGAACCGGATATTCCCGCAAACAGAACCGACGTGCCGATATTGGCATAGGCCGTGCCGCCACGCAGCCAGCTTGTGGCGGCGGATGCAATGGAAATCAGCCGCGCGGTGATGCCACCCTGACTCATGATTTCAGCCGCCAGAATATAAAACGGCACCGCAAGGAAAATGAAACTGTCCACACCGGTAAACAACCGCGTTGCCGTCACGGACAGCGGGATACCCGCCAGCCAGACCCCAAGAATACCTGCAAGCCCGATGGCAAATGCGACAGGAATCCCAATAAACAGCAGGCCAAGACCCAGAATTGCAACCCAGATCATTGGCTGGCACCATTTGCGCCGCTTTTCGGTGTATCGGCATTAACCGCGCCATCGTCATCCGGCTCGAAGCCCGAGAACCAGCTTAGCGCGATCTGCACCAGCATAAGCGCCGCACCGACCGGCAAGGCGGCATAAGGAATGACCATGGGAATCCCCGATGCGGGGGCCGTTTGCGCCGCGTTGCGCAGGGCCAGTGGCCAGCCATAATAAAGGATCACGACACAGAAAATCGCAGCGACCGAATATAGCGCCGATTTGACAAACCGGATCATGTTTGGCCTGACCAGCCCTTCCAGCATCTCGATGCCCATATGCTCGACACGGAAAATGCATGCGACACTGCCCAGCATCATCAACCAGATCATGGAATATCGCATCACTTCCTCTGTCCAGCTGAAGCCGGTGCTGAAGAAATAGCGCCCGCCAACCTGCGTCAGGTTCAGCACCGTCACAGCGATCAGCAAAAGACCTGCGATAATTTCGGTGCTCATGGCAAGCACGCGGGCAGCGTGTGTTGCAATACGCGTCATGTCTGACCCATCAATTGTTCCAGCCGCGGGGGCCGCGATGATTTCGGTGAATGGTGGAATGTCACCCGTGGCCTTGCTGCACAGCAAGGCCACGGGCGGGGAGCAATCAGTTCCGGTAGAGTGCGGCTTTTGCCTCTTCTACTGTTGCGATCAGTTCGTCGACCAGGTCATCACCGACATTTCCGCGGATGAAATCCAGCACAGCGGGCTGGGTGATTTCCTTGAAGGCTGCCTTTTCTTCAGGCGTGGAGACATGAATTTCCATCCCCAGTTCGTCGGCCAGCTGGCGGCTGAAACGCCAGTCGCCTTCGGTTTTCTGAAGGTTTTCTGTCCACGCCATCAGAAGGGCCGCGTCCTGAATGACCTGCTGATGGCCCGGTTCCAGCGAATTGAACCAGTCATCATTGGCAATAATGACATGCAGCCCAAAGGTGTGTTCGTTCAGTGTGTAATATTTCTGAACCTCGCCATGGCCGCCACCATAGACCACGGCTGGCGGGTTTTCCTGCCCGTCAACCACACCCTGACGCAGCGCCATCACTACTTCGGCCCCGCTGATCGGCACGGCGGTCGCGCCCAGCGAATTCACCAGCTCCATATAGACCGGGCTTTCCATGGTGCGGATCTTAAGCCCGCGCATGTCTTCTGGGTTGATCAGGGGCCGGATGTTGTTGGTGAATGACCGAAAGCCGTTTTGCGAGAATGCCAGCGCACGAATTCCGGTTTGTGCCAGAATATCGTCTTTCATGTTTTCGGCAAATTCACTTTCCAGCACACGCCATGCCACAGGTGCAGACTCGAACAAGTAGGGAATCGACCAGACCTGCATAGGCGCATAAAAGCCGCTCATCGCACCATCGGCAGGAAAGCTGAGTTCGAGGCTGCCCTGCTGGACCATCTCGATCATTTCGCGTTCACCACCAAGCTGGTTGTTGGGGAACAGCCGCACCGTCAACTCGCCATTGGTTTTGAATTCGACATATTCCTTGAAACGGACAAGGGCATTATATTCCGGAAAGTCCCCCTCTGGAATGCCGATGCCGAATTTAATCTCGGTCGCGTCCGCATGGGACGCACCGAACGCAAAGGTGGCGGCAGCAAGCGCTGCAGCGCAGATTGCACTTTTCATATTCATGGTTTCCTCCTCCATTCGATCTGGTGGCGCAGGCGGGTGTCGTTTTTTTTGGTGCCAATGCGTTGCCAGTGCAGGCCGGGTGGCGCTACATAAGATGTAGGATGACTCACTCTAGATCATATGTAAAGAATAATTGGAGATGTGGACAACATGCGCCCGAACATTGAAAGCCCCTCTCGACGACATCTTGGCCTGAAGATACCGACAGAATTCATCTCGTCATTGCCGACTGGTGTGGCCAAGCAATCTGTTGAAATTCTGGGGCAGCGGATCACCAATGACGTGTATTCCCCCGATGACGTGATGCCCAACGAAGACGAACTGGCAAATTCCCTTGGGGTCAGCCGTGCCACAGTGCGCGACGCGGTAAAGGTGCTGTCCGGCAAGGGGTTGGTGCGCACAGCGCGGCGCTATGGAACAAGGGTTCGCCCGGTCGAGGAATGGAACTTTCTGGATGGTGATGTCGTTTCATGGCATGATCCATCGCATCCGCGGATCAAACAGATATTCGCAGAAACAACCGAATTGCGCAGTGTCATCGAACCCGCCGCCGCTGCGCTTGCTGCCAAACGCGGAACCGAAGAACAGGTGCAGACGCTGTTGAGCGCAGCGCATGCCATTCACCCCGCACATGTGGATGTGGAAACCCTGTTCGCGGCCGATTGCCAGTTTCACGTCACCCTTCTTGATATGACCAGAAACAACGTCATGCGCCAGTTGCGCCAGATCATCCTGACCATGCTGCGGGTGTCGTATGAATTCGGGGTCGTCAACCCTGACAACGAAAAGGTCAGTCGAGAGGGGCATATCGCCGTGGCCGATGCCATCGCTGCCCGTGATCATGATGCGGCCCGAAAGGCGATGTCCGAAATGCTGGAACTGAACCGCGCAATTGCAGAAGATTACTGGCTTCACACATAGTCACTGTTGATGATCCGACATATCAACACTTTCGGGCGTGGTGTCCGCCTGCTGCATCGCGTGCCAGCGGGCGATCCGCCCTTTGCCCTGTCGGGTGCCACTATCCGGCGGTTTGAACCGCCAGATGCGGGCAACGGGTTGTGCCTGGCCTGCGTCAGATCTTGAAAACGTGTCGTGCATTGTCCTCAAAGAACATCTTCAGCCCCTCTTCGCCGATATTCATGGCATCCAGTGCGCCAACTTCGTCGGGAACAAATTGCCAAGGGTAATCCATGGCATACAGCATCCGGTCCATGCCGATGACCTTTTGCACATATTCAATGGGCGGCGCCCACCCGACACCGCTGGATGTGTAATAGAAATTATCAATCAGGTAATCCCATGCACGCCGTTTCAGGGGTTTGACATCAGGGTAGCGGCCCGTCGCCGAAATATGCCCGTGCATATAGTCGATGCGGTACAGCCAATACGGCAGGGCTTCACCGCAATGGCCAAGAATGATTTGCAGTTTCGGGAACCTGTCGAACAATCCGGATACGACCAGACGCAAGGCATGCAGGCCGGTTTCACAGGCAAAGCCGTAAACCGCCGCATCCAGCCCACGGTTCAGGAACGGTTCGATCATTTGCGGGCTTGGCGTGTTGGGGTGCAGGTAAATGGGCACGTCCAACGCCTCGGCCGCTTCAAACAGGCCCCAGTAGCGTTCGTCATCCAGATAGGTGCCAAGGGTGTGCGAATTCAGGATACCGCCGCGCAGGCCCAGCTTGGTGACACCGCGTTCAAGTTCGCGTTCGGCCTCGCCAATATCAAGGGGGCTGAACGCGGCCAACCCGACAAAGCGGTCGGGATTGGCGGCAATCCCTTCGGCCAGCTGGTCATTGGCACTGCGCGCCAGCGCGCTTGCGGTCCTGGGGTCAAACACCTGCACACCGGGCGACGACAGGGCAACCACCTGCATGTCGATGCCCGATGCATCCATATCCGCAATCCGATCCGCCCCAAGGGTCTGGATGCGGCGGGAATGGGCGCGTGCCTTTTCGGTGGTGCTGGACCCGAAAAACCCCCAAAGGCTGCGAAAACCGGGGTCGGTGATGGTGCCGTCTTCCAGCCCTTTCAGATACAGGTTCATGATTTCAGGGGGCAGCCACGCTTCTTCTGCGGCGATGCGTTTATAGGGCGGGGCAGTTTTGCGCGGTGGCATGGGGGGGTAGCGGTCAGTCATTCGAAGGCTCCGTTTGCGCCCGCGCGTCACGCGCGGGAAGTGGGGCGCCGGAAAGGCGCGAAAGTGTCCAGGCCACAGGCACAGCGATCAGCGCCAATGTCAGGACAATGAAGGAATCGGGCGGGAAAACTGTTGTCAGGCCACCTATGCCCAATGCAAGAACCGCCACTGCACGGCGCGGCCAGCCACCGCCATAGGCGCTTTTGTTGGCCAGAACTTCGGCCAGCAAATGGCCTGCAACCAAGATGGTCAGACAGGACACGGAAATTTCGATCCATGTGCCATCCATCAACAATGCGGGATTTACCGCAAAGACAAAGGGCAGCAGATAGGCCATCAATGCCAGCTTGATGCCCGTGACCCCTGTGGACCACATATCAGCGCCCGCGACACTGGCCGCCGCATAGGACGCAATCGCCACAGGCGGTGTCAGCATGGACAAAAGCCCGAAATAGAAGATGAACAGATGCGCGGACATTTCCGTCACGCCAAAACGCACCAGCGCCGGTGCCAGCAGCACCGAGACGATGACGTAAACCCCCGTTGTGGGCATGCCTACGCCCAAAATGATCGACAAAACTGCGGTCATCAGCAGCAGCGCGGGCAAGCCGCCCAACTCTGCGATGCGCCCCAGCGCCAATGTCAGCGCAAAACCCAAGCCCGTGACATTGATGGTGCCCACAATAATGCCTGCGACCGCGCAGACCAGCAGCACCGGAACCAGCATTGACCCGCTGTTGACCAGCGCCTGCCCCAGCAGTGCAAGGCGCGATGCCCCCCGCGGCGCGGTGACCAGATACAGCGCAACTGCGGCCCCCGCACTGTAAAGCGCGGCCTTGCCGGGGGAATAGCCCAGCACGAATAAAAACCACACCAACACCCCCAGCGGGGCCAGCAGCGGCCACGCGCCCAACAGCGCATTGCGCAGTTTAGGCAGGTTTTCGCGCGGCTCGCCCGCGATACCATTCGCGGCGGCATAGCGGTCCACCTGACGATACAGCAGATAGTAATAGAAGGCCGCAGGCAGCAGCGCGGCCATAATCACATCGACATAGGCCACTTGCAGAAATTCAGCGATCACAAACGCTGTCGCCCCCATCACGGGCGGCGCGATCTGCCCCCCATTTGATGCCACAGCTTCGATTGCGGCGGCATGGCGCGCAGGAAATCCCGCCTTTTTCATCATCGGAATTGTAACTGTGCCCGTCGACATGACATTGGCCACGGTGGACCCTGACAATGTGCCAAACAGCGATGACGATAAAATAGCCACCTTCGCCGGCCCGCCGCGCCGGTGGCCCATTGTGGCCAGCGCCAACCCCGTCAGTGCCTGACTGCCGCCAACCGCGTTCAGCACGGCCCCGAAGATGATGAAGCCCAGAATTTGCGTGGCACCCACATTCAGAACAAGGCCCGGAATGCCGTTCGTGTCATTATACAGATACAACAGGTAGCGCGCTGGTCGCAGATAGGCCCCCTCGAACAGGCCCGGCGCCATCCAGCCCCACAGCCCATAGGCTGTAAACCCAAGCGCAAGCGCGGCCAGAACCCCGCCGCAATGGCGGCGTGTGGCCTCTACGGTGGTGACAACCGCGATCAATGCAGGCACCCATTTTTCCGGCCCGCGACTGGTGGCAGTCAGCAGCCAGGCTTCATAGTTCCATGCAAGCCAGACCCAACTGGCACAGGCCAGCAATCCCAACGCCAGATCAGGCCAGCGCAGCAATCCGGGCAAGGGGCGCAGAATGATAGCCACACAGACCGTCACACCAAGAATGACCGCAAGGTACTGTTCCGTCAGCACCACGAAACCCAGACGGCGCGGCACATCAAGCAACCACAGCAGGCCAAGCACCGGAATTGCGGCGGTAACATAGACAGGCTTCATAAGGGCAAGCTTTCGGGTTCAGGTGCGGGCATGGTCACGCACGCAGCGCAATGCTGCTTCTGGTCGTGACCGGACGGGCAGGAACGCAAAGGGACGTGGAAACCCTGCGTCGGGTTTCCACTTGCAGCCTTAGTCTATGGATGCGTCGCGCTGTGCGTTTCCGTCCGACCAGATCCCCTTCTCGCGGTAGAATTCGACCGCCGCAGAATGGAAGGGAATGGTGTTCGTGGGGCTTGTCATCAGGTCTTGTTGCGCGCCCGCCATAGCAGGATAATCGCTGACCAGTTGCGGAAGCGCGTCATACAGCGCGCCAAGAATTGCCTGCACTTCGTCATCAGGCAGGCTGGCGCTGGCGGTCAGGAACACATCATATGCGGCAACGACAACCGGCTCTGTCACCTCTGGCAGGCGCGGCGACGGGTCCACCTGCAACAGATACACACCGGGATAGATGTCCCCGATAATCTCATCTGTCGCATCAGGCCCTGTGATCGACAAATAGCGAATGCCGCCGGGAATGGTGGCGTGCGCTTGCTGTGTCAGTGGAATCCCGACTGCGATACCATGTGCATCAAGATTGCCCTCGACCAGCCCGTCGACACCTGCGGGCATGCCTGAAATGGTCACGCCTTCAACCTGATCCAGCGCCAGGCCACCGGCTTGCAGCACAGCCTGATTCACCCGCCCCGTCGCGGCCTGCCCTGAAACCGTGGTGACCACCCGTTTGCCTGTCAGGTAGGACACGTCCTGCATGCCGCTGTCAGCGCGCACCATGAACGCCTGCCGCAGGGGCCACAGCCGCGCCAGAACGCGCAGTTGCGTATAGGGTTCATTCTCGAATTCGCCACGATACCAGCCGCCGACATCGATAGACGAATTCAGGCCAAGTGTGACTTCATCCTCAGCGATCAGCGGAATATAGACCGATGATCCGGTGAAGGGCTGGACAGTTGCCTGACGGCCCAGATTTTCCTGTAGCGCCGCCGCAATCCCGCTGCCGACAGTGTAATATAGCGTGCCTTGGGGGTTTGTGCCGATAGTGATGCGCTGTGCCTGCGCGGTTGTGCCAATTCCAGTGGCGGCGGCAACAGCCAGCCCCACGGCCAAAATGCGTCCGATCATGTCGTCCTCCCTGTGCGATGCGCAGTGTGCCCCCCTCCTCCTGAGGGCATCATGCAGAATCAGACTATACGCATTTATCATGCAGTGTTATGAAATATTCATATTAATTCATTAGATAAGGTTACGAATGAAATGGCCGTCCACCATCTGACACTTCGCCAGCTTCGCGCTGTGTCCGCCGTCTATGCAAGCCGGCGCATTGCCATTGCCGCGGACCGTATGAATGTGACCCAATCCGCCGTCAGCGTGCTGTTAAGTCAGGCAGAATCTGCGCTTGGAACACGGCTTTTCGACCGCACAACCAGATCCCTTGCACCAACGCCCGCCGTCGAGCAGATCATCGGTATTGTCGAGCGTATGCTGGGCGATCTTGAAACGCTGGGGTCCGTCATCAGTGATCTGGACGGGCTGGAGCGGGGACAGATCCGTGTCGCGGCGACACCCGCAACCGGCATTGCGTTGCTGCCCGAAACAGTGCGCGGGTTTCGGGCGGCCTATCCGGCGGTCAGGCTTATTCTGGACGATTGTGCGCCCAACCAGTTCTATTCCATTATCCGCGAAGAAAAGGCAGATTTCGGCATTGGCACCCCCCCTGCGGATATGTCCGAATTCGACCGCATCATCTTGCATGACGACCCGCTGTTTCTGGTGTGTCCGCGCGACCATCCGCTGGCGCAGCGCGATCATGTGACATGGAAATCCCTAAGCGACGAGCCGCTGATTGTGTCGCGGCGCGAGTATGGTGTGCGTGATCTGGTCGAACGCACCTTGCAAGATGTGGGTGGCAAGTTGCGCGTCGCAAATGAAATCGGGTTTCTGTATAGTGCATCTTGGCTGGCGTCATGTGGCATGGGGCTGTGCATTTTCCCCGAGCATCTGGCCCGCGCCGTGCGCGACCCCGGCCTTGTCTGGCGGCCGCTGGTGGACCCCGTGGTCACGCGCCCTGCCGCCGTAATCATGCGCCGTGGGCGGACAGTATCGCCAGCGTCTGAACGGTTCATCGATATGCTGTGTGATAATCTGCGCACATCCGGTGATCCGCAAACCGGCCTGTAGAACATGTTGCAACACTTCGCATTTCGGTTTTATCCGGGAATTCAGCCTGTGTCACGGACGCGCGCCGGAAAACCCGGCACAAGGCAGATCACCCGCGAATTGATCAGCGCCTGGTTCGCCATGTCGTAATGCGCTGCCGCGTCTTCGCGAACGTGCATTATTGTATTTGTGCGACGTCAGGACTATCCCATCAAGCAGCGAAATCGTCACCAGACGGATGGTGCGGGGGTCCATGCAACAAGGTTGTCGCTGTGCAGGAACATTGGAAAGACTGGCAGCGAAACTGGCGCCGGATGGAGGCCGTCGCCAAACGCCGCGGCTGGAACGTAACGCCATTGGCGATCGCCCCGCCCGCCACTAAACCCGAGATCACACAGATCGAAACACGGTATGGCATAAGCATGCCAGAACAACTGCGGCAGGTCTTCACCGAGCTGTCCGCGCGTGTATCCTTTGGCTGGTCGGTGCCGTCACATCTGATGCCAATTGCGGATGATGGGTGGCCCATGATGAGCACTATTCATGGCGCGGTCTGGGACATTGCCCATGTTGCAGATCACGCTATTCCCGGCTTTCAAGGCTGGAAAGAAAGGCTTGCGCATCAAGATATATCCGAGGTGCGGAACACGCCACAAATGTGGAACAACCAGTTCGCATTCTGCGTGCTGGCGAATGGCGACATGCTGACAATCGACATGTCAGACCCCGACCCCACCCGCCAGCCTGTGCGCTACTTTTCGCATGACCTTGACATGCTGCATGGCCGCACGCTTGCACCGGATTTCATATCCTACATCACGGTGATGTCGAAGCTGGGACATGCGGGCAGCGACGCCTATTCGATGGTGCTGTTTGGCGCAGACAAGGGTGATGGCGAATTCACGCTTAGTGCCGATGGCCCCGGTGCCGCGCGTTGGCTGGCATGGGTGAACGCTGATCCCGCCCGCCCGCAACGCGACAAGCCCCCGCGCGTTATCGTTGAAAGCACGCCCGCAGACCGCGCCCTGCTTGATGCGGCACGGCAGAATTCCACTGACGGGGTCATTGCCGCGCTGGCCCATGGCGCGCAGCCCGATTGCGTTTATTCGACGGAGTTTCGCCTGAAACACACGCTGCGGGACGAAGAATTCTACACCGCTATCAGCTATGCAATCTGCAATGACAACAGCCCCCTTGTTGATGCACTGCTGAATGCCGGAGCGACGCTTGACACAAGGGTGCTTGCGATGAATGTCGCGGCATCCAAGGGCAGTGCCGATATGTTTATGTGGCTGATTGACCGTGGCGCGCGCGTCAATGGCTGGAAGGGGCAACGCCACGCCCCGCTGCATGATCTTGTCAACAAACGGGGTCGCTACGCAAAACACAGTCTGGAATCCTATCTTCAGCAAGAAGACGAGCTGCGCCAGAAGCCCCGGAAGGCCCGCCCCCCAGCGAATGAAGGTGATGACGAAAGCGGGATGGAACGGCAGCGCACCGAGAACGCATTCGCCAAGCGAATGGCCGCCACATTGCGCGCCCATGCCGAGGCGATATTTGCCAGACATGTCGATCATCCAACCTATCTGCGAATGCTGGATGCGCTGTTATGTGCCGGTGCAGACCCGAATGCCGTGTGGGACAATGGCACCACAGCACTGTGCTGGTGCGACGCCGCTGCCGCACTGGTGCTGTTGCGCCACGGGGCGCACGCGAACCATCATGACGCAATGGGCTGGACACCTTTGCAGTATGCCCGCGATCCGGACATGGTGCGGATACTGGTCGAACATGGGGCAGATGTGAATGATCTGACTGCGCCTGCTGACACAACACGGGTGCCACATACCCCTTTGCAATCCGCGTTTCTTTCCCGAGATGTCCCGAAAGCGCAAGCGCTGCTTGATCTTGGCGCAGACCCGCGCAAGCCCGATGGTGCGGGTTTTCCGACGCAGGCCTATTGTCTTGAGTGCAAGACTTTCGCGTTTTTCGGACGGTTTGGCTTCGACCCTCTCGCGCCTCTGCCAGATGGCGGGACGCTATTGCACAATCTGTTGCGCATGAAGGGGGGCGCACCGCGCGCAAACTGGCCGGACGAGGTTGCGTTTCTGGATCATCTTCTGGCCTTGGGGGTCGATATCAATGCGCGGGATAATCAGGGCCGGACAGTTCTGCACCTTGCCGCCGGTCTTTGTGAACTGGATGACCCCGCCCATATTGCGCTGCTGCTGACACGCGGCGCAAACCCCGCAATCCGCGACAATGACGGCAAGCGCGCTGTGGACCGCCTGTCACGCAAGTTTGCCAGGGTGCGGGCGGCCATGCGTTCGGCAAGTTAACGGGTGCAGAAGCAATGGCCGGATCAGCGGCATGATTGCATGCTCGGGTGATCCTTCGCATCTCAGGATGTGACAGAACGGGGTGTTTCACTGCTTTGCGATGTCAAATCGTCGAAGCTGGCAAAGTTCAGGGAATACAGTTTTGCATAAAGGCCATTTTCGGCCATCAGCTGGTCATGGTTCCCTTCTTCAACCAGTCGGCCCTGTTGCAGCACCACGATGCTGTCAGCATTCCGGATCGTTGCCAGCCGGTGGGCGATGACAAGGCCGGTGCGCCCTTCCAGAAGTCGTTGCAACGCTTTTTGTATCAGCATTTCGGTATAGCTGTCGATATTCGCGGTCGCTTCGTCAAGAATAAGGATCTTGGCATCAGCGGCCAAGGCCCGCGCGAATGAAACAAGCTGTCTTTGCCCAAGCGACAGATTGCCGCCGCGTTCGTCCAGTTGCGTTTCATAGCCTTGGGGCAAGGACATGATAAACTCATGCGCGCCCACGGCTTGCGCCGCTGCGATCAGATCATCATCAGTGGCCCAATGCGACGAATAGCGGATATTTTCCATCACGCTTCCGGTAAAAAGATACGGTTCCTGCAAAACCATCGCAATGTGGCGCCCAAGACTTTCTTGCGTAACGCTGCGCACATCCCGCCCCCCGACCAGAATTGCGCCGTCCTGAATGTCATAGAAGCGGTGGATCAATGACATGCATGACGATTTGCCCGACCCGGTTGGCCCGATCAGCGCCACCGTCTGGCCGGAACCAACCCGGAAGGACACATCCCGCAACACCGGCTCCGCGGGGTTATAGCCAAAGGTGACATTGCGGAACTCAACCGAACCATCATCTGCCCCTGTCAGGGGGGTCGCATCCGGTGCGTCGCGCACGTCTACGGCAACATCCAGAACCTCTGTCAGGCGGTGTCCTGATGCCATTGCGCGCTGCATGACCGAATACTGCATTGTCAAAGACCGGATCGGGTCAAAGAACCGCTGGATATAAAACAAGAAGGCGACCATCACACCGACATCGATTTGCGTCCTGACCACCATCATACCCCCGACCAGCACAACGACGGCCATGGCCAGACCGGTCAGTGTATCGACGATTGGCACCATAACCTGAGCAATTCGTGACCCACGCAGTTGCGCCGCGTAGTTCCTGTCAACCAGCCTTTGGTAAAGCTGTTCGTTCAGTTGCCCGCGATCCATCGCCTGAACTGCGCGCACCCCGTTGATGGCTTCGGCCAGCGCACCATTCGTGACCGAATTGGCCTCGTGCGATTCCATGAATGCGGCACGGGCTTTGGACAGCCAGAAGACACGCACAAGGAACAGGATCGGGATTACCGAAAGAACCAGAACCGCAAGCTGCCAATCCAGCCAGAGCATGACCACAACAATCCCGAGCAGCAGCAGAATATCACCGACCGACAGGACCGAGGTTTCAAGGAATTCCTGCATCGAATTCACGTCGCCTTGCAGGCGCGACATCAGGCGCCCCACCTCTGTCTTGTCCAGAAACGACAGCGAGACGCGTTGCAGATGGGCAAACATTTTCCGGCGGATATCAAACAGCACGTTTTCAGCCATCCGCCCAGTCACCTGCTCCTGTAGGCGCGAGGCGACGTAGTTGATCACGATGACAACAGCAAAGATCGCGGTGATCATGGAAAGGACCGGCATATTGATAGTGCCACCCCCGGAACCACCGGCCCCCATGCCATGGTCGATGGCATAGCGGATCAGAAGGGGGATCGACAATTGTGTGCATGTGAAAATGACCACGGCGACCACGGCAATAACCACGTCACGTCGATAACTGGCAACGAATTGCCACAGTCGGCGCACGATGCGACCGTCGAAAGCCTTGCCGAAGATTTCTTCCTCGATCCGGTGGGACCCGACGACAGCCCGCATGCGGGCACGGCCATCATCATGGGGATCGCGTGGTTCGGGGGCGCGTGTATGGGTCATGAACTGATCTCCGTCCGGTTCAGCACATCCCCTTCCGGGCGCATCTGCAATTCGTATAGCGCCTTGTAGCGCCCATTCAGGGACAGCAATTCTTCATGCGTGCCCTGTTCGACAATGCGCCCCTCTTCAAGAAACAGAATACGGTCGGCGTGCATAAGACTGCTCAGGCGATGGGCAACAATCAGGGTCACGCATCCCTGCGCATAGCGGCGCATGGCGTCACGGATACGGCCTTCCGTTCCTGCATCGATGGCGGCGGTAGAATCGTCGAAGATCAGAACCGCAGGCTCCATCATCAGTGTGCGCGCGATTGACAGTCTTTGGCGTTGCCCGCCTGACAGCGACACGCCCCTTTCACCCACTACGGTCCGGTATTCCTGCGGCAGGTGCTGGATATAATCATGAAGCTGCGCACTTTCGCTGACGCCACGGATGCGGCTGTCATCGGTAAACGGATCCCCGTAGGCGATGTTGTTCTCAATGGTTGTGGTGAACAGAAAACTGTCCTGCTGCACAACGGCGACCGCCTGCCGCACCGACGACAGCGTTACATCACGCAGGTCCTGCCCGTCGATGGTAATCTTTCCGCCGGTGACATCGTAAAAGCGCGGGATCAGATGCATCAAAGTTGTTTTGCCCGAACCGGGGGCGCCGACAATGCCGATGGTCTCGCCCTTGCGGGCTTCAAGACTGATCCCCTTGATGGCGGGGTTCCCCTCATGTCCGGGATAGGCGAATGTGACATTCTCAAGCCGCAATGTGCCTTCGGTCAGGTTCAGCGGCACGGCGTCCGGTGCATCTTCAATCTCAACCGGCATATCTATAAGGGCGAACAATCTTGCCCCGCAGGTAGATGCGCGCGCATAGGCGTTGACCATCAGCCCAAGCTGGCGCACTGGCATCTGAAGCAGCGTCATAAAGGTCAGGAAGGTTGCAAGTGTGCCAACTGTGATTTCGCCTGCCGCAACCTGCCGGCCGCCAAACAGCAGCACAAGGCCCATGGCGACAAAGAAGCTAAGCGTCATCGCCGACGTATCGCGCACACGGATGTCGATGCGCCGATGGCTCAGGCGAAGCGCGTCCTGCGATGCGCGGTCAAATTTCTTCATCTCATGGTCTGCGGCTGAAAAGGCGCGCACGACCCGTGTTCCGGCCAGGTTTTCTTCCATTACCTGGCTTAGAACACCAAGCCGTTCCTGTAGGATCAGCCAGGTTTTGCGCAGGGTCAACTGCATCACCGAACTGCGCCAGCCTGCAAAAGGCACGAAAGACAACGCCAGAAGACCAAGCACAAGATTGGTGGAAAGCAGCAGCCAGGCGCCAATTCCGATCAGAAGCGCCAGCAGCAATGTGCGCACCAACGCGGTGGAAAAGAACATCCGCACCCCTTCAAGATCCAGCATGCCAACCGTGATAAGATCACCGGAGTGGGTGCGGTCATGAAAACTGAACGGAAGGCGCTGGATCTTGTTGTAAACGGCCATACGCAAATCCCGTGCCATGGCATGGCCAAGGCTTTCGGCAGAATAATTCTGGGCCAAAGTGAATAACCCACGCAAGACACTGGCCAGCAGCAAAAGCAGTGCAATCCAGATCAGGGCGTCACGTTCTGCGGTGCTGCCCTGCACGGCCATTGCCTGTGTTGCATCAACGGCCCGGCCCAGAAGGACCGGAATTGACAGTTGCGTAAGAACAGCCGCGACAGTGGCAATCAGGGCAACCCAGAAACGCGCCGGATAATGCAGCGACATCCGTGTAATGCGGTAAATCGCCCCCAGACCTTCCTCGCGCCCGACTGCGCGGGTGCGGCGGAATGTTTCGCGCGGGTCATGGGCATGGGACTTGGCGTTTGCCTGCGCCGGTTCCCGGGGACTGATGGTATTTGTGCGCGTCATTGTATTTTGTCGACAGCCTGCACTGCGACCTCCGAACGGAACCGCTTGAAAAAGCGGCAGCATCTGCATTGCCGACAGACAATTTCCCGCGAAACAACGAAGTTGTCGCGCAAAATATCACAAGCCTGAAATGGGCAGTAACTGGATTCCATTAACTTTCTAGCCCAAGTAAATGGAATGGTCGATAGTGGGACAGGAAAGATGTTCAGTTTTTCTTGATGACCAAAAATACACGTCGGGGCACGAAAAAGAAAATGGACCATACCTTGCGACAATAAATGGCTTCTGCCTCTTTCACGGGTCTGATTGTCAGGCGCGGGTCTGGGTCAGGACCTGAATGGCGACATGT
The DNA here is from genome assembly GCA_020832445.1 of Paracoccaceae bacterium. Taxonomy (GTDB): domain Bacteria; phylum Pseudomonadota; class Alphaproteobacteria; order Rhodobacterales; family Rhodobacteraceae; genus Roseinatronobacter. The sequence goes on from JAFIEO010000066.1 coordinate 72,182, forward strand.
TTAATTCCTGATAAATTTACCAAGATACGGTTGCTGTTCACGCAAACAGAAATTGCGAAATCCGCAAGCCGGTAAGAAACGCGCCATGTGCATCTGACCGCCCTGCGGGATCTGTGCGGCCACAAGATGTTTGCGGGCCAAGGACCGGATCAACCGTTGCCACATGTCAGTTAGAAAAATGTTGCCGTAATGTATATTATAGTATTAATTAACCCAAGGTCCGGAGGGGGCCTGTGAGATCTTGGGAGGATTTCCAATGTTTAGAAGAACTCTGATGGCCAGCGTGGCCGTCGCGACGCTTGGTGCCGTGTCAGCACATGCACAGACAATCGGCTTTTCGCAGATCGGGTCTGAATCCGGCTGGCGCGCTGCCGAAACCACTGTGACAATGCAGGAAGCCGAACGCCGTGGCATTGACCTGCGGTTCTCGGATGCGCAGCAGCGGCAGGAAAACCAGATTGCCGCAATGCGGTCCTTCATCGCGCAAGGCGTGGATGCGATTCTGGTGGCCCCCGTGGTTGCAACGGGCTGGGATTCGGTGCTGGAAGAAGCAGCCGAAGCTGAAATTCCCGTGGTCCTGCTGGACCGTATGGTGGACAGCTCGCCCGATCTGTACCTGACCGCAGTGGGGTCCGATCTTGTTCATGAAGGCCGCGTTGCAGGCGAATGGCTTGTCGAGGCAGTGGATGGTGCCGATTGCCGTGTGGTGGAGTTGCAGGGCACAACCGGTTCTTCGCCTGCGATCGACCGCAAGAACGGCTTTGAGCAGGGCATCGCGGGTGCTGACAATATCGAGATTGTGCGCAGCCAGACCGGCGATTTCACCCGCACGCGTGGTAAGGAAGTGATGGAAAGTTTCCTTCAGGCCGAAAACGGTGGTGCCAATATCTGTGCGCTATATGCCCATAACGACGACATGGCCGTAGGTGCCATTCAGGCCATCAAAGAAGCCGGTCTGAAACCGGGCGAGGATATTCTGGTGGTATCAATTGACGCCGTGCCCGACATCTTTCAGGCGCTGGCAGCGGGCGAGGCGAATGCAACGGTGGAACTGACGCCGAACATGGCAGGCCCCGCATTTGATGCACTGGAGGCTTACTTCGCCGATGGCACGCTGCCTGAAAAGTTCATCCAGACGGAATCGCGCCTATATACGCAGGCGGATGATCCTGCCGCCGAGTATGAGGCCCGCAAGGATCTGGGGTACTGATCACAAAATCGGTCCATGTCCGGGGCGCGCGCGCGCGGTTGATCCCGCGCCCCGGCGACCGGCGTTTCGTTCGCACAGTGCAAGGCGCATGTCGCGGCGCAACAAAACCCGGTGTGCATAGATGAATAGACAATAAAATATATAGGGTTACAGCGGGCGTGCTGTGGCCGCCCGACCCGCGAGGCACCTGATGCTGTTGTCGACACGCAACCTGACCAAGACATTTCCCGGCACAAAGGCGTTGGACGCCGTCGATTTTGACCTGAAAGCGGGCGAGGTGCACGCGCTGCTTGGCGAAAACGGGGCGGGAAAATCCACCCTGATCAAATGCCTTACCGGTGCATATCGGCGCGATTCTGGCGATATCTTGTTTGAAGGAAAGCCGGTATTCCCGCAAAGCACGCTGGAAGCGCAGGCCATCGGCATCGGCACTGTCTATCAGGAGGTCAACCTGCTGCCCAACCTGACGGTGGCAGAAAACCTGACGCTGGGCCATCAACCGCGCCGCTTTGGTATGATTCGCCCGCGCGCCATGCAGACGCAAGCCGAAGAAATGCTGGCAGGCTACGGGCTGGATATCGATGTGCGGCGTCCGCTGGAATATTATTCAGTTGCAGTGCAGCAAATCATTGCCATCGCCCGCGCAGTGCATTTGTCGGGCCGCGTGCTGATACTGGACGAACCCACTGCAAGCCTTGATGCCCGCGAGGTGCAGATGCTGTTTGATGTCATCCGCGATCTGCGCAAGCGCGGGCTGGGGATCATCTTCATCTCGCATTTTCTGGATCAGGTCTATGAGATTTCGGAGCGTCTGACCATTTTGCGCAACGGGCGTCACATCGCCACCCGCCCCGCCGCCGGCGTTGACCGGATGCAGCTGATTACCCTGATGCTGGGCCATGAATTGCAACAAGAAACCGCAACCCGCCACCGCCCCGCAGTGGATGCCACCGATGCCATCCGGTTTACCGGTATGGGGCGGCGCGGGCGGATCGCGCCGTTCGATCTGACAGTTCATAAGGGCGAGGTGATTGGCATGGCCGGGCTGCTGGGGTCCGGGCGCACCGAAAGCGCGGAAGTTCTGTTTGGCGCGGTGCCCGGCGACAGCGGCACTGCCGAAGACACCAACGGGCCGGTCGATCTGCGCAATCCGCGCGCGGCCATTGCCGCAGGCTTTGCATTCGCGCCCGAAGACCGCAAAACCGATGGTATAATTGCCGACCTGAGCGTGCGCGAGAATATCATTCTGGCGCTACAGGCGCGGCGCGGCTGGGCGCGGCCTATCCCGCAGTCAGAACAGGTCCGCCTGGCGAATGACTACATCAAGCGCCTCGATATCCGCACACCTGATGCTGATAAACCCGTGGGCCTGCTGTCAGGGGGGAACCAGCAAAAGGTGATCCTTGCGCGCTGGCTGGCCACCAACCCGCGGCTTCTGATCCTGGACGAACCCACGCGCGGCATTGATGTTGGCGCGCATGCCGAAATTCTGCGGCTGATCGAAGATGTGGTGGCGCAAGGCATGTCGATCCTTGTGATCTCGTCAGAGCTTGATGAACTTGTTGCCGTGTCGCATCGGGTCATCGTGGTGCGCGACCGCCAGCATGTATCGCAACTGACGGGGGACGATGTGACCACGGATACAATTGTGCGCGCCATTGCCGCCCCCGAACCTGAACCCGGTTCCGACACGGCTGACACGCGGGGGATAATGGCATGAAGGGGGTATTGCGCCGGGTTGCGCCGCAGCTTCTGACCCTGTCGGCAGTGATCGTGTTGGTCAGTATGTTTTTCCCCAGTTTCTGGCAGATCGTCTATGTGAATGACCGGCTGGTGGGTATTCCGGTAGATATTGTGAAGCGCGGCGCGCCCGTGGCATTGTTGGCAATCGGCATGACACTGGTGATCGCCACACGCGGTATCGATTTGTCAGTGGGCGCGGTGATGGCTATCTGCGGGGCCAGTGCCGCATGGTCGATTGATCAGGGCTTTGGCATGTGGGCGGCCCTTGGTATTGCAGGCGCGGCGGGGCTGGTCTGTGGCTTGTGGAACGGCCTGCTTGTGGCCGTGTTTGGCATTCAGCCCATTGTGGCCACACTGATCCTGATGGTGGCCGGGCGCGGGGTGGCGCAGTTGATCACCGGCGGCACAATTCTGACCTTTGACAATGACAGCTTTTCATATCTGGGGTCGGGCACGCTTTGGGGCGTGCCGGTGCCTGCGCTGATCTGGGTGCTGACCGGAATTTTCTTTGGCCTGCTTGTGCGGCGCACCGCGCTGGGGCTTTTGGTCGAAGCCATCGGGGTCAATCTGCGCGCCAGCACCCTGACGGGGATCAACAGCCGTGTGCTGCTGATCGCGGTTTATATGGCGTCGGGGTTCTGCGCGGCACTGGCGGGTATTATTGCCACGGCAGATATTCGTGGCGCAGATGCCAATAATGCGGGCCTGTGGCTAGAACTGGATGCAATTCTGGCGGTGGTGATCGGGGGCAACTCGTTATTGGGGGGGCGGTTTTCCATTCTTGCGTCACTGCTGGGGGCGATGATCATCCAGACAATCAACACCGGCATCCTGCTGGCTGGATTCCCGTCCGAGTATAATCTGGTGATCAAGGCGGTTCTGGTGATCATTATCCTTGTGCTGCAATCACCCCGTTTGCTGCCGCAGCTTGCGTTTGTGTGGTCGCGGCGCAGTAGGCCGCCGCGAACGAAAACCCCGCACCCCGCGACGACAGAGGATAAAACATGAGCATCCGCGCCCTGCCGCTTTATGCGACCATCGCGATTTTCCTGTTGGCCTATCTGATCTGCTACATCCAGTTTCCCGCCATGCTGTCCACCCGCGTGATCGGCAACCTGCTGACGGACAATGCGTATCTGGGTATCGTCGCGGTGGGGATGACAGTGGTTATTGTGTCGGGCGGTATCGATTTGTCTGTGGGGTCTGTCATCGCGTTTGCGGGCGTGTTCATTGCCGTTATCCTGCGCGAGACGGGACTGCATCCGCTGGTGGTGTTCGCAATGCTGCTGCTGATCACTACAGCCTTTGGCGCGGCGATGGGCGGGATGATCCATCTTCTGGCCATGCCACCCTTCATCGTGACCCTTGCGGGCATGTTTCTGGCACGCGGGGCGGGTTACATGCTGTCGATTGATTCCGTGCCGATTGTTGATCCGTTTTATCAGATGATGCAGCGGGCGTATTTCGTGATGCCGGGACGGGGGCGGCTGACGCTTTTGGGCATGATCATGATTGCCGCCGTTATTGTGGGTATGATCGTGCTGCACCGCACGCGGTTTGGCACCAATGTCTATGCCCTTGGCGGGGATGAAGCGGCGGCACGCCTGATGGGTGTTGCCGTGGGGCGCACGACCGTGGCGGTTTACGCGTTTTCGGGCTTCATGGCAGGGTTGGCTGGGATTGTCTTCTCGGTCTATACATCGGCGGGGTATCCGCTGGCGACCGTGGGGGTTGAACTTAGTGCGATTGCGGCGGTGGTGATAGGGGGCACGCTGCTGACGGGTGGCAGCGGATACATGTTCGGGACATTAATTGGTGTACTGACAATGGGGTTGATCCAGACCTATATTGTCTTTGATGGCAGCCTGTCGAGCTGGTGGACGAAAATCGTGATTGGCGCATTGCTTTTGCTGTTCATCCTGCTTCAAAAGGGGCTGCTGCGGCTGCGTGTCAGCCAGTAACTGGGTCAGGGGAGAATATATGTCCGGTCTGCTTCGCGATGCTATGAACAAAACGCTTGTGCGCAACAGTCATGGACAGGTGGTTGAAGGTATCGGACGCGCCATCGTCAGCGGAAAATACCCGCCCGGCACCATCCTGCCGCGGGACGAGGAACTGGCCGGTCAGTTTGGCGTATCGCGCACAGTGCTGCGCGAAGCAATGAAAACCCTTTCGGCAAAAGGCATGATTGTTGCACGCACCCGTGTGGGCACAAAGGTCTGCGACCGGCAAGACTGGAACTTGTTTGATGCCGAGGTTCTGGTTTGGCATCTGGATGAAAACGTAGACATTACGTTTCTGAACCAGCTTTATGAAATGCGTCTGACTATGGAACCCGCCGCCGCTGCGATGGCTGCGCGCCGTTCCACGGCGGATGAAATCAAGGTGCTTTATGCCCATGCAGAAGCGATGCGCACCGCCGAAGACGAGAAGGCCTTTGCCTTGGCCGATCTGGCGTTGCACAGGGCAATCACGAAAGCATCGGGAAATGTCTTCATGCATTCCGTCGGCACATTGATCGAGGCGGCGCTGCTGACCACCTTCCGGCTGAGTTCGCCTGCATCGGAACCTGCGACGCAACGGGATGTGTCGGCCACCCATCTGCGTATCGTCGAGGCCATCGCCAGGCGCGACCCGGATGCGGCCAAACAAGCAATGCGTGACGTTATCTTGTATGGCCAGCGCCGTATATCGGTCACTGATATCTGACCTGCGCGCGATTTTGATCGTGCGTTTCACACGCTTGACCTGTGCCGCAAGCACGGGATGTCGGACGGCATCTTTTAGAGTATGCTGCTCAAAAGTGGGAACCGGTTTTGAGCTTCTCGAACATGCAAAATCAATAAGTTAGGGTATATCTCGTGAATGCGAATGAACGTGATATGCTCTAGGCGTGGCGGGCGCGACTATGGCCACCATTGGTCCGGACGCTTGCGTAAACCGAAGTGGTTTGCGCAAGCGCTGCTGACAATCGCCACCATTCGTATTGTCATGTTTCACCAAAGCGCCCATTCAGGCCCGGCGTACACCCGCCCTCGTTGCAATGGGTGAAGATGGGTTTGCCATCCGTGATGTTGAAGGCACATACAGCATCCTGACAGGGACAAGCCCATCCAGATCCTTGGATAAGACGACCGGGGACTGTGGCAGACGGGTTTGCATATATAAGACCTTCTGGAAGCCGTGGCGTTGACGCTTCGGGCAAAGCATGGTTTATCGAATGTCGATAACGAATGACATAGGTGGCACATGGCCGAGCGTATGGCGCATCATGATCTGCTGTCGGGTCTGGTCCGGCTGCACATTCTGCACCATGCGGGCCAGCACCCGATCTATGGCCAGTGGATGATTGATGAACTGGCGCGGCACGGCTACCGGTTGTCGCCCGGCACGCTGTATCCGATGTTGGCAAAACTGGAACGGGACGGCTACCTGACCAGCCAGACTGAACGCGCGGGGCGCACGTCGCGCAAGTTTTACACGATTACACAAAAAGGGCGTGACGGGCTGGCAGTGGCGCGGGCGCGGTTGCGCGAACTTAAGGGCGAGGCGGGGACAGAATGACAGACAAGACTGACGCAGGCGAAACGCAACCGGCAGAGGGCACAGCGGGCGAGGTTTTTGTGGCGTTCTTCAAGCTGGGCCTGACCAGTTTCGGCGGACCAATCGCGCATCTGGGTTATTTTCGTGATGAACTGGTCACGCGGCGGCGCTGGCTGGATGATCGTGCCTATGCCGATCTGGTTGCCCTGTGCCAGTTTCTGCCCGGTCCGGCATCATCGCAAGTGGGGTTCGCGCTGGGAATGATGCGCGCGGGCTGGCTGGGCGCGCTGGCGGCTTTTGCGGCCTTCACATTGCCATCCGCGCTGATCCTGCTGGTCTTTGCGATGAGTGCGGCCAGCATCGCGGGGCCAGTGGGAACGGGCGCGCTGAACGGGCTGAAGATCGTGGCGGTGGCGATCATTGCGCAGGCGGTCTGGGGTATGGCGAAGAACCTGTGTCCTGACCGCGAACGCGCGGCCATTGCGGTGGGGGCTGTGGCCATGCTGGCATTTGTCCCCGGTGCTTTTGGCATGGTTGGCGCAATCGTGCTGGGCGGGGTTGCGGGTCTGGCCCTTGGGCGCGAGACCGGCACGCCAGTGGGGGGACATGTCATGATGCCAGTGTCGCGCGGGGTTGCCGTTGGCGCACTTGTCACGTTCTTTGCGGCGCTTGTGCTGTTGCCACTGGTCGCGGGCCAAAGCCAGTCCTTGGCGGTGATCGACAGTTTCTACCGCGCGGGCGCGCTGGTCTTCGGCGGCGGGCATGTGGTGCTGCCGCTGTTGCAGGCCGAAGTTGTGCAGACTGGCTGGGTCACACCGGACCAGTTTTTGGCGGGTTATGGCGCCGCGCAGGCAGTGCCGGGGCCGCTGTTTACCTTCGCGGCCTATCTGGGTGCGGTTCTGGGGCCTGCGCCGAATGGCATTGTGGGCGCGACTTTGGCACTGGGGGCCATCTTCCTGCCGGGCTTTTTGTTATTGGTCGGCGTGATGCCCTTCTGGGACCGGTTCCGCGCCATGGCACCTGCGCAATCACTGATGCAAGGCGCGAATGCGGCAGTGGTGGGTATTTTGGGGGCGGCGCTCTATTCGCCCGTCTTCACCAGCGCCATCATTGACATGCGCGACTTCGCGCTGGCGCTGGTGTGTTTCGTGGCGCTGATGGCATGGAAAGCCCCGCCTTGGGCCGTGGTTGTCGTGGCGGCATTGGGCGGGGTCGGGCTGGCGGTTCTGGCCTGACCTAGCTGCACCCGTTATGCAGTTTCCACATCTGCTCATGCCCGATGGCCACGGCAAAGGCGGGGGGCGTGCAATCGCGCTCGCCCGAGGCCAGATCAATCGCGCCCGCCATGCGCGGCGCAGGCTGCCCCGCCAGTTGCGGAACGGCCAGAGCGAGTATGACCCCAACCGCAACCACGGCCCCAAGCTGGCCCATGCCAATCGTCTGGATGGGTTCGCGTGCGCGGATTTCGCACACACCGCCGGGGCAATGCTGCGCCTGACCGGGCCAGATGGCATTATAAATCTTGCACCCCACACAAATACCAAACGCGGTTTCAAAAAACAACAGGATGATGCAGGTCAGACAACCCAAAATGGCCACCGGCCCCGCCTGATTCAGGCCAATCACCCAGATTGACATGACCACGGCAATCCCCAGCCCCAGCGCCCATGCAAAGCGTTTTTGCGGCGCACCTGTATATTCCGGCACCTGCCCGCGCACCATGAAGCGCCCCAGCACAAGGCTGGGCGCATAGCGCGGGCTGACCAGAACCCGCAGCGCGAAATCCAGCCCGAAGGCCAGAATGGCGATGCGCGTCAATGTGAAATCGCCTGTCAAAAACGTGGTCATGAAGGCGATCAGGCCGAAAAACAGCAATATCCCCGCGCCTGCGCGGGCCTCGCGTTCATTCAGCACCTTTACGGCATAGTCGGGGTGGGTTTCGCCAAAGCCAAGCAAGGTCATATTCATGGTGTCCGATTATTTGGGATAAAGCATTCACATACACGAATATCATGTTTTTTTCGTGCGTGGCAGATAAATTATGCAGCGTCAGCAGCCGGATTCAGGCGCGGATGGGTTTCTTCGCCCCAGACATACAGCAGCGCGCCAGAGGCAAACATCGACAGCGCAACAAACCAGAAGGCCGCATCCAGCGCGCCACTCAGATGGGCGGCCAGTCCAAGACCAAGCGCGCCGATGCCATAGCCAAGATCACGCCAGAAACGGTAGATGCCGATGGCAGAGCCGCGCCATGCAGGCGGCGTGATATCGGCCACACTGGCCCCAAGGTTCGGATAAAGCAGCGCCATGCCAAAGCCCGCAACACCTGCCCAGAACGACCACCACAGCGCCCCGTCCCCAAGCGGGAACATCGCCACGCCTGCGCCGCAAATCCACATGCCCAGAACATTCGGCCAGAACCGACCCACATGGTCCGACAGGCGGCCCGTGACCAGTTGCGACCCGCCCCAGACAAAACCATAGACCCCAACGATCCAGCCCATTTCCGTCAGGCTTGCCCCTTGGGACACCAGAAAGACCGGCAGGATCACCCAGACCAGTGTATCCACGAATTTCTCGACCAGCCCCGCCTGTGACAGCGCGGCCAACCGTTTGTCGCGCCAGCTCATCAAGGCAAAGACCTCGCGCGTGCCGGGGTGCTCCGGCACATTCTGTGGATAGCGCGGCAGGACTTTCGGTGCGTTCAGCTTGTGGGCCGCCGTTTCGGCTTGCGCCCAGGGCAGCGTGTCCTTGACCCAAACCACCGTCAGCACCAACGCGGTGACAATCACCACCATTCCGAAAATCAGCAGCCCCAGCCGCGCGCCCAAAGCCTCGGCCGCATAGGCCGTGATCACACCTGCCAGTGCCACACCGACATAGCCTGAAAACTCGTTCAGACCCATTGTCAGCCCGCGCTGATCCGCGCGGGTGATGTCCAGCTTCGCGGTTTGCGTCATCGACCAGCACAACCCCTGATTGATGCCCAGAAGCACAGTTGCCGCCACGATCCAGCCCCAGTTCGGCGCGGCCCAGATCATCACCGGAATAGGCAGTGCGATGATCCAGCCCCAAAGCAAGACCAGCTTGCGCCCGATCCGTTCCGACAGCCGCCCGGCCACGAAATTCATCACAGCCTTGACCACACCAAAGGCCACAACGAAGGCGCTCAGCAACAGGAAAGACCCCGGCGCCACGCCGAATTCGCTTTCCGCAAGTGCAGGGATCACAGTGCGCGTCATGCCAATTGCGAACCCAACTAGCAGGACTTGGATCAGCTGGTGCGAGAATTGCGTCAGGTTCTCGCGGATACCCAAGGCAAGCGCGGTCATTCGCGGTCTTTCCCGCTATCCAGCACGCCTCCACTGGCAGGACCGCGCAGCGGTTGGATCAGCATCTGGTCCAACCGCAGCACAGGTTCCTGAGCAAGGATCTTTTCAAACATGGGCGCTGCACCTTCGGGCTTGCGATATTTGTGGGATTCGATATCATTCAACATAATGCTTGAATGATATAATGTCAGGAGCCGCCCGATGTCAATCAGCCCCAAAGCTGCCCTTCTGGATGAATATGCACTGGTCGCGCGCGCACTCTCGGCTCCCGCAAGGCTGATGCTGCTGGAACAGATCGCGCAAGCTCCGCGCGGGGTAGAGGGATTGGCCGACAAGACCGGTCTGAGCATTGCGAATGCATCTCAGCACCTGCAAACCCTGCGGCGCGCGGGGCTTGTCACCAGCCGCCGAGAGGGCAAGGCGGTGATCTATACCTTAGGTGACGCGAAATCACTGGCCCTGATGGACCTGCTGCGGGTTGTGGCAGAGCGCAACCTTGCGCAGGTCGACAAGATCCTGCGGGGGTTATCGGATGGTGCAGACGCGCCTGAGCCTGTCAGCCGCGACGATCTGGCCGCGCGAATTGCCGAAGGGTCAGTCACGATCTTTGACGTCCGGCCCGCAGATGAGTTTGCACTGGGCCATATTCCTGGCGCACAGAATATCGCTCTGCCAGAACTGCATCTCATCGCCTCAAATCTGCAACCGGGTGCCGAAATCATAGCCTATTGTCGCGGGCCCTATTGCATCTACGCACATCAGGCAGTCGCCGCCTTGCGGAATAAGGGGTTCAACGCACGACGGCTGGATGGTGGCTTACCAGAATGGCGTGAAGAGGGTCGGCAGGTCGTCACCGCCTGATCTGAGTTTGTTGAATCGCGCGAGACCGAAGCGAGCTGCAAAAGAAGGGTGAAGATCGAATTCTCGTGGACAGCAATGCTGCGCGCTGCCCTAGTGTTCGGATCAGGGATGGGCGCGTGACAGATCGACTCGCAGAATTGAGCGGATAGGTGCCGGAATGTTACCAGCAGAGTCAGCTTGGTTGACCGGGGCCAAGACCAGGAAACTCTTGAGAACGTTGCTGCCTTGCCACCGCGAGCAGCGGGGGCTAAGCCTGACCTATGCTGATCCTCGACGACATCATCCGCGACCGTGGGTCAAAATATGCAGTATCGGGCGGGCCCTGTGAATCCGAGGATGAGGCAAAGTCCTTCATCAAGGCGCTTTGCCGGAAGAAGAAATTCGCCAAGGCGACCCATAACAGCTGGGCTTTGTTGACCGCTGAAGCCCCGATAAAGAGCGATGACGGCGAAGCCGGAGCGGGCATGGTGATCTTGCGGATGCTCGAGCGCGAAGGGCTGTACGATCATGTTGTCGTGGTGACGAGATGGTTCGGCGGCAAGCATCTGGGCGGCGACCGTTTCCGGCATGTGCAAGACGCGGTGCGGATTTATATCGACAATTTGCGGGAACGTTGAGGCGCTTGAGGCGGCTTCGTTTCGCGCTGACACCAGTCGCCCACACCCCTTGGACCGATGCTCGGCTAGGGGCGATAAACGACCCTTCTGCTGTGCCAATTGCGTCATCCAATCGGGCTGCGTGTGGTCATTCCATCTCGCGTCCAGCATGGCTCGCCTGATCTGGCAGCAGGTCAGGTGCACAATTGTGCCCATCTCAACACGCGACACGGCGCAGTCACGATGCAATTGTTGTGGCGCAGCGACTCGCTTTGGCTCTTTGAAACAGTAAATCCGTCAAACGGGCCGGGCGCATCGCTTGGGTCGAGGCATCTGGTGCTTCCCTGACAAAATGTCCCGGCCCGTCACTCACCAACATGCCCGCGCCTGATCGCGGAGAACAGCATAATCCGACAGCCACTCGGGGATAACTGCGCCTTCCGGCAACGCCGCCAATTCCGCCGCCACACGCGCCTGCTCGGCCCGGCTGTACTCCACCACAGGCGGACATGCGCTGGGCGGCGTGTCAGAAGTCACCCCCTCGCAGCCGGTCAAGAAGATCGTCACGGCTGCGAGGGCGGCGCGCGGCGGCGTCCAGCATCTGGCGGTGGATGGCATTTGTGCGCTCCAGTTGGTCGAACCTTTCAGCGGCGCGGCCTGCGCGCTCGCCTGATCGGCGGAGGTTGAGGACAAACAGGGTTATGGTGAGCGCGGCGAGCGCGAGAGCCGCCACCCGCCGCATCCATGGACGGGCGAGGATCCCGACCACCAAACTGCCCCACATCAGCGCAGTCCCTTCTTCCAGTCATCAAGCCTTGCCCAGACAGCCACCGCGATTCCGCCCAGCGCCAGCGTGATAAACAGCCAGCGCAGGGTGTCGAGGTAGGGCACCAGCGGCAAAACCGCACCCTGCGCCTCGGTCAGCACTTCCTGCGCGACCTCGACGCTAGCTGCGCCGACGGTCGCCACGCCCGCCGCCCCTGTGCCTTTCAGCGTACGGCTCTGCGCGATGGCTTCCCGCGCTGGGCGTGTCTCTGGTGCGAAGCGCGCAGCCCGCACAGGAAACGGCTCCCCCCAACTGCGCGCGGGCCCGAGATCGATATGCATGAAGCCTGAGCGGGGATAGGTGCCGAAGCCCAGAAATCCGACGGCGCGGGCGGCCTCGGCGAATGTCACCGGGTCATGGTTGCTCATCGCGATATCAAATGCCGTGCCGTCCATGTGCTTCGAGCGCGGTGCGCCACCGACATTGCGATTGTGCTGGGGGCTTCGATAGGCCGAACGGACGATCAGCGGTTTGCCCAGCCGGTCGCGCAGGGCTTGTAGCTTGTCCAGCGCTTCCGGGTGCAGCTTCAGCTGACCCGTGCCGCGGCAGGCGATTTCAGCAGGCGAGAAGTTCTTCCAGCGCCAAAGGCTCTCGGGCACGTCATGGAAATGGCGGAAGGTGCGGATGGGGTCAGACATGGGGTGTCTCCTGTGGGTGATGGGCGTGCGAAACGGGCCGCCGCCCGACGGGGCAGCGGTGGGGGGGGTGTCAGGATTTCGCGGGGCTCCAGTATGCCAGCGCATTCCTGCGCACTGGTGTCGTGAGCGCGCGCTTGGACGTGCAATCAGCTGGCAACAGCCAGACGCTGTCAGCTTCCATCCCGGCGCTGAAACGCGGCAAAGATCAGGTTGCGCATGTCATGGATATCGCGCTCGATGCGCGCGAGACGGTCATGATCGACGCGCCGGTCCTCGTCGCGGCGCTTCTCGATGCGGGCGCGTTCCTCATTCAGCTCCTGCTCGAGCTTGTGCAGAAGCGCCTCATTGGTGAACGCCTTACGCGTCACTGCCGTGGCCAGCCCTGCGATGAAGGTGAACCAGACGCCAATGGCAGCTGCCAGGCCATGATCGCGCAAGGCGCGCGTGATTTCCTCGATCAGGGAAGTGCGGTCAGTCATGCTGGCTCCTTTTGCGCGGGCAGGGCCAGCGGTTCAGTAATCGGTCTCGACATAGACGCCGGAACAGTCATAGGCGACGGCGCCTGCGGTGCCGCCATTGTTCATGTAATTGCGCGGGCTCAGCAGTTGGGTGACGGCTGGGAGGTTTGCAGTGATCTCGACCTCAGCGATAGCGCCCGAGACTTCCTCGACGACGCGCACCCAGACCGAGGCGGCGTTGGGCGCAGCGTAGAGGAACAGCGTCAGGACATTGGTGGGCGCATCGACGGGGAAATCTGCGCCGAGATCAATCAGCGTGGGCGCACCGGAGCCCGAGTTGTGGACGATCTGCCAGTTGGCATGCGTGCCGCGCTGGAAGTCGATGCCGATGGCGTTCACGACGGCAGCGAGCGCGAGCGTCGTGGCCAGCGCCGAAGTCACACCGATCAGCCCGAAGAAGCCCATGCCGGTGGGCTGCAGGGTGGTGAGCGACAGCCGGTTCACATAGGTGAAGCCGCCCAAGCCATCCGCATTGCCGCGCCAGCAGACCCAGCCTGCCGAGCGTTCCTCGGCTGCGGCGTCCACGGTAGCGGCGCTGGTCATCCGCCAGCGGCGCATGGAGGTGGAGAGGTTGGTGGTGGTGAGCCCTGGCGTGGAGGCGGTGCCCACGCCCGAGCGCGGCATGCCGATGGCGTTGATCGTGGTGCCCGAGGACGGCGCCCAGTATGCGATCCGGTTGACGCCGAAGTGCGGCTGCAGGGGGAAGAGCCGCCCCGAGGGCCGCATGACCTCGAGCCAGGCGCTGCCGGCCCGGTCGCGGGCATAGAGATGGATGCGGCCTGCGGGCGGCGGATCGGGCGGCGTGGCGCGACCCGGCAGCACCATGGGCTCGGGCAGTTCCACACGGCCGCTGGCGTGGTCGATCCGGATGGCGTCATAGTAGGTGGACCCATCCGGGCTGACCTTGAAGCCGAAGTCATCGTTGCCGAGAAGCCCGATCAGAGCGCGCGCCGAGAAGCCGGTCTTGAAGGCGAAGGCGGCATCGTCCCCGGGCGCGTTCTTGTTGAAGGTCGCCTCGATGCCGCCCCCGGCATGGTTGAACAGCATCGCTGGCGTGTTGATCGAGAAACGGTTGAAGCTGTCGGCCGTGGCCCAGCCGAGGCCGAGTTGCTGGGCCGTCAGGTTCGCCTGCGGCATGCCGACCTGCGTAACGCTGTTGGCGAAGGTCACGGTGGGCGTGTTGATCACGGTCGTGCCGCCCGCGCCTGCGGTGGCCGAGCCGATGTTGATGACCGTGTTCGACCCCGAGGCCCCACCTGTGCCGAGGTTCACGGTCTTGGTGGTGCCGTTCGTGGTGGCGCCGGTCCCGACGCCATAGGTGGCAGTGCCGCTCGATGTGCCGATGGTCGCTGTTCCCCCCGAGGCCGTGAGCGTGCCGGAGAAGGTCTTGTTGCCCGAGAAGGTCTGCGTGCCCGCGAGGATCGCCAGTTCCGAGGAGGTGTTGGGCAGCGTGTAAGTCCGGGTCTGGCCGGTCGAGATTCCGGCCAGCGAGAAAACGGCCTTCCTGGTCGGATCGGCGTCGTTGACGAGGCTGAAGACAGCATCAGACACATCGCGCGGCTCGCCCACGCTGGCCCAGCTGGAACCGGACCAGACGAGGAAGGCACCCTAATTCGCGACCCAGACCAGCCAGCCGGGGCGGGGGACGAGCCGGATCCATGCGCCGTCGACCCAGAAGGCCACGTTCAGGTCCCAGCCCGCCCAGAGGCCGGTCGCGCCCGAGGCCACCAGATGCCGGTCGCCATCAGTGGGGCTGGCGGGCGGCGCTGTGCGGGTGCGGTCCAGAACGGCGAGCTGCACCATGGCGTCGAGCAGGCGCAGCGCCTCGTTGTGGGTGACATGCTTCTGCGCCTGCGCGGCCATTAGGTATGGCAGGCCAAGATGGGTCGTGGTGTCGGACATGAGAAATACTGTTGTTCTGATCAGAAGAAGAGGGTGACAGTCCGCGCAGCCCCGCGCCCGATCAGGGTGGAGATCTGGACGATGCGGATCGTGAGCGTATCGCCGGGGCCAAGCAGCGCGCCCCAGTCGGCGATCTGATCTGCACCCGAATAGACAGCGCTGGTGGTACTGGTGCTGAGCGTGCGTTTCACTGTCGCGCCGTCGAGGATATCGAGCGCGTAAGCCTCAACCTCTTCCCCGAGCGACACATCGCCCATGCCCCAATTGTCAGCGGCCAGCGCGCGTGAGCGCCGCACCCACCGGATCGTCAGATCGCCGGGGCTCCGCGCTCTGCGCCATGGCTGTTCAATATGCGCGACAGAAAAAGGCCGCAGCCCAGCGCCTTCGGGCGTGAAGCTGGTGGCAACATAGCTGTCGTCACTGGGCGCGCGCGCAACTGGCCCAATGCGCCAGTTCCACGGCAGGCTCAGATCGGCCTCGGCAATCGGCAGCGCAGTCAGGCTATCATCGAGGACGACCACGCGCGCACCTTCGGGCGTAGGGTCACCCATTGCGCCTTCCGTCCCGCGCTGACCGCGCAAGAGCCGCGTCAGGCGATAGCGCCCGGGTGCGATCAGCTCGGCCGCGCCTGCCTGCACGATTTCCCATTGCCCAGCGCCGGTTTCCACTGCCAGTGCATTGGTCCCGCCAAAAAGCGCAATGTCCGTAACGCTTTCCAGCGTGCCTGCGAACAGATCTACGATCAGCTCATTGCCCAGATCGAAGCGGGAGGTGTGGCCAGCATAGAAATCCGCGACGAGCACGCCCATCCGCGCCCGCCTGCCGAATGTCGTCAGCAGCTCGAACCCGTCACTTGCCGGGCTGCGATAGACAGCCATCTCGCCTGGCCATGGTCGCGCATGGGCACCGATCAGCGGGCGATGCGGGGCAATCTCCTCGCGCAGCTGGGGCAGATCCAGAAACAGCACATCAGGAGCACCAAACGCAATGGGCGTCGCCAGCGATGCAGGCCGGGGATTGCCGGGTGGCAGATCATATTTTGCACGGTCCTGCCGCAGGGCCTCGAAGCTGCGAAATGTCGAATCCGCCACTGAGACCAGCCGCATATCGACCTGTCGCCCGTCATGATCGAGTGCGATCACATCGCAGGGGTCAAGTGCCAGACGCGAGGACGGCAGGCGGAACACACCCGTTTCCCGCCCCGACCAGGCTTCCATCAGCGCGCGGCGGCAGCGGCGTTCGGCCTCTTCGGGCGGCACGGCCATGGGAAAGCTCTCAAGCGCGATGCGGGAGGTGTCGACCGTGATGCGCTGCGCCTCGACCTGAGCTGCGTCATAGTCCTCATCGGCCCGCGCGACCTGCCATTTGAGGGCCTGCGGCAGCTCGGTTTCCTGCGCGCGGGTGAGTTCCAGCACTTCGGCACCAGACCCGCCATCGCCGCCTGCGCCTGTCACTGCCGCCACCATATCCTCAGCGCTGATCACAGTGACCGCTGCCCGCCCGCGCATGACGAAACGGATGACGCCGCCGGTCTCGACCGCATCAAAGCCGAAATGCCGTGCAAGCGTGGCGATGGAACTGCGCGGGGATTCCAGCGCGGCGATCACATAGCCCTCGACCGCACCCCAGAGGCCGGAGACATCAATGCGATCCTGCGGAAGCCCGGCGCGCAGGCAGAGATGCCGGATGAGGGCTGCGAGCGACACCGCCCCCAGCCGCCCGGTCAGCCAGTGGCCCAGCCGCCAGTTGGGGCCGTCCGTCCAGACATTGGTCAGCGCTGGGAAAAACGGATAGGGCCGCGCGTCCCATGTCCAGGCGGCGCATTCCGGCACATGGACCATCCGGTCGCCATAGAGAGATGAGGTCGGGTTATTGGCCGCGTCGCCCCACCAGAGGTAACTCGCCTCGAGATAAGCGCGCTGGATCGCATCGTCCCGCCAACCGCGCGAGAAATACGGCACGAAGCTTTCCGAGGACTTCGTGTCAAAGAACACATTCGGCTGGTTCGTGCCACGATCTACAGCCGGACAGCCCAGTTCCGTGAA
>JAFIEO010000069.1 GCA_020832445.1 Paracoccaceae bacterium
CGCACATCCGATGCGCCGCCAGGGACGACGGTCATATGGCGCGGCCTCTCCCGCCTCGTTGACCTTGTCGAAGGCGCGCGTCTCGCGGAAACATCGCCATAAGAGACTTATGGGTAACTGCAAGGACAACCGGTCGGTTACGGTTTTGCTTAATAAGTGGCAACCTCAGAAGAGAGGTACGCCAAGGATATCGCCATCAGTGAGGGTCAGCTGACCACACGTCTGCATCGCAAAAAAATGATCATATGAACTGAATGTTGCGCAATGGCACAGCGTTGCATACAAAAATCCATAGCAATCTATGCATTGATGCCCTATATATCTATCAAGATCTGAACCTAGGCACAACCTAGTAGTAGGATCTTTAGGCGGGCAGGAAACTGTCCGCCCTTTTCATATTTTCACTATTCCTAGTCGATCTCGATTCGTGGCATATTTGTTCAATACCGGCTCCAATCTATCAAAGTAGTTCGTAGCATTCTTCCTTTTGATGTAAGAGTTGGGTGAGAGCTTTTGCATCAAAAAATATGCTATTACATCGCATGCTTGAATAGGGAGGGATGAGACGGAATCTCGTTCTGAAGGATCTTCAACAATTCGCGTGATTGGCATGTTTTGTAACCGCCATATCGGTTTGGTATAGGATTGTAAGCAGCCATCTTTCTCATAATATTTTGAAGCGCTCGGCCAGAGGTTGCATCAGTAAATACTGTTCCGTATGAACGACGATATCCTCCCGGAAAATTTCCATGCCCCAATGTGTTCTCGAATCTTTGAAAAAGTGTCCTCCAAGCGGCGGCAAAAATATCAAAATCAGCTGGCTTGTTCCGTTTGTCTACAACAACGTTGGTAATAGAGATTGAATTCAATTTAGCAAGTTCATCAATCTTATTCCTTAAAATTGCAAGTCTTTGATGCTTTTCGATGCCGAACTCATTCTTCCGAATGAGTTCGGCTGAATGAATTTCGGATCTCAAAGGCAAACCGTAAACATCTCTCATAACTTTCCGAAATGCTACAAGGCGTTGTATAAACTCATGCCACTCGCTCTCGTGCACTACTATGCCAGTGAGACAGAAGAATTGAGTTTGGATTGTGTTATTACCTGGGTCACCACTTTCATCTACATACATTAAATACAATGTACTTTCCTTTTATGCTACCCATCCATCTTCAGCGCCGAAATAAACGCCTGCTGCGGAATTTCCACTTTCCCGAACTGGCGCATTTTCTTCTTACCGGCTTTCTGCTTTTCCAGCAGCTTTTTCTTGCGCGTCACGTCGCCGCCATAGCATTTTGCGGTCACATCCTTGCGCAGGGCGGCCAGTGTTTCGCGCGCGATCACCTTGCCGCCGATGGCTGCCTGAATGGGGATTTTGAACATGTGGCGGGGGATCAGTTCTTTCAGTTTCTCGCACATTGCACGCCCGCGCATTTCGGCGCGGTCGCGGTGCACCATCATCGACAGGGCGTCTACGGGTTCATCATTGACCAGCACCTGCATCTTGACCAGATTGTCCTGCCGGTAGCCGGTGATTTCATAGTCGAATGACGCATAACCCTTGGAGATGGATTTCAGGCGGTCATAGAAATCAAACACCACCTCGTTCAGGGGCAGGTCATAGACCACCATTGCGCGGCTGCCTGCGTAGGTCAGCTCCTGCTGGATGCCGCGGCGGTCCTGACACAGTTTCAGCACATCGCCCAGGTAGTCATCGGGCACCAGCACCGTGGCCTTGATGCGCGGCTCTTCAATATGGTCCACATGGGTCAGGTCGGGCATGTCGGCGGGGTTGTGTAATTCCGTCACCGACCCGTCGCGCATATGTACATGATACACCACCGACGGGGCCGTGGTGATCAGGTCGATGTCATATTCACGCTCCAGCCGGTCGCGGATAACCTCTAGGTGCAGCAGCCCCAGAAACCCGCAGCGGAACCCGAAGCCCAGCGCGGCCGAACTTTCCATTTCATAGCTGAAGGATGCGTCATTCAGCGCCAGCTTTTCGACCGCGTTGCGCAGATCGTCGAATTCGGCGGAATCAACCGGGAACAACCCGCAAAACACCACCGGAACCGACGGTTTGAACCCCGGCAGGGGTGTTTCGCAGCCCTTCTTTTCATGGGTGATGGTGTCACCCACTTTGGTATCGCGCACCTGTTTGATGCTGGCTGTGAACACGCCAATGTCACCGGGGCCAAGTTCAGGCACATCCACCATGGCGGGTTTGAGGACGGCCAGCTTGTCGATGCCGTATTTCGCGCCGGTCTGCATCATCTTGATGTTGTCACCCTTGCGGATAACCCCGTCCATGACCCGAAACAGCACAACAACCCCCAGATAGGCGTCATACCAGCTGTCCACCAGCATGGCCTTCAGCGGTGCGTTGCGTTCGCCCTTGGGGGCAGGCAGGCGCTTGACGATCGCTTCCAGCACATCGGGAATGCCAAGTCCGGATTTGGCGGAAATCAGCACCGCGTCCGACGCGTCCAGTCCGATCACATCCTCGATCTGGGCCTTGACCTGTTCAGGCTCGGCTGCGGGCAGGTCGATCTTGTTCAGAACCGGCACAATCTCATGACCGGCATCAAGGGCTGTATAGACATTGGCCAATGTCTGCGCCTCGACCCCCTGGGATGCGTCCACCACCAGAAGCGAGCCTTCGACCGCGCGCATGGACCGGCTGACCTCATAGGCGAAATCGACATGGCCGGGTGTGTCGATCAGGTTAAGCACATAGGCCTGCCCGTCCTGCGCCACATAATCAATGCGCACAGTGTTGGCCTTGATGGTTATCCCGCGTTCGCGTTCAATATCCATCGCGTCGAGCAACTGCTCTTTCATGTCGCGGTCGGATACTGTGCCGGTGGACTGGATCAACCGGTCAGCAAGCGTGGATTTACCGTGGTCGATATGCGCCACGATGGAGAAATTGCGGATGTGCGAAAGCTCTGTCATAGGTGACGATATGTAGGGGAAACGCGCGCTGGTCAATATCCCGCGCGCGCGCAGCCCGTAGTATTTCAGTCGTGGCTGTGCCTGCGAGAGTATCGGTTATGCGACGGGCTGTACCATCCGTCCAGCGCACCGGCGGGCGGGGCATATACTGTTACGTCCAGCGGGTGGCATTGGGGGCTGTCGGAACTGTGTTGCGTGCCGCAATCCCCACCGGGACAGGCAGAAAGCGCACAAAGCAGGTCGATTTCCGCAAAGAACTCGATATAGTCGCCCTTGCGCGCGGGGCTGGCCTTCATGAAATACTGGCCGGTCTCTTGTGTGAAGCCTGTGCACATAAAGACATTCAGCACATCATGCACCAGCAACTCCGCCTCTGACAGGGGTTTGTCCAGATGGGTGGCCAATGCGCGCGTCAGGTTGGAATGGCAGGTATGGTGGTAATCCTGCCCTGTCAGCAAGTGATGCGTATAGGGATCGCAGCGCGTGCCGATCACGTCATGCACCCGCCCGCCATGTTCATCAACGCCGTACCAGTCCAGCGAGTCGGTCAGCACGGTCGCCATGGGGCGCAGATAGGGCAGGCAGGACCACAGCCTGTCGCCGACATTGATATGGCTGCCATGCAAGGCGCGGGTCTTGCCGGAATAGAAATGCTCATCAAGATTGCGCGCTTCAAACAGGTTCAGATCCCCCACCTGCGCGCCTTCGGGGCAGGAAATGCGAAAGAAACTGCCCGCTGTGACGTAGAAACAGCGCGCCTCGCGCGGGGGAATTGTCACGCGGCTGGTTTGCGTGGCCTTGGCCCGCGCGGCGCGGTAGGTGTCCAGCGGCGGCTTGTAAAGTGTATCATTCGGGTAGCAGACCACCGGCGCAACAGCGCGGCGGGCATCGGCATCTTTGGGGGCTTTCATGGCTGTTCTCCTGCCAGACATTCCTTGGGTTCGCGTCCCTTTGGCAGGGCGGTCTGCGCACCACATGCCGCGCAAGTGAACATAACCCGCCCATCGGCCAGTTTCCGAGCATCCCTGCGCCACCGGCAGCCGCGGGTTTCCCACGGCCGCAAAAGCAGTATCACGGCAAAAGCCACAAGCAGCGCAAGAATAAGCAACATGGGGATGTTGTGCCGCAGATGGCACTGACCTTCAAGCTGTCATTACAGATATTCACCAGTTGCGGTGCGCAGCGCGGGACGCATGTGCAGGGGGCAGGCGGGCGGTTTTATCAAGAAAAGCAATCAGAACCTGTTCATAAACCTGAATGAATAAAGAAGAATTTGGCCTTGTCTGGCGTTTTCCAGCGATTAAGGTTAGCCAAACACACTGGGAATGACCGGATGTCACCGGCTGCGGTGACATGGACAAAAGCAAGGGATACCAAAGCATATGACACAAGGCGTTGCGCGACATGGTTTGCAGGTTGATGCACAGCTTGCTGCATTTCTTGAACAGCAGGCACTGCCGGAAACCGGTATTTCCGCTGATGACTTCTGGCAGGGGTTTTCTGACCTTGTTCATGATCTGACGCCGCGCAACCGCGCCTTGCTGGACACGCGCGCAAGCTTGCAAACCCTGATTGATGACTGGCATGTGCAGCACCGCAACCAGCCCCATGATCTTGCATCCTACAAGGCGTTTCTGGAACAGATCGGCTATTTGCTGCCGGAAGTTGCCCCGTTCCAGATTGCCACAGAAAATGTCGACCCTGAAATCGCCACCATCGCGGGCGCACAGCTTGTGGTCCCCGTGACCAATGCGCGCTATGCGCTGAATGCCGCCAATGCGCGCTGGGGCAGCCTGTATGATGCGCTTTATGGCACGGATGCGATGGGAACACTGCCCCCCGCCGGCGGGTATGAGCAGGGACATGGCGCGCGGGTGATTGCGCGCGCGCGGGTGTTTCTGGATGCGGCGTTTCCACTTGCGGGACACAGCCATGCCGATGCGCGGCTCTATCATGTCAAAAACGGCGCGCTGCTGGTCGATGGCAAACCGCTGGAAGCGCCGGAAAAATTTGCAGGCTATCTTGGCGATCCACGCGCGCCTGATGCGGTCTATCTGGTCAATAACGGGCTGCATGTGGAACTGGTGTTCAACCGTGCGCACCCGATTGGCGGGCGCGATCAGGCGTGTCTTGCCGATATTCGCATGGAATCCGCACTGTCCGCGATCATGGATTGCGAAGATTCCGTGGCCTGTGTCGATGCCGCCGACAAGGTGCAGGCTTACGGCAACTGGCTGGGCCTGATGAAGGGCGATCTAAGTGCCGATTTGCAAAAAGGCGGGCGCATGATGACCCGCCGCCTGAACCCCGATCTGGACATTACGGCCCCCGATGGCAGCGCCAAGGTGTTGAAAGGGCGCGCAGTCCTGTGGGTGCGCAATGTAGGCCACCTGATGACCAACCCCGCCATTCTGGACAAGAACGGCGAGGAGGTGTTCGAGGGGCTGATGGATGCCATGATCACCACGCTATGTGCGCTGCATGATCTGCGCAAGACGGATGGACCGCGCAATTCGGCCGCAGGGTCTGTCTATATCGTAAAACCCAAAATGCACGGCCCCGAAGAAGTGGCCTTCGCCGATGAGATATTTTCGCGGGTTGAAACCGTGCTGGGCCTTGCGCCCAACACCATCAAGATGGGCGTGATGGATGAAGAGCGCCGCACATCTGTCAATTTGCAGCAATGCATCCATGCCGCGCGTAACCGTATTGCGTTTATCAACACTGGTTTTCTGGACCGCACAGGCGACGAAATTCACACCAGCATGGAAGCAGGCCCGTTTTCGCGCAAGGATTTCATCAAGCGCAAAGGCTGGATCAAGGCCTATGAGGATCGCAACGTCGATATCGGCCTTGAATGCGGGCTGATGGGGCGTGCGCAGATCGGCAAGGGTATGTGGGCCATGCCCGACCAGATGGCAGGTATGCTGGAAGCAAAGGTTGAGCACCCGAAATCGGGCGCGAACACGGCATGGGTGCCATCGCCCACAGCCGCGACATTGCATGCGCTGCATTACCATCAGGTCAATGTGCGCGCGGTTCAGGAAAAACTGGCCAAAGGCGGCCGCCGCGCCCATGTCGAGGCGCTTTTGGACATTCCGCTGGCCAGTTTCCGCAAATGGACGCGCGAGCAGATCATCCGCGAAGTTGAAAACAACGCACAGGGCATTCTGGGATATGTCGTGCGCTGGATCGATCAGGGGGTGGGGTGTTCAAAAGTGCCCGACATCAACGACGTGGGCCTGATGGAAGATCGCGCCACCTGCCGTATTTCCAGCCAGCATGTGGCCAACTGGCTGCATCATGGTGTGGTGTCAGATACGGACGTGATGGATGCGATGAAGCGTATGGCCGAAGTGGTCGACCGCCAGAATGCAGATGACGCCGCATATGCCCCAATGGCGCCTGATTTTGATGGAATAGCGTTTCAGGCCGCGTGTGATCTGGTGTTTGACGGTCGCGCGCAACCTTCGGGCTATACCGAACCTGTGCTGCATGCCCGCAGGCTGCAACTGAAGGCATCACAAGGCTGACGATGTTTTCGGGCCGCAGCGGTTGTGCCGTTGCGGCCTGTTTCTTTATATTATTCACCTAAAACAATGACTTGCATGGCATCGTTAAGAATTAAGGTTAACATTGAAATGCAAGTAACTGTTTTAGTTTTTTAAATATCTGATAGCGCTTTCAGGAATTCATCAACATGGTCTTCAGTTGTGGACCATGATGTAACCAGCCTTGCCGCCACGGGTTCGTCCTGCGGGCCGTCCATTGTCGCATGATCCGGCCAAAGAAAATATTGCGCACCAGCGGCTTGCAGCCTTGCATGAACCGCGCGGGGCAATTCCACGAACAGCATGTTACCACCCCGTTCAAACAGGACCCGCGCATCGGGGTATGTGCGCAGCCCGTTTTCCAGCCGTGCCGCCATCGTGTTGGCATGCGCTGCAAGGTCCAGCCACAGATCATCTTGCAGCCATGCCATCATCTGCGCTGCAAGATAACGGTTCTTGGACAACAGATGCCCGCCGCGTTTGCGCCGCAACTGGAATTCCCATGCCTGCGCGGGGTTGAACATCACAACCGCCTCGACCCCCATCAACCCGTTTTTTGTGCCGCCAAGCGACAGCACATCAACGCCTGCCTGCCAACTGTATTCGGCGGGGCTGCACCCCTCTGTGACCAGTGCATTGGTGAACCGCGCGCCGTCCAGATGCACCGGCAACTGATGGGCGCGCGCCTGCGCACAAACCGCGTTTAATTCGACCGCGCTGTAGCGGGTGCCGCATTCTGTCAGGTTTGTCAGGCTTAACATTGCAGGCTGCACCTGATGCACGCCGCCCTTACCTGCGCGTATCACCGCGTGATCCAGCGTTTGCGGCGTTATTTTGGCGTCTGAGCCCTGTAGTGGCACCAGTTTGGCGCCATTCGTGAAGAATTCGGGCGCGCCGCATTCATCCACGTTGATATGTGCCAATTCGTGACAGAACACTGCGCCCCAAGGGGGGCAATGGCTGGCAATGGCCAGCGCATTGGCCGCAGACCCGGTGGCGACCAGAAAGACCTGCGCATCAGGGGCGTCGAACACATTGCGAATGCGGTCGCGCAGCGCCAGACTGGCCGCGTCATTGCCATAGCCTGCGGCAAAATCATCATTGGCACGGGCCAGCCCGTCCAGCACTTGCGCTGGCACGCCAGAGGTGTTGTCAGAGGTGAAGAACATAACCCGAAAATGTCCCGCCACTGCGCCCGTGTCAAGCGCGCCTTGACACAGCACGGGGCAGGGCGCATATCCCCTGTAAATACAGGAGTAATGCGCAATGTTTATCCAGACGGAATCCACCCCGAACCCGGCCACGCTGAAGTTTTTGCCCGGTCAGGATGTGCTGGGCATGGGCACAGCCGATTTTCCAAGTGCAGAGACGGCAGGCACGTCCCCGCTTGCCAGCCGCCTGTTCGGCGTCAGTGGCGTTACGGGTGTGTTTCTGGGATCGGATTTTGTGACCGTCACCAAGGCCGATGATGTCGACTGGCAGCATATCAAGCCCGAAATTCTGGGCGCGATCATGGAGCATTTCCAGTCCGGCGCGGCGGTGATGGATGGGGACGCGGGCACCGGCCATGTGGCGCATGACGGGCCGGATTCCGATATTGTGAACCAGATCAAGGAATTGCTGGACACGCGTGTGCGCCCCGCAGTTGCGCAGGACGGGGGCGATATTACGTTTCACGGGTTTGAACGCGGCGTCGTCTATCTGCATATGAAAGGCGCGTGCGCGGGCTGCCCGTCATCGACATTGACGTTGAAAATGGGCATCGAGAACCTGCTGCGCCATTACATCCCCGAAGTGACAGAGGTGCGCCCTGTTGCGGTCTGACGCCGTTGTCCTTGGCTTTGACACATCGGCCGCGCATTGCGCGGCCGCTTTGGTGCAGGGCGACACCCTGCTGGCAGAGTTGCACGAAGACATGGCCCGCGGGCAGGCAGAACGCCTGCTGCCCTTGTTGGAGCAGGTCTTGTCCATAGGCGGCAAGGGCTGGCATGATCTGGACGCCCTGGCGGTTGGTGTGGGGCCGGGGAATTTTACCGGCATTCGCATTGCGGTTTCTGCTGCACGCGGCCTGTCACTGGGCCTGAATGTGCCGGCCATCGGGGTGTCGGTTTTTGACGCCCGCGCCGAAGGCCTGCCGCGCCCGCTTTGCGTGGTCGAGGATGCGCGGCGCGACGAGGTATATATGCAAAACTTCGCGCCAGACCCCGACACGCCGCAAATGCTGGCGCTGGCCAACGCACCTGCGCAGACCAACAGTGCGGCCCTGACAGGCAGCGCGGCTCAAGCGCTGGCGGATTTGACGGGTGCGCAAATCATATCGCCCCGCTTCAGGCTGGCGCATGCCATTGCGCGGGCAGCTTTGCACCGGTTGGACCAGTCCAACCCGCGCCCTGCGCCGCTGTATATCAGACCGGCAGATGCCGCGCCATCGTCGCAGCCGCCAGTTGCCATTCTGCCATGACTGCGCCGGACGCATCTGCGTTGGCGGCCCTGCACATGCAGGCATTCACGCTGCCTGCGCCATGGTCGGCACAGGATTTTCTGGGTTTTCAGGATGATCCGGCATGCATTTGGGAATGGAATTATGCGCCGGCCAGGCAACTTGCCGGTTTCGCGCTGTTCCGGCATATCGCGGATGAAGCAGAACTGCTGACGCTGGCGGTTGCGCCGCATATTCGGCGCGAGGGGATTGGGCGCGCCGTTTTGGTTGCGGGGGTGCCCCGGCGTGGGGGGCGGGCGAAATCGTGGGTTTT
>JAFIEO010000090.1 GCA_020832445.1 Paracoccaceae bacterium
TTGTCGCTTTGCCTTTAAATCTGAGACGCGACGCGTTTGGGGGCATTTTTTGCCCTTAATTATGAGATTCGGCTGCCATCGGGCCTATGCTTCTCGCGCGCCGTTGCGCAATGAGATCAACTGCAGCAAGTAGACGTGGCTCCTTCTCGAAGGCGCGCAATAGAGCAACCCTTGCATAGTCATCGATGCTGGAGCTTGAGATGGCCGCTTTGACCAGCGGTCGATATTGGGCGGCATCAATGGCAGCAAGACAAAACAGCCTCACTTCTTGTTTGTGGCTCTGAAGAGCGAACAACGGCTCCCCGTGGCAGCTCTTGAGTGACATGGCAAAAGTGACCGCGCGCATTGCGCGCCGAAACCGCTTGGTGCAGCCTGACCTCGCTGCGCATTCAAGCACTCCAGCCCCGC
The DNA here is from genome assembly GCA_020832445.1 of Paracoccaceae bacterium. Lineage (GTDB taxonomy): Bacteria > Pseudomonadota > Alphaproteobacteria > Rhodobacterales > Rhodobacteraceae > Roseinatronobacter. The sequence continues at coordinate 409 of JAFIEO010000090.1, forward strand.
GGCGCGCACGATTCCTGAGTTTTTCGGACAGCTGCTCATCACCGGGTTTGCCAAGGGTCTGAACTAGTCTTGTCCCGCAAACCTGACAGTCGAATGCCCAGGCTCGCCTCCATTGCTTGAGTGACAGGCCCCGTCGGGAGCATTCCCGACAAGATTGGAACGGGACCCGCGCCGTCAGCAGGGTTTCTGATAGCGTCATTTTTGAAAAGGCCAAAGACCGCACGGTATTGGGGTCGGTTCGTGCGGCGCCGGAAATTTTATCTACCGCTGCCGCGTCGATGTTGAAGTCCAAGGACGAGCCATGAGTTGTATCGATTTCGATATGGGCCAGCAGTTCCGCGTCATCACAGTAGTTGGCCGCAGCCAGCCGAGACAACCAGCCTGACAACAACTCATCTGGCAGAGGCGCGACAGTCTTCGGGAGCGGGCGCGGTTTCAAACCCTGGACGGCTCAAACCGCCGCTGGGCGGTCGCGTGGCGTGACCAAACCGGCGTCCATCTGGCGATTGCGTCGTCGGTGATGCATTCCTCGCCAGTGATAATGGCATCGATGGAAAGATCCTTGACCAGAGCGAAGATGCGCGAGGTCACCCCACCGGTCAGTGCCAAGACCTGCTTGAGAGATTTGACTTTCAGGTTGGACTTCTTTTCAAGCGGCATGGCAGCAATAAGGGTTTGGATCATGTCCGAGAACTCGGCATCGTCGCGCCAGTTTGGCAGATGATGTTCGTCCAGCCGTCGGGCAAGCTGGATATCGCCGCGTATGGCATCGACTGCCTCGCTGACCCCAAGACAGACCAGTGACACCTCGAGCTCATTGCTGAGATACCGAAGGACATTGAGAAAGCGGCGCTGTTCGCGATGGGTCCCGGCCAAAAGGTTGTGGACCTCGTCGATCATGATCATCCGCAGGCCAAGGTCGCGCAAAAGTGCGACAACACGGACTTCGAGGGAGGCTACATTTTGAGCGCGCGCGCTCAGTGCAGTGGCCGGCGCCCCGACGGTCGCAAGGATGTGCAGATAAAATCGCCGTTCGTCGGGAGCTGGCGGTGCTTGTAACAGCAACAGCGGCGTTCGCGTAATTCCCGATGCTGGGTCATATTCCGGCGCGTATCTGCGCGACAAGTTGCGGGCGATCATCGTCTTTCCGATCCCGGACGCGCCATGCACAAGAAGGCCAGGCATCCGGGTTTGCCTTGGCGCTTCGATCATACACTGCAAACGGTCCAGAACTTGTTCGGCCCGCGGAAAGCCGATCCAGATATCCGATTGAATGAGGGCGATCCGACCATCTTCCTCTGTTGTCCCTGCCCTCAATTCACCATCTCTCCACTTTGAACAATGGGCGCGATGTATCACCCGTGTCGATCGGGCGCAGCCCTTCGGTTGTCGCGACAGCCGAGTTGGTGCCCTTCAATGTCCCTTTTCTTTCACGCGACCGGCGTTCAGCCTTGGTCAGTCCACGGCTTTCAGTCTCGATCTGGCGTTGCCGTTGGATCAACTCGGCGAGGACCACTTCATTGGACCCCGATTTGCCCAGGGCGCGGGCCTTCTTCATGGCCTCGCGATATTCCCATAGCGACACGGGCGGCATTTCCAGGTTTCTATACCGGGCCTCGGCGTATCGGCCGCCATCCAGCTCGACCCAGATCACCGAGAGGTCGCGAGGGTCATAGCGAACGACCACCTTTCCATCCCCGCGCCCAATATGGCCAGCAAGGGTGTCCGACCAGTACCGAATCTGGAACAGATGGATGCCGTCACGCCTGACCTTGCGCTGTTCGCTCGGCAGGAAACTCACCAAAAAGGCTTGCATCTCGAAGGGAATGTCGCCCATCATTTCCGCTGAGAGCGTCTCCCATTTGGCGACCGGCGTACAGCCAAGACTTGAATGAATACTGTTGTTATAGCGGCAGATTTCCAACGCGAACCAGCGATCGAATTCGCTTAAAGTCATAGTGGCCATGCCTTCGGCATCGTAGTCGCCCTTGGCCACGACCGAGGATTGCGTTGTTCCAGGCAATAGATGTACGGCCCCCATCATCGTGCCGATCAATCGTTCGATGTGGCCTCCGAAATGAGGGCTTCCCGGCGGCCTATAATACAGATCAATCCCCCATTCTGCACATGCCGACCGAAAGGCATGCGACCGGAAATCGCGGCCATTGTCGACGTGGATACTGTGCGGTTTACCCTGAGCGGGCCAAGGAACACTGCACGCCAATTCCGCCAGAAGCTCCGCCTTAGGGGCCACCGCCTGCGTCAAGCAAAGCGCCACTGACAGCCGAGAAGGTGCATCAAGAGCGACATAGTATCCGGTCACCATCCGTGTTGCGATATCGATAGCCAAAGTGACCCAAGGGCGGCCGATTGGTTGGCGATCAAAACTGTCGACAAGAATAATGTCGACAGGCGTATGGTGCGATTTGCACGACCTCCAGTGGCCGATGTGCCTTGTTCTCGCCCGTGACGGGCGCAAATTTCTGGCGGGCCGCCTTCGCGCCTTCGCGTGCCTTGGCAATTTCGCGGGCGTCCATTGCATCAAGCCTGCGCTGAACCGTCCGACGCGTCGGCGGTTGCAAGCCCTGCTGCCAGCACGCGCTGCGGATTTCTGTCACGACGCGCGACAGGCTTGGACGTTCCCGCCGTAAGAAATAACGGCGAAGGTGCTCTTCGATCACCGCTTCGACCTTGCCGGATATCAAAGTCGTACCAGTCGGGCGGCCCCGTTTCCGCGGCGCCAGAGCGCTGCTGCGCCCACCCTCCTCCGCCAACCGCGTTATCCAACGCCAGACTGTAGCCCTGCTTACACCTAGTTCCCAAACGGCATCATTGACGCCGCTTTCCAGACTGCCAGTACCTTTCAGAAATGCCTGAACAAGCGGGCGCAGCACCGCGGCCCTGCGCGCCTCTTCAGCACCAACGGCAGCTGAGTCTTCGTCATTATTTCCAATCGACATTTGCCGCAAAAACCTGTGAACTCTGTCTCAGGTTTAAGGGCAAAAATATCGGAATTAAAGGCAAAATCTCATATTTAAGGGCAAAGCGCAGTCGTTGATTTCGTTGGATTTCTCATCTCACAATTAAGGGCTACGCGACACCAAGGGTGCGGACCCTCTCTATGACGCGCAGGATTTCGATATCACTGATTTCGAGGTCTCGCTGATATCAATGTTTCGCGGGCTGATCACTGTCGAGGTAACATTCCGTAACTTTGGACATCCGCAAAAGGTAGGTTTCGCCCTACGTGCCGATACCCGACAGCAGGGCGCGCCAATCCGCATCATGGAAATTACCCACAGCGATTGGAGCTTTCCAAGGTAAACCACGCTTGAATGAACTGGGTCCATTCCGGCACCTTTCAGCACGGTCAAAATTTCCTGCGCATCATACACGACGTGCGAGCAATACGGATGGTTGTGCACGGCGCGGTTCACGCTGACCATGGTGGTATCACCAAGGCGGTCGAAGTGTCTGTCAGGTCATGCCCGATGCAACGGACCCACTGACGCGTCCAGTTCTGCAAGGGCAGCCCGAACCCTGTCACCCGCCTTCTGGTCCAAAGGCCGGACAGGCATCAGCGGCGCGATGCTGTCGCCGTCAAGATGACCGGCAATTGCATACATCACCCGGAAACTCCCGAATTCCCTGAAAAGCCGCCAAAGCGGGTCGAAGGCCTGATCAATACGGCAAGCCTCCTCGGCATTGCCTGCCATTGCGGCGCGGGTAAGGTTGGCAGCGGCGTGCGGTAACAAACCGGCAACCACACTGAACCAGCCATCCGCACCCGCCAGAAGCGCGTTCTTGGCACCCCAGTCCCCGCTGTATCCGACACAAAACCGGTCCGGCGTGACAGATCGCAGCGCGGATAGTTCGCCCGCAAAGTCCCCATCCGCGGGCAAGGGCATCTTGACCGCTTCTACGTTCGGAAGGGTTGAAAGCCGGGCGATCAGGTTATGCCCGAATGTGAAATGTGTTGTGCCGGGATTGTTGTAGATGCAAAGTGGCAGACCACCCGCAGCTGCCACAGTCGCGAAGTGCCGGTAGACTTCATCGTCTGTCAACCTCTGATAGGATACCGGCGCGAGCAAAAGCCCCTGCACCCCCGCCGCAGCCGCATCTGCGGCAAGCTCGGCAGCCTCGTCGGTCCGAAGTGCCCCTACGCCTACGATCAATGGTATCCGTCCTTGAACGGCCTGCACGGCGGCCCGAACCGTGCGCTTGCGTTCCGCGACGCTGAGATATGCGTAACTGCCGGTGCTGCCCAGCAGGCCAATCGAGGCCGGGTTTGCCGAAATGATACGCTCAAGATGCTTTTCCAGCACGTCAGGTTTCAGCCTACCCGCCTGATCCGTGGGGGTTAATGGAAATGCAGATAGTCCGGCAAACAGCCCCATGAAACTTTCCTTTTAACGTTGCTGTAACCATAACGATTCATTCTGCTAAAATACAGACTTCGCACATAAATCACCACGCCACATGTTGGCCTTTCTATCGCAACCCGGGATCAGCTTCGTCCCGCAAAGCAGGCCCCGGTCAGCTTAACGGGACCTGTGCGCAATCATGACGGCCGCATGCGTTCCGCGCAGCGGTCGACCAGAAGAAACGGCCCCGCGTCAAGTTCCTCGGTTAGACGTGCCTTCATTGTGTCGAAGTCACGAAGCGATGCCATCAGCGTCAGTCACGGCAACATAACCATCACCCAGATAGGGAACCTTCTTCTCGGGATGCGGGTTGTCCGAAATTACCCTATCGCGCCAACGCCGGCAGAAAGGTGGCGATCTGCGGGAAAAAGACCATCAGCAGGATAACCGCAAAGATCGGCAACAGGAACGGCACCACCGCCAGCGCCACCTTCTCGAACGGCAGGCCGGTAATTTCGGTCAGCACGAACAACACATTGCCGAATGGCGGCGTGATCACCCCGCAAGACAGCGTCAGCACCATCAGGACGCCGAAATACACAGGATCGATCCCCAGCGCCTGAATGGTCAACATGAAAATCGGCGTGAAGATCAGAATTGCCTCGACCACGCTCATGAAACAGCCGACAGCAAGGAAGAACAGCACGATTGCCAGCAGGATCGTGGTATTGCCCACCTCCAGCCCGGTCATCAGCATCGCCAGTTCCTGCGGAATGCGCAACCGCACCAACAGCCAACCGTAAAACGTGGCGATGCCGATAATGAACAGAATAATGGATGAAAAGCGCACCGTGCTGGACAGAACGCCCAGCAGCAGCCGCCAGTTCAACTCGCGATACACAACCGCGCCCAGAAACATCGCATAGACGCAGGCAATCGCACCGGCCTCGGTGGGCGTGAACATACCGGTCCAGATACCACCGACGATAATCGCCGGTGTCAGCAGTGGCGGCAGCGCGCGCCAGAACAGCCGCGCCAGTTCGCGCGAGGCGGGGCGCGGCGAAAGCGGCATCGGCAGCCAGAACGACAGAATGAAGCTGGTGACCATGAAACTCAGCCCCACCATCAACCCCGGCACCAGCCCGGCCAGAAACATTGCCGCGACCGAGGTGCCCGATTGCCAGCCATAGACCACCAGCGCGATCGACGGCGGGATCATCGGTGAAATCACGGCGCTGGCCCCGGTGATGCCCACCGCGAAGCTGCGCGGATAGCCACGCTCGCGCATTGCCTTCAGTTCAAGCTGGCCTAACCCCGCAACATCGGCCACGGCGGTCGAGGACATGCCGGAAAACATCATCGACGCCAGAACATTCACATGCCCCAGCCCGCCACGCACCGAACCCACCAGCGCATTGGCGAAGTCGAATATCCGCACGGCGACGGTGCCGACATTCATCAACGCGGCGGCAAAAATGAAAAACGGGATGGCAAGAATCGGAAAATTGTTCAGGCCGCGCAGCATTTGCAGCGCGAACAGCTCGGCCGGAATGGCGGTGATGCCATCACGGATCACCAACACCGCAAGGCAGGTCAGGCCGATGGAAATGGCAATGGGGACACCGATGGCGAACAGAAACACCATCAGCCCGAAAAAGATAATCAGGTATTCCATTCGCCCTCCGCATCATAGCGCGGCAAGGCTGCATCGTCGCCGCGGATCAGGCGCACAAGCTGCGCGACGCTGAACAGGATCATCGCCCCCAGCCCGATCACCAACGCCAGATACAGATAGCTGTAGCTGATCCCCAGTGCGGTGGTGGAATTATGGGCACTAACCCGCATCATCGACTGCGAACCCCAGAAGGCGACCGACAACAGGATCAGCCCGCACATCTCGATGATGATGCAAAAGCCCCGCAGCCAGTGCCGGTTCAGTCGCCGCAGCAGCACGTCGATCACCAGATGCCGCTGGTGATACCACGCCGAGGCCGAACCCAGCAGGACCATCCAGGCCATAAGCCCCGCGCCCACCTCCTCTGACCAGGCGACGGGCAGGTGAAACACCTGCCGGCCCAGCACAGCATAGGTGATCACCCCCACCAGCGCCATCATCATGGCCATAGCGATCAGTTCCAGCACCCGCGCCAGTCCGGCTTCCAGTTGTGCATATTTCATTCGCGCCCCCCGCCTGCCTGCCTGTGGCCGGACCCACAGACGTGGTCCGGCCATGCTTGCTCAGTCAGCCGTCGCGTCGATGGCCGCCTGAATGTCTTCAGTAACGCCCTGCGCCATGTCGGCCAGCGCGCGCTGGACGGCGGGGGCAGCGGCTTCGCGGAAGGGGGCCTGATCGACGTCGATAAAGGTCATGCCGTTTTCGATCAGTCCGGCACGGTAGTAATCATCGCGCTCCTGCTCAACCGCATAGCCATGCTGGCGCGCCTCTTCCACCGCCTCCAGAATCAGTTCCTGATCATCAGCGGACAGGCTGTCCCACCAGCGGGCAGAAGCAACCCAATGCCACGGGAACGACAGATGCGCGGTGGTGATGATGTAGTCCTGCACCTCCCACATCTGGCGGGTATAGGGCGAGGCAAGGCTGTTTTCATGCGCCTGCACCTGCCCCGTGCGCATGGCAAAATAGATATCCGGCGCGGGGATTACGATCGGCTGTACGCCAAGCTCGCTCCAGACATCTACCCAGACCGGCACCTGCGGCAGGCGCATTGGCAGACCCTGAAGATCTTCGGGTGCGTGGATCTCGCGGTTCGAGGTCATGTGGCGGAAGGCGCGCATCTGCGGCCCCAGATAAACCAGATTGCCCCGTTCGCGCGATTGCTCCTGCATGGCGCGGCCAGACTCTGTTTCCATGATGAAATGCTCGACCGCGCCCCAGTTGGGGAACACGAAAGGCACCGACACGGCGTCATATTCCGCAGCGTATTGGCCCATGAACAATCCGCCGGTCAGCGCCATCTGGGTCTGGCCCAGATTAAGCAGTTCCAGAATGCTGGTCTCGTCGCCCAACTGGCCGCCCAGATATGGCGCGATGTCAAACCGGCCCGGCGCGCGCTCTTCCAAGATTTCGGCAAACCGTTGAATCGCGGCTTCTTCCGAGCCACCGGCGCTCATGGTGTTATGAATTTCGATCTGCTGCGCCTGTGCCGTAACTGTGGCAAGACACAGGCCCGTCGCAAGCGCGGCAAGCGTGTTGAACCTTTTTGTCAAGATGGTCATGTGGGTCTCTCCTCCCTGTTTTGCCGCCCCTCCCGGACAGCGGATTGATGTGTCATGTACCCAAGGGCGTCATCGCAATGGCCCCAGAATTTCGTCATTATGCTGGCCCAGTTCGGGCGCGGGCAAGCGGGCCTCGCAGGGCGTGCCACTCAGCTTGACCGGAAAACCCAGCATCCTGACAGTGCCATGGCCCGGATGGGCCACGTCAATCACCATCTCCTGCGCCAGCACCTGTGGATCGGCCAGCGCCTCGGCCAGATTCTGCACCCGCCCGCTGGGAACGCCCGCGCCGTTCAGCCGCTCGATCCATGCCGCCTGCGTATCCTGCACCATCTGGCCATCAATCAGCGTGTTCAGTTCATTGCGGCGCGCGAAACGCTTGGGGTTGTCGTCAAAACGCGGATCATCAAGCAGATGCTCCAGTCCGACAGTCCGCATGAAGCGGCGCAGCACCATATCATTGCTCGCCGCTACGGCCACTTCACCGTCGCTGGCGCGAAACAACCCGTAAGGTGCTACCAGCGGATGGTTGTTGCCGGTCCGCGCCGGAATCGCGCCGGTCAACAGGTGCTCGGACGCCAGATAAGCCATGAACGACAGAATGCCGTTCATCATCGCGCTTTCCACCTGCTGCCCCTGCCCGTTCAGATCACGCGCGCGCAACGCATTGACCACACCGAATGCAGCATATAGCCCGGCCACCAGATCTGTGATCGGCTGACCAGAGCGCAGGGGCGGCTGGTCGGCGGCACCATTTACGCTCATGAACCCGCTCATGGCTTGGGTGATGAAATCAAAAGCGGGGCGGTCGGCATAGGGACCAGTGCTGCCAAAGCCGTTAATCGAACAGGTCACAAGCCGGGGGTTAAGCCGCGCCAGCGTATCGCCATCCAGCCCCATCCCTGCCAACACACCGGGACGATAGTTTTCGACCAGCACATCCGCGCTCTCGATCAGCCGCTCCAGCAGCGTCTTGTCCTCGGGGCTACGCAGATTCAGCGTAACGGATTTCTTGTTGCGGTTGAACGAGGCGAAATACCAACTCAGCCCGTCGCGGATACCGCCCTGCGCGCGCACCGGATCACCCTTGCCGGGGGGTTCGATCTTGATCACCTCGGCACCCATATCTCCCAGCAACATCGAACAGAACGGGCCGGAAAGCACGCGCGTCAGATCAATCACGCGGATACCGTCTAGGGGTTTGCGCAGCGCTTCATTCATCCGCAGGCCGTCCTTACACTCTCCATAGGGGCGGTCTGTAGACGCTGCCCCGCCTTCATCACCTGCCCCGGCAGCGGCCGACCGATCACCTGCTCGACCTGGCGCGCGACAGCACACAACGCGTCCAGATCCACGCCTGTTTCAATGCCGCATTCATGCAACAGATACACCAGATCCTCGGTGCAGATATTGCCCGTAGCCCCCGGCGCAAAGGGACAGCCGCCCAATCCGCCAACCGAGGATTCATATATCCACACACCCGCGTCCAGCCCCGCCATGACATTGGCCAGCCCCAGCCCGCGCGTGTTGTGAAAATGCAGCGCGACTTCCATATCTGGCAATTCCGCATTCAGCGCCTGTACCCGCTGGCGCACAAGCGACGGGGTGGCCATGCCAGTCGTGTCCCCCAGCGTCACGCGGCGGATACCGATGGCATGATAGGCTTGCGCTATCTTCAGCACGGCGGCCACCGGCACATCGCCTTCAAACGGGCAACCAAAGGCAGTGGCGATTGCGCCCTGCACCGGCATGCGGGCCTCGGCAGCACGGTCACTGATTGCCTGCAAAGCCGCCAGCGACTCCCCCCGGCTGCGATTCAGGTTCTTCAGGTTATGGCTCTCCGAGGCCGAGACAAAGACCACCAACCCCCCTGCCCCCGCCGCAATCGCCGCCTCGGCTCCGCGCAGGTTGGGCACCAACGCACTCAGCGTCACGCCCTCTGGCACGCCCAGTTCAGCCAGCAGCCCTGCCCCGTCGCGCAGTTGCGGCACGGCGCGGGGCGACACAAACGAAGTGGCCTCGAAATGGCGCAGCCCCGCCGCAATCAGCGCTTTCAGGATCTGGGCTTTGGTGTCGGTCGGTATCCAGCCCTCCACGGCCTGAAAGCCGTCACGTGTGCCAACCTCGACAATCTGAACCCGATGCGGAAAATCCTCGCGGTACGGGCGGGGCGTGGTATTCATGGGGGTCTCGTCCTCCTTCGACGAAAGGCTGTCATTTGGTACGCCAAATTGGTATACCAAATCAAGAGAACAATAAACCGGAGTTGCATGAAACCTGATACCGCGCCCGCCAAGCCCAGCCAGCCGCCGCGCACAGAACGCGGCCCCGATGCCTATTCCCGCCTGCGCAGCGCCATCCTGACGCTGGATTTGCTGCCCGGCGAACGCCTGTCAGAGCGCGCGCTGGAAGGGATGCTGGGCACCTCTCGCACCCCGATCCGCGAGGCCCTTCTAAGGCTGGAGGCCGAAGGTCTGGTCCTTCGGCAGGGTCGCAGCCTGCGCGTAACCTCACTGGAACTTGCAGAAGTGCTGGAGGCCTTCGAATACCGCGAACATATTGAAGCGGCGGTGGCGCATCTCGCCTGCCAGCACGCCACGCCCGATGATCTGGCCCGCCTGCAAGCGGTGCTTGATGCCGGACAACAGGGGGCAGATGCCGCCGCCTGGTTCGAGATCGGTTCGGATTTCCACATCATGCTCGCGCAACTTTCGCGCAACCGGTTTCTGGTGCGCGCCGTCACCGATATCCTGACCCGAATAGAGCGCGCCCGCTGGATCATGTGTTCCCTGCCCTCGGCCCGCGATGGTGCACATATTGAACACAGCCATATCCTGCATCTTATCGCCGAAAAACGCGCCGACGAAGCCGCCGAGGCGCTGAAACTGCACGCCCGCGGCCTGCGTGACATTCTGGCCGACGCGCTGTCGCAGCGCGGCCGCGCCGGATTACGGGCGCGCGGCGTCGATGTCATCGACCGCGCCTGACATAAGGAAAACCGGATTTCCCGCGAAGGCAGGATGCAACCAATCTGCCGTCGCGTCGGGCAGGACAAGCGCCACAGACCTTCTGTGCAAAGCCTTTTCAAAGATCTCATAAAATAAGGACTCTTATATCCATAACGTGCATAATATTAATATTATGCACACTACCTGTGCATTTGGTGTTCCGACAGTTATGCTCATTGATCGGCGCAACAGCGCGCTGTCACTGTCGCCGCGCCCGGCACAAGGAAACCAAGGGTTTTGCATCAGCACAACCACACAGATCGCCCTTGCGTTCATTTACAATCGGTCGTTTATTGGCAGTATCCGTAACTGCAAAAGGCAGGATTTGATGCCGTTGATAGGGTATGCGCGTGTATCTACTGAGGATCAGACCCCCCTGCCCCAGTCGCAGGCCCTGAAATCAGCGGGCTGTCTCGAAATCCATGAGGAACGGGCTTCTGGCGGTGATCGTGCGCGGCCGGTGCTGGCGCGGGTGCTGGAGCGCGTTGGCAAGGGCGACACGCTGGTGGTGGTGCGCATCGACCGGCTGGCGCGGTCACTGTCACATTTGCTGCAGGTGATTGAACGGCTGGAGAGTAAGGGCGCGTTCTTCCGGTCCATTCAGGACCCGATCGACACGGCATCGCCGCAGGGCAAGTTCACGCTGCAGGTGCTGGGCGCCGCGGCCGAGTTTGAGCGCGCCCTGATCCGCGAGCGCACCAAGGCTGGGCTTGCCAGCGCGCGAACAAAGGGGCGGGTCGGGGGAAATCCGGGCCTGCGCGCGCGGGATCCAGCCTGCGCTGCGCAAGGTGCGGCTTGCGCGACAGGACGGATATATGGAACGCCTTAATGAAACCGCGCAGGACTGGGTGCCCCATGTGCGTCGGCTACGCCCCGATCTGGCTTGGGAGGATGTGGTGCGCATCATCAACGGCACCCTGCCCGAGGCCCGGCGCTGGACGCAAAGCCGACTGCTGCGCGCTGTGAACGCCTATGTCCGCGATGGGTTCCTCCCCGCGACCGTGCTTGATCGCGCGGGCCCGCGTGCGCGAGATGATCGCCTGCCCGCCATCGTCGCGGGTATCAAGGGCGCCGATCCCGACATTACGCTTCAGGCTATCTGCGCTCGCTTGGAGAACATGCGTGAGCGCACACCCCGCGGGCGGACAAGCTGGCAGCCTTCTTCGGTGAAGATGCTGTTGGAGCGGGCCGAGAAGCTGGGAATGATTTGAGAGACTCAGATTCGGTCTTTGGAAGCAAAACCACCTATGTGAATCGGGTACATCTTGCGTTTAAGAGATAGCAGCGACACAAGCGCTTGACGCTCTGGAGCCGCGAGATATGATAAGTCATTGTAAATCAATGATTTCATCGGGCACCGGCCCACCATCTGAAAAAACCCTTGCCTGTCAAACGCTTTCCTGACATTTTTGCGGAAGAACGCTAACCATCAGTTTCCGGCGGTTTTGCGTTCCTTCTCAAGATAGACCCGGAAGACGGGCGGCGGGACGGGCATGAACGAGCAGCGGATCAGAATGGATCAGAAGATCCAAACGATGGCGACACGTCTAAGCAAATCGCTTGATGTGAATATGCGCAAGTCGTTTCTACCTGATGAACGAAAGGCTCTCAGACGGTTCTCATCCACGGAGGTTGCTCAGATCCTCGGGGTAAGCCAGGATTTTCTGCGGAAGATGTTCTTCGAAGACAAGCTCGATCTCGGTGACATCGAGACGGATGCCCGCGGCCGCAGGTTCTACACTGCAGAGCAGATCGACATAGCGCGCCACGAAATTGCCCGGTCAAGCACCAAGTTCCAGCATATCGTTCCTCGTCGTCGGGAAGGGGAGCATATCCAGATCATTTCGATCGCCAACTTCAAAGGGGGGGCCGGAAAGACGACAACGGCGATCCATTTGGCCCAAAAGCTCGCCCTTGACGGTTATCGAGTTCTGGCAATCGATCTCGACCCGCAAGCCTCAATGACCACCATGTTCGGTTTCCGGCCGGAAATCGACTTCCCTGAAGCCGGAACGGTGTACGATGCCCTGCGGTACGAGGACCCTATCCCCTTTAGAGACGTTGTGCGCAAAACGTATTTCCACAACCTCGATCTAGCTGCGGCCGGCTTGCTGCTCTCTGAGTTCGAGACCGAAACCGCACACGCCCTTCGAAACAATATCAGGCCGCCGTTCTATCAGCGGCTTGCCCTTTGCATTAACGAAGTCGAGACAGACTACGACATTGTCGTCATCGACTGCCCACCCCAACTCGGGTTTACCACACTATCAGCTTTGGTAGCGTCGACATCCCTTGTCGTCACTGTCATTCCTAGCATGCTTGACGTCGCCTCGATGGCCCAATTCCTGCAGCTCACATCCAGCCTCATGGCAACAATTGCTGATGTGGGCGCATCGCCCGACTGGGACTTCATGAGGTTTCTAATCACTCGTTTCGAGCCCAATGACGGCCCTCAAACCCAGATGGCGGCATTCCTGCGGACCATGTTCACGGATGACGTTCTTACACAGCCTTTCCTGAAATCTTCTGCAGTCTCTGACGCTGGGCTCACGCAACAGACACTGTTCGAGATCGCCAGAACGGATTTTCATCGCCAGACGTACGATCGGGCTATCGAGTCCATCAACGGCGTTGTGGCGGAGGTCGAAGGGCTCATCAAAACGGCATGGGGGCGCAAGTAATGGCCCGCAAAGTCACATTCGACATTCCCGAGGATGAAGAAAAGCAGGAGAACTCGTCGATTTCTCCGACTCGAACCCAGTCACGAGCCCCTGCCCTTTCGGGAATGGCCCGTTCTCTTCAGGATGCGGCACAATCTTCAATTCAAGAAATCAGTACCGACCTTATTGATGATTCCGAGTTCCAGGATCGTCTGGCCCTGGATGACGAAGATGACATCAGGGAACTGGCTGAAAGTATTGACAAGCAGGGACAGCTTATCCCGATACTTTTGAGCCCCGAAGGGGGGCGATACAGGATCATCTATGGGCGCAGGCGATTAGCTGCCCTTCGACTTATCGGCAAGCCCGCAAAGGCTCTCATCAGAGGCTTGGATGAGGATCAAGCGATCCTTGCACAAGGCCAAGAGAACAGCTTTCGAAAAGACCTCAGCTGGATTGAGAAAGCCCTGTTTGCACGTTCTCTCATAGAGTCCGGCAAGGATGAGGGGCTGGTCTGTGACGCCCTCAACATCGATCAGAAAGCCAGAAAAGCCGGTGACAAGCTCACGGGACTTGCTCGCATGAAACAAGTCACTTCCTGTATTCCGACTGAACTCATCCAAAAGATCGGGGCGGCACCCGGGGTTGGACGGGATCGTTGGTATGCTGCCGCAAAGTCTTATGAGAGCCTTGGCTTCTCTGGAGATGAAGGGTTTCCGGCCGGAAACCGAGAATTCCATGATGCTCTCATGGAATCCAGAGGTTCAGGCAAGACCTCCGACGAACGCTTTGCGGTGTTCGAAGGGCTCCTGAAACAGCACAAGCCCCCTGCCCCATCGGCAATCCAGACAGAACTCGGGATGGTGAGGGTCACCAAGAGAAACGTGATCATCACCGTCAAGAACGGAGATGACGGGCTTCATAAGTGGATCTCTGAGAATCCAGAGGCCGCTCTTCTCGCGTTGGCGAACGCGAAGGCTGCTGGTCCGGGACAGAACAATACCCCAGAGAAAATGGAACCCATAGGTAACCCAGTCTCCGGTAAGGATCAGGATCTTGATGGTCCTGACATAGACGATAACGAAAACTGAGCAGAAAGGAGGACAGGCCAGAAAAGGAAAGACCCCCCGAAAGCAGTGCTTCCGAAGGGCCTCGATTAGCTTAGACACCTGATTGATACCCCGAAGCCGAATCGTTTTCAACACCGTTCGCGGTGAACGGGGAAGCTTTTTCAGCCGACATCACCATGAGACAGGTATTTTCTCACACACCCGCCGTGGCGGAACGACCTCCTTTGCCCTGTACAAACCCGTACAGGGTCATCGAGCCGATCCGAACGCTTCGCAAAGAACTCGGTTTGACACCAAATGATCTTGTGACACTGCAGGCCTTAATCAGCTTCATGCCGAAGAAGGCCGGACAAACAGCTTCAATGACTACCGTCTTCCCCTCAAACGCATCGTTGTCTGAGAGAACGAACGGTCTGAACGAGAGAACGATCCGACGGTGTATCGGACGCCTCGTGGACGCCAATTTGATCCAACGTAAGGATAGCGCAACCCGCAAACGGTTCCCACTTCGCTACGGTGGATTGATCAGAGATGCCTTTGGCTTCGATCTACAGCCAATGTTTGATCGGGAAAGTGAGCTCACAGAACACGCAGAAAAGCTTGTGGACGATCAGGAAGAGCTGCGGTCACTTAGAGCGGAGGCGCTGGCACTTCGTGTCGAAGCTTTGCGTCAAGCAAACGATGATGAAACATTCACATTTCTCCAAAACGTGCGCAACATCCTACGCCGAGCAACTCTCAAAGCCGAAGAAATCATAGAACTTATCACGAAGTTGACAGAGTTGGCCGGAGCGACCATCAAAGAGTTTCCGGCCGGAAACCGTGAAGCTCAGCAAACGAAGTCCGACCAAATGTCCGGCGACGACGGACAAAATGTCCGGCACGTAGAACCCACAAGATTGAATATAAAAAAGGAAACTACAGGTGCTCACAGCACTTCTGGTTTTAAGGAACGCCGAGATCCAACAACTATCGCTTGGACGGACCTGAAAAACATATCGGACTTCTTCCCAAATGAACCAAGAAACCATCAATCCGTTGTGAGCATGTTGGCTGATGTTGGGAAAATGCTGAGAATAGAACAAGGCAGGATCATGAGACACCTTAAAGAAAGAGGTCCAGGGCAGCTCCTTATTGCACTCGACGAATTAATCTTGAGAGCCAGCGCAGGACAGGTGAGGAACACCAACGCCTATCTAGACGCAATAATGAGGCAAGAGATGTGATGGTCTTATCACGCTCACTCACCCAGCTTGTGATTGAGCGTAGTCTTCGATGCTCCGGCGAATTTTCCCGGATAGTTCCAACCATACGATCATCGAGAGTGAAAGGAGTGTTGGTTTGAGGGTGACGGGAAGTGAGATCGGGAGAGTGGCTTCCGACGCCCGTTGTGGAGATGATCTGATGGCGAAATCTGCTCAGAAAATTACCCTGTCCGCATCCAAGGACATCCCCTTCGACAAGCTCATGCTGAGCCAGTCCAATGTGCGGCGCATCAAGGCCGGTGTGTCGGTCGAGGAACTGGCCGAGGATATCGCGCGGCGCGGTCTCTTGCAGGGCTTGAG
>JAFIEO010000091.1 GCA_020832445.1 Paracoccaceae bacterium
CAGGTCATAGACATCCATGCATCCGCAAACAGGACAGTGCGGCGCGCCATCTGTTTCTGGCCAGCGCAGTTTGCAGAAACGGCGATAAGCGGCCTCTTCACCCTCCGAGAATATCGACTTGAGAGAAAGCGTTCGTGCCGCTGCCGAAAGCAGAAAATGCTGAGCCATAATTTCCTCACAACATTAAGTATGTTCCCCTTGTGTTCTTATTTTGACTTCAAAGTCAAGCCTTGGTGCATTTGCTACCTAAGACCGAGCTTCTGAACGGTGAGGTCTTCTACTCGCTACGCGAGGCCCAGATCCTGATCGAGAAGTGGCGGCGCCACTACAACACGGTCAGACCGCACAGCGCTCTGGGATACCGTCCACCGGCACCCGAAAGCATCGTCCCGATAGACCAGAGACCAACTATGCACTAACATTCAAACCGGACCACTCAATGGGGGCAGACCAACTTTGATCAGGCATTTTCACTGGACGAGTTTGATCTGATTTGCTGCCGGGAACGCGAAGTCGTCCCAACTGGCTGGGAATTCGTAAAATGCTTGCCTGATGCTTTGGTTACTGTTGCAGGGCGGATGCATCCTCTTGCCAAACGAACCGATCTGGATATCGAGGACCTTCGCGATGCAACCTGGCTCAGCAACCAACCGGTGACCATTGCCCGCCATTGCTTTGACAAATTGCTGGCAAGCCGTGGCTGGAACAACACCAGGTAAGTGCCCGTCATGTCTCGAATTCCGCTATTGACCTACACAATGCTGGAAGCCGGCCATACCTTGTGTCTTGTTCCGCGCAGCGCCATGATCCCTTGGCTGTCTACGGGCGCATTGGTCGAATTGCCGTTGGATATGAACATGCCATTGCCCGCTGTCGGGTATTATCGCAAGGTCAACCACGCCGGTTCAGCAACGCGCGCTTTGGCGCGAAGGCTAAGATGTGTTTCAAGTGATATCCCGAATCAAGGAATACAATGACTGAATGCCGCTGAAATGCTACCCGCGCTGGCGATCGCTTCGTCTCCGCTCAGGATCAAGCGTATGACCGCGCCAGCTGGAGCTATGACTGAATCTGGTGTTTTGAGGATTTGAAAGCTGGCGGTGCATCTGGCTGGATTGTCGTTGCGACACAACTCGCCAACCGAAGAGGACGCGCCACCACGAACGAGAGTAATATTGTTGATTTTGTAGGTCGAGATACGGTCTCGGACCCATTGACGGAACTTCTGCGCAAGGGCGCGCGGGAATTACTGCAATCTGCGGTCGAGGCCGAGCTTGAAGCGTTCATGGCGCGCTTTCAGGATCGACAAACCCCTGAGGATCATGCGAGCGTTGTCCGCAACGGCCATCATCGGGAGCGTCCGAACCTGCACCAAAACTGAGTCAAACCCACTTTTGCATGCTGATTGACAGGCAGCCCACTTGTTCGATCAAAAAACAGGAAAATCGCTTCTGCACGAGTCCCAAAGTCTTGCTGCGGCATAAAGCCAGTACGACAATGACGTATATTGATATCGATCTTTGATCATCTGGCCCGCGCCCGCCAAACATCAAGACGGCGAAAAACATCATAGGCTTGCCACCGGGCATGATCATCTGATCGTGATGACCTTGGTGATGCTGATCTCGCCATTGCTACGGCGGCTGGAACGACTGGCCCCGTAAGTACCTTAGAACTTCTACTTACGATGTGAAAACCGCAGCATCGCAATTGCGAGCATTAGTCAACTTTTGGTCCGCGCGGTTGGATCGGCATAACGGTGGCCTGTCCGGTGATCTGTTCGGCGCGATACATTTCGGGCTGCACATATTCGATGACGGGCGGGCTGGTCGTTTCCATCAAGGCAAAGGCGCGCTGGACCAGCATCTTATGGCGCTGCCGGATCATGTGGACCGGAAAGCGCAGCAATTGGCCGAAAGGTTCGTAGTCGAAACAGCCGAAGGCGCAGGCGGTCAGTTCATCCTCGGGCAGGGTAGCGAGAAAGCGCAGGACGCCTTCGAAAACGGAGTCGGAATTGATGAACAGGCCACGCGGCAGACCGCCAAGGCGCTGGTAGAGGTCGGTGATGGTCTGGGTGGCCACCTCCATGTCATAGGTGGCCGCAAGGATCTGGTCGGGGTCGATCCGGCCGAATTGCGCGATCATTTCATCGCTGAACCCGGCTACGCGGTTGCGGGTCGAGGGCAGCAATCTGTCACCGCCGATGAAATAGATCGTGTCGCGCGGGCTGTCGCCCAAATTGGTGGTCAGTTTCATCATCGAGCGGCTGATCTCCTGCGTCAGGATCCGCGCGCCATTGCGGCTGTCGGTGATGACAGATGGAGCGATCGCACAGGGTTGGTCGATGAAGACATGGGGAATATCGGCAGCTGTGCATTGGCGGCTGAGATCCTCTGGTGCGACAGTGCCAACGAAGAACAGCGCGTCTATGGACCAGGCGGTCAGGTCGGCGACGGTGGCTTTTTCCTCTTCCGGGTTACGGCCGGTTGAGATGATGACAGGGCATTGGTTGCGCGCCCGCACCTCGCGCGAGAAGGTCTGCGCGATATTCGAGAAAAAGCGGTTGTATTCCGGCATCAACAGCGCGACGAGGCCCGAGCGTGATGTGCGCAAGGCACGGGCCTGCAAATTGGCGGAATAGCCATCATCATTGGCGATGGCGATGATGCGTTCGGCGGTGGCCTGCGCGATCCGGCGCTGTTTCCAAGTGCCGTTCAAGGCCGCACTGACCGTCGAAGGCGAGGCCCCGGCGCGGACCGCGATATCATAGATGGTTTTCTTGGTCTTGTCCGACATGGGGAGATGTGGTCCAGGGCGCGCTGTGGAAAAATTTACAAAGTGATGTTGACAGAATGCGCACAAGGTAGGAAGGTGTGCAACATCGATTGTGCAAATCCCCCCGAATCCGCGCCATGCCGCATTCGGGGTTTTTCCGAAGGATTTGCGCAATCGGTTGTGCAAGGGATGGAGACCGCGCAGGATCACAGCGCTTTTGGAGGATATCATGAATAAAGTGACCGGATTGGTCAGCGCGCTGGCGTTGACTTTTGGCTTTTCTTCGGCTTCTGCTGCTGAAACGACGATGGGTATTGTCGTCAAGATCGGCGGCATTCCGTGGTTCAATGCGATGGAAGACGGCATCACCCGCCGTGCGGCTGAACTGGGTGTGCGTGCCGAAATGATCGGCCCCGTGTCGGCGGACCCCGCATTGCAGGTGCAGGCGATCGAGGATCTGATCGCGCGCGGTGTCGATGTGATCGGCGTTGTGCCGAATGACGAAGCCGCCTTGGAACCCGTGCTGGCCAAGGCGCGCGAAGCAGGGATCATCGTGATTTCACACGAAGGCCCCGGTTTGCAGAATGTCGACTGGAATTTCGAACTGGCCTCTGCCGAAGGCTTTGGTGAGGCGCATGCGCGGTTGCTGTCCGAGCAGACCGAAGAAGGCGGTACGTATGCCGTTTATGTCGGGTCCCTGACGGTGCCTTTGCATAATGCCTGGGCCGATGCGGCGATTGCCTGGATGGAAGAAAACCGTCCCGATCTGGTGCCCGTTGGGGACCGTTACGGCGTGGCGGAAAATGTCGATAACAGTCGGTCCACCGCGCTGGACCTGATCGGCGCAAATCCCGACCTGCGGGGGTTCCTGGCCTTTGGTAGCCAAGGGCCAATCGGTGCGGGCCGCGCTGTTGAGGAACGCCGCCGGACCGGTGAAATCCATGTGATGGGGCCGTTCTCGCCCGGTCAGGGACGGTCGATGATCCACAGCGGTGTGCTGACCGGTGGTTACATGTGGAACCCTGCGCAGGCTGGCGAGGTCTTTGTCACGCTTGGTCAGATGCTGGCCGAAGGCCAGAGCATCGAGGCCGGCATGGATATCCCCGGTCTGGGTGTTGTCGATCCTGATTTCGACGGGAAAGATATCATCACGGATAACCTTCTCGAAATCAACGCCGAGACGGTTGATAGCCTGGCTGAAATGGGTCTTTGACCCGGCCAACGGGTGGGCGTCTCCCTGCGCCCGCCCGGTTGTCTACTGCAACAGAGGTGTCCCATGACAACTGCCCCGGCAGAGCGTTTTGCGCTGCGACTTCACAAAGTATCCAAGGCCTTTGGGGGTGTCCAGGCGCTGAACAAAGTGAATTTCGAGGTGCGCGCAGGCGAGATTCATTGTCTGGCCGGTGAAAACGGTTGCGGCAAGTCAACCCTGATCAAAGTGGTTACCGGCGTGCATCAGCCCGAAACGGCAGAGCTGATCGAATTGTTCGGCGAAAAGGTGGACCGGATCAATCCGGTGCAGGCGCGGCAGATGGGGGTGTCGGTGATCTGGCAGGACCTGGCATTGTTTCCGCACATGAGCGTTGCGGAAAACATTGCCTTTGACAGTCTGGTGGGTCTGACGCCGCGGGCGGTGCGGTCACGTGACATGATGGCGCGGTCAAAGGCAGTGCTGGAGTCCTTGGGCGTGCAGCTTGATCTAGCGGCCCCGTTGCAGGATTTGCAGATCGCGCAGCGGCAGGTCGTGGCGATTGCGCGGGCGCTGATGAATGATGCCAAGCTGATTTTCATGGATGAACCCACGGCATCGCTGACGCAGTCGGAAACCGACCGGCTGCTGGATATCGTGCGCAAATTATCGGCCAATGGTGTGGCCATCGTTTTCGTCAGCCACCGTCTGGCCGAGGTGCTGGATATCGCTGAACGGGTGACGGTGGTGCGCGATGGCAATCTTGTCGGGGTATATCCGACGGCGGGAATGACACAGGCCCATTTGGGCGAATTGATGACGGGCCAGTTGATCGAGACCGAGGTGACGGCGCGGGACCGGTCGGATGCGCCAACCGTATTTGCGGCGGAAAACCTGACGCGGCATGGCGAATTTACCGATGTTTCGTTCCAGATCCGTGCGGGCGAGGTTCTGGGCCTGACCGGCCTGATCGGGGCTGGCCGGACCGAGCTTGCCCATGTCATGATGGGGATGCGCCAGGCTGATGGCGGGCAGATGCGGTTGAACGGTGCCAGCTATCGCCCCAGCAATATCCGCAAGGCGATTGCGCAAGGCATGGCCTATGTATCAGAGGATCGGCTGTCGCTGGGTCTGCTGCAAAAGCAACCCATTGCCGATAACACGGTGATTTCCGTTCTGCGCAAGCTGACGACAGCGACAGGCCTGATTTCGGAACGACGCAAGGCCGAGATGGTGCGGCACTGGATACGCGAACTTGGCGTCAAGATCGGATCGCCCGATGATCCGATTTCGACCTTGTCGGGCGGCAATCAGCAAAAGGTGGTCCTTGCGAAATGGCTGGCGACCGATCCGAAATTGCTGATCCTCGACAGCCCGACGGTGGGTGTGGATGTCGGCGCAAGGGCGGGGATTTTCCGCATTGTGCGGGCACTTGCGGATCAGGGTCTGGCGATCCTGCTGATCTCGGACGAGGTGACCGAGGTGATGTTCAACGCCGACCGCATCCTGCACATGGCCGATGGACGGCTGGTTGCGGAATATGATCCGCGCACTGTTACGGTCCCCGAATTAGAGGAACATATCTATGCGTAATGTCTTGCGCGGCTATACGGTGGAATTGCGGCTAGCCGTGGTTCTGGCGCTGATCTGCATCATCCTGTCGTTCAGCGCGCCACAATTTGCGACCCTGTCCAATGCGACATCCTTGCTGAACAATTCATCGGTCAATCTGATCTGGGCGGTAGGGTTGCTGGTGGTACTGATCGCGGGGGGGATAGATATTTCTTTCGCCGTGGCGTCATCGGTCGTACAATATGTCGCGGCGACATTATTGCTGAGCATCGGCGGCGGCAATTGGCTGCTGGGGTTTCTGTTCTGCGGCACCTTGGGCATTTTGCTGGGTTTGCTGAATGCCTGGCTGATCCACGGATTTCGCATCATTTCCATCGTGGTGACGATTGCGACCTTCAATGCGTTTTTTGGGCTGCTGATGTATTTCAGCCGCGGGCGCAACATCTATGGCTTGCCGGATTGGTGGACGGCACGGATTTTCATTTTTGAATATCAGAATGCACAGGGCGTCTGGTCGGAACTGACGCTGGCGGTCGGGGTGATGGTCGCCTGTGTGGTCGCGACATGGCTGTTGATCCAGCGCAGCAATATTGGCCGACAGCTGTATGCCTTTGGCGACAATCCCGAGGGCGCGCGGCGTGCCGGTGTCAATATCGCCGTCATGCAAGGCGTGGCCTTTGGCTGGATGGGGCTGATGGCGGGGATTGCCGGGCTGATGCAGGTGAACATCGTCAAAGAGGTTGTGCCGAACGCCCTTTACGGCCGCGAGCTGGAGGTTCTCGCCGCTGTTGTGCTGGGTGGTGCGCGTTTGGGCGGCGGCAAGGGCACGATCCTTGGCTGTATTCTGGGGGTAATGTTCGTGGCGATCACGCAGAACGGGCTGAACCTGCTGGGTGTGTCGCCCTTTGCTTTTCAGATGATCATTGGCGCCGCGATCTTGATTGCGATTTCCACATCCAACATTGACCTGTCGCAGATCCTGCGCCGCAAGGAGGTCCGCCAATGACCGCCCTGACCGAACGACTGGCCCGGCTGAAGAACGGTCCGACATCGGAAAACCTTGGCCTACTGGTGATGCTGGCTGTGCTGGTGGTGGGCTTTGCGATCCTGTCGCCACGGTTTCTGACGGCGGCCAATCTGGGGTCGATGGGGTTTCAGATGCCGCTGCTTGGCCTGCTGACGCTGGCGATGCTGGCACCGATCCTGTCGGGGGGGCTGAACCTTGCGATTGTCTATACCGCCAATGTCTGCGGGCTGACGCTGGCCTGGACGCTGATGCAATTTGGCGGCGCCGAGGCGGGGATGGCCGCCTTTGCCCTTGGCACAGTGCTGGCGCTGATTGTGGGGGCGCTGTCGGGGGCGGTGATGGGGGCGGTTGTGGCCTATGTCGGCGCGCATCCGATCCTTGTGTCGCTGGCGATGATGATTTTCCTGCGTGGTTTAGGTGAATTCCTGACCCGTGGCGGGGATATTTCAGGCTTTCCCGATTATATGCGTGTACTGGGGCATGGGTCTGTCGTAGGTATTCCTGTGCCTTTGATCCTGTTTGCTGTTGTAGCGCTTGCCTGGCATGTGCTGCTGCGGCGCACGCCGCATGGATTTTCCGTCTATATGACCGGGTCGAACCAGCGCGCGGCGCAATATGCAGGGCTGGATGCAAAACGCACCTTGGTGCTGATCTATGCGCTGTCCGGTGTACTTTGCGCGATTGCGGGCATTCTGATGGCGGCACGGTTCAATTCTGTCCGCGTCGGTCATGGCGAGGCGTTGCTTCTGATCACAGTGCTGGCCTGTTTTCTGGGCGGGATTGACCCGTTCGGCGGGCATGGTCGTGTTGTGCCGGTGATTATCGCGCTGGTCATTTTGCAGGTACTATCATCGGGGCTGAACCTGATCGGGGCGAACCAGCATCTTGCAACGGCGGTCTGGGGGCTGTTTCTGATCGCAGTGATGGTGCTGCGATCAGGGCGGCTGGAACAGATGTTATCTCTCATCATGCGAAAGGATAAATGATGGAAGGCTTTGGTGTACACACCAGCATGTGGACGATGAACTGGGACCGTGAAGGCGCAGAACGTGCTGTGGCTGCCGCCAAGGGCTATGGTCTTGATTTCATCGAAATCCCGATGCTGCGCCCTTCGGAAATCGACACGGCGCATACCGCAAAGCTGATTGAAAAAAACGATCTGCGTGCGGTCTGCTCGCTGGGTTTGCCGGAACAATATTGGGCCTCCGTCAACCCTGAAGGAGCGATTGATTATCTGAAACTCGCCATCGACAAGACCAAGGCATGCGGCGCAGAGGCGCTGTCAGGGGTAACATTCGGCGGCATCGGCCAGCGCACAGGTACGTGGCCGAGTGCGGGAGAATATGACAATGTCGCACGTGTGCTGGAGGCGGCTGCGGGTTATGCGAAATCCATCGATCTGTTGTTCGGGATCGAGCCGGTCAACCGCTATGAAAACCACTTGATCAACACCGGCTGGCAAGCGCGCGATATGATCGAACGGGTAGGGTCGGACAATATCTTTATCCACCTTGATACTTATCACATGAATATCGAGGAAAAGGGCGCCGCGAATGGCATTCTGGATGCCCGCGATTACCTGCGATTCATCCACCTGTCCGAAAGCGACCGTGGCACGCCCGGGGAAGGCTGCTGCGACTGGGACGAGATTTTCGCAACCCTCAAGGCGATTGATTTCAAGGGCGGGCTGGCGATGGAGAGTTTCATCAACATGCCGCCGGAGATCGGCTTTGGTCTGGCAGTCTGGCGGCCCGTTGCGAAGGATCAGGAAGAGGTCATGTCCAAGGGCCTGCCGTTCCTGCGCAACAAGGCATCACAATATCGATTGATCTAATGCAGGGGCAGGCGATCACGATGCAGAATCTGGTGCGCCAGGCCCTGACGCTGGTGGACTGGCATAGCCGTCGTTTTCTTGCGATTGCTGGAGCGCCGGGGTCGGGGAAAAGCACCCTGGCCGCGCAGCTTTGCGATGGCGTCAATGCGGTGGCCCCCGGCACAGCCGCGATCCTGCCGATGGATGGGTTTCACTACGATGATGCCATTCTTGAGGAGATGCAGCGGCGTTCATGTAAGGGGGCACCCGATACATTCGATGTCGGTGGTCTGATTTCGGTCATCACACGGCTGCGGGGGCAGGACGAGGCCGTCGCCGTGCCGAGTTTTGACCGCGATCTGGAGATTTCGCGCGGCTCTGCCCGGTTGATCACGCCAGAGGTGCCGTTGATCATTGTTGAGGGGAATTATCTGCTCTTGCAGGATCCGCCATGGTCGGGTCTGGCCCCTCTGTTCGATCTGAGCGTGATGATTGATGTGCCAGAGGCGGTGCTGGTCAGGCGTTTGCGCGCCCGCTGGGCGCATTACGCGATGAGCGATGACGCAATTATGCGAAAGCTGGAAGACAACGACCTGCCCAATGGCCGGAACGTGCGCCAAAACAGTCGCGCCGCCGATTATGTCCTGCACCGGAATGAAGGCGATTGATGATGCAAGGTTATTTTGTCGGTGTGGATGTCGGCACAAAATCCGCCCGTGCGGGGGTTTTTGACGGCCAAGGCAAGCTTCACGGATCAGCCAGCCGTCCGATTGATCTGGTCCGGTCCGATGACGGTCGCCGCGAACAATCCAGCGCGCAGATTTGGCAGGCGGCTTGCGATTGCGTAGTCGCGGCGGTTGTCTTGTCGCGGGTCGATCCGGCAGCGATCCGCGGGATCGGGTTTGATGCGACATGCTCGCTGGTTGTCTATGGCGCAGGGGCCGGGGTCGGTGCCGCTGACCGGCCCGATCTGGATGTCATCGTTTGGTCCGACCACCGCGCCATCACGCAGGCGGAGCGGATCAACGGGATGGGGCATCCGGTGCTGGATTACGTCGGCGGCTCAATCTCGCCCGAGATGCAGACGCCCAAACTGCTGTGGCTGCGGGAAAACCTGCCCGAGGTTTATGGCGCGGCGGCGCATTTCTTTGATCTTGCCGATTTCCTGACCTACAAGGCCAGCGGTGCGCTGGCGCGGTCGGTTTGCACGACGACCTGTAAATGGACCTATCTGGGGCATGAAAGCCGCTGGGATGACAGTTATTTCCGTCAGATCGGGCTGGATGATATCGCCGATGATGGCTTCGCCCGGATCGGGCAACAGGTGGTGGCAGCAGGCGCACCCCTCGCACAGGGGCTGGTGGCGGCGGCAGCGACGGCGATGGGGTTGACGCCCGGAATTGCTGTGGGTGCGGGGCTGATCGACGCCCATGCCGGTGGTCTTGGCACGGTGGGGGCCGATCCGGGCGCGGGCGGTGCCTGTCGCACGATGGCTTATGTATTCGGCACCTCCTCCTGCACGATGACCAGCAGTGATGCCGCGCATTTCGTGCCCGGTGTCTGGGGCCCCTATCATTCTGTGATGGTGCCTGGTCTTTGGCTGAATGAAGGCGGGCAATCGGCGGCGGGGGCGGCGATGGATCACCTTGTTGCGTCTCATCCAGCGACGGCGCAGGCGATGGCGGCGGCAGAGGCCGCAAATCAGGGGCTGACGCAATGGTTGGCGGATCGTGCGCTGGCCCTGTCACCCAATCCGTCTGCGGCGGTGGACCTGGCCGAGGGGCTGCATGTGGTGCCCGAATATGCAGGCAACCGGTCGCCCCTTGCCGATCCGTCGCGCCGCGCGATCATTGCGGGGCTTGGGTTGCAGACGGGGGTCGACAGCCTTGTGACGCTATATGTGGCGGGGCTATGCGGACTGGCCTGCGGCTTGCGCCAGATCATCGCCGCACAGCATGCAGCCGGTGTCAGCGTCGGTGCGATCACTGTATCAGGTGGGGCGGGCACGCATCCGTTGTCCTGCCAGATCATCGCCGATGTGACGGGTCTAACCGTCGCGTTGACTGAAAGCCCGGAGCCAGTGTTGCTGGGGTCGGCAATGCTGGGCGCGGTCGCTGCCGGTGCCTATCCCAATCTGATACAGGCGATGCCACAGATGTCACGGGTCGCACGGCGGTTCACGCCGAGCCCAGCGATGCAAGCCCTGCACGCACAACGGTTTGATGCGTTCAAAAGGTTGCAGGCGGTTGGGGCGGAACTCGGTAGCTTGGCGTAATGTCAGCCCACTAGTTAATGCAATGCTAAGCCAACCTGACTTCACGCTGCCATCTTCGCCCTGCGCAGCATTAGCGCTGGTGTGCCAAGGGTTGTAACCGTCGTAACCGTTCTCGCGCATCCAGCGGTTATAGGCCAGATCACGTGGGTGCACCTCGTCAGGCCAAAGTCCATCATCCCGCTCATTGGGTCCAAAACCACATTCGGCCGCGAAAACACCTTCCAGCGACTGCCGGTCAATGCCCAACCGGGTTATGCCTTCTCGATCTTCAGTAATATGCGTTTTGCCAATCAGCGCAGTCCGCAGGCCAAGTGGGCGCAAATGATCACCAAGTGTCATTTCCCCAACCCGAAGCGGCACGCCGTTATAGCTGGACCCGTGCGAGGCGACATAGCGGCCGGTATAAAGGCACATCCGCGAAGGTCCGCAGACTGGCACCTGCACATATGCACGAGAGAAGCGCACACCGCGCTCGGTCAACGCATCGATTGCTGGCGTTTGCAAATAAGGGTATGTTGCCGCTGTCAATCTGTCCTGGGTCGCGAGCGCAATGACCGAAGCCGAATTCGTCGATCGCTATTTAGATAAGCTATCAGCGACAGCACGATGTATCGAAGAAGCCTTGGATGATAAAGATGGCGCCGCTAATAGTGCTACGGCCAAAGCCGAGAAAAGTTGAATTGCCTTCATGAAGTGAATACAATTAAAGTAAGAACTCAATAATGGTGCGTTCAGGTCTCAGAACTGCGTCATGGTGAGGATTCATGCTTTAGTACAACATCCTCCGCATCATCACAGCTGTTATCCTGCCCCAGCCCCGCATCGTTCAGTTGCTCGCGGTCGGGCAGATCGGCCAGCGAGGTCAGGTCGAACGCGGCCAGAAACGTGTCTGTTGTGACAAATGTATAGGGCGCGCCGCGGCGGGGTTCGCGGGGGCCGGGCGCGATCAGGCCGCGCGCCGACAGCCGCCCGATCAGGTCACGGCTGATGTCGCGCCCGAAAATCTCTCTCAACCCTTCGCGGCTGAGGGGTTGGTGATAAGCGATCGCAACAAGAACAGTGATGTCATGCGCATTCAGATCCAGCGTCTGATCGGCGATATCGGCGGCGGCGCGGATGGCGGGCGCGTAAGCCGCGCGCGTGCGCAGCAGCCACCCGTCACCCGATTTGGCTATCTCATAGGGACGCGCTTCCAGATCGGCGCTCAGGTCCTCAACCAACATATCGACGGACACCCCCTGCCCCACCACGCGCGCCAGATCGTCGCGCGTGACAGGCCGGGCGGATGCGAACAGCACGGCCTCGATGCGTTTCATCCATTCGCGCCAGCGCAGCTCTGGCGGCAGGTCGGACAGGTCGCGGTCAAATTCGGGGGGGCGTATCTTGGCCATGCTACAGCCCGTAAAGCCGGAACGTGTCGCGCCCGGTCAACTCGCGCGCGACGCCAAGGCTGACCAGCCGGTCGCAGAACCGGCGCGCCGTGCGATCCGACATCAGGGGCGTCAACGCGGCGGGGGCAATGGCGTCGCGCGTCAGGAACATCCCGACCGCCGTTGCCGCCTGTTTGCTGCGCAGCTTCGGGGCCACGGACTGAAGCTGCGCGGCGCGGCGGATCAGATCAGCCGCCAGCGCCAGCGCATCGTTTGCGAAGCCGATCACCGCCTTATGACAAGCCATGCGCAAGTCATCACCGCGCTGCGTCAAATCGCGGCGGGTCACGCTGGCGCCCAGTAACGGGACCAGATGTGACCAACCCATAGCGCGCGCAAGCGCGGCATCGGCAAGGATTAGCGCGGTCAGGGTGTTGCGGGGGCCATCGGCCAGAACAGCCTCTATGACGTGGGCAGCCTGCGCGACCGGATTGCCTTGCCGTGTTTGGTGCCAATACGCGAGCGGCGCGCGCAAATCCGGAAGCGCGCGCTGCAAGCTGGCATCTGACAGCGGGCGCGCAGTCGCGCGCGCCCATGCCAGCGCAAGTTCGCCCGCAGGCCCCGCCTTCTCACCGGGGCGCAACAGACACAGGATGTCGCGCAGTGCCGCGTCGCGTTCCGGGCGTCCTATCAGTGCTGCGGATTGCGCACCGGCAATCAACCCCAGCCGCGCGCGCCATAATGCCTGTGGCAGGGACGGGTTTGCGCGTGCGGCGTCCAGCAATGCCAACGCCGCACCCGCAGAAAACCCCGCATCCTCAGGGGTTTCACGCGCTCCCCGCCCCAGCCAGTCAGGCAGACGATGGGCGTGGGACGCTGTGTCCGGGTCATGCGGCAAGGCGTGTGTCATAGCGTGTTGCATAAACCGGAACGGCGCTTTTTGCCAGAATAATCGCCATCAAGCGCCGCAACTTGCTGTTCATCGCTATGTCCAGTAATATTGCATTATCGGACATAATGGAATATGCTGCGCGATATGCCAGAAAACACCGAGAAATCGACCGCAGCGGCCCCTGATACGATTGCTGATGCGCACCTTGACCAGAGCGCGCGGGAAAACGGCGATACCATTGCCCTGCCCGCGCATATCGCCGGTTCCGGCACGCTGGACAGGCTTGTTGATACCGCGCGCGATTACGCGCGTGCGGCGGCGTCTGAAAACACGCTGAAAGCCTATGCACGCGATTGGGAACAGTTTGCGCGCTGGTGCCGGATGCGCGGCGCAGACCCCCTGCCCCCCGCACCGGAACTTGTGGGCCTTTATGTTGCCGATCTGGCCGCCCCCCAAGGCCAAGGCGCAGCAAAGCCCCCTGCCCTGTCCGTCGCCACCATCGAGCGGCGCCTGTCGGGGCTGGGCTGGGGCTATGCGCAGCGCGGATTGCGGCTTGATCGCAAGGACCGCCATATCGCCAGCGTTCTGGCAGGTATCCGGCGCAAACATGCGCGCCCACCAGTGCAGAAAGAGGCTATCTTGGCCGAGGATATCCGCGCCATGGTCGCCACCCTGCCCCATGACCTGCGCGGGCTGCGCGACCGCGCCATTTTGTTGATCGGTTTCGCGGGCGGGCTGCGACGTTCCGAAATCGTCAGCCTCGATCGGCACAAGGATGACACGATGGATTCTGGCGGTTGGATCGACATCCTCGACGGGGGCGCGCTGATCACCTTGCGCGGCAAGACCGGCTGGCGCGAAGTCGAAATCGGGCGCGGATCATCTGATCAGACCTGCCCGGTTCATGCGCTTGAACAGTGGCTCCATTTCGGGCGCATCAGCTTCGGACCAATCTTCACCGGCGTCACCCGCGATGGAAAGCGTGCAAAAGAAACGCGACTGAATGACAAGCATATCGCACGATTGATCAAGGCTTGCGTGCTGGACGCAGGCCTGCGCCCTGACCTGCCTGATGCGGAGCGCGTGAAGCGCTATTCCGGCCACAGCCTGCGCGCCGGTCTGGCCAGCAGCGCCGAGGTGGATGAACGCTATGTCCAGAAACAACTGGGCCATGCCAGTGCCGAGATGACACGGCGCTATCAACGCCGCCGCGACAGGTTCCGTGTGAATTTGACCAAGGCGGCAGGGTTGTGACTATTTGCCTTCGGGTCCGACATGCGGACGCTACCTGCCACATGGAAACAGGTCGAGACATTCCTTGATCAGGAGCCGGGTTTCAGGAAACACTCAGAAGATACCGCGTTGATCTGCCGCCTTCGACCCCTTTGAAAACTGCTCCGACTGCTTCCAGTTCAACTAGGTCGCGTGTTGCAGTGGCAAGAGAGACGCCAGCTATCTTCGAATACGGACCCGCGCTGATACCCTCGGATACACGCCGAGGTCCTTCAGCGAAGAGGCGGCGCAACACCTTCTCACCCCGCTGTGAAAGGTTGGAAAAGCGCATGAAATATGCGTTGCGCATAACCAAGAACCTGGCCTCTGCCTCGGCCTCAACGATCCCGGCCGTCAGGC
This sequence comes from Paracoccaceae bacterium, assembly GCA_020832445.1. GTDB lineage: Bacteria > Pseudomonadota > Alphaproteobacteria > Rhodobacterales > Rhodobacteraceae > Roseinatronobacter. Next base: position 14,546 of record JAFIEO010000091.1, read on the forward strand.
GCTCGAGGAACCACAAGACGAATGGAGTGGCGTCAATATGATCGCCAGACACCATTCGCCCAGCCTGAAGTGCCCGGTAGTAACCTTGTTTATCAGACTCAATCTGGCGCGACAGAGAAAACGGCAAGGCAGCGTCTTGCGCAAAGATATATTCAATAAGGGCCCGGCCGATCCGCCCATTCCCGTCGCTGAAAGGGTGAATCGACTCAAACCAAAGATGAGCGATGGCCGCACGGACAGGCACCGGACGACGGTCAGTTTGCAGGTTGGTCAAAAATTCTTGCATCATAGCAGGCACGCGGTCATGCGGTGGTGCTGAGTAAAGAACCTCTTCCTTGCCGACATTCGCACCACGCACGATCACGATCGGGAAGCTCCGCCACCGTCCTTTATCTTCCAGATCGACACCGTGAAACAAAAGTTGGTGCCAGTAGAACAAGCGATCCTCGGATAAAGCCCCCTGCCCTTCTCTGGCTTCCAGCATCAAAGTTGCAATGGCGTCTGTACGTCGTTGGGGCTCGGCGCCCCGATGGGCCAGTGACGCTACAACGGATGCTTCGATTTCCTCTGCACGAAGGATCGCCCCCTCGATTGCGAAACTGGCTACAGCTTCGTTGGTTACGGCCCGCATAAAGGTTTCGCGCCGCTCTTCCGCGCTCAAAGCCATCTGCAACCCTTTGATGGACCCGAGACGTGCGGAGAAATCTGCCAGCGGGCCTTCGGTCGCCGCTGCATCATGTCGAAAGTTGGGCCAGGAGGGTGTTTGCCAGATATCCATGAGGGGAATATGCCAGCTATTCCCCTCATAATCCACCGCCCGATGAGGGGAATAATAAAATAATTCTCATCATCAGTTCCTGCACTGCACGCAAGTCGGACATCGGAGGCAATACCAACCTCTGCATACGGTCGTTTATTGGCAGTATCCGTAACTGCAAAAGGCAGGATTTGATGCCGTTGATAGGGTATGCGCGTGTATCTACTGAGGATCAGACCCCCCTGCCCCAGTCGCAGGCGCTGAAATCAGCGGGCTGTGTCGAAATCCATGAGGAACGGGCTTCTGGCGGTGATCGTGCACGGCCTGTGCTGACGCGGGTGCTGGAGCGCGTTGGCAAGGGCGACACCCTGGTGGTGGTGCGCATCGACCGGCTGGCGCGGTCACTGTCGCATTTGCTGGAGGTGATTGAACGGCTGGAGAGTAAGGGCGCGTTCTTTCGGTCAATCCAGGACCCGATCGACACCGCATCGCCGCAGGGCAAGTTCACGTTGCAAGTGCTGGGCGCGGCGGCCGAGTTCGAACGCGCCCTGATCCGGGAACGCACAAAAGCCGGGCTTGCCAGTGCGCGCACCAAGGGGCGGGTCGGCGGAAACCCGGGCCTGCGCGCGCGGGATCCCGCAGCGCTGCGCAAGGTGCGGCTTGCGCGACAGGACGGATATATGGAACGCCTGAACGAAACCGCGCAGGACTGGGTGCCGCATGTGCGCCGCTTGCGCCCCGATCTGGCTTGGGAAGACGTGGTCCGCATTATCAACGGCCCCCTGCCCGAGGCCCGGCGCTGGACGCAAGGCCGTCTACTGCGCGCTGTGAACGCCTATGTCCGCGATGGGTTCCTCCCTGCGACGGTGCTTGATCGCGCTGGCCCGCGTGCGCGAGATGATCGCCTGCCCGCCATCGTGGCGGGCATCAAGGGCGCGGATCCAGACATCACGCTTCAGACGATCTGCACCCGGCTGGAGAATATGCGTGAGCGCACACCACGTGGCCGGACAAGCTGGCAGCCATCATCAGTGAAAATGTTACTGGAGCGGGCCACGAAGCTTGGACTCGTCTAGCGACAAATGTCGTCTGTGGCGATTCGCTGATAGACTCCACCACGACCCTTAGGGGCCGGATGCCACGACACCACAATATGTTCGATCACCTCCATCGCCCAAACTGAATCAATATTACTTATCAAGCACTTAGATTAGAAAAGGGCACATTGAACCAAGCTGTATTCACATTCACCATCTACGTCTCGAAAAAAAATTGTTGTCTGGAGCTAAGTTGCGTGTCATGTGTCTCATAGTCGCACAAAAGCGATAATCGCGCGATTTGGCGACGAAACACAATCGACCCGCCAAGAGGTCAAGAGGGCAGCATGAACGGCAAGGCAGAATTCTCTGATACGAAATCCATCGCGGCTTCCATTTCGGCCAACGCTGCGCGCCTTTCTGAAGCCCTAGATCACCATATGCGCAATAGCTTTCAACCGGAAAGCAGAAAAAAGCTACGCAAGTTCCACCCAGCCGAAGTTTCCGAATTGACAGGCATCAGCATGTCAAACCTTAGAACGCGCCATCAAGAAGGCGACTTTCCCGATGTCGAAACGGACTCTCGAGGCAGGCGTCTTTATTCTGCAATAGAGATCGATCAAATCCGTCGAGTGATGGCGAGGACTGGTCGCAATGGTGAAGCATATTTGCCGGGTCGGCGCGATGGCGACGCTCTTCAGATAATTTCTATTGTAAATTTCAAAGGCGGGTCCAGTAAGACGACGACCGCCATTCACCTCGCTCAACGCTACGCTCTCAGAGGCTATCGCGTGTTGGCCGTCGACATGGACCCCCAAGCCAGTCTCACAACAATGTTCGGATACCGACCAGAGATTGAATTTGCTGAAAGCGGTACGGTTTATGATGCTCTCAAGTATGAAGATCCGATACCCATGAGTCAGGTGGTTCGCAAAACTTACTTTCACAACCTTGATCTTGCACCGGCGGGATTACTGTTGTCAGAGTACGAAACCGAAACGGCCTACGCGCTTCAGCACAAAGTCGATCCGCCCTTTACGCAACGTTTGGCAATTGCGCTCGATGAGATAGAGGCCAACTACGATTTGGTGATAATCGATTGCCCGCCCCAGTTGGGCTTCACCACAATGACGGCTCTACTTGCATCGACCGGTCTATTGATCACGGTCGTGCCGAGCATGCTGGACGTTGCATCAATGGCCCAATTTCTCGAGATGGCCGGCGAAACAGTCAGAACCTTAGAACAAGCGACCGGGCCTATAGACTGGTCGTTCCTTAAATATCTCGTCGCCAGATTCGAACCGACCGACGTTCCACAATCACAGATGGCCGGATTCCTGAGGTCAATTCTGCTCGACCAGGTTCTCAACACACCCATGCTAAAGTCCACCGCAATATCAGATGCTGGGATGACACAACAGACAATCTACGAATTGGAACCTAGCCAAGTGGTCAAGAAGACCTTGGACAGGATCCTTGAGAGCGTGAACGGCGTCGCTGACGAGTTCGAAAAAACAATTCAACAGGCTTGGGGGAGAAGGGTCGAGTAATGGCACGTAGAAACTTGTTCCAGCCCCCTCCCCCACCGAGCTCTGCCGACGAGGTGGCTGCAGGTGAATTGAAACCTCGGTTTCCTAACACCGGCGCTATGAGCGGGGTAAAATCAACCTTGAAAGACCTTTCCAGCAACGCCGTGCGGGAAATACCAGCTGATCTAATCGAAGAAGACGGGCCAAGAGATCGGCTTGCCTTTCCCGACTCCGATGTCGCCTCACTTGCGGCGAGCATCAAGGAACACGGACAACAGGTGCCAATTATGGTCCGTCCGCTCGCGGACAAGCCTGGCCGCTACAAGATTGTGTACGGCCGTCGCCGTCTGCGCGCCCTACAATCGATAGGACTGGCCGCCAGAGCACTTGTGCGCACGCTGTCAGACGAGGAGGCGATCCTGGCCCAAGGCCAGGAGAATTCGCATCGATTGGACCCAAGCTTCATCGAAAAGGCCTTATTTGCAGCGCAACTCAGCGACAATGGTTATGATCAACCAGTAATCCTCGACGCTCTCGCAATTGACAAACCAATGCTATCGCGAATGACCAAGGTTGCCCGTACAATACCCGAAACCGTGATACATATGATCGGCTCGGCGCATGGTGTCGGACGTCGCCGCTGGGAGCACTTGGCAGACAAGATTAAAGACAGCAATGCTGACTTAGTTCAGATAGCCTCTGACCTGGGTTTGGATAAGATACCCACTTCAGATGACCGCTTTGCGCGCATCGTCGATGCCATTTCGAGGAGTGACAAAGCTGCAAGTCCCACAAAGTCATCGCCACACATGATCGTTTCAGACGACGGAAAGACGTTTGCGGAGGTCAAGGATAGCCCACGTGCTTTGACAGTGAAGATGTCGAAAGTTGACACCCCGGAATTCACTCAATGGATGCTAGACAACGCAGAAGTCGAGTTGAAGCGCCTCTATGAGGCATGGAAGTCAGACCAGAAGTTCGGCTGACAGACTAACGAGCAGAGCAACAAAAGGAGCACGAGAAACAGCCAGAAAAGAAAGAGCCCCCCAAGGTCATCCTCGGAGAGCCCAATCTGTTCTTAGCACCATCAGATGTACCAGCTTCTCCGTAACAGTCAACAACAACCAAATCGGTTGAACGATGATTTGTTGCCTTTTCACAAGAAAATCGGAAGATCTGGGCCTTTCCCGACAGGTTATCGTGGAAAAATAATGGCATTCAAGCAGGTATCCGCCTCCATGGGAGAGCGGTCAGAGAGTCTATTGTCCGCGGACAATCACCGCCCAGAGCGTCACATCGTCATCGACACACTGCGTCAGGCAGCCCCATTGATTGGTCTTAAGGCGCCAGTCATCGCGACACTAGATGTGATGCTATCGTGTCTCCCACCAACCAGGCAGCACAATACAGTCTTTGCGTCAAACGCTACGCTTGCGTTTCGCCGAAACGGAATATCAGACCGAACAATTAGGCGTCATGCCGCAATTCTCCAAGAACTCGGACTGCTTGAACGCCGCGACAGCGCCAACCGGAAGAGATTCTGCCGTCAAAACTTAGCCGAGGGCACGGCCCTTAGATTCGGGTTTGACCTTACTCCGTTGTTTGAGCGCTTCGCAGAACTTTCTAAGCTTGCTGCACAGGCCGCTCATGAAAACAATCAAAAGTCCTATCTGAAAGCAAAAATTCGAGCCGCGGCAAACGCTATACTGGACGCTGAACCGAGCAACGTAGACGCAACGGCAGCTATACGATCGCTCCGCAGAAGCCTTTCATTGGAGGATTGCCTCAATCTTCTAAACAGCCTCGACTTTGAAGCCATTGAAGCCGAGCAGCCTTGCGACAAAAGTAGCGTGCAAAAAGAAAAAATGTCCGGCAACGACGGCCAAAATGTCCGCCACCATCATAACTCACAAAAAGAACATACTGATATAGAAAGTGAGCAAAAATCAACCGCTCACCCAAAAGACCCCAAACCATTTCAAATTAGTGTTCTGGAGATACTAAGTGCATGTCCAGAGGCCGCACAGTTTTGTGTCGAGCCAGTGAAAACGATGAAAGACGTTGTAACACACGCTCGAACTCTAGCCCCAATGCTAGGGATCGACTCTAGAAACTACCAAGATGCACAGGAAAACTTGGGTATTGAAAGAGCTGCTCTTACCGTTTGGGCGATCATGCAGTTTCACGAAAAAATCCGAAAAGTAGGGGCGTACTTCCGTTCAATAACCTCTGGAAAAAAGAGCGAGGGCTTTCATCCTGAAGACCTCATACGCAGGCTCTCCAGAGCAGAACCACAACCAGCTTAAGAAAAGAATATACACTCTTCCGGGTAGCAAGACGCTCAACGGTGTTATTGTCCGCGGACAATTTTCGCAAAGGAAGAGAAGGGCTGTGAAGGGTTTGACGGGAAGTGAGATCGGGAGAGTGGCTTCCGGCGCCCGTTGTGGAGATGATCTGATGGCGAAATCTGCTATGAGAATTACCCTGTCCGCATCCAAGGACATCCCCTTCGACAAGCTCATGCTGAGCCAGTCCAATGTGCGGCGCATCAAGGCCGGTGTGTCGGTCGAGGAACTGGCCGAGGATATCGCGCGGCGCGGTCTCTTGCAGGGCTTGAG
>JAFIEO010000056.1 GCA_020832445.1 Paracoccaceae bacterium
GCTTGGGGGGGCGGGGGCCAAAGGGTCCGGGCGGGGGGCGGCCCGGCGTTGGGGGGGCGGGGTGGGGCCTTTTGGCCGCGGCTTTTGGTAATTCCAACCCCCCCGTCAGCCCCCCCCCCCCAACCGGATGTCACACCCCGATCCGACCATGGTCTAGGACGACCGCCTTGCGCCGCGCCGCGCGCGGATTTCACCGCCCAGTTCCAGCGTGTAGGCCGCCAGTTCATCAAGGGCGGCAAGCGCGGGCCGTGGTTTGCCCGCCTCCAGTGCGCGCGTCAGCCCGTCATGCAGCGCAATGATGCGCCCGCGCGAGCGTGCGGTGAATGTGATCATGTTCATCAGCGGTTGCATGGCTTCAACTGCGCCGGCCAGATGCCATGACAGCACCGGATTGCCCGCCGCATCGACCAGCGCGCGGTGAAACGCCACATCGGATGCGCAAAACGCCTCATCCGACAGCCCGTCCGTGCCATGACGCGCGATTTCGGCGCGCAGACTGGCCAGATGCGCCGGTGTGCGCCGCGCGCAGGCCAGCGGCACGCAGGCACGTTCAAGGGCAAAGCGCGCCTCGCAGGCGGTTTCGAAATCAACAGTGTTCATGGACAAAAGCAGCGTGGCCGTTGTGACCATATGATCCTGCGCCTGCTCGAAACTCAGCCGGTTGACGAAAGCCCCGCCTGTGGCGCCGCGCTGGGTGCGGATCAGGTTTTGCGCGGCCAGCCGTTTCAGCGCCTCGCGCACAGTGGGGCGGGACACATTGAAGCGCGTGGCCAGATCGGATTCCGATGGCAAGCGCCCGTCAACCGGCAGATCGCCCGAAACGATTGCATCGCGGATGGTATGCGCGATCTGTTGGGAGTAATCGCGTTCGCTGTCCAGATCGGTTTTCACCTGCGCACCTTTGCCATATGTCAGACAATTAACATTTGCCAGACCATGAATGGCCTGATATGTCTGACATATCGGATACCAAGCGGCCAGCCAACCCCAAAGGCGCCGTATCCCGTGGAAAGGGCCGGTTTCATGCAGCTTGCGTCCAGTTTGCGAAAAATGCGGGCACCGCACTGGCTGGGGTTTTACGGCGTGGTCTTACTGGCATGGGCGGCGTTATATGCCATGCAACTGCCGCCAGATCTGGTTGCGGCGGCCAATCTCTATGGCGCAGAATTCTGGCAGGCCCTGTGCCGCATTGAACCGGGGCTGGCAGGGGCGCCGAATATCTTTGTGATGTGGGCCTTAATGTCGGCCGCGATGATGGCGCCCACCGCCCTGCCTGCATTGTCGACATGGGATGATCTGGTGCAGACGGGACGCAGCGCAGGGTTCGCGACATTGCTGGCGGGCTATCTTGTGGTGTGGCTGGGCTTTGCCATCCTTGCCACGGGCGCGCAACTGGGGCTTGCGGGTGTCGGGTTGCTGAACCCGTTGGGCGAAAGCGTGAATATATGGCTGACCGCGCTGCTGTTGGCGGGCGCTGGCGCTTATCAATTTTCAACATTGAAACATGCTTGTCTGGCCAAATGCCGCCGCCCGCTGACATTTTTCATACAATACTGGGATGACGGGCCGTGGCGCATGGGGGTGCGGCTGGGGGCGGTCTGTCTGGGGTGCTGCTGGGCCTTGATGGCGCTGGCCTTTGTGGGGGGCACCATGAACCTGCTGTGGATGGGTGGCGCAATGGTGCTGATGATGCTGGAAAAACTGCCCCGGATCGGCGCGGTTCTGACACGGCCCCTGGGCTACGGGCTGATTACACTTGGCGGGGCCATCGTGATTTTTGAACTGGGAGGATGGACATGAGCGACACACTGGAAAAACCCGCCCTTGGCACAGTGCCTTGGGCGATCAGGGGCGAATTGATCCTGAACTGCAACTGCACGGTATTTTGCCCCTGTGTGGTCAGCCTTGGCAAACATGCCCCGACAGAAGGCTATTGTCAGGCATGGGCAGGGGTGCGGATTGACAGCGGCCATTACGGTGATGCGGACCTGTCGGGGCTGAATGTCGGGCTGCTGCTGGAAATTCCGGGATTGATGGCGCGCGGCAACTGGCAGGCGGCGGCGTTCATTGACGACCGCGCCACTGATGCGGCCTATGATGCGCTGGTCAATATTTTTTCGGGCGCGGCCCGCGGCACAACGGGGCTGTTTGGTATGCTGGTCAGCGAATTTCTGGGGGCCGAACGCGCGGCCATCACCTATGAAAACGACGGCGACAAACGCCGCCTGATGGTGGGCAAGAAAATTCAGGGTGAAGTGGTGCCCGTGCGCGGCGCGGACCCCGACCGCGAAATTGTCGTTACCAATACCGAATACTGGATGGGGCCGGATATTACGGTCGCCACCGCCACCAAGGGGCGCGTGCGCGCCTTCGGGCGGGTCTGGGATTTTGATGGCCGCAGTGCGGAAATTTGCCAGATCGACTGGCACGGCCCCGGTCGTTAACCCCAAAATAACAGGAGAGTATCATGAGCTTCAACGCACTGATTGTCGAAAAGAACGAGGACGGCAAAACCCATGCCGCCGTCACACAGATCACCGAAGACCAGTTGCCCGAAGGCGATGTGACGGTCGCGGTCGAATACTCGACCGTCAACTACAAGGACGGGCTGTGCATCGGCCCCGGCGGCGGGCTGGTGCGCAACTACCCCCATGTGCCCGGCATTGATTTTGCAGGCACAATCGAGGCATCGGATGATCCGCGCTACAAGCCCGGCGACAAGGTCGTGCTGACCGGCTGGCGCGTGGGAGAGGCGCATTGGGGCGGCTACGCACAAAAGGCCCGCGTAAAGGCCGACTGGCTGGTGCCCCTGCCAGAAGGGTTCAGCACACGGCAGGCTATGGCGGTGGGCACGGCGGGGTTTACGGCGATGCTGGCGGTCATGGCGCTGGAAGATCACGGGCTGAAGGCGGGCAACGGGCCGGTGCTGGTGACGGGCGCGGCCGGCGGTGTGGGATCTGTCGCGGTGGCGGTTCTGGCCGCATTGGGCCATGACGTGGCCGCCGTGACCGGACGGCCAGAGACCGCAGATTATCTGCGCAGCCTTGGCGCAGCCCGGATCGTCGCGCGTGAGGAGATCAACGAGACCGTCAAGCGCCCGCTGGAGGCCGAAACATGGGCAGGCTGCGTGGATGCCGTGGGCGGCGCGATGCTGGCGCGCGTGCTGGGGCAGATGAAATATGGCGCATCGGTTTCGGCAGTGGGGCTTGCGGGCGGGGCGGGCCTGCCTGCAACGGTCGTGCCGTTCCTGTTGCGCGGCGTCAACCTGCTGGGGATCGATTCGGTGATGCAGCCCTATGACAACCGCGTGCGGGCATGGGGCCGGATTGCGCGCGATCTGCCAATGGACAAGCTGGATACGATGATTCAACCCGCCACATTGGCCGACCTGCCGCAACTGGGCGCGGACATTCTGAAAGGCCAGATCAAGGGGCGCGTCGTGGTAGATGTGAACGGCTGATCTGGTGGCTTGGCGTGTCAGATGGATGCGTCAGGGTGGTGAGTTCTGACCTGAAGCGGTCATTGGGGAACATCCAAAGGCGCGGAGCAAAGGCCGCAGGCCGCCGCGCCATCGGCGGGCCGTCCCACGGCCTGCCGATTACTCTGATGGCACTTCAATCCTTTGATGTCAGGAGTATGCAGCCCGCATAAACTGCATTCTTATAATGCCGTATCGGCAGACCCCGGCCCACCGCTGGCGCGGGCTTTGTCCATGGCCTGAACCGTCCACCTCACGCAACCCGCACCCCGCGCACCCACACGGCCTGTATCATGGGGATTGCTGCGGGCAGCGCCACGCGGATCAGATCGGCACGCAGCCCTTCGCGCAGCGCCCCGCGATCAGCCAGCCCTGCCGCGCGCGCAGGCGCTTGCGTGACAGCGGCAAACCCGCGCGCCAGATCGCCGCAGCCCTGCCCCAGACGCACCGCACCCAGCAACAGCGCGGCGGGCACATAATCCGATGACAGGATCTCCAGCCGCCCTGCCTGCGCCAGATCCCCCGCCGCCACATTGCCCGAATGCGACCCGCCACGGATCAGGTTGGGCGCGCCCATCATCACAGCGATTCCATGGGCATGGCATGCCTGCGCCGCCGCCAGCGTTGTGGGAAATTCGGCCAGACGCACCCCGTGGCCCGCAGACGCCGCCACCTGTTCGGTGGTGGTGTCGTCATGGCTGGCAAGTGTCGCGCCGTAGCGCTGCGCGGCCGCGACAATCGCGGCTTCATGCGGGCCGCGCACCTGTGCGCCAAGGGCCTGCTGGCGGGTCACATGCGCCTCGAACTCAGCATCATTCATGCCGTATTTCCCGCGCATATACGTGCGCAGCTGCGCAAGGTCCGCGAATTGCCGCTGGCCGGGCGTATGGTCCATCAGGCTGACAATACCGATGCGGTCATCCGTGCCGAATTCATCCAGTTCGTCCAGCAGGGTGTCTGAACATATCTCGGCGCGCAGATGCAGGAAATGGCTGATCTTCAGCGCGCCCAGCGCGCGCATTTCCAGAATTTCGGAGGCCAGCGCGCGCGCATATCGCGCCCGTCCGCGCGCATTATCGCGCAACAGCGACCCGATGCGCAACGCGTCATATACGGTCGTGATGCCGGTGCCTGCCAGTTCGCGATCATGCGCGATCACGGCCCCCGCATGGGGCCAGTCCACACCGGGGCGCGGGGCCAGATGGCGTTCCAGATTGTCAGTGTGCAACTCGATCAGCCCCGGCGCAACCAGATCGCCCTGACAATCCACCGCGCCCTTGGGCACATTTGTGCCCGTGTCCAGCGCGGCAATCAACCCGTCGCGTATGACGATTGCGCCGTGGCAAACCTCGGTCGGGCGCACGAGGCGGGCATTTGCAAGTACAAGCTCTGTCATTATATCGGTCCTTGGATTATGCGTTACCGTCTTGTCACAACCCTGTGCCATACAAAGGGCCATCACCAAAAGGACGGGTCATATGTCGGCAGATTTTCAGCGCTTTGCGATCTATTACACGCCACCTGCGGGCAGTGCCCTTGCGCATGCGGGGGCTGCATGGCTGGGCTGGGATGCGGATAAGGGCTGCGTTATGGCGCACCCCGATCTGGGGCTTGATCTGGCCGCCCTGACCGAAACACCGCGCAAATACGGCCTGCATGGCACGTTGAAGCCGCCCATGGCGCTGGCCTGCCCTGTCCCCGATTTTCTGGATGCTGTCGAAACCCTTGCACGGGATATGGACCCTGTCGCATTGGGCCGGCTGCGGTTGCGCCCGATGGACGGGTTTCTGGCCATTATGCCCGAAACCCAGCCCCGCGCACTGGGCGATGCGGCTGCGCGGATCGTGCAGGATCTGGACCCGTATCGCGCGCCCCTGTCCGACCACGACATTGCCCGCCGCCGCAAAGCGGGGCTGACGGCGCGTCAGGACGCGCTGTTGCTGCGCTGGGGCTATCCCTATGTGATGGATGAATTCCGTTTTCATGTCACCCTTAGCGGCAAGCGCGACCCCGCGCAGATGGCCGATGCGCTGCGCGCCGCCCATGCCTGGTTCGATCCCGCACTTGAAGAAGACCATCATCTTGATGCGCTGTGCGTCTTTGGCGAAGGGGCGGACGGGCGCTTCCATCTGGTCACGCGCTTTGCGATGCGCGGGTAATCGCGGCCAGCATCTGCGCCACGGCTGCATCAACTGTGGCGTCATTCATGATGACCACGGCCCCCGCAGGCGGTGCCAGCTCGGCGCGCTTCAGGCGTGCAGCAATCTGGCGCGCGCCTTCGCGCCCGCGCGCGCGCAGCCGCTGCGCCAGCACATCGGACGGGGCGGTTATCATCAGCACCATCAGTTGCGGATAGGAGGCTGCAATCCCCTGCAATGCCTTGCGCGAGCCGTTGAACACAACCACCCGCCCCTGCGCAAGATCGGCGTCTATGCTGGCGGGAATGGCATAGCGCAGCCCGTGCGCGCCCCAATGGAACGCAAAACGCCCCATGGCAAGCTGCGCATCAAACAGCGCGTCAGATACGGCCTGATGATCCTCTCCGCCCGCATCCGGCGCGCGCGTAATGATGCGCTGCGCCACCACAATATCAGGGCGGGCGCGCGCAACTTCCGCAATCAGCGTGTCCTTGCCGACACCTGACGGCCCCACAACCGCGACCAGCCGCCCGCGCCCGCCATGCGCGATCATGCGCTCACCATCGCGGGGGTGAAGCCTGTCACATCAACCTCGCGGTCGCAGACCGCCGCGCGGGCATCCGCATCGTGGAAAATGCCCAGAATGGCCGCACCGCGCGCCTTGGCCTGCAAGATCAGCTCCAGCACAACCGCGCGGTTGGCCGCATCAAGGCTGGCTGTGGGTTCGTCCAGCAACATCACCGGCCAGTCCTGAATAAACCCGCGCGCGATATTGACGCGCTGCTGCTCGCCGCCCGAAAATGTCGTGGGCGACAAGGACCACAGCGGTGCAGGAATGTTCAGCCGTGTCAGCAAGGCCCGCGCACGCGCCAGCGCTGCATCTTCATCCATGCCCTGCGCCAGCAGCGGCTCGGCCACAATCCGCAATGTGGGCACGCGCGGGATCACGCGCAGGAACTGGCTGACATAGCCCAATGTGCCGCGCCGCAAGTCCAGCACCGCGCGCGGCTCTGCGCGGCACAACTCCACGCCCGCCACGCGAATGGACCCTGTATCACAGCGGTAATTGCCCCAGATCATGCGCATCAGCGTCGATTTCCCCGCGCCTGATGCCCCCGTCAGCGCCACGCATTCGCCAGGGTCTACGCGCAAGGCGGCCCCTTCCATCACGGACAACGCGACGCCGCCCTGATTGTGCAAGACGAACCGCTTGCCCACGCCTGCAATCTCGATCATGCGCCTATCCCTTCATCTTGCCAAAAATACTCAATCAATCCACGCGTCCAGCCCCCTGCGTCAGACCTGAAGCACCGAACTGACCAGAAGCTGCGTATAGGCATGCTGCGGATCATCCAGCACCTGATCGGTCAGCCCCTGTTCCACCACGCGCCCGTCCTTCATCACCATCAGCCGGTCGGCCAGCAGCCGCACCACGGCCAGATCATGCGTGACAATCACCGCCGACAGGCCAAGGCGCCGCACCAGCCCGCGCAGCAAATCCAAAAGCCGCGCCTGCACGCTGACATCCAGCCCGCCTGTGGGTTCGTCCATGAACACCAGCCGCGGCCCTGTCACCAGATTGCGCGCGATTTGCAGGCGTTGCTGCATGCCGCCGGAAAACGCGCGCGGGCGGTCATCCAGGCGGCCCACATCAATCTCAACGCGCTCCAGCCAGTCGCTTGCCTGCGCGCGGATGTCACCGTAATGGCGCGCGCCCACGGCCATCAGCCGCTCGCCCACATTGCCGCCGGCGCTGACATTCATGCGCAGCCCGTCGCGCGGATTCTGGTGCACGAAGGCCCAGTCCGTGCGCGCCAGCCAGCGGCGCTCGGCCTCGGTCATGCCTAATATGTCACGCGGGCCGTCCTCGCGGGTGTCAAACAGCACGCGGCCCGCATCGGGGCGCAGATGACCGGCCAGACAGTTCAGCAGCGTCGATTTGCCCGACCCGCTTTCGCCGACAATGCCCATCACCTCGCCCGGCCACAGCGCAAAGGACACATCCCCGCAGCCCAGATGCGCGCCGTAGTGCTTGCTTAGGTTTTCAACCTGCAAAAGGGGCGTCATGCCGCATCCTCCGTGCTGCCTGCGGCCACGCGGGCCGCGCAATAATCGGTGTCCGAGCATACGAACATCCGCCCCCCCGCATCATCGGTGATCACCTCGTCCAGATAGGACACGGTTGATCCGCACAGCGCGCAGGACTGCCCCGCAGCCTTGGTCGCGCTAAAGGGGTAGTCGTCGAAATCCAGACTTTCGACGCGTGTGAAGGGTGGCAGCGCATAGATGCGGCATTCGCGGCCCGCCCCGAACAATTGCAACGCAGGCGAATTGTTCAGTTTGGGGTTGTCGAATTTGGGAATGGGCGACGGGTCCATGATATAGCGCCCCTCGACCCGCACCGGATAGGCATAGGCGCGCGCAATCTCGCCATGGCGGGCAATATCTTCATAAAGGCGCACTTGCATCAGCCCGTAATCTTCCAGCGCATGCATCACGCGGGTTTCCACCTCTCGCGGTTCCAGAAACCGCAAGGGTTCGGGGATGGGCACCTGAAAGACCAGAATCTGCCCCGCAATCAGCGGCGTTTCGGGTATCCGGTGGCGGGTCTGGATGATGCTGGCCTGTGCTGTGCGTTCGGTCACGGCCACATCCGCAACCCGCTGGAAGAACTTGCGGATGGACACGGCATTCGTGGTGTCATCCGCGCCCTGATCAATGACTTTCAGCGTGTCTTCGGGCACCAGACAGGCGGCGGTCACCTGCACGCCGCCTGTGCCCCAGCCATAGGGCATGGGCATTTCGCGGCTTGAAAACGGCACCTGATAGCCGGGAATGGCCACAGCTTTCAAAATGGCGCGGCGCAGCATGCGCTTGGTGGCTTCATCCAGATAGGCAAAATTATAGGCGGTCATCACTTTGTCCTTCTGCGCGCCCTTGCGAGCGGGTGGGTGGGTGGGCTGCGCAAGGGCGCGCGCGGCTGGCACCACATCGGGTCATTGTGCAGCCTCACGCACAGCGCCTGCGTCGCGGCGCAGTTTGCGGATCAGTTCCAGTTCGGCCTGAAAATCCACATAATGGGGCAGCTTGATATGCTCCAGAAAGCCGCTGGACTGGATATTGTCGCAATGCGACAGCACGAATTCCTCATCCTGCGCGGGCGCATCGCCCATATCTTCGCCCAATTCGCGCGCGCGCAGCGCCCGGTCCACCAGTGCCATGGAAATCGCCTTGCGTTCCGACTGCCCGAACACCAGCCCGTAGCCGCGGGTGAATTGCGCGGGTTCGGACTTTGACCCCTGAAACTGGTTCACGGTTTCACATTCCGTCACCAAGATGTCGGCAAATTCAATATCGAAGCCCAGTTCCGGCATATGTGCCGCAACCCGCACATGCCCGATGCGCAATTCGCCCACGAAGGCGTGGTTGCGCCCATAGCCGCGCTGCGTGGAATAGGCCAGCGACAGCAGGAACCCTTCATCCGCGCGCGTCAGCGCCTGCAACCGCAAGGGCCTGCTGGCGGGAAATTCCAGCGGCGCGCGTGTCAGGTCCGGCACATCCTGCGCGTTCTCCGCGTCGCCCGCGGGTTCGGGTTGCATCAGCCCTTCTTCGCCCAGATGCGACAGGATATGTGGCACGGGGTCAGGGCTGGCGGCAGCTTCGGGCGCGGGCGGGGGCGCCACACCATCGGCCAGATCAAAATCCAGCAAACGGTGCGTGTAGTCGAATGTCGGTCCCAGCACCTGCCCGCCCGGTGCATCCTTAAAGGTGGCCGAAATCCGGCGGATGATCTGCATATCGCCCGTATCCACCGGCACACTCGCGCCAAAGCGCGGCAAGGTGGTGCGAAACGCGCGGATCAGAAACACCGCTTCAATCACATCGCCGCGCGCCTGTTTCAGCGCCAGCGCCGCCAGATCGGGATCATGCAGCGACCCTTCTGCCATCACACGGTCCACGGCCAGCGCCAGCTGTTCGCGGATCTGCGCCACCCCCAGATCAGGCACGGCCATATCCCCGCGCCGCGCCTGTGCCAGCCAGTCATGCGCATGCTCAATCGCGCGCTCGCCCCCTTTTACCGCAACATACATCAGCAGCCCCCTATTTTCGTGGAACGCGGCAGGGCGGCAAGGCGCGGGCCACAAGTGAACAGCACATCCAGCCCCAAGGGAAAGCGCGCCGCGTTGTCCGCCAGCGCACCCACATCCGGCAGGGACAGGAATGCCTGCGTTTCAATTCCCGGCCCTGTCAGGCGCGCGCCATCAGTGTCCAATGCGTCCATTTCCACGATCAATGTGGCAGAACGGTCAGGGTATTCGGCGCTGCCCTGCGGATAGGCGGCAAGGGGACCAAGCGCATCCCATGTGCCCAATGCGAAAACCGCATCCGCAGGCCCGACAAGTGGCGCGCCCAGATGAAACGCCACCCAGTCGCGCAGGGCTGCCGCATCATGTGCGCCCGCCAGATGCAGCGGTGTCGTGGCATCGGCCAGTGTCAGCAACACACTGGCCGCCGCAGGCGAACAGGGTGCAGGCCCCTGTGGCCCGTCAAGCGTGACAATCCGGCCCGGATGCGCCATCGCGTCCAGCACCTGCCGGAAGGCGCGCGCACCGTCGCGCGCGGGATCAATGAAACCGGCTGTCAGATGCGCGCTCATGCGTCCCCCCGTGCCATTGTGAAAAAATCAACCTTGGTGGCCGCAGCACGGCGCGCGCGTGTATCGGCATCGCCGCACTCGGCATCGCGCAACGGGCCCAGCACGCGCGCATGCAGCCCCGCCCCTGCCCCAGTCTGCAACAGCGCGTCCAGCAGCGCCGCGCGTTCGGCCTTGCGCGCACTGCGCCCCTGCACCAGCGCATGCCCCACAGTGCCGCAATCCAGCCGGACAGTGGCGCGCGTCACCGTCACCTCGCCCAGATTGAATGCAGCGCCCACAGCGCCTGCACGGCCCTGCACCATCATCGCGCCCATCTCGGGCGCGCGCAGCCATGTGAAGGCAGGCGGATCATCAGGCCAAAGCGCATCCAGCCGCGCCAGCGGCGCACGCGCGATCAGGCCCATCCAGTCACGGCGGGCAAAGGGGTCAGCAGTCATGGTCTGGGCTTTCAATCTGTTCTAGACAACTAGACAAATACAACCTTTATGCGCTACATTCAAAAGGATTTTTATGAAAGTTTTACGACATGACCAAACCGGCTGCCCTGTGGCAAAGCATATGTGACACGTTGCGCGCCGAAATCGCACAGGGCGCATGGCGCGCAGGCGCGCGCCTGCCGACCGAGGCCGCGCTGGCGCAGCGCTTTGACGTGAACCGCCACACCATCCGGCGCGCGCTGTCGCAACTGTCCACCGAAGGGCTGGTGCAATCGCGGCGCGGGGCGGGCGTTTTTGTGCGTGTGGCACCGGTTCCCTACCAGATCGGCACGCGCACGCGGTTTCGCCAGAACCTGCTGTCGGCGGGGCGCACCCCTTCGCGGCGGTTGCTGCATCTTGGGGTCCAGGCCGCCACGGACACCGAAGCGCGCGCCTTGGGGCTGGACATTGCAGCCCCCGTTCATGTGGCAGAAACCATCAGCTTTGCCGATGATCTGCCTGTGTCGCTGGCGCGGTCATGCTATTGCGCCACGCAGTTTCCCGCACTTGGTGCGGCATTGCACGCGCATGGGTCCGTGACTGACGCGCTGGCGCAGGTTGGCGTCAGCGACTACACCCGCAAATCCACCCGCCTGACCGGACATAATGCCGACCCTGTGCAGGCCCGCCATTTGCAGATCGACACGGGCGATGCGCTGATCCTGTCCGAATCCGTCAATATTGGCCCGACGGGAAGCCCTGTCGAATACGGGCGCACCTATTTCGTGGGCATGCGCATCGAACTGGTGCTGGAGTAGCGATGCAGCACTGTCATGGAAGTGCAACATCTTTGCGGTATCTGCCCGCCAAAACCCAAAGGAATCCTGTCTATGCCAAGTCTGAACCTTCGCCTGACCGGCGCGCTGTCATTGCTTAACTCCACACTTGAAGATTGTGACCTGACACTTAACGGCACCACCTTCGGCCCCGCAGACAGCGCCACCCATGAAGTTGACTTGTCCGGCTACTGGCTGCTTCCCGGCATTGTCGATCTGCATGGCGACGGGTTTGAACGCCACATACGCCCGCGCCCCAGCGCGCCCTTCGACAAACGCCACGCGCTTCAGGCCGCCGATGCCGAACTGGCCAGCAATGGGGTCACAACCGCGTGGTTCGCGCAAAGCTGGTCATGGGAAGGCGGGGCGCGCGCCCCTGACGAGGCCGTGGCCCTGCTGGAGGCGCGCCGCCAGATTGCCCACCGCCTTGGCAGTGACATTCGCATCCAACTGCGGTTTGAAACCCATATGCCCGATGACCATGCCGCGCTGATGGCCACGGTACGCAGCTATCATCTGGATTACATCGTTTTCAACAACCACCTGCCCGAAGCCCTGGAAATGGCCGACACAAAGCCTGCGCGCTTTGCCACATGGGCCGCGCAGAACGGCCATGAACCCGATGCGCTGCTGGCCATTGTGCGCGCCGCCAAACAGGCCGATCCCGACATCCCCGCCTTTCTGACAGGTCTTGCCGCAGATTTGCGCGCACATGGCGTCACGCTTGGCTCGCATGACGACCCCGATGCCGCAACCCGCACCTTCTATCGCGGCATCGGCGCGCAGGTCTGCGAATTTCCCACCAGTATCGATGCCGCACAAGCCGCGCGCGCAGCCGGTGATCCGGTCTTGATGGGCGCGCCCAATATCGTGCGCGGCGGGTCGCAATCGGGCAATATCGCCGCCATGGAACTGGTCGAGGACGGGCTGTGCGACGCACTGATCTCGGATTATTACATCCCTGCCATGGCACAGGCCGCATGGACCATTGCCGATGCCCGCGCCCTGAGCTTCGCGCATGCATGGGAGATGATCTCAACCCGCCCTGCTGCCATCATGGGGCTGAATGACCGTGGCCGCCTGACACCCGGCGCGCGCGCCGATCTGGTGGTGATGAACCCCAACACCCGCCGGATTGAGGCCACGATTGCCAACGGGCAGATCACCTATTCCAGCGCACAGGCCGCGCAGCGCTTCATTCAGGCTGGACCGCGCCTTGCGGTTGCCGCACAATAAGCTGACATGAGCTATGCCAGTCTTATCACGTCCGAGTTGCGCCTGATCCGGCCAATAGATCAGCTGGAAACCGACCATCTGGACCGCGCGCATCATTGGGTGCGCTCAGGGCGCGATCTGTGCCGCATCCGCCCGCCCGCGACGCCGCCCATGCACCTGGTCAGCTATTTTCCGGTGATCGACCGCGGGCATATCCTGCTGGGCGATCACATCTCCTCTGGTCTGTGGCTGCCGCCCGGTGGCCATGTCGCGCAGGGCGAACACCCGCGCGACACAGTGGTGCGCGAATGCCTTGAAGAACTGCGCATGCAGGCGCGCTTTGTGCACCCCGCGCCTGTGTTCGTTACAATTTCCGAAACCGTGGGCGCCACCCCGCATGAAGACGTGTGCCTGTGGTATACCCTACAGGGCTGCGCATCCCGCCTGCCCGATTATGACCTGCGCGAATATCGCGCGATGCACTGGTTCCGGTTCAATGATGCGCCCTTTGACGACACCGACCCCAATCTGGAACGGTTTGTGGGCAAACTCTCCGGCTTGCCCACCCTTGCGTGACATGCATCGCCTGACATGGCGCATCAATGCAGCGTCACATCTTCATATTTGGCCAGAAACGCCTCGATCTCCAGATGGCGAAAATCACTCAGCGCCATGCGCAGACGGTCATGATCCCAATCCCACCACGCCAGCTCGTTCAACCTGCGCGCGATCTGCTTTGGAAAACGGCGGCGCAGTTTTTCGGCGGGCACGCCCACCACGACCGTATAGGGCGCCACATCGCGCGTGACCACCGCGCCCGCCCCCACAACCGCGCCATTACCGATGCTGACATCGGGTCGGATAATCGCGCCATGCCCGATCCAGACATCATGCCCAATACGCACCCTGCGCGCCGCGCGAGCTTTGAAAAACGCCGCATCATCCGCTTCCTGCTGCCAATACAGGTTGGACCTGTATAGAAAATGATGCAGGCTTGCGCGGTCCATCGGGTGGTCTGTCGGACCAATCCGCACATTGGCCGCGATATTGACGAATTTGCCGATTGTCGCATTGGCAATGTCGCAGCCCCGCGCACAATAGCTGTAATCGCCCATCGTCATGTTCGAAAGCACACTGCCCGCCCCTATTTCGGTCCACGCGCCAAGCCTGCTGTCGCGGATCGTGCAATCGGGATGAACCAGTGCGCCATCAGGCGAAAGCTGCCTTGTCATCAAAACTCGCGCTCCTTGCCGCTCCAATGCAGGAAACACCCTGTCCGGGCCATGTCCAGCGTCTGTGCAATATCCAGTATGCCACCCGCAACAGCGGCAGGGTCTTCCTCTGCATCAGGCCCGCCCATATCGGTGCGCACCCAGCCGGGATCAATCAGCGCAACAGCGATATGCCGGTCGCGCAGATCAGTGGCCAGCCCTTGCATAACCTTGTTCACTGCGGCTTTCGACGCGCGATAGGCGATTCTGTCGGATTTGGCATAGCCCATCCACGCCATCTGGCTCGATATCGTCAGAATACGCCCGCCTGCCTGCATCTGCGGCAGCACCGCTTGCGCCACAGCCAGCGGGGCCAGCGTATTGATCGCCAATGCCTTCGCAAAACCATCAAAATCCATATCCAGCGTTGATTGCCGCGCCGGGCCGATCACGCCCGCGTTGTTGATCAAGACATCCACCGCTCTCACACGCGGCCCGATCGCGCGCAGGCTGTCGGGGTGGCCCATATCGGCAATTATCTCATACACGCCTGCGGGCGCGTCGCCTGCGATGCGCACTGTGCCGCTGACGCGCCATCCGCGCGCCATGGCCTGAAGCGCCAGTTTCCGGCCAATCCCGCGTCCCGCACCGGTAATCAGAATATGCATACATCTACTTTCATTCTGGCAAAAATATCCCCGCCGGAGGCACCGGCGGGGACCACGGGCACAAGGCGCGCGATCAGTGCCCGCGCTCGCCGATGAACCGCTTGCGGATCAGCCCCGACCCCCAGTCGATGATCGCAATCACCACCAGCACATTCAGCACCACAAACGCCACCTGATCAAACAGCCCCGCGCGGAACCGCTCGATAATGATCATGCCGATCCCGCCTGCGCCCACAAGCCCCAGAATGGTTGCCGACCGGGTCGAGGATTCGAACGAATACAGCGATAGCGATATAAACACCGGCAATATCTGCGGCAGGTAGCCATAGCGGATGATCCGCCCTGTATCGGCCCCTGTGGCGCGCACGCCTTCGACCTGTTTGCGGTCGATATTCTCGATCGCCTCGGAATAAAGTTTGGCCAGATTTCCGGTGTCGGATATGAAAATCGCCAGCACCCCCGCAAGCGGCCCCAGACCCACGGCGCGCACGAAGACCAACCCCCAGACAATCTGGTCGATGCCGCGAAAGACGTCCAGCAACCGGCGCACCCCGTGGCGGATCACCCCCACAGGCATGGTGTTGCGCGCGGCAAAAAAGGCCAGCCCCAGCGCAAGGATCGTGCCCAGAAACGTGCCCAGAAACGCCATGGCAATTGTCTGGGCAATGCCTTTGTAGATATTGGCGTATTGCCAGCCGGCCATATCCTGCCAGATGACCATGCGCGTCATCAGCGCCCATGCCCTGTCGGACGCGTTCAGCAATTTCCCGATCTCGAAAAAGCCAAGCGACCAGATCAGATAGACCACGATAAAGGCCCAGCTTGCGGCTTTCAGCGTGGTGACAAACGGGTCGCCAAACGCCTTGGGGTGGCGTTTGCGCGCCGCCGCGATATCGGCGTCGGATATCGCATGGAAGGTCAATGTGCTCATTTCAGGGACTCCTTGCCGATCAGCGCATGGCGCGCACGTTCGGACAGCAGGTCGATTATGGTGACGGTCAGCACAACCAGCAGCAGCACGGCGGTCACCCGGTCGTCGGAATAAAAGCTGATGGTGTGGCTGAGTTCGGCCCCAATGCCGCCTGCCCCCACAAACCCCACCACAGCAGATGCGCGCACGTTGATTTCAAACCGCCACAGCGCATAGGATGTGAAATTGGGCAGCACTTGCGGCAGGATGCCATAGCGCATCTGTTCAAACCACGACCCGCCCACGGCCTTTATCCCGTCCACTGGCCGCATGGAGGCGTTTTCGTTCACCTCGGAGAACAGCTTGCCCAGCGCGCCGGTTGCGTGAATGGTGATGGCCAGCACACCGGCCAGCGGGCCAATGCCCACTGCAAACACCAAAATCAGCGCGAACAGGATTTCGGGAACCCCGCGGCAGAATTCCAGAAACCG
Organism: Paracoccaceae bacterium; assembly: GCA_020832445.1. Classification (GTDB taxonomy): domain Bacteria; phylum Pseudomonadota; class Alphaproteobacteria; order Rhodobacterales; family Rhodobacteraceae; genus Roseinatronobacter. The sequence goes on from JAFIEO010000056.1 coordinate 16,021, forward strand.
CCGCGCGGCTGCCCCCACCCACGGATAAGGCGTGCAGTTGCGCGCCGCCAGAAACGACAGCACCACCGCCAGCCCCGTGCCCAGGATCGTGGCCGTCAGCGCCATCAGGATGGTTTCCCAGATCAGGCGCAGGTATTTCCAGAAATCATTATACCAATACCCGATCGATCCGGCGGGAAAGCGGCCAGCCTCGTTGCGGGCGTCAAACAGGACATCCCATTGCAGCGCGGGCATCACGGTGCCGAAATATTCAAATATGCGCGGGATCCCTGTGGCCAGACGGTCCGGCGTGAAGCGCGATATCCAGACAGACCACGCCAGAAAGGCCACAAACAGCAGCCCCAGCGTGACATTGACGACCATGCGGTCGCGGATCATCTGGGCGCGGTGGCGTTCAAAGACGGAAACGGGGTCGCGGTCCGCGCCGTTGTCCGGCCCGTTTGTTGTGATGCTGGCCATGTCAGTTCACCACGCGCCGCGCTTCGGGCTGTGCGGCCGGTTGCGGGCGCAGCGTTGTTGATGTCATGGCCTCGGAAAACGCCTCTTCGGCTTCGGCACCGTAGATTTCGCGCGCGGCGCGGTCCGTCAATTCCTTGGGGGTGCCGTCAAATACGATGATGCCATCCTGCATGCCGATGATGCGGTCGCAATAGTGGCGTGCCGTGTCCAGCGTGTGCAGGTTGCACATGACTGTCAGCCCGTCCTCGCGGTTGATGGCGCGCAGCGCGTCCATCACCACCTTGGCGTTCATCGGGTCAAGGCTGGCGATGGGTTCATCGGCCAGCATGATGCGCGGTTCCTGCACCAGCGCGCGCGCGATGGCCACACGCTGCATCTGCCCGCCCGACAATGTGTCGGTCTGTTGCAGCGCCACATGCGCCATGCCCAGCCTGTCCAGCGCGCGGATGGCAAATGCGCGTTCTTTTGCGGTGAATATGCCCATCATCGAGGATGCAAAGCCATGATGGAACAACCGCCCCGACATGACATTGGTCAGCACATTCAGGCGGCCCACAAGGTTGAATTGCTGAAACACCATCGCGCATTCATTGCGCCACTGGCGCAGCGCGCGCCCTTTCAGCGCGGTCACATCCCGCCCCTGAAACAGCATCTGTCCGCCGGACGGTTCGTTCAGGCGGTTGATCATGCGCAGCAACGTGGATTTACCCGCGCCAGAGCGCCCGATAACGCCGACCATCTGGCCGTCGGGGATGGTGAATGTCGCGGGTTTGACCGCGACGGTGTCGTTGAACTGTTTGGTCAGGCCCTTGAATTCGAGCATGAGGTCTACTCCTTTCGGGACGCGCACAACGCACGCACAAATGGGCGACAGGCCCCCGCGCGGGCAAGGGCCTGTCGGAAATGGACGGATGTCAGCGCGAGTTTGCGATCTCGTCTTCGCGCAGGCGCACTGCGGTTTCATAGAACTCATGGCCAATCTCGACGAAGCCGCCGCCTTCGCCGCCGATGGTGGCCTCGTAGCATTCGGGCTGGCGGTCCTTCATGTTCAGGAACAGGTCCAGCACCAGTTCGCGGGCTTCAGCGGGAAGATCCTTGCGCAGCACTGTGGGGCCGTTCGGGATCAGGTCCGATGTCCAGATGAAGCGGATATCGTCCATGTTCAGAAGACCGTTATCGACCATGCGCCGGATGTTGCCACGGCTGTACCCTTCGGAAGCCTCGCCCAGCAGGGACGACCATGTGGCGGCGGCGTCATACTGGCCCTGAAGAACGGCGATCACACCCTGCTCATGCCCGCCGGAAAAGCCCACTGTGCCGAAATAGCTGTCCTCGATTCCGGCCAGACGCAATTCCGCGCGCGGGAACAGATAGCCGGACGCCGAATTTGCATCGGCATATGCCAGGCTTTTGCCCGCCATATCCTCGATGCTTTCAATGCCGCTATCCGCGTGTGTGATGATAACGGAATAATACCCCAGCGATCCGTCGACATTGGCCGAGGTCATCACAACCTCGACCGCCTCGGGGTCTTGCAGGTAAATGCCGGCATAGCCCGATGCCCCAAGGCCGGCCTGATGCAACTGACCTGCAAGCAAGCCTTGCATGACGCCCGCGTAATCGGCTGCCGGATACAACTCAACCGGGACGCCCAGTGTGTCGGTCGTCAACTCTTGCAGGCAGCTGTAGCGGCGCAGGCGGTCGGCCTCATTCTCGCCCGACAGGATACCGATGTTATAGGTCCCGAAATCCGCGCGCCAGTCGGCCGCCGCAGGGGCAACACTGGTCATAAGTACGGCAAGCGTGGCTGCAACGCCGGTGATGGTTCTGGTCATTGTGGTCTTCCTTTTCATGGATGATCAACACGCCCCCGCCAAATTCCGCCGCGCGGGCAAATGAAAAGGGCGGCCCGTGACGGGCCACCCTTCAGGTCAGATCAGCGCGAACCGGCCAGTTCTTCGCGGCGCATTTCCACAATGCCCTCGAAGAACTCATGGGTGACAGGTTCCCAGCCCAGCCCCTCGCCATAGGTTACGTTGTAATAGCATTCCGCGTCGGCATCATGCTGGGTCGCCAGATAGTCGATGACGATGTCCTTGACCTCTTGTGGCAGGGCCTGACGGATGACGACAGGGCCGTTGGGAATGATCGGGCTTTCCCAGATGATGCGCAGATCGGCCATATCCAGAAGCCCATTGTCGATCATGCGCTTCAGGTTGCCACGGGTATACCCTTCGGCAGGGTCGCCCTGACCAGAGGCCCATGTCACGCCTGCATCATACTGGCCTTGCAAAACGGCAATCACTGCCTGTTCATGTCCGCCACCAAAGCCAGTGCGGCTGAAGAATTCTTCTTCCACGATACCGGCACGGCGCAATTCAAAACGCGGCACGATATAGCCGGATGTCGAATTGGGATCGGCATAGGCCAGTGAATGACCTTCCATATCTTCCAGCGAATGAATGTCACTGTCGGCGCGCACATACATGGGCGCGATATAGCCCAGCGACCCGTCAGATTCCTTGGTCACGAAGATCGGTTCAACCGCATCCGCATCTTGCAGGTAAATGCCCGCATAGCCCGATGCGCCCAGCGCTGCATATTCCAGCTGGCCCGCCAGCAGGCCCTGCATCACACCGGCATAATCGGGCGCGGGGAACATCTCGACCGGAACCCCAAGGCGTTCGGACAGCGCCGTGGCCATGCAGTCATTGTTGCGCAGGCGGTCTGCTTCATTCTCGCCGCCCAGAAGGCCAATGCGGAACACGGGCAGGTCATTGCGCCAGTCGGCGCTGGCAGTCATGGGAAGGGTGCTAAGTGCGGTTGACGCAACAAGCAATGTGGCAAGGGCTTTGGTGGTCATTTGTGTGATCTCCGGATCAGGTTGGCAGCTTTGGTCCCGTATTCGGGACTGCCGCCCTGATCGCAGGGATTTGTAACACCGCGATGAGAGAAATATGAAACTTCATGCAGCGCCGCCGGACAACCCGCCGCATTCGGGGACCGGATGATACAAACCTGTTGCCTGACGACGGAACACAGGCAGGCCCGGCGCAGGCCCGCACGCATGGCCAACTAAAACCTTGAACCGCTGCGCCTTTGCCCGTTATCCCTGTAGCTGAACATATTGCGCCGGATTTCGCGCATTTCAGGAAATGGGGCCGCATTGCAGATTGACGATTTCATCACCCGCTGGACGCAATCAGGCGGCAGTGAACGGGCCAATTTCCAGACCTTCGCGAATGAACTGTGCGACGTGTTGGGCGTGGCGCGACCGGCCCCCGCCACAGAAACCACATCCGCAAGCGCATATCACTTCGAACACCCCGTGACCTTCATTCACACCGGCAGCCAATCGCGGGGCTTCATGGACCTGTACCGCGCGGGCCATTTCGTCATGGAAGCGAAACAGGGCGTCACCGGCACCGCGCCAGAGGATGACAAACAAGCCCCCCTGCTGGCTGACCTTCCCAAAGCCACCCGCAAGGGGCATGGCACGCGCGGAACAAAGGGCTGGGATGACACCATGATGCGCGCCCGCAATCAGGCCGATGGCTATGCCCGCGCCGTGTCGCGCACCGATGGCTGGCCGCCCTTCCTGCTGGTGGTGGATGTGGGGCATGTGATCGAAGTGTATGCCGATTTCTCGGGGCAGGGTCAGGGCTACACCCAATTCCCCGACGGCAACCGCTACCGCATCACCATGGATGACCTGCGCGACACGGACACCCAAGCCCGCCTTCGCACCATCTGGACCGACCCGCACGCGCTGGACCCCGCCCGCGTGACCGCCCGTGTAACCCGCGAGGTGGCGGACCGGCTGGCAGCGCTTGGCAAATCATTCGAGGGGCAGGGCCATGAGCCGCAGGCCGTTGCGAATTTCCTGATGCGCTGCCTGTTCACCATGTTTGCCGAAGATGTGGACCTTATCCCGCGCGCCAGCTTTTCCGAATTGCTGACCCGCCTGCGCGGGCACCCCGAACATGCGGCCCCCGCGCTGACCAACCTGTGGGAAGTCATGAACGAGGGCGGCTTTTCCGGCGTGCTGATGACGGATCTGATGCGCTTCAACGGCGGGCTGTTCAAGGATGCATCGGCCCTGCCATTGTCCGAAGTGCAACTGTCGCTGTTGATCGATGCCGCCGCCAAGGACTGGCGCGAAGTGGAACCCGCGATTTTCGGCACGCTTCTGGAACGCGCGCTGGACAAGCGGCAGCGCCACAAGCTGGGCGCGCATTACACGCCGCGCGCCTATGTCGAACGGCTGGTGGTGCCCACCATCATGGACCCTTTGCGCGCCGACTGGCGCAATGTGCAGGCGGCGGCGCTGACCTTGGCGAACGGGGGCCAGATGGAACAGGCGCGCGACACTGTGCGCAACTTCCACGCCCGGCTTTGTGAAATCCGCGTGCTGGACCCTGCCTGTGGGTCTGGCAATTTCCTGTATGTCGCGCTGGAACTGATGAAACGGCTGGAAGGCGAAATAACTGCCCTGCTGGCCGAACTGGGCGAGGAACAGGCGGCGCTGTCCCTTGCAGGCCACACTGTGGACCCGCACCAGTTTCTGGGGTTGGAGTTGAACCCATGGGCGGCGGCGGTCGCCGAACTGGTGCTGTGGATCGGCTATCTGCAATGGCATTTCCGCACCCATGGGCAGGCCAGCCCGTCGGAACCTGTCCTGCGCGATTTCCGCAATATCGAAAACCGCGACGCGGTGCTGACCTATGCGGGCACAAACCCACGGCTGGATGATAACGGCGCACCTGTCACCCGCTGGGACGGGTTTTCGACCATCACCCACCCTGTCACGGGCGAGGCGGTGCCAGACCCCGACGCCCGCACGCCCGTTCTGGATTACCTGAAACCCAGCCCCGCGAAATGGCCAGAGGCCGAATTTATCGTGGGCAACCCGCCATTTATCGGCGCAAGCCGGATGCGCGACGCGCTGGGCGATGGCTATGCCGAAGCCATTTGGCGCGCCTACCCCCGTATGCCGCAAAGCGCCGATTTCGTCATGTTCTGGTGGGACAAGGCCGCGTTGGCAGCGCGCGGCTGGAAACCGGCAACCGCGAAAGCACGCGCCAAGGGCACGCGGCGTTTCGGGCTGATCACCACCAATTCCCTGCGTCAGACCTTTAACCGCAAAGTGCTGGAGCCGCATCTGGCCGACCCGAAAACGCCCCTGTCCCTGAGTTTCGCCATTCCTGACCACCCTTGGGTGGATGCAGGCGAAGGGGCGGCGGTGCGCATTGCCATGACCGTGGCCGAACGCGGGCGGGGCGCGGGGCGGCTGCTGACCGTGACAGAGGAAGTGAAGGGCACGACCGAGGCCGAGGGCCGCGCTGTGCGCTTTGACATCCAGAAGGGCAAGATTTTCACCAATCTGCGTATCGGGGCGGATGTGGCCGGGGCGGTGCCGTTGAAGGCGAATGATGGGCTTTCATCACGCGGCGTGATGTTGTTCGGGGCGGGCTTTATCATTACCCCTGACGAGGCTATTGCGCTGGGCCTTGGCACGGTGCCGGGGTTGGAAAACCATATCCGCGACTATCGCAACGGGCGCGACCTGACCGCCACCCCGCGCGGAGCAATGGTTATTGACCTTTTCGGACTGACCGAAGCCGAAGTGCGCAGCCGTTTTCCGGCTGTCTATCAGCACATTTCAGACAGTGTGAAGCCAGAGCGCGATGCAAACCGTGACCTGTCGATAAAGAAGAACTGGTGGATTTTTGGCAGACCACGAAGCGAAATCCGCCCGGCGCTTCAGGGGCTACAGCGTTTCATTGTTACGGTTGAAACAACGAAACATCGAAACTTTCTATTTCTCAATGGCGGCACATTGCCCGACAATATGCTTGTCGCCATTGGTATTGACGACGCCGCTGCGCTTGCGGTGTTATCATCACGCATGCATGTGACTTGGGCACTGAAAGCGGGCGGCACGCTTGAGGACCGCCCGCGCTACAATAAATCGCTTTGCTTCGACCCCTTCCCCTTCCCTGACCCGACAGAGGAGCAGAAAGCCCATCTGCGCAGCCTTGGGGAACAGCTCGACGCGCATCGCAAGGCGCAACAAGCGGCCCACCCGAAACTGACCCTGACCGCCATGTATAACGTGCTGGAAAAACTCCGCGCGGGCGACCGTATCGAAGGGAAAGACCGCGAAATCTATGACCAAGCGCTGGTGGGCATCCTGCGCGACCTGCATGACCAGATCGACGCCGCCGTGGCCGACGCCTATGGCTGGCCCGCCACCCTGTCAGATGATGACATCCTGCACCGGCTGGTGGATTTGAACCGTGAACGCGCAGCCGAGGAAGCGCGCGGGCTGGTGCGCTGGCTGCGCCCCGACTACCAGAACCCGGCAGGGCGCGCGGCATTGGCCAAGGGCGACCAGGGCAAAATGGACCTTGGCCCAAGGGACACCACCACCAAAGCCCCATGGCCCAAATCCCTGCCCGAACAAATCGCAGCCGTGCAGGCCGCGCTTTATGACCTTGGCGAAGCCACCCCCGAACAAATCGCCCGCCAGTTCCAAAGGGGCCGCGCAGGCACCGTGCAACCCCTGCTGGAAAGCCTGACCGCACTGGGCCATGCCCGCATGACGGAAGGCGGGCGCTTCGCGGTGTGACCCGCCCCCGTCAGATTAGCAAGATCGCGGGGCACCTGTGGCAACATTCGCGTCCCGATCCGCGCAAGGAATGGCACAGGCGCAAAGCGCATTGGCATAATGCGGGGCACAAAGGGTGTGAAATCAACGCGATAGCCGCAACCTGCGCGGCTGGGTTTGCAGTATAAACCAGAATTTCAGCTTAAAGCATATCACGCTCATTCGCATTCACGAGACATGCTCTAACTTATTGATTTCGCGTGTTCGAGAAACTCAATACAGGTTCCCACTTTTGCGCAACATGCACTAGAAATAATGGTGCCCGGGGGCGGAATCGAACCACCGACACGAGGATTTTCAATCCACATGTAGTGGCTTTTTGCGCTTCCGACCACGCGTCTCCTTGAGATGAATTGAGACGGGGGTAATCAAGAATAACTATTTTATTTCTGTTACTTACGCAGGTAATTCATAAAATTATTCGGTTGTGGATAACGCAATTTGTATCATTGAGTTTCAGTGCAGAACACACAATATGTTGCCCATGCGTTGCCCGCGTGTTGCCTCGAAAAGCGACGCGCACAGTGTTCAGGAGACGGATGTGAGCGACAAGAGAGCCTTCAAATTCACAGATCAGTTCCTGAAGAACTGCCCTGACGTCGACGCCCGCGTTCAGTTTCGTGACACGGGACAGACGGGCCTGTTCCTGCGTGTGTCCCCTGCAGGGTCGCGGACATTCATGGTGAAATCTCGCGGCTCGGATGGGCGAGTGCATAGCATCACCCTGGGAACATATCCTGATCTATCCCTCAAAGACGCCCGCAAACGAGCCAACACGACGATTGCCGACATCAAGAGCGGCGCGAACATCAATGCTGTGAAACGTGAGCGTCGCACTGCGCATCTGGTCTCGCCAACACTGCGTGCCCTTTTAGAGGAGTACGAGGCCCGTCCCCAGAACAACCGGAAGATCTGGCAACCCGCAGGCCCCCGCACACCCAAGAGCAGCGCACGGTCGCGTATCGAATGTACCTTTGCAAAGCTCCTCGACCGGCCTGTCTCAACCATTTCCGAAGACGACCTCGCGCTGGCAATGCAGCATTACAAACCGAAAAGGCCGAAGAAGGGCAAGACAACCGCCAATGCCGGGATTTCCCGATCTCGGAGCTATCTGAAACCCGTTCTCGACTGGGCCGCCGGGCGCGGCAGGTTTCAAAAGATCGGCGCCGGGCGAATTCCGAAAATTGAAACACCCGATCTTGGGCTGACATTTGACCCCGCCGTGGAAGACCCCACTGTGGGGGATGTCCGTGAGCGCGTGCTAAATCAGGATGAACTGTCTTGCCTACTACCGCTGCTGAAGTATCCCGCACCGGTGGACTTTCCACGTAATATGCCGATTGAGCGTGACGTTCGCCCTGCTGCCCTTCGGTTCATCTTGCTGACATTGGCGCGTGTCGACGAGGTGTCATCTGCGCGATGGGGCGATATCCTGTGGGACACCAAGGTATGGCACAAGGGCGAAATCAAGACCCCCAATGGCAGGCTGCGATCGCAGAACCTGCCACTTTCGCAGGCGGCGATTGAGCTGTTGAAGTCGCTTCCAGGATACAAGACCCGAGAGCCGCATTCCCTCATCTTCCCCAATTCCAAAGGCGGAAAGCTCGGCAACTGGTTTCGCTTCACGGTCAATATGCAGGCCAAGGCAGGGCTGGAACACTTCCATCGCCACGATCTGCGTCGTACTTCTTCCACGATCCTGCGTGCGTTACAGGTATCGCTCGCAACGATCGAGACGATCTTGGGGCACACGCACCCGCTTCGTATTGAAAATGTGTCCGACTCGGCTAAGCATTATATGATTGCGACCCAGATCCTGAAAGATGCCCCAGACCCTGTACGAGAGGCGCTTGAGTTGCTGGCGCGCGTGTTGGATCAGATCGAGACCAGCTGAGGGGTAAAAGCCCAGGACACGGCAGCTCGAAGCTACCCGGAAACAGCTTTCGTCATGACCATATCGCAGGAAGGCAACCGAGGCCGCATCATGAACCGCCAGGGCCATCGGTTTTCAGACCCTCGGCAGCCTTGTTCGCGTCCCGCATAATCGCAAGCCCTTCATCCTTGATGGATCTTGGCAGTCCCGGCAGGTTCAGCCATGCGGTCAGGCGCTTCATCAGCGGCTCAAGCAGGCGCATCCAGCCCGTGACCGTTTTGAACGCGGCCTCGAGCTTCTCCTTTTCCTTCTCAAGCGCCACGCGTTCGCGCGCCAACTCAGACTCGGTTTCCTCGCGTTTTCGAAGCGCGTCTTCCTCGGTCCTGCGCGCTTTCTGAAGACTCTGCGCTGCGGCCTCAACCACCTCGACCGCCGCCCCGACGGCAGGCCTGATTTCAGGATACGCGGCACGCAACCGGGCCGGGTCTTTCGCGCGGAGCTTGCCATCAGCCGCCCGGCGCAGCGTACCGGCGGAGAGCTCCGTGACCACCGCTTTCAACCCGTCGGTGACAACCGCCGCGCGGGCCGTGGCTTCTGTCTGTTGCGCCTCTGCAGCCCGAGCCCTTTCGGTCGCCGCTTCGGCTGCCGTTTCGGCGACGATGCGCGCTGCCTCGGCGTCTGCCCTGATGCTTTCCACCTCAGATCGAACCCGCGCTGCTTCGGCTTCTGCGTCGGCGCGGGCCTCTTCTGAGGTTTTCTTGACCACTTCCAACTCCGCGATCCTGTCTTTCAACCGTTTCACGTAAACTTCGAGGCGCTTCGCCTCTTTCGTCGTCAACGTCTCTTTCTCTGCGAGCTTATCGACCCGCCCTTGCATCTCAGTCACACGCGCCCGGGCGTTCTGTTCCTGAACTTGCAGTTCAGCAAGCCGTTCCTCGGCCTCCTGCACCTTGTTGTGCGTAGCAGCCTCGGCGACCTGATTTTCCAGGTGAACCCGGGCCGCAATAGCGGCCAGCTTCTCAGACGCGGCTCGTGCTACATCAGCAGCGGCCCGCGCGCGTTCCAGCACCTCAAGGTCTTCTGAGCGGCGGGACGCCTCTGCTTCCTTCGCGGAGATTTCATCGGTTAAAAGGTCCGCCATCAGGTTCAGGCCTTCCAGCTCACGCTCCTGATGCTCGGCGCGCGCTT
>JAFIEO010000094.1 GCA_020832445.1 Paracoccaceae bacterium
GATAACCTGATGGCAGGCCAAGCCTTTGAAGTCAGGATTGTGCAGCTTGCATAAACTGCATTCTTATAATGTCGGATCGGCAGACCCCGGCCCACCGATGGCGCGGGCTTGGTTCCAATGCGAAGGGCAGCTTCAGGCCAAAACCACCCGCAAGTGTATTACGCCGCCTGCGGCTGGCGTTTTTGTGTCTTCCGTGTCAGGCTACGGCAGCGCCAAGCAGGTGCTGCGCACGGGCGGGGTAGTCGGTGATAATCCCATCCACGCCCATTGAAATCATCCGGCGGATATCGTCGTCATTATTGACGGTCCAGACATTGACCGCCAGATCAAGCGCATGTGCCTGTGCCAGATCTTCAGGTGTCAGGTCGGCAAAATAGGGGCACCACGCTTTCGCGCCCTGTGCGGCGATCAGCGCGGGCAGGCTGCCGCCGAAATTCGCACGATCCAACCCGTCCATCAGCGCGCCGCCATCAACAATATTTGTTTCCTGTCCGGGCTGTTCAAAGCTGAGATGGGCACGCGCGATCTCGGGGGCCTGCTGGCGCAGTGCAGACAGCACACGCCAGTCAAAGGAGGACACGACCACCCGCGCGCCCAGCCCGTAGCGCTGCACCAGTGTCGCGACATCTTCGGCCAGTATCGCAGGTGTATCGCCCAGATCGGGCTGGTGGGCATGGGATTTGATTTCGATATTGATCAGCAGGCCCGCATCGGCCTGCGCCCAGTCCAGAAATTCGGCAAGGGTTGGAATGCGCGCCCCGTCCTGCGGGCGTTGCTGGGGGTAGCGCGCAGCGTAGTCCGTTGCGGGGTTCATCCGCCCTATATCATAGCGGTTCAGGTCATCGACGCCAAGATCGATAACCTTTGGGCCCGGTGCAGGCAGCCAGTTTCCGTGTGCATCGCGGGTATGGGCCATAGGCACAAGCGGGTCATGCAAGACAACGGGCACACGACCGCGTGCATTCTGAACATCCAGTTCAACGGCAGTTACACCGATATCGCGCAGATAGGCGAACCCCGCCATTGTGTTTTCAGGCAGCACGCCGCGTGCGCCGCGATGCCCGTAAATCTGGGGGTGCCCCGCAGTGCGGCGCAAGAAATTGGTCATACTCTGCGTGCCTTGATTAGGAAACGCGCTTGCCGGTGGCGCGGTCAAAGGGGTGCAAACTGTCACGCCGCACCGCGAAGGACAAGGACTGGCCCTCTGTGACCGACGGGACATGTGGCAAGCGCACAATCATGTTTTCGTTCAACCCGTCAAAACGAAGGTGCAAATGGCTTTCTGCGCCCGCAGGTTCCAACAGCAACAACGTTCCGGTCAGGATCAGGTCGCCATCGCCGGGGGTGTCCAGCGCGAAATCTTCGGGGCGTATTCCGATCAGGTCGGCGCCTTGCGGGATATGTGCCAAGCTGTCTGCCTGCTGCGTGTTGCGCATATACTCCGCAGGCAGCATGTTCATGGCGGGCGATCCGATAAAGCCTGCCACAAAGGTGGTTTCGGGGCGCGAATACACTTCCATAGGCGTGCCGACCTGTTCGATCTGCCCGCCATTCAGCACAACCAGACGGTCGGCCATGGTCAACGCTTCCAGCTGGTCATGCGTCACATACAGTGATGTGGTGGCCAGCCGTTTTTGCAACTGCCGGATTTCGACACGCATCTGCACCCGCAGTTTTGCGTCAAGGTTCGACAGCGGTTCGTCGAACAAAAACGCCGCCGGTTCACGCACAAGCGCGCGGCCCATGGCGACACGCTGGCGTTGCCCACCCGATAGCTGGCGCGGCTTTCGGTCCAGAAACTTGCCAATTTCCAGCATTTCGGCGGCTTGCCTTACACGCTCGTCAATCTGGGTTTTGTTGAAGCCCCGGTTCTTCAGGCCGTAGGCCAGATTGTTGAACACAGTCATATGCGGGTAAAGCGCATAATTCTGGAACACCATCGCGATGTCACGTTCGGCCGGTTCCAAATGGTTGACGACACGATCGCCGATTTTCAGCGTGCCTTCGGTGATTGTCTCCAGCCCGGCGACCATGCGCAGAAGGGTGGATTTGCCGCAGCCAGAGGGGCCGACAAGGACGATCATCTCGCCATCGGCAATGTCAATATTGACATCGGTTACGGCGCGCACATTGCCCGTGTACACCTTGCCAAGATTTTCCATGGTAATGGAGGCCATGTGTTATTTCTCCGTCTCGGTCAGGCCTTTGACAAACAGGCGCTGCATGAACAGGATTACAAGAACGGGCGGCAGCGCGGCCAGCACGACAGTTGCCATGACCAGATGCCACAGCGGTTCGCTGTCGCCCCCGGTGACCATGCGCTGAATGCCCATGACGATAGTGTAGTATTCAGGGTCGGTCGTGATCAGAAGCGGCCAGAGGTATTGGTTCCAGCCATAGATGAACATGATCACAAACAGCGCCGCGATATTGGTAATCGACAAGGGCAGCAGAATGTCCTTGAAGAATTTCATCGGCCCTGCACCGTCAACGCGCGCAGCTTCCATCAATTCTTCCGGCACGGTCATGAAAAACTGCCGGAACAGGAATGTGGCCGTTGCGCTGGCAATCAGCGGGATCGACAGACCTGCAAACGAATTCAGCATCCCGAAATCGGCGACCACCTGAAAGGTTGGCACGATCCGCACTTCGACCGGCAGCATCAGCGTCAGGAAGATGATCCAGAAGAAAAAGATGCGCCCGGGGAAACGGAAATAGACGATGGCGAAGGCCGAGATGATCGAGATGGACAGCTTGCCGATGGTGATGGACATGGCCATGATGAAGCTGTTCCACATCATCCCGCCGATAGGGGGCGTGCCCGCACGCGAGCGCCCTTCGGTGATGACCGTGCGGTAATTTTCCCATGCATTCGGGCCGGGCAGCAGCGGCATCACACCGCGCACGAAGGTTCCCGGCGGATGGGTCGAGGCGATGATTGCCACATAGACCGGAAAGACGACGATGGCGACGCCGACGATCAGCACGAGATGGGCAAAGAAGTTGCCCCAGCGGTTATTGTCGACCATTTGGGGCCCCTTAGTAGTTCACGCGCCGCTCGATATAGCGGAACTGGATCACGGTCAGAACGATGACAATCCCCATCAGGATGACGGATTGCGCCGCTGACGAGCCGAAATTCAAATTGACGAAACCATCGCGGTAAACCTTGTAGACCAGAATCGTGGTCGCCTGGCTTGGCCCGCCTTCGGTGGTGGCGTGGATGACGCCGAATGTGTCAAACATTGCGTAGACGATATTTACCACCATCAGGAAGAAGGTGATCGGCGACAGCAGCGGGAACACGATGGTCCAGAAGCGTTTCATGCGCTTGGCACCGTCAATGGCGGCAGCCTCGATCAGTGATTGCGGGATGGATTGCAGCCCGGCAAGGAAGAACAAGAAGTTATAGCTGATCTGCCGCCATGCAGATGCAATGATAACCATGATCATCGCGTCATTGCCGTTGCGGCGGTGGTTCCAGTCATAGCCCACCATGTCCAGAATATAAGGCAGGATTCCCAGTGTCGGGTTGAAGATAAACCACCACAATACGCCAGCGATTGCAGGCGCAATCGCATAGGGCCAGACAAGGAATGTGGTGTATGTATCGCGCGAGCGGATCATGCGGTTGACCATCACTGCGAACAGCAGGGCGACACCCATCGACAGGATCGTCGTCCCGACTGAGAAGATGAACGTGGTCTTCAGTGAGTTCAGATACAGGTCATCGCGGAACAATGCCTGAAAATTCTCGAACCACACAAAAGTCGGCGGCCGGATACCAAACGCGTCCCCCTGCCGGTAAACCGACTGGCGAAGCGCCTGAAACGATGGCCAGATGAAGAAGATCAGCGTGATGATTACCTGCGGCGCCAGAAGCGCATAGGGCAACCACTTGCTGGAGAAGGTCATGCGTTTGGTTTGCATCGTATCCGGTCCGGCAAATAGAAATGTGGCCCGCCCCCGGAACAGGGACGGGCCGCCATGTCAGATTTAGTTCATCGAAGCTTCGAATTCACGCAGCAGCGCGTTGCCGCGACGCACCGCGTCATCCGCAGCTTCCTGACCGGATTTGTTGCCCGACATCACCGCTTCCATCTCTTCCGAGATGACATCGCGGATCTGCACGAAGTTGCCGAAACGCAGACCGCTGGAATTTTCGGTCGGCGGGTTCAGCGTCATTTGCCGGATCGATGTGTCTGCACCGGGGTTTTCATCGTAATACCCTTGTTCGGTCGTCAGGTCGAAGGATGCCTGCGTGATCGGCAGGTAGCCGGTGTCCTGATGCCATTGGGCCTGAACTTCAGGCTGGGACAGGAATTCGAAGAAGCGCGCTGTGCCCTCATATTCCTCGTCCGTGTGGCCGGTCAGCACCCAAAGGGTTGCGCCACCGATGATGGTGTTTTGCGGCGCGCCTTCGATGTCATCATAGTAGGGCTGGAAGCCGAAACCTACGTTGAAATCGGAATTGGCAAGCACGCCTGCGCGGCTGGCGGACGACCCGAATACGAAACCGCATTCACCCGCATAGAATGCCGGGAATGCATCGGGGCCGGGCCCGGGGCCACCCCAGCGGAAGACATTGCCGTCCTGCCATGCACCAAGGTTATCCCAATGGCGCGCCACATGGTCGTTGTTGAAAACGAATTCCGTATCAAACCCTTCGAACCCGTTGGCCTGTGTGCCCAGCGGGATGTTGTGCCATGCGCTGAAGTTTTCCAGCATGACCCAGCTTGGCCATGACGTGGTGAACCCGCAAGGTGCCGCACCCGATTCGACGATGGCGCGTGCTGCTGCCTCGGCTTCGGCCCAGGTTGCAGGCGGTGTTTCAGGGTCCAGACCGGCTGCTTCAAACACGTCCTTGTTGTAATACATGATCGGCGTGGATGAATTGAACGGGAAGGACAGCAAATTGCCGTTCGGATCGGTATAGTAGCTGACCACCGTGTCCAGATAGGCGCTGGGGTCGAACGGCACATCATAATCGCCCATCAGTTGGTAGATCGGGTAGATCGCACCTTCTGCGGCCATCATCGTGCCTGTGCCAACCTCGAATACCTGTAGGATATGCGGTTGCTGGTTGGCGCGGAATGCGGCGATAGCGCCGGTCATCGTTTCGGTATAGGTGCCGCGATAGCTGGGCACGACGCGATACTCGTCCTGAGTTTCATTAAAGCTTTCGGCGACGCCCTCAAGCAGTTCGCCCAGCTCGCCGCCCATGGCGTGCCACCAGTTGATTGTGGTTTGCGCGGTTGCCCAAACGGGCGTCAGCGCGGTGGTTGCTGCAATGCATGCACCGACTACATGTTTTTTCATGGTATTCCTCCCTATGGAGATAGCAGTTACACTTGACGCGTTGATCACGGCCCACTTGCGTTTGCCGCTTGCTATCTTGGGTAGCGTGGCATTGTAACAATCATAAGACAAGACAATTTTTTTATTTTTCTATATAACGTTTCGTTATAAGTGGGCTTTGAAAATCATAAGGAAATATCGCATGTCTGCGCAGATCAGCCCACGCCAGCTGGAAGCATTTCACGCGGTGGTCGAACATGGCACCATGACGCGCGCTTCGCAGCAGTTGAATGTGTCGCAACCCGCCGTCAGCAGGCTATTGTCGGATCTGGCCAATGATCTGGGGTTTAATCTGTTCGACCGGCGCGACGGGCGGTTGGTTCCCACGCAGGAAGCGCGTTTTTTGTTGCCTGATATCCGGCGTTTGCTGGAATTGCTGAACCGTATTTCGGAAACCAGCCGGGACATTACCCAACGCAAGGCAGGCGACCTGCGAATCGCCTTGTTGCCGGGATTCGCCATCAGCCATTTGCCGCGCGTCGTTGCCGATTTTCTGAAAGACCGCCCCGGTGTGACCGTGACACTGGAACCCGACCGCCCCGAACGTATTCTGGAATGGATGGTGGGCGAACAGTTCGATTTCGGCATCACCGACGGGTTCGAAGGGCACCCGGCGGTTGAGCATGAGGAAGTGCGCGTCAGAACCGTGTGCATTTTTCCGCAAGACAGCCCGCTGGCGCGGCTAGATGTGATTCGCCCGCGCGATCTGGTCAGTCAAAAGCTGATTCACACACGGCGCGACAGCCCGTTTTTCCGGTTGCTGACAGAAGCGTTCGCAGCCGATGGCCAGAGCATCACAACCTTTGTCGAGGCCCGTCAGTTTACAACGGCCTGCGAGTTTGTTGCGCAAGGTGTCGGTGTGTCGGTCATTAGTGAACTGGACGCCGTGAAATATCGCGGGCAGGGGGTGGACTACCGCCCGTTCCGGCCGGTCATTCCACACCGCCTGTCGCTTGTGCGCCCGATTCATAAACAGCCCTCCATGATCACGCTGGAATTCATGGAATGTTTTATCGAAAGTCTGCGCCCGTTCCTGCTGGATGACATGTGATGGTATGGCGGAAGGGGCGCGATCCTGTCGTGATGCACGCGCCCCGTTGCCAGTTACATGCAAGCGTCAAACAAGGCCCGCGTATTCGCCTGTGTCATCTCGATCGGGTTGCCCCCGCAGGACGGGTCCAGCAATGCCATGTCTGTCAGATCATCCAGCCGCGCGCGTTCCACACCCAGCGCAGACAGGTTTTCGGGAATGGACAGTGCCGCGCGCAATTCCATGATACGCGCGCGGAACCCGTCAAACCCGCCATCTATGCCGATATAGGCGCTTGCGCGGGCAATCCGGTCCTCAATGACGGGGCGGTTAAAATCCAGCACCATAGGCATGACCACGGCGTTGGTGGTGCCGTGATGGGTGTTATACACGGCCCCGATCGGGTGGCTTAGCGCATGGATTGCCCCCAACCCCTTCTGGAAGGCCACAGCCCCCATGGCGGCAGCAGACATCATATTCGCGCGCCCCTCCAGATCATCAGGGGTGGCATAAACACGGGGCAGGTTTTCAAACACCAGCCGCATGCCCTCCAGTGCGATGCCCTGTGACATGGGGTGATAATGCGGGCTGCAATACGCCTCCAGACAATGCGCCAGCGCATCCATTCCGGTGCCAGCGGTGATGAAGGCAGGCATGCCCACGGTCAGCGCAGGATCGCAAATGGTGACAGCGGGCATCAGTTTGGGATGAAAGATGATCTTTTTGCGGTGCGTGGCACTGTCGGTCAGCACGCCTGCGCGCCCCACTTCAGACCCTGTGCCTGCCGTGGTTGGCACTGCGATGATGGGCGCTATGGTGTCGGGGTTGGCCCGCGTCCACCAATCCCCGATATCTTCCAGATCCCACACGCCCACAGGCTGGTCCACCATCAGCGCAATCATCTTGCCCAGATCCAGGGCCGAGCCGCCGCCAAAGGCCACAACCCCGTCATGCCCGCCTGCGCGGTACACCCCAAGGCCCGCATCCATATTGGCCTCGGTGGGGTTGGGGTCCACTTCTGAAAACACCGCACGGCCCAGACCCGCCGCTTCCAGCACATCCAGTGCCTGCGCGGTGATGGGCAGCGTCGCCAGCGCCTTGTCGGTGACCAAGAGCGGGCGCGTTATGCCCGCAGCCTTGCAATGCTGCGCCAGTTCGGAAATCCGGCCCACGCCGAATTTGATCACTGTCGGATAGCTCCAGTTTGCCGAAAATGACATGTCTCAGACCTTTTTCAGATGGTAGGATTTGGACCGCGTAAGCGCCAGATAGCCCAGTTTCGACAAGGCCGCGCCGCGCCCGGTATCCTTGCAGCCCGACCAGCACAGCGCCGGGTCCAGATAATCGCAGCGGTTCATCAATATCGTGCCGGTTTCAATTTGCGCACCAATGGCGCGCGCGGCGTCCACATCGCGGGTCCAGATTGATGCGGTCAGCCCATAGGGGGAATCGTTCATCAGCGAGATGGCCTGCGCATCATCACGCACCGGCATGATGCCCACCACGGGACCAAAGCTTTCTTCCGTCATAACCCGCATGGAATGGTCCACATCGACCAGAATTTGCGGCGCCAGATAGGCCCCGCCATCATCGGCAGGGAACAGGGCAGGGTCTATCAGGGCGCGTGCACCTGCGCCCAATGCCTCGTCAATCTGGCTGCGCACCGTGGCTGCGAAACGCGCATGCGCCATCGGTCCCATGGTTGTGTCCTGCTCCAGCGGGTTGCCAAGCTTCTGGCCGCCCACCCATGCCACCGCCTTCGCGATGAACGCTTCATACAGGCTTTCATGGACATAAATCCGTTCAATCCCGCAGCAGCACTGCCCGGAATTGAACATCGCGCCGTCCATCAGCCCCTCTACAGCGGCATCCAGATCGGCATCTTCGCGCACATAGCCCGGGTCCTTGCCGCCCAGTTCCAGCCCTATGCCCGTGAAAGTGCCTGCTGCCGCACGTTCTATCGCCTGACCGCCCCTCACGGATCCGGTGAAATTCACAAACCCGAAAGCACGCTCGCCGATCAGCGCCTCTGTGGTGGCATGCTCCAGAACAAGGTTCTGGAACACATCCTGCGGCACGCCAGCTGCATGCATCGCCTGCGCCAGCCGCTCGCCCGCCAGCAGGGTTTGGCTGGCATGTTTCAGCACAACCGCATTGCCCGCAATCAAGGCAGGGACAACCGTGTTCACTGCCGTCAGGAACGGGTAATTCCACGGCGCGATGACAAACACCACACCCTGCGGTTCGCGCGTCAGAACGCGGCTCAGGGTGGCGCTGTCTTCAATGACCTCGTTTGCCAATGCATCCGCAGCAATCTGGGCCATATAGGATGCACGTTCGCGCACCCCGCCCATTTCGCCCCCATAGCGCACAGGCCTGCCCATTTGCCACGCCAGCTCCTGCACAATCTCGGCGTTCATTCTCTCCAGCGCGTCAATACCCGCCATGACCAGATCGACACGCTCACGCAGCGGGCGCGCAGCCCAGTTCCCTTGCGCCGCGCGCGCGCGTGCGACACTGGCCCGCGCATCCGCCAGCGGCAGGGCCGCGCGTTCGGCATGAACCGACCCATCCACGGGCGAGATCAGCTTGATCGTAGACATCCTTGCTCCTGTTTTCTGCCCCGCACCTTTGTGCTGCGGGCTTCATCTTGCCAAAAATACTCAGACAGACCGCAGCCGCCCGCTCAGCCCCGCTCCAGCAACCGCTTGCGTTCCCAGTCGGTCACAACGCGGTCATGTTCCGAAATCTCCCATCTTGCAGCATGGGTGTAATGCTCCACCACATCATCGCCAAAGGCCGCGCGCAACATATCCGACCCTTCCAGCAGGTCGGCCGCCTCGCGCAGGGTCTTGGGAATCTCGCGCGCCTCGCGCGCGCCATAGCTGTCACCGCGCAATTCCGGCTCCAGCGCCATACCCTGCTCGATCCCTGCAAGCCCTGCCGCCAAAAGCGCCGCACAGGCCAGATAGGGGTTCAGATCTGCCCCGCCAATCCGGCATTCTACACGCACCGCCTTGCTGCCATCCCCGCACACACGGAAACCGGCTGTGCGATTGTCCAGCGACCACACCGCCTTGGTGGGGGCGAACATGCCGGTGCAGAACCGTTTGTAGCTGTTCACATTGGGGGCCAGAAACGCCGTGATCTCGCGCGCATGGGCCAGTTGTCCCGCCATATACTGGCGCATCAATGCCGACATGCCATATTCGGCATCCCCATCCATGAAGGCCGCAGTTCCCTCTGGTGTCCACAGCGACTGGTGCACATGGCTTGATGATCCCGCGCACCGGTGGTCATATTTGGCCATGAAGGTGACCGACTGTCCAAGCCCGTATGCAATTTCCTTGGTCGCCTGCTTGGTGATCACATGATAATCGGCAGTGGTCAGCATATCGGCATAGCGGATGTTGATTTCCGCCTGACCGGCCTCTGCCTCGCCCTTGGAATTTTCCACCGGAATGCCCGCACCATAAAGCCCATTGCGCAGTGCGCGCATCAGCGGCTCTTCCTTGGTGGTCTGGAACAGGTGGTAGTCTTCATTATAGGCCGAAACGGGCGTCAGCCGGTCCGTTCCATGATCGCGCAAACTCTCGTAGCTTTGCTCGAAAATATAAAATTCCAGCTCGGTCGCGGCCATCGCCACATAGCCCATTGCCTGCGCCCGCGCGATCTGGCGTTTCAGAATGGCGCGCGGTGAAATGCTGATCTCTTCATGGGTGTGGTGATCCACCAGATCGCACAGCACCAGCGCCGTCCCCTCCAGCCAGGGCAGGGGGCGCAGCGTGCCCAGATCGGGCTTCATCATGTAATCGCCATATCCCTTGGCCCAACTGGTCGACGCATATCCCTCGACGGTCAGCATCTCCATATCCGTGGCCAGCAGGTAATTGCAGCAATGCGTCTCTTCATATCCCGATGCCAGGAAATGCGCGGCATGGAACCGCTTGCCCATCAGCCGCCCCTGCATATCGGGGGCTGCCACCAATACTGTATCGATCTCGCCCGCATCAAACGCCTTTTGCAGGTCCTGCAATGTCATTTCAGCGCTCATAAGCCTGTCCTCCTACCAAATCCTGCATACGCCGTTTTGCGTTTTCATTCTGCCCAAATATCCTCGGGGGGTGCGGGGGGCCCACCCCCCCCCCCCCATTGGGGGACAACACCCCCCACACCGGTGCGATACTGGCGGCCGGCCATGTACAACACCGC
>JAFIEO010000001.1 GCA_020832445.1 Paracoccaceae bacterium
GCGCACTCCATCTAAAGTTGTGCCGCAATGTGATGGCCGGACGGCCAGACCCCGTGACAGAGAGAGTGTGTAAGATATGTCTGATGAGGCGAACCCGCCGGTTGTTGTGGCGGTGATGGGGATCAAGGGCGGGGCCGGGAAGACCACGATCTGTGCCGCCATGACCTCGGCGATGATCCATTCGAACAAGCGCGTGTTGCTGGTGGATACCGATCGCCAGAGATCGCTCGCAGACTGGGCGCAGCGGGCCGAAACGCATGGCAATGGCTCGCCCCTGTTGTCGCACCTCGAGGCGAAAGACACTGACGCCCTGGTTGCGATCCTGGACGATGCCTTCGAGACCGAGAGCCATGATTTCATCATCATCGACACGGCCGGTGTTGCGGGCACATGGGCCGATCATGTCGCGGTGCAGGCCAGTCTCATCGTCACACCGGTCATCCTGACCGAGAACAACGTCAATGGCGCGGTCGCGACCTATCAATGGTACAAGGGATTGCATGGACGGGTCGAAGAGCCGGAATTGTTGCCGCGCCATATCAGCATTCTGACCCGCTATGACAGCCGCACCCGCAACGGCGCGGAAAAGCTCAGCCCCATCGAGCAGGATCTGTTCGCGCGCATCAAAGCCGAGCTGGAGCTGTTCCCCTATGCGGTGCGCGAGCGCAAGGCCTACAAGGATATGGAGAGCCTTGGCCTGCTCGGCGCCATCGCCCGGAAAAAGCGCGACGATCCAAACCCGCTGGTCCGTGGGCAGGCCGGCCATTACGAGGACGCGCTCCATGAGGTCGCTGTGATCTTCAATCACATGCTGACCCATGCGGCCGCGGAATAAGACCTAGAGAGGAAAGCTGAGCGTATGGCAAAGCGCAGGATAGCCCGAATTGGGGCGATCGATCCGGTCTATGCAGATGCGGTGTTCGACAGCGCGCCGCCTGTCGTGACACGGGCAGAGCAGCGCGGGCCGCAGCCGACACCGTCTGTGACACAGCGGAAACCAGAAGCACCTGCGCGTGGCGCATCGCCAGTTGCACCGATTGCGCAGGAAGCACCGCGCGTGCCCCCTCCGCGTGCGACAGTGAACGCGGCCATGACCGCGCACAAACCGGCGCGCGCCTTTTCGATCACCCTGTGGCCGCTCACACGCCACAAGGAAGATCTGTTGATGCTGGCGCAAGCCGGATACAGGATCGAGTTGATCCTGAGTGCGGCGATGAAATCGGCCCGGAAAACCTTCAAGCCTGGACCGGTCTATGTGCCCGCCCAAAAGGGCGATACATGGGCCGCCTACAGCATCCGGCTGCAAAAGCCGGTCCCCGAGCGCATCCTTGCGCAGCTTGCCGAGAGCGCCAAAGACCCCGGCGCCATGATGGTCACCCAATTGTTGCGCGGTCAGATCGAGCCGCTCTGGCTGGACGCGCTGGATGCCGGTATCAAGGCACTTCTGATCCTTGGCACGGCTTACAGCGCGACAGCCCCCGCGACACTGCATTCCGAAACCTTCTATCTGGATGTTGTGCTGGACGCATGCGCGCGTTTTCCGCTGCCCGATGACCATGAGGATCGGGGGCTTTATATCACATCCGGCACAGTCGAGATTGCGGGCGAAGTGTTCGGTGCGGGGCGCATGATGGTGTTCCGCCCGGGCGACAGGATTACCGTGCGTGCGGGCGAACAGGGTGCGCGACTGATGGCGCTGGGGGGCGCTACACTGAACGGTCCGCGACACATCTGGTGGAATTTCGTGGCGTCGTCGCGCGACCGGATAGAGGCCGCGAAGGAGGACTTGCGCGCGGCCAGATGGGGGCAGGGCCTGTTCAGCCTGCCGCCCAAGGACCGTGCGGAGTATATTCCGCTGCCATAGGTGCTGTGCCTTTGCTGTGATCCGGTTGACCCATACTGAATTGGCCACGCGGGTGGCGTTCAGGACGTGTCAGTTGCCCGCGCGGCCCCCGCATGACGGCTGGATATGCGTGCCAGATGTTGTATCGAAGGCAGCGTTGGCGTGCAGTCCCGGCGACCGGCTTGAGAAATTCACAACCAGGGGTTAACAACTGCGCCAGCAGCTTGCCGCCAGCATTGACACATCACAAGGAACTTCCACGTGCACGACCCTTCCTGCTTGCGCCCCCGGCGCGTCCTGTTTCATGGCAATGCCCGCGAATATTTTGGCATCTGGATCGTTAACCTGCTGCTGTCGATTGTGACACTTGGCATCTATTCGGCATGGGCCAAGGTGCGGACCAACAAGTATTTTTACCAAAATACCGAAATTGCAGACCGCCGGTTCGACTATCACGCCACGGGCATGCAGATTCTGATCGGGCGGATCATTATCGTCGCGGGGTTCATCATCTTCCAGCTTCTGGCCCTTGTGCCGCTGGCGCTGCTTGTGGTGATAATCGGGTTTTTGTTCCTGTTTCCGTGGCTGGTAACGCGGTCGCTGCGGTTTAACGCGCGGGTGACAACATGGGCCAATGTGCGTTTTAATTTCGACGGCAAACCGGGCCGGGCCTTTCTGGTCTATCTGCTTTATCCGGTGCTGAGTGCGCTGACGCTGTATCTGGCCTATCCTTTTGCGGATCGTGCGCGGCGGCGGTTTGTTGTCGGCCATCACCTGATCGGGCGGTCGCGGTTAAGTTTCGACAGCGGTATCGGGCCATTCTACATGGCCATGCTGGCCTTTGTCGGGGTTGTTCTTGTTACCCTTGCGCTGACATTCGCAGGCACGATCCCGACATTGATGCAGCTTTTTAGCGACGGCAGTTTTCGCGTAAATCGCGGGTTCGACGGCATGGAATCCTTCGTCTGGATTTTGGTGCGCGCCTATATCGGGGCTGCCGTGGCATTTGTGCTGGGCGGGATGGTCTATGCCGCGATGATGCGCAACATCATCTATTGCGGCACCAAAATCGAAGGGGGGCATGCGCTGCATTCTGATATGCCGGTCGGCGGGTATGTCTGGGTTGGTCTGTCGAATGCAGTGGTGGTGATCATGACATTGGGCCTGATGCTGCCTTGGGCCAAGGTGCGGATGGCGCGTTTTCTTGCCGCACATACGCAGGTGATGATTGCGGGTGATCTGGATGCCTTTATCGGGGATATCCTGCCCGAAGGCGGGGCATTCGGCGATGCCTACACCGATATGGAGGCAATTGATCTGGGGCTGCCTGCATGAAGATAAAGGGTCGGCTGACCTATGCGGGCAGCTCTCGCATGTATGAAGCGACCTTTGAGTGCAAAGGGGATCGCTTCAGGCTGCTGGCGGCGGACGGCACGGACATTGCCACAGGCGCGGTTTCCGACGTTCGTTTTGCGGCCCCTGTCGGGCGCACGCCGCGCCGCGTGACGCTGCCGGACGGGGCGCTGTTTGAAACGGACCAGCTGGACGCGCTGGACGCCCTGAACCCCGCAGACAACACGCTGCACCGCGCCGAAGCCTTCCGGCCACGGCTGGCAGGGTTCGTGCTGGCCACGATGCTGGCAGTATGGGTCGTGTGGCGTTATGGTGTGGGGGTGCTGGTTGCGGCGGCTGTCTGGCTGACACCGCCCAATCTGGCGCGCATACTGGACGAGCATACCCTGCGCAGCATGGACCGCTTCGTGCTGGAACCAACCAGCCTTGCCCCTGACGAACAGGCCGCATTGCAGGGTGATTTTGCCGGCCTGACCGACGCGCTGACCGCGGCCGAGGGGCACACCCCCATGCGGCTGAAATTTCGCAGCGGTGCCATGGGGCCAAATGCCTTTGCGATGCCGGGCGGGACCATTGTGCTGACCGATGAACTGGTGCGCCTGTCTGATGATCCCGACATGATCGCAGGCGTCATGGGGCATGAAATCGGCCATGTTACCCACCGCCACAGCCTGCGACAGATCTACCGCGCACTTGGCATCTATGCCGTTGTGGGGTTTCTTGCGGGTGATACCGGACCGGTGCTGGAATCGCTGCTGCTGGAAGGCAACCTGCTGTTGCAACTTGCCTATTCGCGCGAACATGAATTCGAAGCCGATGCCTTCGCGGTTGATATCGTGCATCGCGCGGGGTTTGATCCGCATGGCCTTGTGCGGTTCTTCGATCACCTGACCGAAATGGGGCTAAACGATCCGCTGCCATCATGGGGCAGCTCGCATCCCAGCCACGAACGACGGGTCGAGGTGATCCGCGAACAAATCCGCATGATCGGCGCGCGCTGATGTGGCGTGTGGGAAAAATTGCGCTGATTGCCGTGCCATGGGTCTTGCTGGCGCTGCTTGTCTGGCGTGAAGTTCGCCAGATGGATTTCTTCGCGCTGGATGCGTCAACCGATGCCCATGCCCTTGCGCGCGCGGATTTCTTCGCCGATCTGGCCTATGATGGCTGCATACCGCGTGATGCGGTGATTGCTGCGGCGGACGCGCGCGGATGGTATCGGGGCGCGCTTGACGGGGTTTCGTGGTGCCATGCGCCGGCCGGACTGTCAGGCTGGCTGCATATTGAGGTGTCGCCCCCGCTGCCATTTTCGACCGATGCGGAAAACGCGGCCTATATCGGGTTCGATGAACAGGGGTGCATGGCCAGATGGCGGCATACCTCCTGCCCTTGATGGCGGCTGCGCGGCGGCAATTCTTTAAGGGATTGCAATCAGGGGCGCGATCAAGCACCTTGCTATCCGCCGCCTGATCAAGTCGTCACGGCTTTCAGCATCAACATTGACAGTGAACCGGGAAATTTGAATGGCACGTAATTTTCTCATGATCGACCCGTTGCAGGACATGGCTGTCCTGAAGGGGCTGGCATCGAATGTGCGGGTCAATATTCTGAAGCTTATCCAGAAATCACGCGGAATGAACGTGAATGATATTGCGACCGCATTGTCATTGCCGCAATCCACCGTGTCATCGAATGTCGCCATTCTGGAAGATGCGGGGCTGTTGCGCACCGAAACGCATAAGGCGCGCAAGGGCAATCAGAAGATGTGTTTCATGGTCTATGATGAAATACTTGTCGCGTTCAAACATGAAGAAGCGCAAGCCGATACAGCCGCAATCGAGGTGGCGATGCCCATCGGTCTGTATACGGGCTGCGCTGTCAGTGCGCCTTGCGGGTTGTGCACCACCGACGGAATTATCGGGCTGCTGGACGTGCCTGAAACATTTCTGGACCCGGGGCGCATGCGGGCGGGGTTGATCTGGTTCACGCGCGGGTATGTCGAATACCAGTTTCCCAATAACGTCAACCTTATGCATGACACGCTTAAATCAGTCAGCTTCTCGATGGAACTTAGTTCGGAAGTGCCAGGAACCAGTGCCGACTGGCCTTCGGATATTTCGGTCTGGGTGAACAGCACCGAAGTGGGCACATGGACATCGCCGGGGGATTACGGTGACAAGCGCGGTGTCTACACGCCCGACTGGTGGAAGCTGAAAGGTTCGCAATATGGCAAGCTGAAGACTTTCACCGTAAACGGGCAGGGCACGTTTGTTGACGGGATGAAGATTTCAGATGTCACCCTTGATGATCTGGATGTGGCAGATCATCATTCGATACGTCTGCGCGTGGGCATCAGCAATGATGCGCGCCATCCCGGTGGCATCAACATCTTCGGGCGCGGTTTTGGCAATTACGATCAGGACATTGTCATGCGGCTTGAAACAGCCTCGTAGCACACCCCCCCTAACCCCCTGCGTGCGCGGCCTTTCAAGAGAGTTCTTGACAGGACTTCCATTTAAATCGCATAAATCGGGTATGAACCCGATTATTGGGTTTTATTTGGGGCGATAAGGGGGGAACTTATGGAAGCCACAGGTATCGCGCATAGCCAGTTCAAGGTCGCGCAGATTGATGACCGCCTGTATGGGGCATTTCTCGAACATTTGGGCCGGGCGATCTATACCGGCATTTATGAACCGGACCATCCGACCGCCGATGAAAACGGCATGCGGCAAGATGTGATCGAGCTTGTAAAGGAACTGGATGTGCCGGTCGTGCG
Organism: Paracoccaceae bacterium; assembly: GCA_020832445.1. Taxonomy (GTDB): domain Bacteria; phylum Pseudomonadota; class Alphaproteobacteria; order Rhodobacterales; family Rhodobacteraceae; genus Roseinatronobacter. The sequence goes on from JAFIEO010000001.1 coordinate 5,973, forward strand.
CTATCCGGGGGGCAACTTTGTTTCAGCCTATAACTGGGAGGACGGGATCGGGCCGAAAGAAAACCGCCCCGTCAGGCTGGATCTGGCGTGGCACACGTCGGACAGCAACGAGGTGGGCATTCACGAATTTGCCGAATGGTGCGCCAGCACCAATACGCAGATGATGCTTGCGGTAAACCTTGGGTCACGCGGGCTGGATGAGGCACGCAATTTTGTTGAATATGTCAACCACCCGGGCGGCAGTTACTGGAGTGATCTGCGCCGTGCCAATGGCCGCGAAGAGCCGTGGAACGTGCGGATGTGGTGCCTTGGCAATGAAATGGATGGCCCCTGGCAGATCGGCCATAAGGATGCGGTGGAATACGGCAAACTGGCCGCAGAAACCGCCAAGGCCATGCGCGCCTTCGACAAGAATCTGGAACTGATCGTGTGCGGATCAAGCCATTCCAACATGCCGACTTATCCGCAATGGGAAGCGACGGTTCTGGAACACACCTATGATGTTGTCGATTACATTTCGCTGCACATGTATTTTGGCAACCCCGAAGGCAATGCCGCCAACTATCTGGCATTGAACCATAAACTTGACGATTACATTGTTGCTGTGCAGGGTGTGATCAACTTTATCAAGGCCAAGAAGCGTTCGAAAAAGGACATTTATATCTGCTTTGATGAATGGAATGTCTGGTATCATTCGCGCGAACAAGACCGCAAAATCCTTGAGGGGCAACAGGGCTGGCCGCATGCGCCCGCCTTGCTGGAGGATATTTATAACTTTGAGGATGTGCTTCAGGTCGGCCTGATTCTGAATACGTTTATCCGCCGTTCCGACGTGGTGAAAATTGCCTGCATCGCCCAGCTTGTGAATGTCATCGCGCCGATCATGACCGAAAAAGGCGGGGATGCCTGGCGCCAGACAATCTACTACCCCTATTATTTTGCCTCGCGTTTCGGGCGGGGAACGGCGCTGCAACTGACCTTCGAGTGCCCGACATATGATACCGAAAATTACAAGGGCGTGACCTTTGCCGATGTATCCGCGGTCCATAATGAAGATGACGGGACGGTGACTGTGTTTGCAATCAACCGCCACGCCACTGAAACGGTTGATCTTGCAATCAGTCTGCAAGGGTTTGACGGGCTGACGGTCATTGACCATCAGGTCATGACACATGACGACCTGCGCGCGGTTAATGTTGCAGACAACCAGAAGGAGGTTGCTCCAAAGGCAGGGACGGGTGCCGCCGTTGATGGCGATACGCTGACAGCGGCGCTGGCGCCCTATTCCTACCAGATGATCCGGTTGGGACGGTAAATCTTGCCCGCCCCGCAGGCGGAAAAAAACTGTCTGCGGGGTGTTTTGGCAAAAATTATCCGACCCGGTGTCACATTAATCGGGTTTGGTAGCAGTAAAAATGGCGTAGGTTTTTCATATCAGATTATCGGGTGAATATCACCAAATAATTTGACAGAGTAATCATCGAACGTAACACTGCACTATGGATGCGGAGGGGCGTCCATCAAAATGGGAGGAAATGATGCGTAACTGGAAAGCGTTTCTGGCGTCCGCCGGCGTTGCCGCTGCGTTGCTTGGCACACCTGTGCTGGCGCAAGACGAACCTGCAGCACCACCGCTGCAAGATATTCCGAGAGATCAGACACTGATCTTGCAAAACCCCGAAGGCACAATCCGAAATCCGGGTTGGTTCAACATCTGGGTGCCTGCGGGCGGCGGCTGGACCACAGGGCTACATCAGCTGAGTATGGACACGTTCTGGTATATCGACCCCAATGAAGGGATCGACGGTGTGACCTATAATTCGCTGGCCACCGGACCTGCGATCTACAATGATGATTACACGGAAATGACGGTTGAACTGCGCCCCGGTGTATACTGGAGTGATGGCGTCGAATTCACGGCGCATGACGTTGTTTTCACAGTGGAAAAGCAGGCAGAAACGCCCGGCATGAACTGGAGTGGCGTCTTCTCGCAGCAGGTCGAGAGTGTCGAGGCGGTTGATGACTATACTGTCCATTTCACGCTAAAGGCCCCCAATTCGCGGTTTGATTCGGTGTTCAAGGTGCGCTGGAATGCGGCATGGATCATGCCCAAGCACATATTTGAGGATGTCGAGGACGTGCTGTCCTTCGACAACAACCCGCCCGTCGGGCTTGGGCCATATACGCTGCACAGCTACGACCCGAACGGATCATGGTATATCTGGGAAAAACGCGAGGATTGGGACCGCACAGCCATGGCTGAATATGGCGAACCCGCGCCGCAATATGTGATCTACCGCGATGGCGGCCCGACAGACCGCCGGTTGATCGAGATGCGCAACGGCAATCTGGATATGATCCATGATCTGACGCCCGAAGGCATGTTTTCGATCGTCCAGCAGGATGAGACAGCGCGCGGCTGGTTTGATGGCTTTCCCTACGCCCATCCGGACCCGACACTTCCAAGTGTGATCTTCAACCACCAGAACGAGAAGTTTCAGGATCGCAATGTCCGCTGGGCGCTGGCGCTGATGCTGGACGGACGCGCGATGTCGATGGCGTCCTATCGTGGTGCAGCGACAATGTCGGCCATCGCAATCCCGCCCACCGGGACGCACCCCACGGATTACCACATCCCGATGAACGAATGGCTGACAGAGTTCGAGCTTGATACAGGCACATCGGTAATCCGGCCCTATGATCCCGACCTGACGCTGGGCATTGCCGACATGGTGCGCCCGCAATATGGCGACGCTGTGCCAAGTGATCCCGCTGAAATCCGCGCGGCCTTTGGTCAGGGGTGGTGGCGGCAAGATATTGATGCAGCCACCGAATTGCTGACCAATGCGGGGTTTACCCGTCGGGGCAATAACTGGATTATGCCGAATGGCGAACCTTTCGCATTCTCGCTGATGATCCCAGGTGATGGCGTGATTAATCGTCTTGGCACAATGGTCGCCCAGAACTGGACACAGGCGGGTGTGAACGTCGATGTTGTCGTGGCCTCTGACCATGCAGACCAGCGCAATGCAGGGAATTACGACAGCTATATCTGGTGGAGTGTGGAAACATGGGGCGGTCACCCTGATCTGTCCTATTTCCTGGACAGCTGGCATTCGCAATATGTGGCAGACCCCGGCGAAATCCAGCCTGCGCGCAACTGGCAACGGTGGCAGCACCCCGAACTTGACCGGATCATCGAAGAAGTGCGTGTCACAGGCTTTGACGATCCCCGCAATCTGGAGCTTGGACTGGACTTCGTGCGCCTGATGGTCGAAGAAATGCCGATCATACCGGTGATGAGCTACAATGTCTTTGCTGTTATGTCGGAACGGTACTGGACGGGTTATCCTTCGGCGAACAATCCCTATGCGAACCCGGTCAACAACTGGTCGAATTCGCGGTATATCCTGACGCAGCTGGAGCGGGCAGGGAACTGACCCCGCCAGATCACCCCAACTGATCCGGACCGTTTTGTGTAACGGTCCGGGTTTGCACCCCCACCCCAATGCGGCCTTGCACCTGATTGGCCGCGCGTCGTGCGAGAGGGATGACAATGCAGAATTACCTGTTTTTTGTAGCGAAAAGAGCGGTTCAACTGCTTGCGGTGATATTCTTTGGCGTGTCTGCCGCGTTTCTGATCACCCATCTTTCGCCGATCAATCCCGTCGAACAGGCCATCAACCGGATCACCGGAAGGTCGAATTTCAGCCCCGAGGCCGTGGCCGATATGCGTGCCGCACTGACCGCGCTTTACGGCATTGAAGAACCGCTTTGGAGCAAGTTTATCAACTTCTGGCGCCGGATTGTTGTTCTTGATCTTGGCCCGTCGCTGATTGCCTTTCCCACGCCGGCCACAACGCTGGTCATGCGCGCGCTGCCATGGACAGTGGGCCTGCTGGCAACTGCGGTCGTGTTCACATGGCTGATTGGCAACATTCTGGGCGGGCTTGCGGGGTATTACCAGAATAACCGCGTGCTCAAGGGTGTCGGTATCGTGGCGATGGGGTTGCAGCCGATCCCGTATTACATTGTCGCGTTCATCTTGCTTATTGTCTTTGGGTTTGTCTGGCCTGTGCTGCCAATCTCTGGCGGGTTTGCCATGAATGTGCGCCCGGGCTGGAACTGGCCTTTCATCGGGTCGGTGCTGTCGCACGCCATTCTGCCGGCGCTGTCGCTGGTGCTGGTGGGGCTGGGCACATGGTTTCTGGGTATGCGCGCGCTGGTGTCCAATATCATTTCCGAAGATTACGTCACCTATGCCGAACTGGCGGGGGTCAACAAGCGCACGATCGTTGCGTCATATGTGATCCGCAATGCCGCAGTTCCGCAACTGACGGCCCTTGCAATGACCCTTGGCGCGATCTTCTCGGGCACTGTTATCACCGAGGAGGTGTTCAGTTATCCGGGCCTTGGCTCGCTTCTGATTGCGGCAGTGAATGCGGGCGATTATGCGCTGGTGCTGGCGGTGGCTACGGTTGCGATCACGGCGGTGGCCGGTGCAATCTTCATCGTTGATCTGCTGCACCCCATTCTAGACCCCCGCATCACGGTGGAGTAGATATATGTTCGTCATCATCCGCGACCTCATCCGCTTCAATATTGAATTTGCCATCGGCCTGATACTGGTCGGGATTGTGGTGTTCTTCGCGTGCCTGTCCGCATTCTCGCCTGTTGACCCCTCGATGATCTATGTTGCGCCGCCTGATCAGCCGCCGTCATGGGATTACTGGTTCGGCACCAATTCGCGCGGTCAGGATATGTTCTGGCAACTGTCCTTTGCTTTTCGCAACACGCTGCTGTTCGGGCTGACTGTTGCCGTGATCAGCCGCATGATTTCGATCACCATAGGGCTTTTGTCGGGCTATCTGGGCGGGCCTGTCGACCGTGTGTTGATGTTTTTCAACGACATCTTCGTGGCCCTGCCGATTTTTCCGATCCTTGTGTTGTTCTATTTCGTGATGCGCAACGATCTGAACACAGTTAATCTTGCGATCCTGATGGCCTGTCTTGGCTGGGCCTATGATGCGCGGCTGATCCGGTCTGTGGCGCTTGGGTTGCGATACCGCGAATTTACCCGCCACGCGGTGTTTTCGGGCATGAGTTCGCCCAAGATCATGTTTCAGGAACATCTGCCTTATGTGATGCCCATCATCTTTTCGACGGCGATGGCCAATATGATCTGGGCCATCGGGCTGGAAGTGACGCTGGCTGTTCTGGGCTTCACCAATATCAACATCCCGACAGTCGGCACGACGCTGTATTGGGCGAATAATCATTCCGCCATGGTTGTTGGTGTGTGGTGGTGGTTGGTGATTCCGGTGATCCTTATCGTGATGACCTTTATCGGGCTGTTCCTGCTGGCCGTGTCGCTGAATGAATATATCGACCCGCGCAGCCGGTTGCGCAGAATGGGGCTATGATCATGACCACAATGCAAACAGATGATGTCCTGACGGTAAAAGGCCTGAAAGCCTATTACAAAATGGGGTATTTCGGGATTGAACGCGAAGTGCGCGCGGTGGATGATGTGACCATGTCGATCCGCCGCAATGAAATTTATGGCATTGCTGGCGAAAGTTCGTCGGGCAAGACATCGCTGATCAAGACCTTCGCGGCCGCCATCAGACCGCCGCTGCAAATTGTCGGCGGCTCCATGACCTACCGTTTCGGCGACAAGATCATCGATCCCTATGCCGCAACCAAGGCACAGGTCGATGCAATCCGCTGGAAGAACATGTCCTATATCATGCAAGGGTCCATGAGCGTGCTGAACCCGGTGCGCAAAATCCGGCGGGCGTTTCGTGATTTTGCCCTGCGCCCGATGGGCCTGAACGAGCGTCAGTTCTGGCTGGCGGTCAGCCAGCATCTGGAACGGCTGAACCTGCCCGAACGTGTCCTGAATTCCTATCCGCATGAATTGTCGGGCGGGATGCGCCAGCGGGTTACCATTGCACTGGCCACAGTGTGCAGGCCGCAATTCATCATCGCCGATGAACCGACAACCGCGCTGGATGTGGTTGTGCAAAAGGACGTGCTGGCCATGATCCGCGATGTGCAGCGCGAGATCGGATCGTCGGTAGTGTTTGTCACCCATGACATGAGCGTGCATGCCAATATCGCCGACCGGATCGGCATCGTTTATGCAGGCAGGCTGGTCGAAGAAGGGCCGACGCGCACCTTGTTCACTGCACCGCGCCACCCCTATACGGCGCATCTTGTCGCAAGCCTGCCGCGGATAGGGGATCTTAGCAAGAAGCCATCCCTTGACGGTCGCCCGCCGAACCTTGCCGACCCGCCCAAAGGCTGCCGCTTCCATCCACGTTGCCCGATGGCTGTTGCGAAATGCGCAACCGAAGTTCCGCCAATGGAAACCATAGGCCCTGACCACCGATCAGCATGCTGGCGCGCGGATGAGGTGCGCCCGCTGACGACACTCGGAAAACCGCAGGAGGCGAGGGTATGACCGCGCTGCTTGATGTAAAATCCGTATCCAAGGAATTCAGCTCCGGTGGCATCCTCTCGCGCGAGAAGGTGAAGGCGGTTGTTGATGTCAGCTTCACGCTGCGCGATGATACGCCGGAAATTTTCACCATTATCGGCGAATCCGGTTCTGGCAAAACGACGCTGGCGCGCATGATCCTGGGGCTGGAAGTGCCAACAAACGGCGATATCCTGTTTGACAATCAGGGCGCGCGCGAAAGGCGGGGCAGGGCGGCGCGACTGGCCTTTATGAAACGTGTGCAGCCGGTGTTTCAAAACCCGTTCGAAGCATTCAACCCGTTGAAACAGGTGGACCGCTACCTTGTGTCCACCGCCCGCGCGCTGCTTGGCGCCACCACGGAAGACGAAATCGACAAGGCGATGGATGATGCCTTGCAAAAGGTCGGCCTTAGCCTTGCCGAGATTAAGGGCAGGTATGCGCATGAATTATCGGGCGGGCAGTTGCAGCGTGTGGCCATCGCCCGCGCGCTGATCCCGAACCCCGCGCTATTGATCGCGGATGAACCGGTTTCGATGGTGGATGCGTCGCTTAGGATGTCGATTGTGAACCTGCTGCGCGACCTGCGCGACACTTACGGGGTGTCGGTAATCTACATCACGCATGATCTTGCGACCGCATATTATATTTCGGACCGGCTTATCATCATGCAACGCGGGCATGTCGTCGAAATGGGTCCGGCGCGCGCGGTGCTGGAAGCGCCGGAGCATCCCTATTCGCAACTTTTGCGGGCCTCGATCCTGTCGGTGGATGATGCGGGCATGGGCAACCTGAAACCGGCCGACCGCACACTGGCCGAAGCCGCATGGAACGACACGGGCACGGGCCAGCTGGTCGAAAGGCCAGATGGGCGCATGGTGCGGCGCGCAATCGTATCCTCACCATTCACCGCAGACGCATGACGCGCGCCGCCAAAACCTGAAACGGCCATATCCAGAAACGGGGCGGTCCAGGCTGCATAATCTTCGGGTCCGCATAGGAACGGTATTGAAATGGAACACACCGCACTGCCGCACCGGATTGCCATAAACGAAGGCTGGCAGTTTTGTCCCGACGGCGCGGACCCGACAAGCGGGACACAATCGGTCACGCTGCCGCATAATGCAGTGGACCTGCCGCTGAACTATTTTGACGAAACCATTTATCAGCGCAGTTTCACCTATCACAGGCATATCGACTGGACCCCTGACATGCAGGGGTGCGATGTCTGGCTGCAATTTGACGGGGTGATGGCCGATGCCCGCGTTCATATCAACGGCATTGAGGTCGCGCACTACCATGACGGCTATACACCATTTGATGCGCCCCTGACCCCGCATCTGGTCAAGGGCCGCAATATTGTAACCGTCACACTCAGCGGGACAGAAAACCCCAAAATCCCGCCCTTTGGGGGGCAAATCGACTATCTGACCTATGCGGGAATCTACCGTGATGTATGGCTGCTCAGCGCGCCACATGTTCGGATCGCGCAGGTCAAAATCGAAACACCCGACCCGCTGGATGCACAAAAAACGGTTTTGGCGCGGGTAACCCTTGCCGCCGCGGACGGGGTGCAATCCGACACCGTGACTGCGCGGATTCTGGATGCCCGCGGCGCGGAGATCGCCACGCAAACAGTGCCTGTGAACGGCACGGATATGTGTATCCGGTTTGACGGGCTGAAGGATTTGTTGTTGTGGGATCTGGACAATCCGGTTTTGTATACACTGGATCTGACCTTGCAGACCCCGGCGGGCACTGACTGTCACCGCACGGATTTCGGCATACGCCACGCGGAATTCACGCCGCAGGGGTTCATGCTGAACGGCAGGCCGGTCAAGCTGCGTGGCCTGAACCGGCACCAAAGCTTTCCTTATAGCGGCTATGCTCAGGGCCGCCGCAGTCAGGAACGCGACGCCGAAATCCTGAAATACGATCTGGGGTGCAATATTGTGCGCACGTCGCATTATCCGCAATCACCGTGGTTTCTGGACCATTGCGACCGGATCGGCCTGCTGGTGTTCGAAGAAATTCCCGGCTGGCAACATATTGGCGACGCGGAATGGAAGGCGCGCGCGGTCGCGAATGTCGCGGCGATGATCCGGCGGGACTGGAACCACCCCGCGATTATCCTGTGGGGGGTGCGTATCAACGAAAGCGCCGATGACCATGAATTTTATTCCGAGGCCAACCGCGTTGCGCGCGAACTGGACCCGACACGCCAGACCGGCGGGGTGCGCTGCATCACCGACAGCGAAATGCTGGAAGATGTCTATACGATGAATGATTTCATACTGGGCGATTTTGAAAAATCCGACTCCAACCGCCCGCGCACGCCCCTGCGCCCGATAACCGAGACGACGGGCCTGCGCCATCCGGTGCCGTATCTTGTGACCGAATATAACGGGCATATGTTCCCGACCAAGGCGGGTGATCCAGAACAACGCCACGCCGAACACGCCATCCGCCATCTGGAGGTGCTGAACGCAGCTTTCGGCGATCCGGGCATCGCGGGGGCAATCGGGTGGTGCTTTGCCGATTACAACACCCACAAGGATTTCGGGTCGGGTGACCGCATCTGCCACCATGGCGTGACCGACATGTTCCGCAACCTGAAACCGGCGGGGTATGTCTATGCATCGCAACAAGACCCTGCTGCGCGCATTGTGTTTGAACCCGTGACCTTTTGGGCGCGCGGAGAGCGCAATATCGGCGGTGTGCTGCCCCTGATCGTGCTGACAAATTGCGACGCGGTCGAATTGACCTATGGCGGCAGCACAACCCGCGTCGGGCCGGATCACGCGCGTTTTCCGCATCTGCCCTATCCGCCTGTGATTATCGAGGCGCGCCATTTGTCACCCGATGCGCTGGGGCGCTGGGGGATGGCTTGGCAGGACGGGGTACTGACGGGCTGGCTGGCAGGCAAGCAGGTCGCGCAACGCCATTTTGTTGCTGATCCGGTGCCCACGCGGCTGGAAATACTGGCCGATACAACGAAACTGAATGCGGCAACACAGGATGAAACGCGCGTTGTGCTGCGCGGGCTGGATCAGGCAGGCAACCCGCTGCGTTTTCTGAACGAGGCGGTCCAGATCCGTGCCAGCGGCCCTGTCCACCTGATTGGCCCCGACCATGTCACGCTATGCGGTGGCATGGCCGGTTTCTGGCTGCGCACCACCGGCCAGACAGGGGAGGCGCGTATCGTCCTGTCCAGCCCCCGTTTCGGTAGCGCCGAGCTGACGATTACAGCGCAGTGACAACCAACGCCCACAGGCACAATTCCTGATTTCTGTCGGTTTGTGGGCAATATCAATCAGCTAGATCATCTGCGCTGCGCCCCGCTTTTCGTGCAACCTGCTTGTGCAAAATGCGGGCGCGCGCATTTTTTGCACGACGCATGCACTCTTTTCCCCTTGTGTAATGTTATCTTATAACATAACAGCTTCTGCCCGAAGCCCCAGCATGTCGTTGGGTTGAAACTGTAGCGACCGGTCCCCCAGCCGGTCTTGCCATCCGGTGACATCCTCCAGTGACGCGGCACTTTGGCTTGCAGCGAAGATCTGACCTTAGGGCGTAGACCTATAAACTGATTTGTGTTTCAAGACATGGAACGAAGGAGGTTTCATGTCTGACAATTTCTGGCTCTCAGAGGAACAGTTCAACAAGATCAAACCGTTGTTGCCAAACAAATCGCGCGGGGTGGCGC